>JBGSHY010000014.1:0-34098 GCA_041751995.1 Rhizobiaceae bacterium | reverse complement strand
GGATCCGGGGGCCGGGATTGGCGGCGGCCGCCACACACATTGGGCCGTATCAGCCTGCAAGGGCCGCAGTCAGCGCCGCGGCAGCATCGCCGCCGTCAAACGTGGTCACGCCTTCAAGCCATGGCTTGGCTGCATCCGGATTTGCCTTCAGCCAATCCTTGGCGACGGCCTTCGGGTCTGCGCCGTCCTTGAGCACGGGAGCCATCATCGCGCCTTCCATGGCGAGATCGAACTTGAGGTTGGTCAGGAGCTTGCCGACATTCGGGCATTCGGTGGTGTAGCCAGCGCGCACGTTGGTCAGAACAGTGGCGGCACCGAAGCCGGAATCACCCATGCCGTCGAGATAGGCGATCTTCATTTCGCCCATGATCGGATGCGGGGTCCAGGCGAGGAAAGCGATCCATTCGTTGTTCTTGATGGCCTTTTCGGCTTCGGTCAGCATGCCGGCTTCCGAGCTTTCGACCAATTCAAAGCCTTCAAGCTTGTTTTCCGGCTTGGCGATCATCTCGCCAATGATGCGGTTGCCGTCATTGCCGGCTTCGATGCCGTAGATCTTGCCGTTGAACTTGTCCTTGTTCGCACCAAGATCGGTCAGCGACTTGACGCCGGCATCTGCGACATACTGCGGAACGACAAGGCCATAGCCTGCGCCTTCCAGGTTGGTGCCGATGGTCTCGACCGACTTGTCTTCAGTGTAGGCCTTGATGTCGGCGGTCATCGACGGCATCCAGTTGCCGAGGAATACGTCGAGGTCCTTGTTCTTCAAGGATGCGTAGGTGACCGGCACGGACAGAGTCTTGACTTCCGGCGTATAGCCAAGGGCTTCGAGGATGACGGTTGTTACGCCTGTGGTGACCTGAATGTCGGTCCAGCCGACGTCGGCGAAGCGCACGGCCTTGCAGCTTTCGGCTTCGGCGGCGAACGCAGCGGATGCCAGCATGGTCGAAGCGGCGAGCATGGCGGCGAAAACGGATTTCTTCATTTGTGAGTTTCCCTTGTTGTTTTGAAGTCTTTGCGAACTTGAATGCAGGAAGAGACCTGCACTTAGGCCAATTTCAAGCACGAATTCAGCGGGCTTTCCAGTCATGTTCCGGCGAATCCGCGACGCGGACTGTTCCGGGAGCGCCAATTGTTGATAGTGGGCGGCGCAAGATGGAAACTCGATGCGCGCCAAGCTATGAAACAGGCCTGAAAGCAGGAATTCCATGGCCAAGCTCTACTTCAACTTTGCAACGATGAATGCCGGCAAAACGACCATGCTGCTGCAAGCTTCGTACAATTATCAGGAACGCGGCATGCGCACGCTGCTGTTCGTGGCCGGGCATTACCGCAAGGGGGATGAGGGCTACATCTCCTCGCGCATCGGCCTTGAGGAAAAGGCAGAGATGTTCCGCGGTGAGGATGACATGTTTGAACGGGTCGAGGCCCGTGTGGGCACGCATCCGGTTCACTGCGTGTTTGTCGATGAGGCGCAGTTTCTGACTGAGGACCAAGTTTGGCAGCTCGCGCGCGTCGCAGACCGGCTCGGCATTCCGGTGATGTGTTACGGCCTGCGCACGGACTTTCAGGGGAATCTGTTTTCCGGCTCCAAGGCGCTTTTGGCGATTGCAGACGATTTGCGTGAAGTGCGCACGATTTGCCGCTGTGGCAAGAAGGCGACGATGGTGGTGCGGCTCGGACCGGACGGCAAGGTTGCCAAGCAGGGCGATCAGGTCGCCATCGGCAAGGATGTCTATGTTTCCCTCTGCCGGCCGCATTGGGAAGAGGAGATGGGGCGGATCACGCCCGAGGATCTGATCGGCTTTTCGCGCTAGTTGCGAATGACTTGCACTTTGGTCGAATTATTGATCGAGGTCAAAGCCTTGGAATTGCCGCAAGAAATATGCTAACCCTTGAATATGGAAAAGCCGCGCGTTTCTGCGCGGCTAAATTTTGGAAAGGTTGGCCATGAACAAGTTGGCGCTCATTCTCGGTTTGGCGATTGCCGCATCTGCCCCTTCGATGGCTTTCGCGGATGGCGACGCCGCTGCAGGCAAGAATGTCTACAAGAAGTGCATGGCTTGCCACACAGCAACCGAAGAGAAGAACAAGGTCGGCCCGCATCAGGTCGGAATCATCGGCCGCAAGGCAGCTGCCGTTGAAGGGTTCAAGTATTCCGACGCCATGATTGCAAAGGGCGCTGAAGGCCTCGTCTGGGACGAAGCCAACTTTACTTCCTACATGAAAGATCCAAAAGGTTTCATTCCAGGCAACAAGATGGCCTTTGCCGGACTCAAGGAAGACAAGGACATTGCCGATCTGATCGCTTATCTCAAGGCTGATCCAAAGCCCTGATCTGATCAGACATGCTGAAATGAAAAATGCCGGATATCGAAAGATGTCCGGCATTTCTCTTTCAAAAGGTTGCAAGCACCATTATATCTCGCCTCACTGTCCCTTTTGCCCCGGAGACCCTGATGGCCACCCTGCAGAACTTTGACGCCGAAATCGCCAAGACCAAACAAGTGGTCGAGGACATGAAGACCAAGCTGGACCAGACGGCGGTGGTCATGGGGGAAGTGGCCAAGGCGGACGCAAAGATTGGCGACGCCAATTTCGATATCGAAAACGCCCGTATTGAAGATGTCATCAAGCAGCAGAAGACCATGGAAGGCAATATCGCCGACCTGATCATCGGGCTCGAGGATGTCACGAACGTCTTCGGCGCCGAATTTGAATCAATGAAAAGCTACACTGGCTGGGAAAAGTTCATCGGAATTTTCTCCAAGGACCGCGCCCAACGAATGCGCACCGACCGCGTCCGCAACATGTCGCTTGCCGGGAATTTGCAGGAACTGCTTGCCAAGTCGGACACTATTGTCGGCATCCTCAAGGATCAGAAGCAGGTTCTCGACAGCCGCTATAAGACGTCGGAAGCCAGCCTGGTGCAGGTGATTGAGCGCCGCAAGGTGGCGATGGACAATCTTGAAGCCACGCAGAAGCGCATCAATGAACTCAACCCGCTGATCCTTGACCTTGAGAACCAGCTGGCAGCCTCGACTGACCAGAAGCAGCGCACCAAGATTGAAGCCGAACGCTCCAAGATGGCGACGGAATACAATGAAAAGCAGGCGCAGGAGCAGGTGCTGCTGGCCGAAAGCCAGACGCTTGAGCGCTACACTTCGATGTTCCAGACGTTTGTCGACTCGCTGAACAACCAGATTGCCGCGCAGGCGACGCTGATCAACAAGCTGACGATCGATACCGAACAGCGCATCGTTCTCTACAAGTCGCTGGAAGACTCGTTGAAGACCGCCGCGCAACAGGATGTTGCGCACAAGATCAACACGCTTGGCTCGAAGGTCGATACGGCCGCTGAAGAGACGATGGCCGGCATCGGCGCCGCGGCGCAGAAACATATCGGCGATCTGCTCGAACTGCATGAGAAAAACATGGTGTCGACCGCCGATATCCAGCGCCGCAAAAAGTTGGCCGACGATGCGTTCGCCCGCCGGTTTGGCGATGTCTTGGAAAAGCATAACTCCGCAAATTACGTCCAATCCTGATACCCTGAGCAGGAACAACCAGCATGGCGAATGACGAGGGTGCGGCGGGTCGTTATTTTGAGGCGATCCGCGCGGCGCTTGACGGTCTGGACGTGTTTCTGCGCGCCACGGATTCGCCGCTGTACAAGCATGATTTGGTGGCGGGTGTGGTGGTCGAATATCTCGCCCGCCTGAAAAACTCGTTCGCTTGCTGGCAAAACAAGCTGGCTTTCACCAACACGTTCAAGATCAGCCGCGCGGAATCGGGCTTTCCAGTGTTCCAGAATGTGCTGGAACTGGAGCGTGACCAGCATGGTGCGGCAGAGCGGCTGCAAGCCATTCCGGCTGCTGACCAGCTTAGGCTCGACATGGCGGACTTCATTCTTCGCAAGAAGGAGTTTCCGGCGGCATTGCAGAAAAGCATGGCTGAGAGGGTCTATCTGGAAGAGGCCAAAAAAGGTGATCTGTTCCGCCCTTATATCCTGCCGAAAACCATCAAGGTCGCGGTGAACCAGAAGACGATGCGGCCGTTTTACGTGGTGCATTGGGGCGTGTTTGACGGCTCGGCCAATCTGCCGATGATCTACACGGCAACTGTCGAAGATTCCTCTGTGGACATGGTAAGCGTGCTTGTCACCGAAGACGGCAAACTCAATCCGCGCGAGAAAATTCCGCTGCCGGTGGACGGTTTGCTCAATCCGTCGCTGGCGCGGCAGTTTGATGATTTTGCCGAAAAGAATTCGGCCTATTCGCTGTCGCCTGTGACGATTGCCGGAAATCTCGACAAGGATTTCGATGACCTACACCCCAAGCAGCTGCGCCGCATTGTGCTCGGGCCGTTTTACTCGGCCGGTGTGACAGAAAACAATTCGACCGTGTCTGAGGTGCTGTCAAAAGTCCGCAAGAACACGAATGCCTGGATGCTGACCTGGACCATTCAGGACGTGTTCTCGAAGGCGGAAAAGCCTGCGCGAAAAGGGCTTTTCTCTTCCGATCCTGCGCGCGAGGAATTCCATATCGAGACCGATGATCTGGAAGCCGCGCGAATGGGCGTGTCTTCCTACGAGCGTCATGCTTTGGTCCCGCATGAAGCCTATCAGGCGCTCTATGCCGAAGGCGAAACCAAGAAAATCTTTGACGGGTACAAGGTGCATGTCCTGTCGAATGGACAGGTCATCAGCGATGTTTGAAAATCCGCTTGGGAGGGCTGCAAATGGCATTCTGCTGCGCTTCCGGTGCTCATGGACGTTTGGTCCATTCCGCTCCGGTTCTCGCAGACTGCCATTTTCGCTCCACCCAAACGGATTTTTAACAATCGCTGCGGCGGGTGAGGGAAAAGCATGGACGCAGGTTTAACCACAATCGACGAAGCCGACATCGCCAAGCACTTGCCGACCGCGCAGTCGCTGGTGACGCGTATGGTGATGATGGAAGCGGCGGAGAGCCAGTCCAGCACGGAGATCGCCGGGACGGGCCGCCGATTTGTCTCGACGGTTTCGACTGGCGGTCTGCGCAAGTCGCGCGAGGTCGAGTTCACCAAGTCGATCCAGAAAATTCGGCCCGAAGACCCGATGATGTCGATCGGCCAGCATACGCTTTTGTTCCGCGCCCGGCGCGGCATCTCGGTGGCGCTGGCCGTTGCCGACACCTATGCGCGCCAGACGCCGCTGGAAGCGCTGGCCGCGCGCTACGCGACCAAGGCGCTGGAAGGGGCGGATGCTTCGCAATACCGCGACTATCTCTCGGCCTCCGCCTATGTCGCGGCGTTCACGTTTGCGGCCTACATCACGCAAATGATCGAGGCCGGATCGGAAGCGGTCAGCGATCCGGTTGAACCGGCTTTCCAGTTTGACACGGCGCAGGATGCGGTAAAGTCACTTCTGGCGGCGCTCGATGCGGCGATTGCCGGCGCGCCGGACGAAGCGGCGATGCTGGCGCGGGCGCATGCGTCTGCGCGGACGGCCATCGAAGGGCTGCTGCAGCGCAGGGGGCGGTTCACCGGGCTCGGCGCGTTCGAGAATTCGCACCTGAAGCTGGAAGCCGACAATTTCACCATTGACGGTTTTGATGTCGCGCCGGGCAAGAAATCCAAGCCGCTGGTGATGAGCTTCAAGCGGCCGGACGAGGTTGTCGGCAACCACATTGCCAAATACCAGTCGGTTAAGCTGGCCAAGATGATCATGGCCTATGATTTCGACCGTCAGATGAACCCGTTCGTCGAGTTGGGCGGCTTCATCTTCACCTTCATCGGCGACGGTGCGCCGGGCACGGGCAAGACAACGCTGATCCAGATGATCGCAGGCCTTGTCAACGAACACTGCAAGGTGGCCGGTTATCCGTTCCATTACGAGAATTTCGGCGTCGACCAGATTTCGTCCTATCAGGGCAAGTCAGGCCAGAATTGCCGCCAGTTCATCGACAACATCATCAACCCGAAAGTGATTGCGTTCGGCACGATTGATGACATCGACCAGGTGGCGGCAAAGCGTTCGGATGACCGGGCATCGGCCGGCCAGCAGGAAATCACCGGTGTGCTGATGGACGCATTCGCCGGGGCGCAGACGGTCGTGCGCGGCAACGCGACATTCGGCATGTTCTCCAACTATCCGGAAAACGTCGACGATGCTCTGCGCCAGCGCGCCGCCGCCCGCTGGCTGGTGGATGGGCCGCAGACGCGCGAGGATTACATCGACATCTTCGCGCTGCTGGCCGGCAAGAACCATCAGATCCCGCTCGGCGATCACAAGCTCTACGCCGCGCAGGAAATAAAGAAGGCGGTTCAGGACGCCTATGAGGACCACAACAAGCCGCAGGAAGAGGCACTCGGCACCGTGTTCAAGAAGTTTGTCGATGACAATGGCATGCCCGATACAATCGCTGAAATCGGCGAGTATCTGTTCCGCATCAAGGAGCGTGAGCCGCGTTTCACCGGCCGGGCGATCAAGAATGTCACCGACGCCATCAAGATGCGGGCGATGGACATCGATCTTCCGGATGAGTGGTTCGAGAAGCCGGAAATCTTCATGCACAAGGGCTATGATGACAAGAAGGCGATGATCTCCGAGCTGCGTCGGCCGTTCACGGTCGAAATGGTCATTCAGGAAGTCAACCGCTACGCCGATTCAGAATTCCGCTATTCCGACAAGTCGGATGATTCCGCCGTGCAGAAGATGATACGCGATGCGCGCCTGCGCGAGCGGGCGATGGCCGAAGTGGAAGCGCTGAAGAAGAAAGGTGCGTGGTAGAAGACCATGGAACGCCTTTACGAAAATGATCTGATCTACGGTCGCCTGCTTACCATTGACCAGCCACACCTGATCGAGCGCTATAACAAGGCGCTGAAGGCGTTTGACCTCAAGCCGACAAAGCTGAAAACCTTCGACATCGACAAGACCGGCTTCTCGCCGCAGGTGGCGGATGAGTTGAACGACTATCGCTATCTGGACCCGAACGGCGTCAACCGGCGTTTCATCATTCTGACGCCCGATCAGGCGAGTCTTCCTGTAGTGCATACCGAATTTTCGAACACTGACGAGTTGATGTTCGAGTTTTTTGACGGCAATGCCCGGGCGATCAATGCGCTGACGATCAAGGATGTGATCTACGGCGAGATCGAGGATTCGGTTTCTGAGGTTGATGACATTGAGGACCTGCTGTCGATCAAGCAAGTCGAGTTCCGGGTGCTTTCGGCCAATGACACGCTTGGCAAGGCGGCGGAACTTCGCACCCTGACGGACCGGCTCACCGGCGATCCGGATGCCTGGCGCGACAATGGCCTTTTGAACCGGATGGTTGAACTCGCCAAACAAGCAGGAGACATCCGCGAAAACGCACTCGTGCCGGACAAAGTGGTGTTCCGTCACAACGCGTTTTGGACCAGCCATTTTTCTGGCCTGTATGTGTTTATCGACGAGAAAATGGCGACAGTCATTTCGACGCCAGACGCGCCGGGCTTCCGCCGTTCGCGGCCGTGGCAGGTATCATACCTTTCAATCAATGACCCGGATGCCATCTACAAGTTTCTTGCCTCAACCGGGCGCCTCGACTTGCCGCGTTCCTCGTGGCTGGAGCCATCAGGCTTCATCGAGCACCGCGCGGAAATGGTGATTCGTGATTTGGTGCGCAAAGCCGAACCGAAGACCGATCTCAACAAACTTGACGCCATCTGGCTGCAGACATGGATGCACCGCAACAGCGAGATCATCCGCAAGGAAGGCAGCTATCCGTTCCTCAATGCGGCCAAGCGCGCTGCGGCTGAAACGGGTCGGATTGATCCAGGGCAGGTTGAGGCGCAATACAGGTTCCTGCTCTTGCGCGCCAAGCCGGATCATCCGGATTGCTGGCTGGTCAACCGTTTGATCAGCGAGTTCGTGCCGTCTGATTTTGTCGCCCGTTATGCGTTCAACAAGCAGGGTTTCTATACGGACTACCAAACCTGGGGCGAACCCTACCGCGCCCATGTTGTAGAGACGCTGAAAACAACCTATCTCAACAACAGGCTGGCATGGCGAAAGCGCCTTTATGACCTGTCCTGAAATGAACTGCCGCCGGAGGACCAAACATGCTTGACCCGATCATCGAATTTTTCAGCCGGTTTTTCTATCTGATCGGGCGTGGCGTGGGCCAAGTTGTGGCTTGGATCCTGTGGCCTTTTTTGAAACTGCTTGCCTTCTACAGATCGACAGGATTCCTCTGGAAGGCGCTGATCGGCTTTGGTGCGTTGGCAATCGTTGTCGGCTATGGCTGGTTTTTCTGGAACGCGGTCACTTACAAGGGTTACAATCCCGACTATGTCGACGCCCTGAAACTGGAAACCCGCAAAGTCTCCGCCGGCGAAGAAGTGCAGGCGGCGGGTGGCGCCACGACGGCCAAGACATGTGGCCGCTCGGCCATCATAGACGTCGCTTCCTCGCTCACCAAATTCAACGTCGATGACAATTCCTGGGTGTCGTCGATGCTGCTTTACAAGGCCGGCCTGTTTGGCATGTCCTGGGACAGCACGCCGTTTTTTGACAACAAGGCATCGTTCCAGCGCGGCATTCACTCTGCTGTCCAGCGCATGTCGAACGAGATGGTGGATTCGCTCGGCCGCGTGCGCGGCACGTCGCAAATTGACCCGGACTTGCAGAAGGCGCGCGGCCAGCTGCAATATGATGTCAGTTCCTGGTATTTCGGCATTTCGCCATTCGGCTTCAAACAATCCTCGCCGTCATCCTACCGGATCGGCATTGCGAGCCTGAACACATTCAATGACAAGCTGGCCAAATGCGAGGCGACGTTTGATGCCCGCGCCGACAATCTGGCGACCATGGTGGACGCCATCACCAGCCAGATCGGCTCGACAACCGCAACGATCGACGAGCGTTCGCGCAGCAACAATCTCGGCTGGTTTGACACGCAAGCAGACAATTATTTCTGGGAATCGATGGGTCAGCTTTACGCCTATTACGGTTTTGTTTCGGCCGCCCATGCAGACTTCGAGGACGTGATCAAGACCAAGGCTCTGGACGCTGTCTGGAACCGTATGGAAGACCAGTTGCGCTCGGCGCTTGATCTTGATCCGCTCGTTATTTCCAATGGCCGCGAAGACGGGTGGGTGATGCCGACGCATCTGACGACGCTCGGTTTCAAGATCCTGCGTGTGCGCTCGAACCTTGTCGAAGTGCGCGAAATCCTCAAGCAGTAGACAGCCAGGCAGATGCCGCCTGAAAAGCCGTTGGTTCTCTGCTGCCCGTTGCCGCGTTCGCTGGAGCTGATCTTCACGACGAGCCAAGAAGCGGCGCTGCGGCAAGGCTATGAGATCATCGAGACGACGGACGAAGCCTTGGCGGACCTTTCTGACGATGTGCTTGGCAAGGCCCGCTACATCATCGGGCAGCCGCCGCTTTCTCCTGAAACGCTGGCGCAGCTGAAGTCGCTGCGCTGCGTATTCAATGTCGAAAGCAATCTGATCAACAACATGCCCTACGACGAGGTGTTTTCGCGCGGTATCCATGTGGTGACGACGGGGGCCGTGTTTGCCGAGCCTGTCGCCGAAATTGGTGTTGGCTTTGCGCTGACGCTGGCGCGCGATATCACGCAGGCCGATGTGATGTTCCGCGATGGCACCGAGCTTTGGGGCGGCGATGGCAACGGCGGCGCGCGGCTGTTGTCCGGCTCCGAAATCGGCATCATCGGTTTTGGCGATCTGGGCAAGGCGCTGTATCGCGTGCTGTCGGGCTTCCGCGCCAAGGTGCGGGTTTTTGATCCCTGGCAACCGGCGTCCGCCATCCGTGACCATGGGGCGGAACCGGCATCACTCGCCGACGTATTGACCCGGAGCGACACGGTGTTTGTCGTTGCGGCGGTCACATCGGAAAACCAGAAATTCCTTGGCGCCGAAGCCTTCGCTTCAATGCGGAAAGGCGCGTCGTTCATCCTGCTCAGCCGCGCCGATGTTGTCGATTTTGACGCCCTGATGGATGCCGTTGAAAGTGGGCACATAAGAGCAGCTTCCGACGTGTTTCCGACTGAGCCGCTGCCCGTTGATCACCGTGTCCGCAGGATCAAAGGCTTCCTGCGCTCGGCCCACAGGGCAGGTGCTCTCGACATTGCTTTCAAGCGCATGGGCGACATGGTGCTGGAAGACATGGCGCTTCTCGACAAGGGCCTGCCGCCGATGCGCTGCAAGCGGGCCGAACGCGAGACCGTTGCAAGGATGCGGTCGAAGCCGGTCATGCGGAATTAGATCGGCAGGTTCGTCGTGTCCTTGACTTCCTCCATCACGGTGTAAGTGCGCGTTTCGCGGATGCCGGGGACAGCGATCAACAGGTCTGACAGGAATTGGCGGTAGGCCGACATGTCGGCGACGCGGGCCTTGACGAGATAGTCGAAGCCGCCGGCGATCAGATGGCATTCCAGAACATCGGGCGTCCGGCGGATGGCAGCGGCGAAGGCATCGAAAATGTCCGGCGTGGTGCGCTCAAGCTTGACCTCAACGAACAACAACAGCGAGCGGCCGAGTTTTTCCGGCGAAAGAAGCGCAGTATAGCCGATGATGAAGCCGTCGCGCGTCAGGCGCTTGACGCGTTCGTTGGTGGCGGTGGCGGAGAGGTGGACGCGCTCGGACAATTCCGTATTGGTCAGTCGGCCATTGGCCTGAAGCTCGCGCAAAATGCGACGGTCGATCTGGTCGAGAGACTTTATATCCACCAAAAATCTCCATTTTTCCAAATAATTCACTGACTTCGTAACAAAGTATGGTGAAATAATCCATGAAAATTAAGTTATACAGTGAAAAATAAATTTGGAGGAGTTGCCGATGTCGACCGCTGCAGCATTTTACGCCGACCCGATGCCTGCCGATGACCAACTGGTTGCCAAGCTTTTGGAGCAGGGCAGGAGCGATCCGGCGACGGAAGCAGCGATTGACCGCCGCGCATCAGACTACATCAACGCCATCCGTGCGCAATCAGGTGGCATCGGCGGCGTCGAAGATTTCTTGCGTGAATATGGCCTGTCGACGCGCGAAGGCTTGGCATTGATGGTTTTGGCCGAAGCGCTTTTGCGTGTGCCGGACGCTGCAACGCAGGATCGGCTGATTGAAGACAAGTTACA
Source organism: Rhizobiaceae bacterium (assembly GCA_041751995.1). Taxonomy (GTDB): domain Bacteria; phylum Pseudomonadota; class Alphaproteobacteria; order Rhizobiales; family Rhizobiaceae; genus JANMEX01. The sequence goes on along the minus strand of JBGSHY010000014.1, from coordinate 22,978 downwards.
TCAGGGCGGCTGGGCGCAGCACGAGAGCAAAGGCGGCTCGCTGTTTGTCGCGGGGTCCGCCTGGGCGCTCGGCCTGTCGGCGAAAGTCATCAAGCCTGGCGAGACACCGGAAGGCGTGGTTGCATCGCTGATGAAGCGCGTCGGCCTGCCGACCGTACGCACCGCAACCAAGCAGGCGATGCGGTTTCTTGGGCACCATTTCGTGCTGGGCGAGAACATCGCTGATGCGCTGAACCGGGCGCGCTCAAACGAATCCAAAGGCTACCGCCATTCGTTCGACATGCTGGGCGAAGGGGCCCGCACGGCGGAAGATGCGAAGCATTATTTCAACTCTTACGCCAAGGCGATTGAAGCGATCGGCAAGGCCGCAGGCAACAAGCCGCTGCCGGACAGGATGGGCATTTCAGTCAAACTGTCGGCGCTGCACCCACGGTATCTCGCCACCCACAAGGACCGCGTGATGGCTGAACTGGTGCCGCTGGTTCTGGAACTTGCGCGCAAAGCGAAAAGCTATGATCTCAACTTCACCATTGACGCCGAAGAAGCGGATCGCCTTGAATTGTCACTTGATGTGATCGATGCCGTGTTTTCCGACAAATCGCTCGACGGCTGGGACGGGTTCGGCCTCGCCATCCAGTCCTACCAGAAGCGCGCAGGGGCGGTGATCGCCCATGTCGAAGCGCTGTCGAAGCGGCTTGGCCGCAAGATGATGGTGCGGCTGGTCAAGGGCGCTTATTGGGACACCGAAGTGAAGCGGGCGCAGGAGCGCGGTCTCGACGGCTATCCAGTTTTCACCCGCAAGGCGGCGACGGATGCGTCGTACATGGCCTGTGCGCGCCAGATGCTGAATGCGCGCCCGACACTGTTCCCGCAGTTTGCCACCCACAACGCGCTGACTGTCGCAACCATCATGGAAATGGCCGGCGCGGACAAGACCGGGTTTGAGTACCAGCGGCTGCATGGCATGGGTGAGACGCTCTACAAATCGGTCACCGAAGGCGGCGACAAGATCGCCTGCCGTATCTATGCGCCAGTCGGCGGCTACCGTGATCTGCTCGCTTATCTGGTGCGGCGCCTGCTGGAGAACGGCGCGAATTCATCGTTCGTATCTGTGGTCGGCGACGTCAACATCCCGGTGCGCGATCTGCTCATTCGTCCGGCAGCCATCCTCAATGACGGCAAAGGCTACGCCAACTCGAACATCCCGCTGCCGCTGGCGATCTATCCTGACCGCAAGAATTCGCGCGGATTGGATTTTGGCGACCGCAAGGAATTGGCCAAACTGGTCGCCAGCCTTGGCGCGCAAAAGGCAGAAGTTGAAGCCAAGCCGCTGATCCCCGGTGCGTCATCCTTTGCAATGCGTGATGACGTGCGTTCGCCGGTCGATGGCCGCCCGGTCGGCGCTGTCATGAACGCCACCACACAGAATGTGGCGGAAGCCGTTGGCGCTGCCCGCAAGGGCTACAAGGTCTGGTCGAAGACCGATGTCGAAGACCGCGCAAAGATACTCGAAAAGGCAGCTGACGCGCTCGAAGGCCAGCGTGACCGGTTCCTTGCAATCCTTTCCAGGGAAGCGGGCAAGACACTTGATGATGGCGTTTCGGAAATCCGCGAAGCGGTGGATTTCTGCCGCTATTATGCGCGCCAATCGGTGCTGTCGTTTGGCGAGCCTTTGGTGCTGCCTGGCCCGACCGGAGAGGACAACCGGCTGACGCATCGCGGCCGCGGCGTGTTTGTCTGCATCAGCCCGTGGAATTTCCCGCTGGCGATTTTCGCCGGGCAGGTGGTTGCGGCGCTTGCCGCCGGCAATGCCGTTATTGCCAAGCCTGCCGAGCAGACTCCGCTGGTGGCCTATGAAATGGTGAAAATCCTGCATGAAGCCGGCGTGCCGAAAGATGCGCTTCTGTTCGTGCCGGGCGATGGCTGCATCGGCGCGGCGCTGACCAGCCATCCGAAGATCGACGGCGTCTGCTTTACGGGTTCGACCGAAACGGCTTGGGCGATCAACCGGACACTCGCGGCCAAGAATGGCCCCATCGTGCCACTGATTGCCGAAACCGGCGGTATGAACGCCATGATCGTCGATGCCACTGCGCTGCCCGAACAAGTGGCCGATGATGTCGTTTCATCTGCTTTCCGTTCTGCCGGCCAGCGTTGTTCGGCGCTGCGGCTGCTTTTCGTTCAGGAAGATGTTGCCGACCGGATGCTCGAAATGATCGAAGGCGCCGCGCGGGAATTGAAGATGGGTGATCCGCTGCAGCTCAACACGGATAATGGTCCGGTGATTGATGCCGACCAGCACAAGATGCTGACTGCCCACATCGAAGACATGCGCAAGACGCAAAAGGTTCGCTATGCCGCCAAGGCGCCGGACGGAGGTCTGTTCTTCGGCCCGCACATTGTCGAACTCAACAAGGCCGAGGCGCTGACGCGCGAAATCTTCGGACCGGTGTTGCATGTGGTTCGGTACAAGGCCGGGCAACTCGACAAGGTGCTGGACCAGATTGAATCGACCGGCTTCGGCCTGACGCTCGGCATCCATACGCGCATCGAAGAAACCGTCCGCAAAGTCACTGAACGGCTCGACACCGGCAACATCTATGTCAACCGCAACATGATCGGCGCGGTTGTCGGCACCCAGCCATTTGGCGGCTCGGGCCTTTCAGGCACAGGCTTCAAGGCTGGCGGGCCGCACTATCTGCTGCGCTTTGCGCTGGAGCAGGTGATCTCGGTGAACACGGCAGCGGCAGGCGGCAATGCGAGCCTGATCGCGATGGGGGAATAAGCCTTTCCCGGACGAAATCGACACGATAAACGTTCCGTTGATTTCGTCCGGAACCGCCCCGCCTATTGAATTGGCCTGCTGAAGGCCTCAAATGGCTTGATGATGAATCAGGCGGGGTCCGATGTCGCATTCCAATCATGACACCATTCCGGTCTGGTCCTGGGCCGCGCCGGCGCTTGCCTCGATTGTTCTTGGGTTAAAGTTCTCCGGCTTGATCCCGGACGATCATGTTGCCGTCTTGCTGCTGGCCGCCGCGTTGCTTGGCGCATCGGTGTTTGCGTCCGTTCATCACGCGGAACTATTGGCCGTGCGGCTCGGTGAACCGTTCGGCTCGATCCTGCTGGCCATTGCGGTCACCATCATCGAGATCGGATTGATCGTGTCGATCATGGCGTCAGACGTGCCGGGCGGCATGACGGTTGCGCGGGATACTGTTTTTTCAGCAGTCATGATTGTCATGAACGGCGTTATCGGCCTGTGCATGGTGTTGGGAGCGAGCCGCCATCACGAACAGGAGTTCGAGATCAAGGGCGCTTCGTCAGCACTGGCGGTACTCGGGACATTGGCAGTCATTGCATTGGTGTTGCCGAATTATGCTTCGGCTGAGCCGGGCCCGTTTTATTCACAGATACAGATGATCGCCATCGGTGTTGTCTCGCTGGTGCTCTACGCGACCTTTGTTTTTGTACAGACGGTTGGTGACCGCGATTACTTCATTGCGCGCAGTTCAGATGATGTCGTGGCCTCCGATGCTGAAGACAAGCCTTCCGACAGAACCTCCTACATCAGTCTCGCGCTGCTTTTGGTATCGTTGACGGCGGTGGTGCTGCTATCCAAGGCGCTGTCAAAACCGATTGATCAAACGGTTGCTTCCTTTGGCCTGCCGCGCGCTTTTGTCGGCGTGGTCATTGCTGCAATCGTCCTGTTGCCGGAAGGCATTGCATCAGTGCGGGCCGCGATGATGAACCGGCTGCAAAACAGCATCAATCTTGCGGTTGGCTCAGCCATCGCAAGCATCGGGCTCACAATACCCGCCGTTGCTGTCGTTTCGCTGTCTTCTGATGAACCCTTGGCCCTTGGCATCAATCCGGCAAATACAGTGCTGCTGGTGCTGACGCTTTTCATGGGGACAATCACGCTTGGGACCGGGCGGACAACGGTGCTGCAAGGCGCTGTGCATTTGGTGATTTTCCTGGTTTTCCTGCTGATTTCAGCTGTTCCATAGATATGACAGCCTGCCTGACATGGCGGACAAACGCGTTGAGTTGATCTGCAGTTACTCATCAATTCTGCATTCATTGAAATCTGCTTTCCCCTCACGCCTGACAGATTGCCCGTTGCGACATGCGGTGCTGTCGCAATTGGCGCATGCGACGGCTATTTTTGGACTGTGATTTGTGTCACCGCGTCGCATCTTCAAAGCAACATCATCTGCCTTTCCCCTGGAGTTCTTCGACAATGGCCGAATTCAAGTCCGACATCGAAATCGCGCGCGCCGCCAAAAAAATGCCGATCATGAAGATCGGCGCAAAGCTTGGCATTCCTGAAGATGATCTACTGCCCTATGGCCATGACAAGGCGAAGATTTCCGCCGAGTTCATCAAGGCGCAGCGCGGCAAAAAGGACGGCAAGCTGATCCTCGTGACCGCCATCAACCCGACCCCGGCGGGTGAAGGCAAGACGACGACGACGGTCGGCCTCGGTGACGGCCTCAACGCAATCGGCAAGAAGGCAATCGTCTGCATCCGTGAAGCGTCACTCGGACCCAATTTCGGCGTCAAGGGCGGTGCGGCTGGCGGCGGCATGAGCCAGGTGGTGCCGATGGAGGACATGAACCTTCATTTCACCGGCGATTTCCACGCCATCACCACAGCGCATAACTTGCTTTCGGCTTTGATCGACAACCACATTTACTGGGGCAACGAACAGGGCATCGACATCCGGCGCATCGCGTGGCGGCGCGTCATGGACATGAACGACCGCGCACTGCGTGAAATCGTCTGCTCGCTCGGCGGCGTCGCCAACGGCTATCCGCGCGAGGCCGGGTTCGACATCACGGTCGCGTCCGAAGTCATGGCGATCCTTTGCCTGTCCAATGACCTCAAGGATCTGGAAAAGCGCCTCGGCGACATCATCATCGCCTACCGCCGTGACAAATCGCCGGTCTATGCCCGCGACATCAAGGCGGACGGCGCGATGACGGTTCTTCTCAAGGATGCGATGCAGCCGAACCTCGTGCAGTCGCTGGAGAACAATCCGGCGTTCGTTCATGGCGGCCCGTTCGCCAACATCGCCCATGGCTGCAACTCGGTTGTCGCGACGACGACGGCGCTGAAGCTGGCCGAATATGTCGTCACTGAAGCCGGTTTTGGTGCCGACCTTGGCGCTGAAAAATTCTTCGACATCAAGTGCCGCAAGGCAGGCCTCAAGCCGGCCGCTGCAGTCATCGTCGCCACGGTGCGCGCCATGAAGATGAACGGCGGCGTCAAGAAGGACGATCTCGGCACGGAAAACGTGGCCGCGGTGAAGAAGGGCTGCGCCAACCTTGGCCGCCATATCGAAAACGTCAAACAGTTCGGCGTACCGGTCGTGGTGGCGATGAACCACTTCGTTTCCGACACGGAAGCCGAAATCGCAGCGATGAAGGAATTCGTCGCTTCGATGGGCGCGGAAGCAATCCTCTGCAAGCATTGGGCGCAGGGATCCAAAGGCATTGAAGAGCTGTCGCGCAAGGTGGTCGAACTGGCCGAAAGCGGACAGTCGCAATTTTCGCCGCTTTATCCGGATGAAATGCCGCTGTTTGAAAAGATCAACACCATCGTCAAGCGCATCTACCGCGGCTCGGAAGCCATCGCCGACAAGTCGGTGCGTGACCAGCTGAAGACCTGGGAAGAGCAGGGCTACGGAAATCTGCCGGTCTGCATGGCCAAGACGCAGTATTCCTTCTCAACCGACCCGAATCTGCGCGGCGCGCCGGAAGGCCATGTTGTGCCGGTGCGCGAAGTGCGCCTTTCTGCCGGCGCAGGTTTCGTGGTGGTCGTCTGCGGCGAGATCATGACCATGCCGGGACTGCCGAAGGTTCCGAGTTCAGAGAAGATTTTCCTCAATGATCTGGGGCAGATTGAGGGCCTTTTCTAAGCGACTCTGAAGTATAACGAGCATAAGCCGGGCGAGAGCCCGGCTTTGTCTGTTCCGGAGGCTAGAAAATGCCTAAGACTGCAACCTAAGGTGTTATATTTAGCGTATCCCTGTTTACAAATACACCTTATGGTATATAAATCGAATCACGGCGCAACCAATGCGCCTTCAGTTCACAGGCTGGCGGGTTTCCCCTGCTTTTTCCCGGCGCCTGTGTTGAGCCTGGCCAGGCAAATTTTGGAAGCCCGGACATTCCGCCCATTGTCCGGGCTTCCGGTTTCTTCAATACGAATGCAAATTGATGGCCCTTGGATGCAAAGCCTAAAGGGATTCAGGATAGAACCGTCCCAGAATTGTGCGATAGTTTTCCCGCACATATGCGATGACATCAGCCGGGAGTTCTTCCCTCCACGCATCGGCCCGACCTGAACGGTAGTGCGAATTGTTATCGACTTGGCCAACTTCGCGACCGTTTGTCAGAGCTTTGAAGCTATACTGGTAAAAATCGGGGTATTGAAGATTTTTGAACCCGACATTTTCAAAAATTCCTTTGAAGCCCTTCGACGGATCCTGGTTCAAGTCTTCAAACCGAATGTTCTCAATGCGTTGGTCATCGAAGTTCCAATCGGCCAACGCGCGCAACGGCCCAACGACGCCGTCGGCTGCAGGCTCCATATACTTCACCGTCAACCAGATGCCTTCGGCATAGGAACTTTCGGACAATAGTTTGCGCTGAACTTCCAGTTCTGGCCATCCGTCAACGGGATGGGTGGCTAAATGCGAATAGTATGCCGATAAAATCACCGAAAGCGGGTTTCTGAGCACATGAATTGCTCTGAACGACGTATCATTGGGGAGATAATCATGGCGCGCATTTGTCAGAATACTAATTTCGCCTTTCAGATACTCTTCAGGGTCGCTGTAAGGCGAGGTATGAAAAGTACGCCCGTTCAAAGCGGCAATGTCACTCAGTATGGTGCGCATCCAGACCGTTCCACATTTATGATGCGACAGAACGACAAGCCTTTGGCTGCTCGCGCCACCAATGGTGGCACCTTCCGCTGCGATTGAATCAATCGCATCGTTTTGCACTTTGCTTCCCGAAATGTTCATGGCGCTATCGTTGCAGGAGAATTTGTGAACCAGTTGAACATATGCCTTGCGTGACAGGCATCAGTTTAATCTGCTGACATAAAAATGTCGAACGATAGCGCGGCGTTCGGGGCATATTTCCAAAGCAATGGATAAGAACTGGTTGGCGCAACTTCGGAGGCAGATTGGGCCCCAATCGTTGCAAGCCTCGTGTGCCCTCCGGGGCCGACAGTCGATTGAGAAACGAAATCGGTTGAAACGGCTTTCGTTTGCCGCTAGTCATGCGGCCATGAAACAAGCTCTGCGCAACAATGGTTGGTGGCGGGTCCGTTAACAGCGGCCGGACAATCATGCGCATGTTTGTTTGAAGAATAGAGGCCGCAGCGGGACAACCGGGCGGCTTTTTGTTTATCGCGGTCCGGATCCCGGATATTTTTTGGAGAGTTCGGATGGTCGTGACCCTTGAAGATGGCTCGGAACAGTATGTGACAGGCGGCAGCGTGACCGTTTCCCGTTCGCGCGTTCCGACCGAATATACCGGCGCAATCGAAGCCTATGTGGACCGGCTCAACACACGGCGCGGCGCTGTTTTTTCCTCCAACTATGAATATCCGGGCCGTTATACGCGCTGGGATACGGCAACGGCCAATCCGCCGGTGGTCATCACCGCGCGTGGCCGGTACATGACCATCGAGGCCTTGAACAAGCGTGGCGAAATCATTCTTGGCTGGATCGCTGAAGTGCTCGACCGCACCGAAGAGGTGACCATTGCGTCGCGTGAACCAGCAATGCTGAAGGTCAAGGTGTCCGAGCCGAGCCGTTCGTTCACTGAAGAGGAGCGCTCGCGCGTGCCGTCGGTGTTTACCGTGCTGCGCGCGATTGTCGGCCTGTTCTTCTCGGAAGTAGACGCGTCGCTGGGGCTTTATGGCGCGTTCGGCTATGACCTTTGCTTCCAGTTTGACCCGATCAAATTCAAGCTGAAGCGCCCTGATGACCAGCGCGATCTGGTGCTGTTCCTGCCGGACGAGATTCTCGTGGTGGACCATTATTCAGCCAAGGCCTGGCACGAGCAGTTCGACTTTGAACATAGCGGCAAATCGACCAAAGGCCTTTCGCGCGAAACACCGGATGCGCCGTTCGTGGCGTCGATGGTTGATCCGGGCCGCGGCGATCACAGACCGGGCGAATATGCCGATCTGGTGCGCAAGGCGATGGACAGTTTCCGGCGGGGCGATCTGTTTGAGGTTGTGCCGGGTCAAACTTTCTATGAGCGCTGCGAGACGCAGCCTTCAGAGATTTCGCGCCGACTCAAACTGATCAACCCCTCGCCCTATTCGTTTTTCATCAATCTGGGCGACGGCGAATATCTGATTGGCGCTTCTCCGGAAATGTTTGTGCGGGTCAATGGAAGGCGTATTGAAACCTGCCCGATCTCTGGCACCATCAAGCGCGGCGATGACGCAATTTCAGATAGCGAGCAGATCCTCAAACTCCTGAATTCAAAGAAAGACGAGTCCGAGCTCACGATGTGTTCGGATGTTGACCGCAACGACAAGAGCCGCGTCTGCGAGCCGGGCTCGGTGCGCGTCATCGGGCGTCGCCAGATCGAAATGTATTCGCGGCTGATCCATACGGTTGACCACATCGAGGGCCGCCTGCGGGAAGGCATGGACGCGTTTGACGGGTTCCTGTCCCATGCCTGGGCGGTCACGGTCACCGGCGCGCCGAAGCTGTGGGCGATGCGGTTTATCGAAGAAAACGAAAAGTCGCCGCGCGCCTGGTACGGCGGCGCCATCGGCATGATCAATTTCAACGGTGACATGAATACGGGTCTCACGCTGCGCACCATCCGCATCAAGGAAGGCATTGCGCAAGTGCGGGCAGGAGCGACACTGCTGTTTGATTCCATTCCCGAAGAGGAAGAGGCCGAAACCGAACTCAAGGCGTCCGCCCTGATTTCCGCCATCCGTGAAGCGCCGAAAGGCAACTCTGCCGGCATCGGCAATACAGCGGCGCGAGTGGGCGAGGGTGTGCGCATTCTGCTCGTCGATCACGAAGATAGTTTCGTTCACACGCTGGCCAACTATTTCCGTCAGACGGGTGCTGAAGTAACCACCGTCCGCTCGCCTGTCTCGGAAGAGGTATTCGACCGGGTCAATCCAAATCTCGTGGTTCTGTCACCGGGACCGGGTTCGCCGACTGATTTTGACTGCAAGGCGACGATCACCAAGTCGCGGGCGCGCGACCTGCCGATCTTCGGCGTGTGCCTGGGCTTGCAGGCCTTGGCCGAAGCCTATGGTGGCGAGCTTCGCCATCTGCATGTGCCGATGCACGGCAAGCCGTCGCGCATCCGGGTGAGCCGCAACGGCATCATTTTCTCCGGCCTGCCGCAGGAGGTGACGGTCGGGCGCTACCATTCGATCTTTGCAGATCCGGTGCGCCTTCCGAAGGAATTCCGGGTGACGGCCGAGACGGACGATGGCGTCATCATGGCGTTTGAGCATGACAGCGAGCCGGTAGCGGCTGTACAATTTCATCCGGAATCAATCATGACGCTTGGCGGCAATGCCGGGATGCGAATGATCGAGAATGTCGTGGCACACATGCCCAAGCGGACAAAGGAGAAAGCCAAGTGAGGATTTCCATACTGGTTGCCGGTTTCATGATTGCTGGTGCATCTGCAGCTTGGGCAGAGTCCGACTTTGAAGGGATCATGCACGGCAAGGAACTGGTGGAAGCCAATTGTTCGCGCTGCCATGGTGTCGGCATCAAGGACAAGAGCGCGGAGGCCAAAGCTCCGGTGTTCCGCGAACTTGCCAAGCGCTATCCGATCGACGCGCTTGAGGAGGCTTTTGCCGAAGGCATCGTGACCGGGCATCCGGGCATGCCGGAATTTGAAGCAAGCCCCAAGCAGATCGGTGACATTGTCGCCTACATCTCTTCGATACAGGACGAATGATTTTCCTGCGCAAGGGCGGAACAGGGGAGTTTCTCCATGCCTGCTAACCGGACAGTCAGGAAGCTGGCAACAGCGTCCATTGGCATCGCCTTTCTGGTGATGGGGCTCAAGTTTTTTGCTTGGCATCTGACCGGGTCCGTGGCGCTGTTTTCCGATGCACTGGAATCCATCGTCAATGTGCTTGCCGCCAGTATTGCCTGGTATGCCATCCGTGTGTCTCACCGGCCCGCTGACGATGACCACCCCTTCGGCCACCACAAAGCCGAGTATTTCTCTGCAGTCACCGAAGGTGTTCTGATTGTTGTGGCCGCCATCCTCATCATCGAGGAGGCGGTTCAGGCGTTTTGGCGGGGACCGCGGGTGTTTACCGAAATGGGCCTTGGCATGTCGGTCAACTTGGCCGCCGCTGTCATCAACGGGCTGTTTGCCACGGTGTTGCTCCGCGTTGGCCGCGCGGCCCGCTCGCCGGCGCTGGTGGCCGATGGCAAACATATCATGTCCGACGTCGTCACCTCCGCAGGTGTTCTTGCCGGCCTGTTGCTGGCGCTCGCGACCGGGTGGCTGTGGCTCGATTCCGTCATGGCCATTCTCGTGAGCCTGAATATTCTGCGGGAGGGCTGGAAAGTCATTTCCGGTTCGGTGAGTGGCCTGATGGATACATCCATTGATGGTCAAACCCTGGAGGCGGTGCGCTCCACCATTGCGTTACAGGCGACTGGCGCGATTGAATTCCACGACCTGAAGACACGCGAAGCTGGTGCGGCGCGGTTTGCCGAGTTTCACCTCGTGGTCCCCGCAGCCATGACCGTTTCACAGGCGCATGACATCTGCGACCGGATTGAAAGTGCATTGAAAAAGCAGATGCCGGGGATTTCCGTGCTGATCCACGTCGAGCCTGAACACAAGGCAAAACATGGCGGCTTTTCGCTCTAGCTGAACCCGGCCAAGTTCTGATGCCGCACGGCCCCATTCACCATATCTGCCGCGCCATCCGCCAGTTCACAGGCCAAAATGCGGTTCTGATCAACCGGAGCAGGAAACTGTATGGACTTTGCCGGAACCCGTTTGAAACCGAACGGGGCGTAATAGGGCTCGTCGCCGACCAGGATAACCAGACTGTGTCCGGCGTCTTTCGCGAGCGCAAGGCATTCCTTCATCAGGTTGCGGCCAATTCCCTTGTTCATGAATGCGGGGGTCACGGCCAAAGGGCCAAGCAAGAGCGCTGGCGTCTTGCCGATCAATGCGGGCGTCAACCTGACGGAGGCGATCACCTTGCCGTCGCTTAACGCCACGCGGGACAAAGTCCGGTCATGGGGTCCTCCCTCCCGGATGCGAAAGGCGGCACGGGCGAAGCGGCCAGGCCCAAAGGCGTCTGCGTGGATTTGTTCGATGTCAGCGTCGTGCGCAGGCATTTCTGCGGCTGTTACTATGGCCGGTCTGGTCATGGGGAAATCTCGGAGCAAGGGACAGGGATCGCGCAAAAGCGCAGGCGGCGAAGCGCGTCAGCGTCGTCGTTCTGTCGGGAAAGCTTGTCCGTAATGTGTATTCATGCCGATCCGCTATCATTGTTCAACAGATTGTTCAACCATCCGGCCATACGGAAATGCGCCTGTTGGCCTACATGATGATTCAACGGAGAATTCGAGCATGGGCCTTCTGGTGGATGGTGTCTGGCATGACACTTGGTACGACACGTCTTCAACCGGCGGAAAATTTGTCCGCAAGGATGCGGCTTACCGTAATTTTGTAACAGTGGATGGTGCGCCGGGCCAGAGTGGCAAAGGCGGGTTTAAAGCGGAAGCCGGGCGCTATCATCTCTATGTTTCGTTGGCCTGTCCCTGGGCGCACCGCACGCTGATCTTCCGGGCGTTGAAGGGGCTAGAGGACATCATCAGCGTTTCTGTCGTGCATCCGGTGATGCTGGAAAATGGCTGGACCTTCGCAGCTGATTTTGAAGGGGCAACAGGCGACAGGCTTTTCAGCTCAAAGTTCATGCACGAAATTTATACGCGCGCCGATCCGAACTACACGGGGCGCGTCACCGTGCCGGTGCTTTGGGACAAGCAGACGGGGACGATTGTCTCCAATGAGAGCAGCGAAATCATCCGGATGCTGAACGGCGCTTTTGACGGGCTGACCGGCAACGAGGCGGACTACTATCCGGAGGCGCTGCGCAACGACATTGGCGCAGTCAACGCTCTGGTCTATCCGAATATCAACAACGGCGTTTACCGCGCTGGTTTTGCGACAGCGCAGAATGCTTATGAAACGGCATTCCACGAGTTGTTTTCGTCTCTGGAAGAAATCGAGACGCGGTTGTCCAAGCATCGCTATCTGGTTGGCGACCGGCTGACCGAGGCGGACTGGCGGCTGTTCACGACCATCGTGCGGTTTGACGCGGTCTATCACGGCCACTTCAAATGCAATTTGCGGCGGATTTCTGACTACCCGAACCTGTCAGGCTGGCTGCGTGAACTGTACCAGATTGATGGCATTGCCGGCACAGTGAACATGGCGCATATCAAGACGCATTATTACGCCAGCCACCGGATGATCAATCCGACCGGCATCGTGCCCGTCGGTCCGGCGCTTGATTTTGATGCGCCGCATGGGCGAAATACTCAATACTAAGATATCCGGTTGCTTTCGTTTCAATGGGCATTACTTACGACGGCTGTTGGGGGGATGGATGGATAAGGCCCTCGTGGGCCAAACCACGGAGTTCAACTCTACTCGCTTCGAATAAATCGAGAAAACGCTATTGACGCAAGATCCACTTGGCGGAACCCCACAGCGAATATAGCAGTAAACACAAACGCACTCGCAGAGGCAGTTAAACTTGCTACAGTCAGTCCAAATGATCCGTAGGTCAAATTAAAAAAAATCGGTGAAATTCCGAATATAACTGGCCAGTGTATTAGATAAACTGCGAAAGAATAGTCTCCAATCTGGCGCAAGAAATGTAATTTTAGAAATCTCTGGATTGGCTCATTGTAGATAATTCCGGTGAAAATTAATATGGTCCCTACGATTTTCTGCGTATAGCGACTACATTCAATTGAGAAAATAAGATCTGGTTCGCATACAATTTTGGAAGCGTAGTCAATACCAAGCTCTACGTTCCAGCAAATCAAAATACCTGAAACAATTAGCAAAGTTGACAAATTTGATATTAATTTTACTTTAATTGCTTCGATTTTTGTATAATACAACAAATGTCCAATCAAAAAGCAAGCATATTCGGTTCGAAAAAATATAATAGAAAGCACTATAAAAGTGATAATCCACATTATATTTGAGATCTTATTTATATAAATCAATAGCAATATAATTATAGATCCATGAAATTCAATGCTTAATGTCCATACTGGTGAAACATATGAGCTATAAATGGAATCAAAAATACCTTTTGGTAATAATTTTGTTAAAATGGATACTTCCTGGTAGCCTAGAAATAGTGAATTAAGAAAAGTATCTTTAAACCAATAGGCGATACCGGATGCAGGTTGCCAAAGAGTGGCGTACCAAGGCGATTCGACAGTCGTCCCAATCAAGATATTGGCATTACCGACAGAAGCCAAAACGACAGCGGCGATTAGAGAAGCCGCGATAGCTGGAAGCGCAAGCCGGATCCAACGTGATGCGATCTGTTTGACCAGACTGGCCGTGCAATTTCTAAATGCCGATGTGAGAATAAACCCGCTCAACAGGAAGAATATGTAGACTGCACTATAACCGTCATAAATGAAAAAAAGCGGCGAACCGTGAACCAGATTGCCAAATACATCGGCGGTAACTGGATAGTTGGTGAAGGTCGGAAAAAACGCTGACAAAATATGTAAAAACAGGACCTGCATGGCCGCAAGCCCGCGCAATGAATCAAGATATTCCAATCTGGGAAGTGCGGGGCGATTAGTAATTGTTCCCTTACCTTCATTTGCGTCATGCAATTTATGCATCTCAATCTCTGATAACAATCTTCAACTAATGATATATTGGATTTTTCAAGCCGAACAATTACCAATCGTCTAAAACCAGCTTGCCATCCAGCACCTCAGCCAGCCGCGCGCGGGTAGCGCGGGTGGTCGTTGCCGGCAGGGCATCCAGCGGGAAAAAGCCGGACTCGGCGATTTCATGATCGGGCAGGCGCGGCGCGGTTTGTTCGAAAGACTTGCAGACAAACAGCGCCACATGATCGCGCCGGGACATGCGCCGGTTGAAATAGACATGGAACAGGTGCGGGGGTCCGGTCAGGCGGATATTGCCTTCCTCCATCAACTCCTTGTCGAGCGCCTCCCGCAGCGTTTCTCCGGTCTCGACGCCGCCGCCGGGCATTTGCCAGCCGGGCACATAGGTGTGGCGGATGAGGAAGATCCTGTTGCCGGCCTCGTCCAGCACCAGCGCACGCACGCCCAGCGTCATCGGCCGCCGAATTCGGAAATAGACATGGAACAGCCGGCCGCGCAGCCGCGCCCAGATTGATTGTGTGAATTCAGGCTTGCTCATGGCGCTGGCATAAAACGGGTTGATGAATTATGCGAGAGGCATGTTTCGTCTTGCCCATGTTTCCGACATCCACCTCTCGCCAATGCCTGACGTGCGCAAGCGCGATCTCGCATCCAAACGCATAACCGGCTATTTGAACTGGCGGTTCAATCGCAAGAAAACCCATGGCGGCTCGGTGCTGGGCACATTGATGGAAGACCTGAAGGCTTCCGCTCCGGACCATACCGTGGTGACGGGTGATCTGGTCAATCTGGCACTCGGGCCTGAGTTCAACGCCACGCGTCATTGGCTCGAAAGCACTGGCGCTCCGTTTGATGTTTCCGTCGTTCCGGGCAATCACGACGCCTATGTGCCGGGCTCGCTGGCCAAAGCGTGTCAGGCCTGGGCCGGGTACATCACAGGTGATGACGGTGCACCGCTCAAAAGCAAAGGTCCGGACAGCCTGTTTCCCTATTTTCGTCATCGCGGGCCGGTTGCCATCATTGGCGTGTCCTCGGCTGTGGCGTCAGCGCCATTTCTGGCGACGGGGCGTTTTCGCAATGATCAAGCCGAACGGTTGCGCGCCTTGCTCAAGCGCGGCAAGGACCTTGGGCTGTTCCGCGTCGTGCTGATCCATCATCCGCCGTTCCGCTTTGAGAAAGACCCGTCGCGGCGGCTTTATGGGATCCGGTTGTTCCAGAAAATCATCCGTGAGGCCGGCGCTGAACTCGTTTTGCATGGCCATACGCATTTGAACTCGCACACGCTGATCGGACACGGCGACCATGGAGCTCCGGTGATCGGCGTTCCCGCGGCGGGTCAGGCGCCGGGCGGTCGCAAACCGGCGGCGCGGTGGAACCAGTTCACGATTTGGGGTGAACCGGACGCTTGGAATTGCATTTGGAACGAGCGTGGGATTTCAGGTGAATCCGGCGCTATTGAACCGGTAGGCGAATATCAAATCATCCGCGACGGAAAAACTTTGCCGCTCGATTATCGCTGATTGTCAGCGGCCCAGAACGGCATTCAATTGCCCGGATAAAACCAGCAAAAGCAGCCCGCCGCCAATGACGGCGCCTAGCAGCACCCAGACTAGACCGGCAACAATGCCGCCTGCTTCGCTCTTCTCGGTTTCTGTCAGCGCCGCCGCCGAATCCAACTTGCCCCGGACGGTCAGCGGCGATGATTTCATGGTTTCCGGATCGCCTTCCATCAGGCGCTGGCGTTCGATCAGACGTTCAGCAATATAGCGTGTGACCTGTTCTGCGACCGGCCGCATTTCAACCGATTCTGCCATGACAACCCGGCCAAGGCGCGTATCGCGCACAAAGCGGTAAGTGCGGCGGTCGCGGCCCATCTGCACATGGCTGACCGCGTCAATCCAGAAGCGCGGCTGCAGCCCGGACGAAATCGCGAAATCAAATAGGTCGCTGTCCGCGGGCACTTCGTCGATGACCGGCTTCAGCTCCATGGCAAGAAGCTCCAGCCGGGCGCGGTCGGCCTCCTTCATGTCAACGACAACATCGGCCTTGTCTGCGGACGCGATGCGCACTTCACGGATGACGTCCGAAAGCCGCGTCACATTGCTGCGGTTGCCCGTCTTGTCCTGATACTCGCTCACGCCTGCGCCCTCAAAAACATGGTGAACAAGTCATTAACACGAACAAACCGGGTATGAGAATGAAAAAGTTACGGTCAGGTCTGGCCGAACAGGATTCCTGCCACCGGCGCGTCGCGGCTGTAAATGTCCGGGAAGAATTGCACCACGCCGTCATCGCCTATCCAGACCGTGAAATAGGTAAGGTGGACCGGAACCTTGGTCTTCAGGTTGACGCGTTTCAGGGCGCCATAGGCGACCCGCGCGTCGATTTCATCACGGGTCATGCCCTGATCGAGGCCCATCAGCTTTTCGGCAAAATCCATGGCCTCATGGACGCGGATGCAGCCATGCGAGAAAGCCCGTCCGGTCGAGGCGAACAGCTGGCGCGACGGCGTGTCGTGCAGGTAGATATTGAACTTGTTGGGGAACATGAACTTGACATAGCCGAGTGCGTTCTTGTCGCCCGGCTGCTGGACGATGCGGTAAGGGAAGCCGCCTTTGACGGACGCCCAATCGACAGTCCACGGGTCCATCTCCGGCGCGCCATCGGCCCAGCTTGAATAGATCTTGTAGTCATTGCGCTCGAGATAGCCGGGATCCTTGATCAACTTGGGCAGGAATTCTGCTTTCGCGATATTGGCCGAGACGGTCCATGTCGGGTTGAACTCGACATAGGAGATGCGGTCAGAGAACATCGGCGTCTGATGGAACGGTTTGCCAACGATGACGCGGCGGTTGTCAACGACTTTGCTCTTGTCGACAAGAAACAGCTCTGCGCCCGCCTGATTGACGAACACATGGCGCTTGCCAAGGTCGGCCGGAAGCCAGCGCCAGCGCTCCATGTTGACGACGATCTGGCGGATTCGCTCCTCAACCGGCACGTTAAGGATGCCTATGGTTCCCTTGCCGATGATGCCGTCTGGCTCGATGCCAGAGGCGCGCTGGTAGCGTTTGACGGCTTCCGTCATCTTGGCGTCGAAAGCGTTCGGATCACCACCGGTCAGGCCCTTGTAGCCGCGGGCGGCGAGGCTGTCGCGCAAGGCGGCGACGCGCAGGTCGTTCATGCCGGGTTTCAGCGACGGACCGGCCGGGATAGGGTCCCAGCCGCCGAGAGCCTGATAGGAACGGAAACTCGTCAGCATCTGGCGCAGCTTGGCATATTGCGGATGGCGCGGGCGCAGCGCCCGCACCGTATTGGAAATACCGTTTGCGCTCAGGTAGTTAAGCCATTTTACCGGATCGACGGTTTTCTTGTCGATGACGATGTTGGTGACGTCCAGCGCCGGGGTCGGCCGGCCGGTATAGAGATCGCGGGCGTAGCGCAGGAAGGCTTGCGCCAGCGCAAGTTCGGCGCCTGCCGCATCATCGTCACCGGTCAGGCGGTTGAGCGAACCGAAGGCCGGGTTGATGTAATCCTTGGGGTCAAGGCCGTCTTCGCGGGCTTTGCCGAGTGCGACAATAAACTCCGCGCCTGTCGGCGAGAGCTTGTTTTCATTGATGAAAATGAATTCGGCGTCGGGACTGGCGTAGATGGGCAGCAGTTTGTTGAGGTCGACCGTGACGCCGCGCCACTCGATGGCCTGCGCGCCCTCGGCATCAAGGCTGGCGATGACATCGCGCGGGGAGGCGAGGGCGCCGGGAAGTCCGGCGAACAGAAATGCAATGAAAAGCGCCGCATATCGCATGAACCGCATTTCTCTCTCCCAAGTGATTCGCACCTACATTAGCGGGAAAGCCGCGGCGAAAAAATGGCAGTGTTTTTAAGCGGTTGCGGGGTGTTTCAGAATGATACGCGCGACCTGCGCCGTTGCCTCATCGGGCAACATATGGCCGGCGCCGGCGATGATGATCTTGTTGAATTTTGCAGGCGCCAACATGCCATCGGTTACCGGAACAATCTCATCCAAGTCGCCCCACACGAGGTCAACAGGAACATCGGCGGCGGCGAGGGTTTCGAGCGGGAGAACGCCTTGGGCATCGCCGTCAAGGAAGCGATTGCACAGCGACTGCAAGGCGTCGGTTTGACCTTCGACCTGACGCATTTTCCAAATGATTTCAACAAGTTCATCAGATGGCGCTCCGCTGGCGGACATGAAGCCCAGGCAGTTTCGGATATCCTCACGGCTTTCGGCCGCAGCGTGGCAGCGCAATAAATTCGCGTTAATATCGGGCCCGAAGCCGCCCGGGGCCAACAACACCAAACGGCTGACAAGGTTCGGCCGGGTAATGGCCACGAGCGATGCCACCGCGCCACCGAAGGAGTGGCCGACAAGGGTGACGGGCACAAGTGCGCGGGTTTCAAGTTCTTGGACAACTGCCTTTGCGCATTTCCGGGCGCTGCCGGCATGCGGATGATCGAGTGAACCGCCATGGCCAGGCAGGTCAAAAGCGAGCACGAAACGCTGCGCAGAAAGCGCTCGAATGAGGCGCGAAAAGCACGCGGATACCATGCCAAATCCGTGCAGCAGCACGACCGGCGGCAAAGTGGGTGACCCGGCTTCGATTGCGTGAAGCCGGGCGCCCATGTTGATCAACCGACGATGCGGTTGGCGGCGGAGACGACCGCTTCGAGCGAAGCGGTGACGATGTTCTTGTTCACGCCCGCGCCGTAGAGTTTTCCGCCGTCATGTTCGACCTGCATGTAGCAGATGGCCGAGGCGTCCGAGCCGTGTTGCAGCGAGTGTTCGGAATAGTCCGCCACTGTCAGTTTCGTGCCAAGGTAAATCGACAACGCGTTGACAAAGCCGTCGATCGGGCCGGTGCCTTTGCCTTCGATGCGCTTGGACACGCCGTTGTCGATGATCTCGGCGGCGATGATGCGCAGGCCCTGATGATCGGGGTCAGGGTAGGAATGGTGATCGACAAACTTCAGCCGCGCGCCCGGTTGCGAGACGTAGGTTTCCATGAAGCTGTCATAAATGCGCTTCGGCAGAAGCTCTGTGCCTTCGGCATCGGTGATTTTCTGGATCACGTCACGGAATTCGACCTGCAGATGGCGCGGCAGGTTGAGGCCGTAGTCTTCCTGCAGGATGTAGGCGATGCCGCCCTTGCCGGACTGCGAGTTGATGCGGATGATGGCCTCATAGGAGCGGCCGACATCCTGCGGGTCGATCGGCAGATAGGGCACTTCCCACAATTGGGTGTTGGCCTGCTTGATCGCCTTCATGCCCTTGTTGATCGCATCCTGATGCGAGCCGGAGAAGGCGGTATAGACGAGTTCGCCGACATACGGATGGCGCTCGGGGATCCTGAGCTGGTTGCAATGCTCGTAGACGCCCTTGATGCGGTTGATGTCGGTGCAGTCGAGTTCGGGATCGACGCCTTGCGTGAACATGTTGAGCGCCAGCGTGACGATATCGACGTTGCCAGTGCGCTCGCCATTGCCGAACAGCGTGCCTTCGACACGGTCCGCGCCGGCCATCAAGCCCATTTCGGTGGCAGCGATGCCGGTGCCTCGGTCATTGTGCGGATGGAGCGAGATCAGGATGTTTTCGCGGTTGTCGAGGTTGCGTCCCATCCATTCGATCATGTCGGCATAGATGTTGGGCGTCGACATTTCGACGGTGGCGGGCAGGTTGAGGATCAGCTTGTTGTCCGCCGTCGGCTTGATGATCTCGGTGACAGCGTTGGAGATTTCCAGCGCGACTTCGAGCTCGGTGCCGGTGAAGCTTTCGGGCGAATATTCAAACCGGAAGCCGCCGCCGGCCTTGTCGGCCATTTCGGTGATCATCTTGGCGGCATCGACGGCGATCTGCTTGACGCCGTGCACATCCTTGCCGAACACGACGCGGCGCTGCAATTCGGAGGTTGAATTGTAAAAGTGGACGATCGGGCTCTTGGCGCCCTTCAGCGACTCGAACGTGCGGGTGATGAGTTCGGGGCGGCACTGGACCAACACCTGCAGCGACACATCGGACGGCACGCCGCCTTCCTCGATGCACCAGCGGGCGAAATCAAAATCGGTCTGCGAGGCGGAAGGGAAGCCGATCTCGATTTCCTTGAAACCCATGTCGAGGAGCAGCTTGAACATGCGCGCCTTGCGCTCCTGGCCCATCGGGTCAATCAGCGCCTGATTGCCGTCACGCAGGTCCACCGAACACCAGATCGGCGCCTTGGTGATCTGCTTTGACGGCCACTGGCGGTTGGGCAGGTCGATCTGCGGGTAGGCCTGATATTTCTGCGCGGCGAGCGGCATGCCTTTGTGCCCGGTTTGCTGGGCGCTGGCGGGCGAAGTATTTGTCTGTACGGTCATGTCTGCGGTCACTTTTCGGGTCCCGTGGGCGTTTCTGCCGGACTTCAAGCCGCGATGCAGAAAATGCGCCCGTTCAATGGCGTTTGATTTGAATTTTGTAAAGGGAGCCAGCGGATCAGAACCCGCAATCGACCGCCGGACGCTCCCGTTACCGGGCCCGACGGCCGCCAATAAGCAGAAGCAGCGCGCGGCGGAGAGCGGCGCGGGAGTGGGCTTCGATGCTGTTGCGGGTCGAGGTCATGGGACAAGAGATAGCGGAGAGTTTCGCAACTGACAAGTCTTGGAACGTTAGGCTTGGGAATTGGCGGCCTTCTCCACGTGTCTTTCACTGGTAGGCCGCGATTATGTGAGCTGCACTCTCACCCACCAGCCCCCGTATCCTTCACAATCCGCCCATCCTCCAGCGTGACGATCCGGTCGGCCATTTCGAGGATGCGGTTGTCGTGGGTTACCATGACGGTGGTGGTGCCGCGGGCGGCGCCGAGTTTTTTCAGCATCCTGACGACGTTCATGCCGCTTTCGCGGTCGAGGGCGGCGGTGGGTTCGTCGGCGAAGACGATGTCGGGATTGCCGGCCAGCGCGCGGGCAACGGCGACGCGCTGTTTCTGGCCGCCGGAGAGATTGGCGAGCAGATAGTCCATCCGGTCGGACAAGCCAACGAGGCCGAGGGCATGGCGGGCGGCTTCCTTTTCGGCAACGGGATCGAGATAACCGTGGACCTGCAGGCCCATCTGGACATTTTGCAGGGCGGTGAGGCTGCCGTGCAGATTGTGCGCCTGAAAGATGAAGCCGAGCCGTTTGCGCAAGGTCTCGTTCAGCGCCCGGCTTGCGCCGAAGAGTTCATGGCCAAGGAGGTTGACCGAGCCCTGCTGCACATCGCGCAGGCATCCCATCAACGTCAGCACGGTGGTCTTGCCGGAGCCGGACGGGCCCATCAACACGGTCAGGCTGCCGCGCTTGACGCTGAGGTCGACGTCATAGAGCGCCTGCTTACGGGCCTCACCGAGGCCAAACCAGTGGGAAAGGCCCTTCGTGGCGACTGAGATTTCTTCTGACATGGCGCGCCCTTAAAACAAATCGGCCGGATCGGCGGCGGCGAGGCGGCGGGTGGCGATGGCGCCGGAGAGCGAACAGGCGACCAGCGTGCCGACAAACACCATCGCGGCCATGCTTCCGGTCATGGCCAAGGGAAGCGTGGTGGCTTTTTTCATGCCGGCCAGAAGCCCGGTTGCGACGATGAAGCCCGGTATGAAGCCAAGGATCGCGAGAATCAGCGCCTCTTCGAAGACGATGCCCAGGAAGAATTGCTGCTTGTAGCCCATGGCTTTGAAGGTGGCGTATTCCGAGAGGTGGTCGGCGACATCCGTGGACAACACCTGATAGACAATGACGATGCCGACAAGGATGCCGATGATGACGCCGAAGCCGAAGATGATGCCGGTCGGTCTTTTGGTCTGCTGGTAGCTGAGGTCTTCGGCGCGCGCCTGCGCATAGGAGCGGATGCGCAGCGACTTGTCGGAGATGATGTCCTTGAGGCGGGCCGCGACCACTTCGGAGTCCGCGCCGCGGGTGACCTGCAACAGGATGTGATCAGGCGCAGCGGAAGAGCGGGCGGGGAACAGGTTCATGAAGGTCTGGTCCGACATCATCAGATAGCCGTCGCCGCCAAAGCCGCCGCCGCCCTGAAAGGTGTCATAAAGCGTCAGCGTCTTGCCGGACACTTCAAACGAGGCCGGCGACTGCGGCCGGATGGCGGCGGCCTCGTCGCGCGGCAGGCCGCGGGCATACATGTCGAGAATGCCGGAATTCTGCAGTTGCAGCGTGGCGGTTTTGGGTTTCAGCACAGGCGCGAGGAATGCAGGCTGGACCGGATCAATACCGAAGCTGGTGAGGCCGAGCGTCTTGGTTTCGCGCGCCCAGGAGATGTTGCCGACGAAAATGCCGGTTCCGGCGGTGACATCCTTGTCGGCCATCGCCTGAAACAGCCATTGCCGCGCCACATTTCCGCCTTCGGTCAGGGTGTTGGCATCGGACGCCGAGATCATGATGTCGGCCTGGAAGAATTCGTACGGCTTCATGGTGGCGGTCGCCATCGAATTCATGATGCCGAGCTGGACGAACACCAGCACATTGGCGAAGGCGACGCCTGCCAATGCTGCGGCAAAGCGTGTGCGGCTGTGGGTCAGCTGCAGCCAGCCGATGGGCAGGCGGCCGAAAAGCCATTGCAGAAGACGGCTCATGGCTTGGCCGGGCTTGCGGCTTTGACCCGCGTGTCGATCCGGGCGATGACTTCAAGATTTGTATAGCGCGCGGCGATGGCGGAAGAGGGCTGGTCGAGTTCGACCATGACGGTGATGACACGGGCATCGGTGTTGGCGGCGGTGTCGTCGGAGACAAGGCCTTGCCGCCCGACCATCAATCCGACGGACTGGACCTTGCCCTGCAAGGTCTGGCCGATGGCGACGGCGGCCAGTTCGACCGGCTGGCCTTCGGCGACGGATGCGATGCGGTCCTGATAGACCTCGACCTCGGCCATCATGTGGTCGGTATCGCCCATGTCCATGATGCCGGCGGCGGGGGGGCGTTCGCCAGCGCGGGCGTTGACGTCCAGCACGACGCCGCTGATTGGCGAGAGGACTTCGGCGCGCTTCAGGTCTTCCTGCGCCC
>JBGSHY010000013.1:0-41280 GCA_041751995.1 Rhizobiaceae bacterium | reverse complement strand
CTGCCGTCTTCACTCCGGATTCCTGCTCCCGCAAAATGCCGATGATCTGTTGTTCCGTGAACCGTGATCGCTTCATTCGTCCGTCTCCTGCCTGGAACGGACTCTACCAAAATCTGGAGGAGGTTCAGGGTCTCAGGTCATTCGCAATAGCACTTCGCAATCGTGGACTTTATGGCTCTACGATCGCTAGTTATTTTATACGAGAATACGACGCTAGCCTAGGAGGGGATTCACCAAAGGAATTACCCTGGATTGAACACATCCTTCCACAAACAATGTCAGACTCTTGGAAAGTTGTTTTTAGCGAGGAACAACATCAAAAATTGGTAAATGTGGTCGGAAACCTCATTCCTTTATCATCAAAAATGAACGCACAGCTTCAGAACCAAGGGTTTGCAATAAAGAGTAAAGTCTACGGATCAGACTCCATGTTTAAAAGCGCTCGAGATATCCAACAATCCTATCTAGACTGGACACCCTCAGACATTCAAAAACGTACCGAAGACATCCTTATTTGGGCAAAGTCACGATGGCTTGAATAGTTCAAACTGACATAACGATATGTGTCAGAGTTAATTCAGATCCTCACCGCAAGCTCGCCGTAAACCGCTGTATCCGCTTGCAAGCCTCTTCGAGCGCCTTGTCTGAAGTTGCGTAGCTGATGCGGAAGTTAGGCCCGAGTCCAAACGCAGTCCCGTGCACCGCAGCCACACCTTCGTCTTCCAGCAGGGCGATGACGAAATCCTCGTCGGTGTTCAGCACCTTGCCGGCTTCGGTCTTTTTGCCCATCAGTGCGGCGACGGAGGGGTAGACGTAGAAGGCGCCTTCGGGCTTGGGGCAGACGAGGCCGGTGGCCTGGTTGAGCATGGACACGACAAGATCGCGCCGGGCCTCAAAAGCCTTGCGGAATTTCGGAATGCAGTCCTGCGGGCCGTTGAGGGCTTCAACGGCTGCCCACTGCGAGATGGTTGAGGCGCCGGAGGTCTGCTGGCCCTGCACCATATCCATCGCCTTGATGAGATGCTCGGGACCGGCGGCATAGCCGATGCGCCAGCCGGTCATGGCGTAGGCTTTGGAAACGCCGTTCATGGTCAGCGTGCGGTCATACAGCGACGGCTCGACCTGCGCCGGGGTGACGAACTGGAAGTCGCCATAGACGAGATGCTCATACATGTCGTCGGTGAGGATCCAGACATGCGGGTGGCGCACCAGAACATCGGTCAGCGCCTTCATCTCGGCATGGGTGTAGGCAGCGCCCGACGGGTTGGACGGCGAGTTGAGGATGACCCACTTGGTCTTCGGCGTGATGGCGCGGTCAAGGTCTGCGGCCTGAAGCTTGAAATTGTTTTCAAGCGTGGTCGCGACGAAAACCGGCGTGCCATAGTTGAGCGCCACCATTTCCGGATAGGACACCCAGTACGGCGCGGGGATGACGACCTCATCGCCGGGGTTCAGCGTCGCGAGAAGCGCATTGTACAAGACCTGTTTGCCGCCGGTGCCGACGATGGTCTGGCTGGCCTTGTAGTCCAAGCCGTTCTCGCGCTTGAACTTGGCGGCAATCGCCTCGCGCAGCTGCGGAATGCCGGAAACCGGCGGATATTTGGTTTCGCCGCGGCGGATGGCGGCAATGGCCGCTTCCTTGATGTTGTCGGGCGTGTCGAAATCCGGCTCGCCGACGGACAGGGATATGATGTCCTTGCCGGCAGCTTTCAGGTTACGGGCCTTCTGGGTGATGACGATGGTGGCGGACGGTTTTACGCGCGAAAGGACATCAGCAAGAAAGGCCATTTTGAAGACTCCGGTCGGTAAAATTTGCGCCGTCCCTATCGCGCAGGCTGCATCAAATCGCAAGGCAAAATCCGGCAATCGTCTGGCAAATTGAACATGCTTAACGGTTTCTTGAAGCAATCCGCGCAATTTTAAGCGATTCAGACGGGGTTTCATGATGTCAGACGCCTATCCCACCCGGCAGATGCCGCAAAGAGACGGAACACAGGCCGCGCTGTTCGGGCCGTGGGTCTTGAAAAGCGCGTTCCAGCCGATCTTCGACCTTCGCTCCGGCAAGGCCGAGATCGCCGGCTTTGAAGGGCTGGTGCGGCCGTTCCTTTCCGGACGCGGCGCCTCGCCGGCAACCCTTTTCCGCACCACGCAAGGGCCGGACCGGCAGCTTCTGGAAACCGTCACCCGCGACCTGCACATGATGAACGCCGCAACACTGCCGGTGAAGAACGCCATGTTGTTCATCAATCTTGATCCGTCTGCCTTTTCCGACCGGCTGGCCATCGCCGTGGCTCTGGCCTCGGTGCGCAAGCAATGGGCCAAGACAGGTGCATCGCCGCGGCGGCTGGTGTGCGAAATCACCGAGTTCAAGGCCAAAAGCCCGGCGCTGCTGTTCACGCTTGCCGACACGATCCGCGCCAACGGCTTCAGGCTGGCGATTGACGACTACGGCTCGGATGAATCCGACGCCGAACGGCTGGCGCGGCTGCGGCCGGACATCGTCAAGTTCGACGGCCGCTGGATCACGCGGCTGATGGAGACCAAGCCCGGTTACCGCCACATCAAGGATATGGCGCTCCAATTCGCCGACCGCGGCATCGCGACGGTGTTCGAGGGCATCGAACAGCTTTGGCAGCTCGAGCTCTCGGAAAGCGCGGGCGCGACCTATGTCCAGGGCTATGCGCTCGCCCGCCCGGAAATCGCGCCGACGACATTCGGGCGCTTTGCCGAAGCGAAGGTGCAGACCGCCCGCGACGCGTTGCGCGCGGCAGCGCTGCAGGTGACCATCGAGGACCAGCCCGGCATCGGCTACAGCCATCGCGCGGCCTGACCTGTCAGCGCCGTAAATAGCGCCAATCACAAACTTTCATTTGTGTTCCGGCCCCTGCCCGAAGACTGTGCGGCACGTGCAACCGGAGACCCGCCATGTTGACGCTTTATTCGATGCCAAGTTCCGGTAACTCCTACAAGGTGCGGCTGCTGCTGGCCAAGCTCGGCATACCGTTCAACCACATAGCCGCCGAGTACGGCTCGGGTGTCACCACATCGGACGCGTTCCGCGCCAAGAACCCGAACGGCAAGGTGCCGCTCATCGAACTGGAAGACGGCCGGCTGCTGGCGGAATCCAACGCGATATTGCTCTATTTCGGTGACGGCACACGCTTTGTGCCGCAGGACAAATATGCCCGCGCCAAGGTGCACGAGTGGATGTTCTTCGAGCAAAACTATCACGAAGGCACCATCGCCGTGCGCGCCGCGATCCTGAACTACACCCACCGCGCGGCCCAGCGCACGCCGGAAACCCTGGCGGGGCTGCTGGAGTCCGGGCATCGCGTTTTGGGCGTCATGGAGGCACAACTCGCCAAGACGCCGTTCATCGCCGGTGATGTGTTCTCCGTCGCCGACATCGCGCTCTATGCCTACACCCATTCGGCCGGCCCGCGCGGCGGCTTTGAAATGGAGCGGTTCCCGAAGATCAATGCCTGGCTGAAGCGCTGCGAAGAAGATGCGGGCCACGTGCCGATCGAGTGGGGCTGTGATTAATCCAATAGAAACAAAAAAGCGGAGCCGGGGCCCCGCTTTTCGTTAATCCGGTACGCTGAAATCAGGCGGCGGAAAGCTGGTCTGCCGAGGACTTGCCGGTGCGGCGGTCCTGCGTGACTTCATACTTGACCTTCTGGCCTTCATTGAGCTGGCCCATGCCGGAGCGTTCGACCGCGGTGATGTGGACGAAAATGTCCGGACCGCCGGCATCCGGCTGAATGAAACCATAGCCTTTTTGGTCGTTGAACCATTTGACAGTACCTGTCGCCATTGCAGAGTATTCCTTGTAGCTGGCTGACGTTTGCCCGGCGCATTCGCGCCCCGGACGCTTGGGATCGAAATTTCCGGATTAACGTCGGCAAACAAGGAAGTCTTGGAAATCAAGGAAGTCTTGGCGGCAGATCGTGTGGTCTAAAGTTTCGATTTGAAAATTATAGGCATGATTTTTGGCGCTTGCAAGACGAGTGCGGCGTTGTTGCCCTTGCGCCAATCGACGGTTGGTGAAACGATACCTCCGGATGCGCCACAGCATCCACGCGACGGCCGGAGGGCCGGCCGCCGCCTCACTTGAACCATGCGGTTGAGGAGGCCAGAATCATGGGAAAACGGAGCGGAGAACGATCCACGGGTCCGAAATGCGTTGCCATTGTCGGACCCTTTGCAAGCGGCAAGACTAGCCTCTTTGAAGCCCTCCTCGCCCGAACGGGCGCAATCGCCAAGCAGGCCACAGCCGGTTCTGGCAACACGGTCGGCGACCATTCCCCCGAAGCCAAAGCCCACAAGATGAGCGTCGAGGCAACGATAGCCTCCACTGTGTTCATGGGAGAGAGCATCACCTTTGTTGATTGCCCGGGCTCGGTGGAATTCGCGTATGAAGCCGAGCCTGTGCTCGCTGCCGCCGACATGGCGGTGGTGGTGGCCGAACCTGACGAGAAAAAGCTGCCAGCGCTGCAGCTGACGCTGCGGCGGCTGGATGACCTTGGCATTCCACATGTGCTGTTCCTCAACAAGATCGACAAGGCGACGGCCGGCGTGCGCGAAACATTGCAGATGCTGCAGACCGTCAGCCGCACGCCGATGCTGCTGCGCCAGATACCGATCTGGAAGGACGGCATCGCCACCGGCTATATCGACCTCGCGCTGGAGCGCTCCTTTGTCTACCGCGAACATGCGCCGTCCGAAATGGTGCCTCTGGCGGGCGACGATGCCGCGCGCGAAATGGAGGCGCGGTATTCGATGCTGGAAAAGCTGGCGGACCATGATGATGAGTTGATGGAGCAGTTGCTTTCCGACATCGCTCCGCCGCAGGACGAGGTGTTTGACGATCTGGCCGCCGACCTTCGCGCCGGTCTGGTCATGCCGGTGTTCATCGGCTCGGCAGAGCGCAGCAATGGCGTCTCACGGCTGCTCAAAGCCATCCGCCACGAAGGCCCGGATTCGAAAGTGACGGCCAAACGGCTCGGCATTTCGGGCGCAACACCAATTGCTCAAGTGATCAAATCGATCCACACATCGCACGCCGGCAAACTCTCCGTCGCCCGCATCTTTGACGGCACGGTCAATGACGCGGCGGACATGGTGATGCCGGACGGCAAGACCGAGCGCATCTCCGGCATCTATTCTCTGCTGGGCCTTGCGCAGCGAAAGCTGCCGTTCGCAGGCGAAGGCGAAACGCTGGCCTTGGGCAAACTTGATCCTGCCCAAACCGGCCAGACATTGTCGGCCGGAAAAACACCGGTCAAACAGCTTGCCGTCGCCGCGCCGCCGGTGCCGGTCATGTCGGTCTCAGCGCTGCCGAAGGAGCGCAAGGACGAGGTGAAGCTGTCGGCGGCGCTGCACAAGATTGCCGAAGAAGACCCGTCGCTGCAGGTGCATCATTCGGCGCAGACAGCCGAAACCATTCTCGGCGGTCAGGGCGAAATGCACCTGCGCGTCGTCCTGGAGCGGCTGTCCGGGCGCTATGGCATCCCGATTGAAACCAAGGTGCCACTGGTCGCCTGGCGCGAGACGATCACCAAATCGGCGACCCATCGGGCGCGCCACAAGAAACAATCCGGCGGACACGGCCAGTTCGGCGATGTGCAGCTCGATGTCAAACCGCTGCCGCGCGGCGGCGGGTTTGAATTCACCGACACGATCACCGGCGGCGTGGTGCCGAAAAACTACATCCCGTCGGTCGAGGAAGGCGTGCTCGACTTCCTGAAATTCGGCCCGCTCGGATTCCCTCTGGTTGATCTTGCCGTCAACCTGTCGGACGGCTCGTATCATACGGTCGACTCCTCCGACATGGCCTTCCAGATGGCCGCCAAACAGTGCATGCGTGAGGTCATGTCCTCCTGCGGTTCGGTGTTGCTCGAGCCGGTGATGAAGGTCGAAGTCATCACGCCCGAAAGCGGCATGGCGGCGGCGACCGGCATTCTCACACAGCGGCGCGGCCAGATCCTCGGCTTCAATCCGCGTGACGGCTGGGAAGGCTGGAATGTGATTGAGGCGCTTGCCCCGGAGTCGGAGCTGCGCGGCTTGATCGTCGAACTGCGCTCGGCAACCTCAGGTGTGGCGTCCTATACGGCCAGTTTTGACCATATGGCGGAGTTGGCCGGACGCATGGCCGATGAGGTGATCAAGGCGCACGGCAAGAGGAATGCGGAAGGGTAGAATGACAAACAAAAAGGCCGGGGCATAACCCCGGCCTTTTCAATCAACACAGATTTGGATCAGAGCGCGCCGCCGAGAACGGCAACACCTACAAGCGCCATGGCAGCGGAACCGATCCGTGCCGCGTGACGCGACTTGGCGCTGAATGTCTGGCCGAGCGCAAGACCCGTGACATGCAGCAGGCCGGATGCAGCAACGAAACCGGCGGCATAGGCAAGGCCGGAAGCGTCCACCGGCATTTCAGCGCCGTGGGCGAAGCCGTGGAACAGGCCGAAGAAGGCGACCAGCGCCGACGTCAGCCAGACCGGCAGAGGCGCTCCGAAAGCGGCAAGACCGGCGATGACGATGATGGAGGCACCGATGCCGGCTTCAACCATCGGCAGGGCGAAACCGGACATGCCGAGCGCACCGCCGGCAAGCATGGCAGCCATGAACGACAGCGGCAGGGCAAAGCGGGCGCGGCCGCCGATGACATAGGCCAGAACGCCGACGGCGATCATCGCCAGCACATGATCGAGCCCGCTGACAGGGTGCATCATGCCGTGGAAAAGACCGGCCGCATCCGCGTGGCCCGTATGGGCGAAGGCTGATGTGGAAATGAGTGTTGCCGCGAAGGCGATAAGAATACGCATGCCGTTCCTTCCGGGGCCCACCGCCCCTTGGTCTGTGCGCCGCAAGGCGCTGGTTTCGTTTAAACGGCCGGTCTCCTGGCTCGGGCTTTCCCCGCCGCCTTCCCGGTTTCCCAGTGGCTGTTTGGCAAGGCGTCTTTCCCTTACAGTCGCGGGGGCGGCACCGGCATCTCACCGGCTTCCCGTTTCACTTCTCCCGTCGAGAAGCACCGTTTTGACAATGGTCGCACTGCACCACGGCCAAGTCAATTGCGTCATATCGCCAGCGAAGCGGAATGGCAGGAAAGCGACAATGGAAAAGCCGGGCAAAAAAAAAGCCGGGCTAGGCCCGGCTTTGAGATGTGGAGTGAGCCGTTTCCGGCAAAACCTCCAGAGGGGAACACTCACGGCGCGCCAATGGGAGGAGGAGATGCGCGCTGGAGATGATCGTCATATGTATTTCGTTGACCAATATTTCAAGGAATCAGTTTGCATTGCAGCATTGCGCTTGGCGCATGGCTATGCGGAGAGAGCACGCAAACCTATTGCCGGTGCCATTCCGCGGGAAGTTTTCCTGCGGCCCTGAAAGATCAGAAGCTCCAGGCGCGCGCCTTGGCGAAAAGGAAATCACGGAACGCGTTCAGCTTGGCCGCGTTCTTCATGGTTTCCGGATAGCAGAAGTACGTGTCGAAAGAGGGCATTTCCATATCGAGCAGGATTTGCTGCAGGCCCGAATCCTTGTCGACCATATAGTCCGGCAGAAGGGCGATCCCCGCGCCGCGCTGGACGGCTTTCTTGACCGACAGGAGCGAGTTGATCTGCAAGACAGGTGTGCGCGGCTCGCCTTCAGGGCGCGCAATGGTCTCGAGGAGGTTAATGTTGGTGAGATAGACCGGAGCGGGTTCGCCGAATGTCACCAGTCGGTGCTGGTCCAGTTCCTCAAGGTTCGCTGGCTTGCCGAACCGGTTGATATAGCCAGCGGTCGCATAGGCGTGGAAGTGCACGGTGAACAGGCGCTTCTGGATGAGGTCCGGCTGCTGCGGCTGGCGCAGGCGAATGGCGCAGTCGGCATGGCGCAGGTTCAGATCCAGCTCTTC
Source organism: Rhizobiaceae bacterium (assembly GCA_041751995.1). Lineage (GTDB taxonomy): Bacteria > Pseudomonadota > Alphaproteobacteria > Rhizobiales > Rhizobiaceae > JANMEX01. Next base: position 33,377 of record JBGSHY010000013.1, on the reverse strand, counting down.
ATTGTCGAAGATCAACTGCAGCTGCATATCCGGATATTGCTCGATGAACTCGGGCGCGCGGTCGGCGAGCCAACCCTGGCCAAGACCGACGGTCGTGGTGACGCGCAACTTGCCGGTCGGTGTGTCCTTGCTCTCAGTCAACCGGACGCGGACGCTCTCGAGCTTGAGTAGGACATCGTGGGCCGTGCGGAACAATAGTTCGCCCTGTTCGGTCAGGATCAATCCGCGTGCATGGCGATTGAACAGCGGCACGCCGACATCATGCTCCAGCGCCGAAACCTGGCGGGAAATGGCCGATTGAGAAAGATGCAGCTTTTCCGCCGCATGGGTGAATGACCCGGCTTCTGCGGCCGCGTGGAAGATCCGTAGCTTGTCCCAGTCCAGCGGCATAAGATCCCCCTCGCCCATCCGGGCAGGTTGTCGAAATTATTCGGCAGCTTGTTGCTGCGCAGGCATGGCGGCGAGGTATTTCTCCGCCTCCAGCGCGGCCATGCAGCCAAGACCGGCAGCGGTCACAGCCTGCCGGTAAATGTCATCAGCGACGTCTCCGGCCGCGAACACGCCCGGAACGTCCGTGGCCGTGGAGCCGGGCACGGTCCACAAATAACCGTTCGGCTTCTGCTTGAGTTTGCCCTTGAACAGTTCGACCGCAGGCGCATGGCCGATGGCGATGAACACGCCGTCGGTCTTCAATTCGGTCAGCTCATTGGTCTGCACATTTTTCAACCGAATGCCGGTCACCGACGCCGGGAAACCATCCGTTCCGGTGATTTCGTCGATGGCCGAATTCCAGATGACCTTGACGTTTTCCTTGGCAAACAGCCGGTCCTGCATGATGCGTTCGGCGCGGAATTCATCGCGGCGATGGACGACCGTGACAGATTTTGCGATGTGCGACAGGTAGATCGCTTCCTCGACCGCCGTGTTGCCACCGCCGACCACCACGACATCCTTGCCGCGATAGAAGAAGCCGTCGCAGGTGGCGCAGGCGGAAACGCCGTAGCCCGAGTATTTCTGTTCGGACGGCAGCCCGAGCCATTTGGCCTGCGCGCCGGTGGCGACCACCAAGGCATCGCAGGAATATTCCTGGCCGCTGTCACACTTCAGGCGGAACGGGCGACGGGAAATATCCACTTCCGTCACAATATCAGACACCAGTTCGGTGCCGACATGCTCTGCCTGAAGCCGCATCTGCTCGACCAGCCACGGGCCTTGAATGGGCTCGGCAAAGCCGGGATAGTTTTCAACATCGGTAGTGATGGTCAACTGGCCGCCCTGCTGCAATCCGGCAATCAGGATCGGCTTGAGCATGGCGCGGGCCGCATAGATGGCGGCGGTGTAACCGGCAGGGCCGGAGCCAATGATAATGACGGGCGCGTGTATCGACGACATGACAAACCTTGGGATAACGGGAAACCGGCGCGGCCCTGTTTTCTGGACACCACGCATCTGTGCAAACAAAGTGGCCCAGCCATGCAAACTTTTCAAGGCTTAGGCAAAGCTTTCCACATACTGCTTACATAGGGAATACAGAAGAAAGGCAGCGCAGACTTCAGGCTGAATGAAGCAACTTTTCGTAAATCGCGTTGATTTGTGCCGCTTCGCGCTCAAGCATGAAGCTTTCCAGCACATGCGGGCGCGCTTTTTGCGCCATATGCTCACGAAAAGTGTCATTTCCAACCAAAATGGCCACGGCATTTGCAATTGCGGCATCATCGTTTTCGGCCAGCAGACCCGTCTTCCCGTCTTCGATCAGTTCGTTGAAGGCGCCGACTTTTGTCGCGGCGACCGGCACACCGCACGCCATGGCCTCCAAAGGCGTCAGCCCAAAGCCCTCCCAGCGCTGCGGCGCGACAAACAGATCGAGCGCCTGATACCACGGCAGGACATCGTCCACTTCACCGACAAACCGGATGCGGTCCTGAAGACCGGCAGCGGAAATGGCATTGGTCAGCCTGCCGGCAAAATCCTTGTTGTCGCCGGTAATCCGCCCGGTCACTATGGCAACCCAATCCGGGTGCGTAGGCAAAAGCGCAATCATCGTGTGCACGAAACGGTCTGTGCCCTTCTGGTCGCGAATGCGTCCGAAACATCCGGCGAGTTTGACAGAAGGATCAAAGCCAAGCGCCTGCTTGGCCTGCACCTTATTGTCAGCCAGTGCAAAGCGCCCGGTGTCAATGCCATGCATGATGACGGTGTTGGGTACCTGTAGATAGGACGACGCCTGCGCGCTGGTGGCGATCACCGCATCCATCTTGCGGATCAGCCATTTGGTGAAGCCGCGATGGTCGCGCTGCGCTGCGGACGTGAACAACAGCTTGATCTTCATGCGCAACACATCGCGCATGAAGATGCCCGGCAGCATTTCGGTGTTGCGCCGTGCATGCCAGATGCGGCGGCTCGCGCCGTTTGGTGAGAACCACAGCCGCCAGAGATCGCGAAACCGCACACGCACAACCTGATCCGGCAGGCCTTCCGGCGCCAGCGCGGCGATCCTGACGCCCATCTGGCGCTGCTTTGGCACCAGTTGAACGATGGTTGAGGTCACGCCCGACAGCCGCTTCTTGAAATTCGGAGCGATCACTTGCGTGTCGATGATGTCAACATACTGGGGCATTGCGGGACCGCTAACCCGGTTCAGATGAACTTGACTTTCACAATTTCATATCCGCGCGGTCCGCCGGGAGCCAGAACCTCTATCGCATCGCCTTCGGTCTTGCCAATCAGCGCACGGGAAATCGGCGAGGAAATCGAGATCCGGCCGGCCTTCGGATCGGCCTCCTGATCACCGACGATCTGGTAGACCTTCTTCTCCTCGGTATCTTCGTCAATCAGCGTGACCGTCGCGCCAAACTTGATCTTGGAGCCGGTAAGCTTCGACACGTCGATGACCTCGGAGCGGGCAATGAAATCTTCAAGCTCGCCGACGCGTCCCTCGTTGAGCGACTGCTGTTCCTTGGCAGCATGATACTCGGCGTTTTCCGACAAATCGCCATGCGAGCGGGCTTCCGCGATCGCTTCGATGATCCGCGGGCGCTCTTCCTGCTGGCGCCAACGCAGCTCTTCCTTGAGCTTGGTGAAACCCGATGCCGTCATTGGAACTTTTTCCATCGACCCGGTCCTTTCTCTTGCCTAAAAGTCCACGCGGGACAAATAAAAACGGCCCCCGAAATCGAATACGGGAACCGCGCTCGTGAATCTTGGATTATTCCATAGCTGGTTTCCCCGAAAATTTCACCTTAAAAATTGCGTGCTCTTTTTGGGCTTTCACTGCCATTTGCCGAACAGCATGGCCGCTGTTACCGTTTCACCAATGCTCCAAGTTGCAGGAGGGATTGATGAGTTCGGGCCTGCCATCACCGGATCTTAAAGCCCCCGGGAGGACCGGGCAGGCACTGGCGCCGAAATTCACCATCGGCATGCCGACGTATGATGATTATGACGGCGTCTATTTCTCGCTGCAGGCGCTGCGGCTTTATCATCCTGAATTCTGCGCCAATGTCGAATTCATCGTTGTCGACAACAATCCGGCGGGTCCATGTGCAACGGCGCTGCAGGAATTGGGCGGTCAAATCTCCCGTTTCCGGTACATTGCAGACCCGACCCAAACCGGATCAGCCAGCGCCAAGCAGCGCATTTTCGACGAGGCGACAGGTGAGTTCGTCCTCGTCATGGATTGCCATGTTTTTGTTGTGCCGGGCGCGTTGAAGCGCTTGGCGGATTATTTTGCCGCAAATCCATCATCAAACGATTTGGTTCAAGGTCCGCTGCTGTTGGACGATCTGAAAACGGTCCAGACCCATTTTGACATGAACTGGAGTAACGGCATGTTCGGGACTTGGAGCATGGATGCGCGGGGAGTAGACGCGGATTCCGTTCCCTTTGAAATCCCGATGCAGGGCATGGGCCTCTTTGCCTGCCGCAGGCAAGCGTGGCCGGGGTTCAGCCCGCATTTCCGCGGGTTTGGCGGTGAGGAATTCTATATTCATGAAAAATTCCGCCAGCGCGGCGGGCGCGCGCTTTGCCTGCCGTTCCTGCGCTGGATGCACCGCTTCGCAAGGCCGATGGGTGTGCCTTACCGAAATACCTGGGAGGACCGCATCTGGAACTACGTCACCGGTTTTCGCGAATTGGGGCTGCCGATAGATGGAATAGAAGCCCATTTTTCCGAGCATGTCGGCAAGGAGTGGACCGCCCAGACGCTGGCAGGATTTGCCAAAGAAAAGGGCTGACGACAAAGCCAGCCCTTTTGCTGACTGCCGGTGGAGCCTGTCAGATCGCGTTGATCTTCTTCAGTTCTTCCTTGAGATCAACATAAGGCTCGCACGTGACGCCGCAGCGCAATTCGATTTCGACAAGCTGCGCCTTTGCCCCGGCAACATCACCCTTCTGGATCAAGGCTTCGCCGAGATATTCGCGGACCAGAACATAGTTCGGATCAACAGCCAGCGCCTGATTGTAATATTTGAGGCCGACATCAATCTGCCCGGACTTGCGATAGGAATAGCCAAGATAGTTGAGCACCCGCTTGTCCTGCGGATTCGCTGCGAAATTCAATATGGTGATGGCTTCATCATAACGGCCGATCATCGCAAGATGGCGGCCGGTTTCATAAATGGAATCATCATCCAGAAAGCCTTGCTGCGCGTTGACGCATTTTTTGGCTTTCTTGTCCCAGACCTTGCCTTGGGTTTCCTTGCATATCTGTTCAGGCGTTTTCGTCGCCGCCGCGTTGGAATCGCTCGAGCCGCCGTCACCTTCGGCAAATGCCGGAAACGCAAGAAGCCCGGCAGCAAGCGCCGTGGAAATCACGCGCGTGGAAAAAAATGTCATGGCCGAAGCCTCCTTTGAAGGTTGACCGCCAGTGTCGATAACAAACTCAAGACCTCTCACGGTCAAATCACGTTCGCGCGATACTCCTTGCGCCACATGAACTTGAGGCCGGACCAGACGTCGTCCACTGCGCAGACCTTCACATCCACCAGCATGACCGGCAGGAAAATCTCGCGCAGCACATCTTCAGTGATGTCAGTGGGAACTTTCGACGCCTTCTTCGGCCATGATATCCATAACATGCCATCCGCCTTGAGCCGGGACGAAACCAAGGCGAGGCCGTTTTCCAGTTCCCGCCGAGACGCCGTGAACCAGTGCGCATAGTCGCGGTCACGCGGGCCGGTGGAAGTTTCGACTTGCATCGACGCGAACCCGGGAAATCCGGTTATTTCAGACAAATGGTCCGGCACACCGATCAGCAAAACCGACGAACCGTCTTTCAGGCCAAGCTTTTTGGCGAGCGGATTGGGCGAGTAGCCAGCCACTCGTGATCAGCCCTTCGGCCATAGAAGCGGCCAGGTCTCCGGTCCGCCTTCGCCCTCGCCGTCACACTCGTCCTTCACGCGTGATTCCACCAGGGCAAAGCTCGCCTCGCCCGGCGAATCGCGCAATTTCCATGTGTCCAACGAGCCGCAATCGCCAAGCCCGCGTCCCTTGTCGAAGGCGGTCAACGTTTTGGTCGGCTGGTCCCAATCCACGTTGGTGGCCCCGGATGTGGTCGACGGGCCGTCCTCGGTCATGACCGGCAGCGACACCTCGGACAACGCGCCCGAACTGATTTGGTAAAGCGCATAGGGTTGGTTATACGCCCCGCCGTCCGTGCAGGGCAGCACAAACAACTCAACCTCGTCCGGCAAGGAAACGGCAAATCCAGAGCCATTCCTGAATCTGTTGTTGTCGAAGAATCCGCATGCGGACTCCTCGGCCTCGAATTCCGGACGCAGCGCGGCGGGCAACTGCTCGAACGCTGTGATGTCACGGACCTGCGCCGGCGCTGGTTCCCTTTCGCCAACGCGCACCAGCGCGTCCCTGGCATCCAGACGCCCCTGAACCTCATCCATGAACAAACCCGCGCCCGATACTCCGGCAAGCGAGAACTCCGTCTTGCCGGCGTTTCCCGTCGTGAACGAAACGCTGAGCGACGACGCATCTTTCAACAGCCCGAACAGCTTTCGTCCCAGGGTTTCATCCTTGGCCGTGTATTCATAGTTGTCGGCATACAGATCGAAATCCGCAACATTGAGCGTCAGGGCGTCATTGCCATCAAGGGTGAAGACCAGATCACTGCCTGAAGCCAACAGCGACGTCGACCGGATGACCAATTTGATTTGCGTGTCCGGACCCGATGTCCGCGACAGGGCGAGCGAATAGAGGCCTTTGCTCTGGCCCTTGGCCATCAGCGAGAGGTCGCAAGTCAAACCGTTGGTGCAGTAAACAGCCGTATCGCGGATGTCCTTGTTTGGGCTGGCCAAGACGATGCTGTTCCACACCAGCAAGGCGGCAACGAAAAGTGCATGGCGCATGGTCTGAACTCCGGTCGAACGGCGAAGAATCAAGAAACCATGCCGCTTGCGCCTCGGCAAGCAGTGGCATCAGCTTTTTCGGGCGACGCCGACACCAATGAAAAACGCCACCACCAGCGCAAACGAAGCCAGGTAAAACGGCACCCCAGGTACCATAAGTCCTTTTGCAGGATCGATGGCATAGGCAAAGGACAGGGCGAAAATCCACGGACCGGCAAGGCCGGACAGCCCCATCAAACTTGCCGCGGCGCCCTGAAGTTTCCCCTGTTCATCGGCATCCACCCGTTCACTCATCAACGCCGTCATGGATGGCTGGGCAAATCCCCAAAGCGCCATGACCGGAACACCAATGAGGAACATCGCCCCTGTGGGTGCAAAACCATAAATGGCAAAGCCGACAGCGCCAGCGCCAAGCCCGACCAACAGCGCTGCCCGTTCACCGATTTTGGCGACGACAGGCCGCACGAGCCCACCCTGCACCGCCATGGCGCAAACGCCAACACTAGCCAACACCAGGCCGACATCACGCTCGTTCCAATTGTAGCGGAAACCCATGTAGAGAACTGCAACAGCAGGCAGCACCTGATGCGACAACTGAAGCAGAAAACCGATGATGCCAAGCCGCAGCAACTGCGGATCGCGCGCCAGCATCTGCACCGAGCCGATCGGATTGGCTCTGGCGAAACGGAATGGCGAGCGGTTTTCGGGAGCAAGCGACTCCGGCAGAATGAAATAGCCATAGGCAAAGTTCGCCAGACTCATCGCCGCAGCAGCCAGAAATGGCAGGCGGAGATCATAATGGCCAAGCAGGCCGCCGAGCGCTGGTCCGAGCACAAAGCCAATGCCAAATGCTGCGCCGAGCATCCCGAAGGCGCCCGCCCGTTTTTCCGGAACAGTAATGTCGGCAATGTACGCTTGCGCTGTCGAGACTGTTGCTGACGCAATCCCCGAAGCCACCCGCCCGGCAAAGAGAATCCATAAATTGGGTGCAAACGCCATGATGACGTAATCCACGCCCAGCGCGAAATTCGACATCAGGATCACCGGCCGGCGGCCGAAATGATCAGACAGCGCGCCCATGACCGGCGAAAACAGGAACTGCGCCACCGCCCAGACGGAAATGAACCAGCCGAACAATTCCGCCGTGCGGATCAGGTTGCCGCCGAGCAACGTCTGCACCAGCCGCGGCAGCACAGGAATGATGATCCCGATCGACAGGATGTCGAGAAGCACCGTTATGAAAATGAAAATGAAGGCCGGGGAACGCTTGGCGGTAGATTTTGCAGCAAATGGCGCTGTTTCGGGTTCGTTGGTCATGGCAAATCCTTTTCACGCGTGACACGATGCCCTGCGCATGACGCACAGGACAGTCTGGCGCATCTGCGCCATTCGCGCCGCGGGTTCGTTTCGTTGCCGGAGAACCGGCCACAAACAGGAGTTTCGCCTTGGCGAAATGACCGGGCTTGCCATCCGGTCGTGTCCTCTTTCGACGAAAACGAAATACGAGCGGGAGCGATTGTTGGCAAGGGCTTTGGGGCCAACCTGCAGATGCTCCTGACAAATCACCTGAGACCGGATAGGAAGCGGCGCAAACCGGAATCGGAAATGACCCGCGCCAAAGCCAATCTTGTCCTTCTTGTTACCGCCGCCATCTGGGGAATGGGTTTCATTGCCCAGTCCGATGCGATGGACCATATCGGGCCGTTTTTCTTCATCGGCCTGCGTTTTGCCGTCGCTACGGTGGTGATGCTGCCTTTGGCGATGCGCGAGGCGCGCAATGCTCCAAGGCCACTTAACGCTTATGAATGGAAGGCGTTCGGCGGCATCGGCTTCGTGTTGTTTCTCGGGATGCTGTCGCAACAGGCAGGGTTGTTGACCACGTCGGTCACCAATTCTGGCTTCCTGACCGGCCTTTACCTGATCATGGTGCCTTTCCTTGGCGTGGCGCTGTACCGGGAATGGCCGCACTGGGTCGTCTGGCCCGCCGCCTTCGGCGCGCTGTTCGGCATTTTCCTGCTGTCCGGCGGCGCGCTCGACCGGCTGAAGACGGGTGACTGGTACACGATCCTGTGCGCCCTGTTCTGGGCGCTGCAGATCCTGTTCATCACCCGCTATGCCGCAAGTTCCGGCAGGCCGGTGGCGCAGGCGGTGACGCAGTTTGCTGTCACGGCCGTTCTCGGCATGATCCTTGCGGTCACATTCGAAAACCTGGACTGGTATGCGGCGTTGTTGGCCTCCAATGAAATCCTGTTTGCCGGGATTTTCGCGGGCGGCATTGCCTTCACGCTGCAATCCATCGGCCAGCGTTACACGACCGCCGCGCAGGCTGCGATTTTCCTGTCATCCGAAGCGCTGTTCGCGGCATTCTTCGATGCGCTGTTCAACAGCACCCGCCTTGGCCTCATGGCGATGGCCGGATGCGCGCTGATTTTCGGCGCCATGCTCGCAGTGGAGTTGGTGCCGATGTATTTGAACCGGAACGAAGCTAAGCCCGGAAGATGACTGCGGCGCCGGTGCCGATCAGCGCAAAGCCGATGACATGGCCGGTGGTGAAGCTTTCTTTCAGCCAGAAAATCGAAAACAGGCTGAACACGATCAGCGTGATCACCTCCTGCATCGTTTTCAATTCGGCCGCCGAATAGACCTGATGGCCGATGCGGTTGGCGGGAACGGCGAGCCAATATTCGAAGAACGCAATGCCCCAGGATGCCATCACGGCCATCCACAGCGGCGATCCCGTGAACTTCAGGTGACCGTACCATGCAAACGTCATGAACACGTTGGAGGCGATGAGCATAAGGATCGGCAGGACGTGCGGCGACAAAGGGGACATGGCAGTTTCCGTAATTTGCGGGGAATGGCGGAACACATATGGGCTTTCGGGCGTTAAATAAACCTGACCCGTCATTTCTTGGCCACTAAACGGAGGACGGGATGACGGCCCCGATTGGGTTCTGTTTTAATGAACGCCGTTTGCTGCAGACCTTTGATTGAGAGGTTAGCCTCAGGCCTGGTTCATGCGGGACGTGCTACTAGTTTCACTGAATGGGAGATTGCTTGCGAATGACCGTCACCCGTGGGACGTCTGTCCGCATGAAGCATTCCATTTGCGCGGCCATATGCCTGCTGGCGTTCGCGCCGTCCCAAGCCAAAGCCGCTGATATCCCTTTACCGGTCCCAAGGCCCGTAGTGAAAGTCGAGGAACCGGTGAAAAACACCGTGTGTCAGGCAAAACTCACCGCCATGAAGGTGGCGTTCAAGACGCTGCCCTCTGTCAGTGATCCAAATGGCTGCTGGATAGACGATCCGGTCGAAATCAGCGCTCTGCCCGACGGGTCGGCGTTGACGCCGCCCGCGCAACTGTCCTGTGAAACGGCGGTTACCGTTGCTTTGTTCATGCGCGACATCGCCCAGCAGAAAGCCATTTCCATCCTTGGCAGCACCATCAAGACCTTCCGCCAGGACTCGGCTTACGTCTGCCGTGCACGCAACGGCACGACGAAACTGTCAGAGCACGCCTATGGGCGCGCCATTGACCTCGGCGCATTCATCACCGCCTCCGGAGATACAATTTCCGTCAAGGCGGCGGACAAGGCAGATGTAAAGCATGACCTGTTTTTGAGCGCCGTCCGCACCGCCGCCTGCGGTCCGTTCACCACCGTTCTCGGGCCCGGCAGCGATGCCGACCACGCACTGCATTTCCATTTTGATCTCGCGCCGCGCAAGGGCAGGCCGTTCTGCCAATAATGCCCTGAAATGGTCACAGTTGCTAACGCCTGCGCTGACGAACGATTCATCTTTGGAGGATAAAGTTTACTTTCCCTCAAGGATAACCCGATGCGTTTTGTTGTGCGTACCCTTTGTCTTTCCGTGCTTCTGAGCGCCTGCACCAGCGAAAGCGTGATGCGTCCGGATGTTGATGTCGGCATGCAAACCTCAGCGTTGATCCAGCCTGCGCCAATCTCACAAGCCATGCGGGCACCGATCCCTGCGCCAACAGAACCGGACTTCGGCACGCCGCTGTCCGTCGAAGAAGCGCCGCCATCAGACCAGTTGATCTCAATGCCGGTCGCCGCCGGCTTTACGCGGCTGACCAATCCGTTCGGATTTGGACGCAACACTGACAATTCGGGCATGCCGGCCGATGAGGTCGCCTGCCGCAAGGAACTGCGCAGTCTTGGCGTCACCTGGCGCGAACTGCCGCCGATCAACGACGGCGGCGTCTGCAACATTCCCTACCCTGTCGAAGTTTCGGGCCTGCCCGGGCGCGCCAAGCTGAAGCCTGCGGCGAGGCTCAATTGCGAAATGGCGCTGTCTTTCTCGCGCTGGGTCAAGCATGAGCTGCAGCCCGCCGCGCGGATGCGCTATCTCTCCGGCGTCGATACGATCACGCAGGCCTCAGCCTATTCGTGCCGGCGGATGGTCGGGAACGACAGTGGCAAGATGTCCGAGCACGCCAAGGGCAACGCCATCGACGTGGCCAAGATCGAACTCAACAATGGCAAAGACATTCTGGTGCGCAAGAAAGGCTTCTTCGCCTTCCGTGAACGCGGTCTGTTGAACACCGTCCGCGCCGACGGCTGCCAGTATTTCTCGACGGTCCTTGGCCCGGGCTACAACAAGGCCCACAAGGACCATTTCCATTTCGACGTGATGGAACGGCGGTCGGGTTACAAGGCCTGCAGGTAAATCACCCCGCCGGAACCGGCGTCGGCTTGCCGTCGGCGTCGAGCGCCACCATCACGAACCGTGCGCTCGTCACCTTTTCCATGGTTCGGGTGAGATAGCGCTGCGCATAGGTCTCGACTTTGAGCACGATAGAAGTGCGCCCGACCTTTTCGATGTGGGTGTAGACGCACAACGTGTCGCCGATTTTCACCGGCTTTTCGAAGAACATCTCGTTGACGGCCGCTGTGACCACGCGCCCGCCTGCCCGCTCTGCCGCGCGGATGCCGGAGGCCAGATCCATCTGCGCCATCACCCATCCGCCGAAAATGTCGCCGGCGGCATTCGCGTCGCCCGGCATGGCAATGGTGCGCAAGGTGAGGTCGCCTTGTGGATTTGGTTCGCTCATGGCCGTTTTCCTTTGAAAGTCCGGTATGGCTGCGTATGCTCGCCCGCAGTTGCCGTCAACGGCAAGCGCCAGGAATCTCAACGGACATCAGCCTGATGTCGCGATGCCTGCATTCATCCCGTCGTATTTCTGACAAGGCGCGGCGCATGCTCTGGAACACACAAACACACGCCGACTACCCTTGCGCGGCAAAGTGCTGCGGCCAGTCGTGGCGCGCAAAATCGGGTCACCATGCAGACGTTTGACTTCATCATCGTTGGTTCAGGTTCTGCGGGCTCGGTGCTTGCCGACCGGCTTTCGGCATCCGGAAAACACACTGTTTTAGTGCTGGAAGCTGGCGGAACAGATTTGCGGTTTTACGTCCAGATGCCGCTTGGCTACGGCAAGATGTTTTTCGACAAGACCGTGAACTGGATGTACAAGGCCGAACCCGATCCGGGGCTTGCCGGAAACGCCGACCATTGGCCGCGCGGCAAGGTTCTAGGCGGCTCGTCCTCGATCAACGCGATGGTTTGGATCCGCGGTGCCAAAGAGGACTATGACGAGTGGGAAACGCTCGGCAACAAGGGCTGGGGCTGGGCCGACATGCTGCCCATCTTCAAGGGACTTGAGGACTATGAGGGCGGCGCAAACGCATGGCGCGGGGCCGGCGGCCCGATCCGCATCTCGCGCATCGACAACAACATTCATCCGCTGACCCGGCACTACATCGAAGCAACGGCACAGACCGGTTTGCCTTTCAACGATGACTTCAATGGCGAACATCAGGAAGGCGTCGGTCTCTACCAGATCAACACCAAGGGCGGCCGGCGCATGTCGTCCTCTCGTGCCTTCCTGCGCCCGGCGATGAAGCGCAGCAACGTGACACTTTTGACCGGCGCGCATGTCACGCGCATCCTGTTCGAAGGCAAGCACGCCATTGGCGTCGAATACCAAAAGGGCGGCGTCACCAAATCCGCCCGCGCAGGGCGCGAAGTGATCCTGTCCGGCGGTTCGGTCAACTCGCCGCAACTTTTGCAGCTTTCCGGAATTGGCGACCCTGCCTTGCTTGGCAGTCTCGACATTCCGATCGTTCACGCCAACAGCAATGTCGGCCAGCATCTGCAGGACCATCAGGGCATCAACTACACCTTCAAAGCCAAGGTGCCGACTCTGAACCAGACGCTGCGTCCCTGGTGGGGCAAGCTGATGATCGGTCTGCAGTACATCCTGTTCCGCTCCGGCCCGCTGGCAATCTCGATGAACCAGGGCGGAGGTTTTTTCCGCACATCGGATAAGTATCAGCGCCCGAACATGCAGCTGTATTTTCAGGTGTTTTCGACGGTGATCCCCAAGCCCGGCGAGCGCCCGATCCTGACACCCGATCCTTGGCCGGGCTTCTCCATTGGCCTGTCCAACTGCCGCACCTCAAGCCGCGGTCACATTGCCATCAAGTCGCGCAATCCGTTCGACCATCCGCGCATCGTCGCCAACGCGTTTTCGCATCAGGATGACGTGTCCGAGATGCTCGACGCGGTGAAATTCCTGCGCAAGATCGCTGCCCAGCCGGCGATTGCCAACCTGATCGAGGAAGAGCTGCTGCCGGGCTTGAAGGTTCAGAGCGATGAAGAGCTGACCGCCGATTTCCGCAAACGCTCCGGCACGGTGTACCACCCGGTTTCCACCTGCCGCATGGGCCCGAGCGAGGCGGACTCTGTCGTCTCGCCGAGCCTGAAAGTCCACGGCATCGAAGGCCTGCGCGTCATTGACGCCTCGGTCTTCCCGACCCTGATCACCGGCAACACCAACGCCCCCGCCATCGCTGTCGGCTGGAAAGGCGCGTCACTTGTTTTGGAGGACCACCCATGAAAATAACTGACGTAAAGACCTGGGTTGTCGCAAACCCGCCGCCGCAAATCGGCGGCCGCTATTTCATCTTCGTCAAGCTGACCACCAACAACAATGTGGTCGGATACGGCGAGGCCTACAATGCCTCGTTCGATCCGCATGTCACCTGCAAGATGATCGAGGACGTGGCGCAGCGCTACTTGATCGGCAATGATCCGCACGACATCGAAAACTTCTTCCGCAGGGCCTATGGCTCAGGCTTCACCCAGCGCCCGGATAGTTCGATGATGGGCTGTGTCTCGGCGCTTGAAATGGCCTGCTGGGACATTATCGGCAAGGAGGCGGACAAGCCCGCCTACATGCTGCTTGGCGGACGCGTGCATGAAACATTGCGCTGCTACACCTATCTCTATCCAACCGAAGGCTCTGTCTATCCGGATGAAGCCGAGGGCAAGGACGACAACGTCTACAACAATCCGGACAAGGCCGCCGCCTGCGCGCTGGAATATGTGAAACAGGGCTTCACCGCCGTGAAGCTCGACCCAGCCGGGCCTTACACCGCTTTCGACGGTCACCAGCCACGCCTTGTCGACATCGACCTTTCAGCCCGGATGGTCAAAGCCATCCGCGAAGCGGTCGGCACCAAATGCGATATCCTTTTTGGCACCCACGGCCAGTTTACCGCCTCCGGCGCCAAGCGCATGGCCCGCGCCATTGAGCCTTATGACCCGCTGTGGTTCGAAGAGCCGGTTCCGCCGGACATGCCCGAAGTCATGGCCGAGGTCGCGCGTTACACATCCATTCCGGTCGCCACCGGCGAGCGGCTTTGCACCATCTGGGAATTTGCCCGCGTCATTGAAAACCGCGCAGCGTCGATCCTCCAGCCAAACCTCGGCCGTTCCGGCGGACTGCTCGCCACCAAGAAGATCGCCGGCATGGCGGAGGCCTATCACATTCAGGTCGCCCCGCATTGCTACTGCGGCCCGATCGTCGCTGCCGCAAACATACAATTGGCCGTGACGCTGCCGAATTTCCTGATCCTCGAAGCCATCAAGACCTTCGACGGTTTCCACGGCGAGTTGCTGAAGAAAAAGATCGAATGGCAGGACGGTCACATCATTCCGTCAAAGGAACCGGGCCTCGGAGTTGAACTCAACGAGGACGTATGTGATGCCAACCCCTGGACCAGTGATATCCTGCACCTGCAAATGATGCAGAAGCCGCTGGTCTAGGCGGGGTCCGCAACAACTCACGGGGCACAAGAAAACGGTGACCCGTCACGTTTGACCAGGAAGCCGCAATTCCGAATTGGAACTTCGCCGTGATCCCGATAACGAGGATCACGGCAAATCAAGAGCGCGGTGCTATGCGCCCTTGATCATGGTGGCGATGGCTAGAACCGCGTAACCGATGGCGACGGTCCAAACCGGGGCCAGGGGAATGATGCTGAACACGCCGAGCGCCGCAAGAACGCCGAGGCCGGCGATCACGAGCGAAATGAGGAACACGACCATGGTGGGGGCGCTGAGGTTCATGATGTTCTCCGTTGACTGATTCGGTTTTATATTAGCAAAGTATTGTATATTTAACGCAGAAAAGCACCTTCGTGTCGCCGGGAAAATGGCAAACAAGGCAAAAACTTAGAATTTGCCGGTTCGGTCAGTCCATCTCGCGTTCGAAATGCACCGCCGTTTCAACTGCTATTCCGCCGCAATCCGCACAGGGCCCTCATTCGGCTCGCGCATGTCAAACACCACCCGCGCGTCAACGATGCGTTGACGGTTTGTAATCGCCCATTGCGCAATGACGCCGAGCGGCTCGGAAAGCGAGTGGCCGAGCGCTGTCAGTTCATAGTCGACGCGCGGCGGAATGGTCGGGTAAACGGTGCGGGTGACGAAGCCGTCGCGCTCCAGCGTTTTGAGCGTAAGTGTAAGCATTCGTTGGGAAATTCCGTCCACATCGCGCTTCAGCTCGGAGAAGCGGCGCGGGCCGTCATTGAGCGCGCGGACCACCAGCACGGTCCATTTGTCGCCGATCTGCGACAGCACTTCATGCACAGCCATGCAATTGCCGGTTACGTTTTTGGTGCCATGCTTCAAAATAGTGCCTCCTTGCGGGGATTTTTCATGCTGACTATTTTAGCCAAGGTTACTGTTCGTAACAAGTATCAATTTCGTAACCAAAGCACAAATCGAAACCAATACGGTGCGCACTTGAAATGCGCTTGAAGGAACCTCCCATGTCCAACGTCCTCCTCGTCAATTCTTCGCCGCGCGGCGAAGCATCCGTCTCTTCAAAGTTGGCCACCGAGCTTGCCAACAAGATCGCGGCCAAGTCCGGCGGCACCGTCACCACCCGCGATGTCGGCGCCAAGCCGCTGCCGCACATCGACACTGATTTCGTCACCGCCACCCGTTCCGGCAAGACCGACTTCTCCGCCCATGAAAAGGCCGCACTCGACCGTGCCATGGAAATCATCGGCGAGGCGCAGGCTGCCGACGTCATCGTCATCGGTGCCGCGCTGATCAACTTCAATGCCACCACCAACCTCAAGGGCTGGGTCGACCATATGGCCGTGCCGGGCCAGACATTCCGCTACAATGCCGACGGTCCGGAAGGCCTCGTCAAGGGCAAGAAGGTCTATGTCGTCACCGCATCCGCCGGCGCATATGGCGACGGCCCGGGCGACTATCTGAAGCCTTGGCTGACGTTCGCGCTTGGCTTCATGGGCATGACCGATGTGGAGTTCATCCGCGTCGACGCCCTCGCCTACGGTCCGGAAGCCGTCGAAAAGTCGATGACCGCCGCCAACGAAAAGATCGCTGCAATCGCGGCTTAAATCTGGCTATGTTTCCGGGCGGCCAGACCGCCCGGAACTTTACTTGCGGCACAGGAATGCAATGACAGACGCCGTGAAATTGCCTGACAATACCACCCGCCCCAAGGCGCCGAAGATTGAAAGCGCGACGGACCAGCACCGCCGTCAAGGCCGCCGCCTTGCGCTATTCCACGAAATGCATTTGCGCGAACTCTCCCGCATCAACCGGGCGATGGAGAATGTGTTCGCCGGAAACGGCACGGCGGAAGCCTTGCTGACCACCATCACCTCGATGCAAATGGTTTCCAACATGCGCCAGTTCGGCAACCTCTGCGGCGCAGCCTGCCAGATGCTCACTGGCCACCACACGATTGAAGACCAATGGGTGTTCCCCGCCCTGCACGGCCATTCCGACGGCCTGAACAAGGTCGTCGAGCGTTTGCAGGCGGAACATCTGGTCATACATGACCTGCTTGAAAGGCTGGAAGCGGCTGCAGTTAACTTGATCACGGACCCCGGCACGAAATCCGCGACGAACCTTCGCTCTGAGTTCAAGCGGCTTGAAACCTTTGTAATTTCGCACTTCGGCTATGAGCAGTCTGAGCTTGAAGAATCGCTGGGCTACTACGGCGTCGATATCTGACTTCTGTCAGCACATCACCCGTATCGCTTTCGGCAAAACCTCGAACAGCGCCGGTATCTGCCCCGGCGATTCACCGTCAACGTCGATCAGGGCCGTGTTGAAACGCGCATCGCCTGCCGGTTCAACCAGCACTTTCCGTCCGCGCAGGATCGTCACGAGTGGGTGGTTGCGGTGGCTGCCGGTGTAGAGCAGCCGTAGGTCAAATATCAGCTTCAGCTTGGTCCCGCCGCGGAAAATCACAACGTCGAGTAAGCCGTCATCCACTTCGGCATCCGGTGCGATCATCATGCCGCCGCCGAAAAACCGTCCGTTGGCCGCCGCCACCAAGGCGATCTTCGCCTCTATCGGCAGGCCGTCATCAACTGTCACACGAACAGTCTGGAATTGGTATTTCAACAATTCCCGCACTGTCTGCCAGAAGAACACCAGCCTGCCGGACGCCTTGTGCGACCGCCGTGTTGCGTTGACCGCCACCGCCGTCGGGCCGGAAAGGCCAAGGCTGGATATGTTGATGAAATGCCGCTGCGCCTTGCGCCCGTCAAAGCCAATGAAACTCACCAGTCCGGCGTCGATCACGCGGCCGGTTCCCTGCACCAACTGTCGCACGGCTTGGGCCGGGGTGCCGTCCAGCTTGAGCGTGCGCGCCAGATCCGAACCTGTGCCGCATGGCAATATCCCGAGCACAGCCGATGCCGTCGGCCCGTCCCGCGTCCGCAAGATGCCGTCCGCGACTTCGCTGATGGTCCCGTCGCCGCCCGCAGCAATGATCAGTTCGTAGCCGTCGCGCGCCATCGCTTCCGCCATCACCACCGCCTCGTCCGGCTTCGTGGTCCGTCGCAATTCAAACTGCCCGATCTGCCGCTCCAGTTCGAATTCAAACTCAGGCCATGCTTTTGAAGCCTTGCCCCCGCCCGCCACCGGATTGAGGATGACACCGACTTTCATCTGCCAGTCCAGCCAGTCGCTGACTTCAATTCACAATGTGAAATTTCATGCAGCATCATAATGAGCCAATGAGTTCGCATAATAGGAAACTAGCCGCTCTTCGCCCTTGGTGATCCGGAACACGCCGTCGGCGTCTTCTTCGACCAGATGCCGCAGTGTGAACATCCGCAGACCCGCCGTCACCGCATAGTCGCGGTCCGAGCGCGGCACATGGACATGAACGCCTTTCGCCTCCAGCCGGTCCATCAGCCGGTCAACACCGGCCTTGAGCGACAGCATGTCGATGCCCTTGTCGCCCGCCTCCTGCAGCACATGCGCCACCAGCGACACCGGCATTGCGGGCACCACCTTGCCGATGCGCGCCATCAATTCGTCGCCAAGACCTGCAACCACGGCAATTTGGCCTGTTTCATCGAGATCATCGAAATGCGCCGCGCCATGACCCGCCAGATAGTCTTTCAGCGATAAAGGATTGCCGAACGCCACGCAGGCATAGCCGAACTTGTGCCACCGCCCTTTCAGTCGCAAACGCAAATTCCGCCACAAAAACGCAATCGTCTTGGCAGCCGTCGCGTAAAAAGGCTCTTTCTTCGGCGGGCCGTCGATCTCGGACACCAGTGTCCGGTCTTCCAGAACACGATCATAGTTGAGCCCCACCGGAATGAACACAACGCCGCGCCCGTGCGGCTCAAACCCTTCGACCATATAGGAGATCAGGCCCAGCTTCACCGGCCGCAATTTGCCGTCGCGCGAAAGGCCGCCTTCGGGGAACATCGCCTGCGTCACGCCCGCCTGCGTCGCCATCTGCACATAGCGCGCCAGCACCTTGCGGTAGAGCAGATTGCGCGACGAGCGGCGGATGAAATAGGCGCCCATCGAGCGGATCAGCATCTGCAGCACAGGCACCCGCGCCCATTCGCCGACGGCATAGGACAAAGCCGTCGCGGTCGAGGCCATGTAGGTGACCAGCACATAGTCCATATTGGAGCGGTGGTTCATGACAAACACCACCGTCGCATCCGTATCCATGGCTTCCAGCAGCGCACGGTCGGCAAAGGCGAGCCTGACACGGTAAAGCGAGGTGGAAAGCCTGCGCGCCAGCCGCGCGCCGACCTTGAAATAGGTGTAGGCCGAAAAGGTCGGCACAATCTCGCGCGCGTATTTCTCGGCATCGGCCATGGCCACCGAAACCGGCATGCCGCTTTCACGCGCATAGGCTTCGGCGGCAGAAATCACCTGCGGATCATGTGCCAGCCGGTCCACCAGCACCTGACGCGTCGTCATCTTGAACGGACGGATTTTCAGTCGCAGCCGTGAATTCAACTCGTCAATCGCCCGGTTGGCGCGGCTGCGCAGATACCAGCGCACCGCAGGATTGAGCAGCCGGTCAAACAGCCCGGCCAGCGCCAAAACACCCGCCAGCACCACCAGCCATGTCGGCAAGGTTACTGTTGATCCCATCCCGTCCTCCCGGAACCAGTCTATTGCGATTGTAAAAGCTTACAAGCGCTGTCGGTAGCTGACTGCCGGAGAAAAAGTTAAAAAAAGCGCCCCGCCAGGGGAAGGCGAGGCGCTGAAAGTCACAGAAAAGAATTAGCCGGCGGCGTAAATGTCGGTGACCAGCTTGCTGCCGGAATCGACATTGATCGTGACGGTCGAGCCGTTCGCAATCGGCTTGATCAGGCCTTCGCTGTTTTCATCGTTCATGTCGATGCCGTAGGCCATGCCGTTGTCGAGCACGATGGTACCGGTAACCTGGTCAAAGGACTGCAGCGTTCCGGTGACGGATTCGGCCTGGGCAACACCGATCAGGGCAGCAGTAGCGATAAGCGTGGCAAAAATGGTCTTCATGATAAATATCCTTCAATTGTACTGTCCGTCTGCGGGCAATTTCTGGGAGGAGCATTGCTCACCGGACACCACATAACTGGATGCAAATCAGCGGAAAAACAAGCGTAGAATCATAAATTATATAACAATATCAAACACATAATTGTGTGCTCACTCACAGGATCGTGATGAAACTTTTCTGTGCGCACCCCGTACGCGCCGCATGTGTCGCGCGAAGTGCTGAATGAACACAAGGCAACAAAAAACCCTGCGGTTGCCCGCAGGGTTCGCAAAGCCGAAGCTCTGGATCCAAGATTACATCTTGGCGACTTCAACAGCCGAAGCAGCCTTGGTTGCGTCGTCGAAGGTGATCTTCACCTTGGCGCCGGCAACGAGACCTTCAACAACAACGCCTTCGGCGAGGATGAAAGCGGAATCGTCTTCGAGCGTGATGGTCTTGGTGGCTTCGTCGAAAGCCTTCACAACGCCTTCAACTTCACCGGCGAATGCGGCGGCAGCGAAAGCAACGGATGCGACGAGCGTGGCGAGGATCTTCTTCATGATGTAACTCCATATTCTTCATGCTTTGCCCGGTCCCGAAACCGCCTTGGGAGAAGATGATTCCGCCGGACAGGGGCTGCTCTTAACCCAAGGTTTTTAGCCGTGGCAAGTCACAAAAAATGAAAATATTCAACAATATCAATGACATGATTTTGCCGCATTCGAAACCAACCCACCAGATTCGGACCGTATTTTATGGTGATCTGGCGGCAAACCGATTGAAATGTGCCGTTTGATTGGGCATCTGTGATCACGCAATAAGACCGGAAACCTTGTTCAGGGCGCCAAGGGAAATATTCTCGCCGGCCAGTTCATCCAGCCGGTCATGCGTCGCCCGCCATATCGGTACGGCTTTGACCAGAAGTTCATGTCCGGCGGCCGTCAAAGAGGCCAGCCTGCTGCGCCGGTCCTCCGTATCGACTTTGACCATCATCAGTCCCCTGCGCTCCAGCGGCTTCACGGCGGCCGTCATGGTCGAGTGATCCATCCCGAGAAAACGCGCCAACTCGGCGAGACGCGGCGGCTTGGGCCGATTGATTGCATTGAGGATTGAAAATTGGCCATTGGTCAGGTCAAGCGGGCGTAACGCCTCGTCGAACATCCGCGCCACCACCCGCCCCGCCCGCTGCAGATGCAGGCACAGGCAACGGTCACGCACCTCTTGGGTTACGGAGAATTCCAGAAGTTCGCTCATGCAATTGACATAGGTTGATATCAAGGTAATTGTCAACAAATCGACCGGCTGTCAGATGGAGATGCCCGTGAAGCTTTATTACTCGCCAAACCTGAACCCACGCGTCGCTGTTGCCGCAGCGCGCCATCTGGAAGCGCCAGTGGAATATGTCCGCGCCATGCCACGCCATCCGGACCATCAGGAGGCGTTCCGCCCGATCAACCCGAACACCCTTGTTCCTGTGCTGGTAGAAAGCAACCGTACACTCTGGGAGACCGACGCCATCGTTTGCCGCCTGTCCGCGTTCACCGGCTCAAATTTCTGGCGGACCGGCGATGAGCAGCCAGAAATGATCATGTGGATCAGCTGGGGCACACACCATCTCACCAAGGCCGCTGACCCGATCTATTTTGACCGCATTGTGATGCCGACATTCACCAGCGAGCGGCTGAGCCCGCGGCTGATCGAAAAATCTCTCCGGGAATTCCGAGAACATGCGCAGGTGTTGAACGCCCTGCTCAAGGACAGAAAATGGCTGGTCGGCGACCAACTGTCCTACGCCGACTTCCGCGTGGCCACGTCGCTGCCCTTCGCCGAAGCGGCAGATTTGCCCATAGCAGAATTCTCTGAGATTTGCCGCTGGCACAATCAGTTGCTGGCCATTGACGCATGGCGAAACCCATTTCAGGGACTAAATGCCTAACGTTACGGCAGATTATGAATTTGCTGAAAAAACAGGCGATCATATTCTTTTTGCGCCAAGTTTTCAGGCATCTTGACTCTTTTTGCAGCATGGTCGAATAGTGTTTGCAGGAGTGCGCCTGTGCTGCCCTTCGTTTCTGGGAGGAGCTACGGGACTGTGCGCGGCGCACCCGATCTACCTTTTCCGCATGTTTTGCTGCCTTGATTCAGCCATCACGCTGTTACACCTTGGCCTTGCAAATCGTCAGCGGAGTACCGGAGATGGGCAACCTCATCAGCTTCAATGACTACCGCCAAAGTGGATCCGACAAGTGGCTGACCGAGGTCAATGTGCGGTTGAAGGCACGTTATTCGTTCACGCATCTTGATGTCGACTGGACACCACCCGTCACCGCCCGGAATTTCGCTTCAGTCTTGCCGCCGCACGCCTTTGTCGAACAATTTTCAAAAAGCTATTTCCTGTTGGAGACCTGATGCGCGCGATTGCAATTGCCATGGTTGCCGCCCTGATCGCGGCTTTTCCCGCCAATGCCGCCACGGTCGAAACTGTTGCGAAAGGCTTGGAGCATCCGTGGGGACTCGCCTTTCTGCCCGATGGCGGGATGCTGGTCACCGAGCGCCCTGGCCACCTGCGCATCGTGCGGGATGGCAAATTGTCCGAACCGCTTGCCAATGTTCCTGAAGTTTTTGCGCAGAGCCAGGGTGGTCTTCTGGATGTAGCCCTCCATCCTGAGTTTGCAGCCAACCGGCTGATCTATCTGACGTTCTCGGAGCCACGCAGCGTGTCGGGCGCCAACGGCACGTCACTTGCCCGTGGACGCCTGTCAGACAATGAAACCGCGCTCGAAAACGTCGAGGTCATTTTCCGCCAGCAACCGGCCATCCGCTCCGGGGCGCATTTTGGCGGACGCATCGCCTTTGCACCGGACGGCAATCTTTTCCTGACGCTCGGAGACCGTTACTCACAGCGCGACAGTGCCCAGGATCTTTCCACACATCTGGGCAAGGTCGTTCGGCTTAGTGACGATGGCAAGGCAGCAGCCGGCAACCCGTTCACCGGCAAAGACGGATCGCTGGCCGAAATCTGGTCTTATGGCCACCGCAACCCGCAAGGCGCGGCCATCGAGCCGTCATCCGGTGCGCTATGGACAGTCGAACATGGCGCCCGCGGCGGCGACGAGATCAACCGGCCCGAAGCCGGCAGGAACTATGGCTGGCCGGTCATCACCTACGGCCGCGACTATTCCGGAGCAAAGATTGGCGAAGGCACAGCCAAAGTAGGCATGGAGCAGCCGCTGCATTACTGGGACCCGTCCATCGCCCCCTCCGGCCTGACCTTCTACACCGGTTCGAAATACCCGGATTGGCAAGGCGATCTTTTGCTTGGAGCCCTGGCAGGCATGAAACTTGTTCGGCTGGACATTGAAAACGGCAAAGTGGCCGGCGAGGAAGCCTTGCTCGAAGATCTTGGCGAACGCATCCGCGATGTTCGCGTCGGGCCCGACGGCGAAGTCTATTTGCTGACCGACAATCCCGAAGGACGCATCCTCAAACTGGTGCGCTGATCTATCCGCCTGCAGCCTTGATGTCCGCTTTCACCTCCGCCGGGCCGCTGACATGCCAGCCGTCTTTGCCGCCTTCCACCGCGAACACGAACGTCAATCGTTCACCGCGGACCGCCATCAGCGCCAGATCATCCGGCATCACGATTTCGCGGCCATAAGTCTGGTGCCGCGGCAGGGAAAGCTGCGGCAGCACCTGGTCAATCAGTTCCGTGCAAAACAGCCGCTCGGTTTCATCCATGCGGAACCAGTGATCGAACTTGCCGCCGACCTTGGTGAAAGATTCCCGGATCGCCGCACGTTTGGCGGCCGGACTGATCCCCTTCGGCCGGAGAATGACGATCCGGTCGGTATCGGCGACATAATCAAGTTCCGATAAATCCGTACCATGCTTCTGGGCCGCCTCGACGATCACCCGGTCTTTGGCGAGGTCGCCGATATGCGGCGCAACCTCTGGTGCATCCAGAAGCCCCATAGCCTTCAGTTCCCGCTCGGTGCCCAGATATATCGCCGAATGTCCAAAAAGGCCGGAACCAGTATGACCCGACAGACGACCCTTGGTGCTGAAAAGCAAAATGTCGAGCGGCTGCAAATGCGAACGAACTTGACGCAGTGCATCTTCGCGGCCTTTCAGATAGCCGCGCCGCCACTGTGTGTGCGAAACCGTGAACCCGACTGCAGGCGCAACCGGTTCGGCCATTTTGATCAGCCAAGGCGGATACTTGCCCGTCTCTCCGCTATCATGTTCCGGGGTCGAAGCGCACGCGGCCAGTACCGTACCCAGCCCGGCCCAAATCATTCGCCGCATCATCAACGCTCCCCCGCATTCATGCTATACCTGCGCGACGCCAACCACCGGATTGTGGCCATACGCTTTCGCGCATTTCGGGCAGGTCGTGTAGAAGAAGTAGGTCTTCTTTGGTTCCGCTCCGGTCTGGCGAACTACGCGATCCATTTCGTCGCACCAAGCCTTGGATTGGCTGAATGGGCCGTCAAACAGCTTGGTCACATAGTCGCCGGACAGGGTCGCTATTTCCTCGCCGGGCACGTCCTTGGACACGGCGAACAAATGCTCGGCTTGCCATGGCGACAGTTCATGGCTCAGCACAATGTAATCGTCGGCGTTAAAAGCGCCCGCCTTTTCAATTGCGCCCTGAACACGCGCGAAAACCGACCCCATGTTGAGCGGAATATGCAATGCGCTCCTCGTTGTCGCGCGGACAAACTTCTTGTCCTTGAAATGTAATTCCTGCCCATCCCATCCTGCCGGGTTGAACTTTGGGCAACATCCGGTGGTATTGACGCTGTCATCGTATCGGGGAAGCGAATTGATCTGCATGGGAATGTCTCTTGTGACCATTTCATCGGGAATCCTGCGCCTGCCCGCCTGTTCTCGCGTTGACGTGGGTCAAGATCGGTCCGGACAGCTGCTGGTCAATCAGATTAAATATCGGCGTTGCCTACAGAACACCGTTTTGCCCGCCAATTCTCAGCGTTGAATATCCTGGCCTCATAGCCGCCGATGCGCGCCAGAAGGGGCCTAGAATTCGGTTCTCAATTCAATATATCTAGAATGAGTTTGCCCGTAGACAAAAGCCGCCATAACTGTCCGGTCATGGGCCGGACATGCTGGTCATAATCCAGCTCAGTGGAAATGCTTGGCATCTCGAAATGGTTGGTGTTGGTCGGCACGAACAAGATGATTTGGTTGCCACTCAGTGAAATGCGGGCAAGGCCCTCCGGCCAGTTTTCGGACAGCCAGAGGATGATGGTGGTCAATGCGCCATTCACCAGACCGGCAGCCGCTTCCGGATGGTCGGACCGGAACTCATACGTTTCGTCGATGCGCTTGTTGGCACACGCGACGTCGCTCAATTCCTTTGACTTGCCGCCCCACCCGAACCGGGAAAGCCATGTCGTCTTTTGCGATACAATGAGCTGCCCCGGGAACGCGGTCTTCATCAGGCAATGGAAAATCACACCCTCAAACGCCCGGGCTTCCGATCTTTTGCCGGTCTTGACCCAGAAAATGACTTCACCAAGTTCGAAGTCCATGTCGTCGAGGCGGCCTGAGATCAAATCGTCATGTTCGACCCGATCATGCAGCACCAGGGCCTCCTCAGGAAGATGCTGCATGAACTCGGGCACGGACTTGTTGTCATAGCGGATGTTTTCAACAAAGCCGCAGATAACTGGAACAAGCCTGCCGCGAGTTTCCTGCTGCAAGCGCTTGACCGGCGACCAGGCGATTTCCCATATTTTTGCACTGCCGCCTGCCGCAACGGCCAAACCAATCCAATAGGCCGTCCAGGGAAAATCGTCAGCGTCTTTGCCGGGCAACAACAGAAAAGCGATGACGACGACGGCAATTGCGTAAGGGATGAGAAACATCGCGGCATTATGCCAAGCCCGGCTTTCAGCGCCGGTGCGTTCAACATTGTAGGCCGCAATCGCGGCCTTGATCGTCGCCAGTTCCTCACTGCCCGGTTTTAAATCCGCCAGTGCATTTGCCTTCTGCATGGTTGCCTCCATGCGCCCCGCTCCAGATTACCACAGCGAGGGTATGGAGCAAGTTTGCCTACTTCATCGTTGCCTTGTCACCTGCGATAGAGAGCACTATCGGGCTTTTGACTATCACCGCCGCCTGCGCATTCACTTCAGCCAGCGTTACAGTATCCAACTCGGCAAGATACTCCTGCAGATCCTTCAGCGCATACTCCTGCGAAGCCATGGATGCGGCAAAACCGGCCATCACCGGCGCGCTTTCAAAGGCGTTCAGGAACTGAGCCCGCACTGTCCGTTTCGCTGACTGGAATTCTTCATCAGTGATCGGCTTGGTGGCGAGTTCGGCAATGATCTTCCGGATCTCGGAAATCGACGCTTCGGCATGGTCCGCCTGAACGGTCGTCGAGACATACAGCAGCGAATTGTTGCGATCCTTTTCGCCTACCGACTGCGCGCCGATTCCATAGGACCAGCCCTTCTCCTCGCGCAAAACCTTGTTCAGCCGGCTGTTTGCGTCGCCGCCGAGCACCTGCACGGCCAAACCGAACGGCGTTGACTCCATGCTGCCCTCATCCGGCGCGGGAAGCGCGGCCATGATCGCCGCCTGCGTAGCGCCATCCACCTGCGTATCGATCCGCACATCTTTGACAGTCGGTCGGGCATAGCCGTTGAACGACATTGCGGTGCCAGTGGGTGACCATGTAGAGAATGCCTTGTCGAGCGTGGCTGCGATTTGATCCACCGGCAGGTTTGACGCCACATGGAAGACTGTCTGGCCCGGCCGCATCAGCCGTTGAAACAAGACTTTGGCATCGTCACTCTTGAGTTCTTTCAGAGCCGCCACATCCGGCTCCCGGGCCTCCGGCGAACCCGCAGGGTAAAGCGCCTCGACCAGCTTGCGCCCGGCCTGATAGTCCGGCTGCTTTCGCGAGGACTCAACGCCATTGACCGTCTGATCGACCGCCGCCGCCCATTCCTTGGCGTCAAACCTCGGCTTCAGAATCACCTCGGCCAATTGTGCAGCGAGCGCATCAAACTTTGCCACCGGCGCGGTCGCAACGATTTGCGAGTAATGGCTGCCCGAACTGCCATAGATCGAAATGCCGCTTTCGCGGAACCGGACATTCAGGTCGGACAGCGGCAGATCGCCGGCGCCGCGTGAGTCCACCGCCATGCCGAGCCTTGCCAAGCCAACCGGCGCATCAACCTTGCCGCCACGGGTCGATATGGCAATGCCGGCCTGCGCCTTGTCGTCGATGTGGTAGGCGACGAGCAAGGCGCCGCTGGCCAATGTGCGCGTTGCCGTCAATGGAAACACCAGTGCGGCTGCATCTTGAACGGCAGTTTCCGGGATCACAACTTCGGCTCGCGCCGCCACCTGCTCCGCCGTCGATACGCCGGTCGAGTCGGCGATTGCCGGCGGGTAACTGGTGTTTCGCGCGCCGGGCTTGATGACGGAAACCAGTGCTGTTGCATCGGCGAAGCCGCGCAGCGCAGCAGTGACTTCTTCCGTTGTCACCGTCTTTGAAATATCCACCGCCTTTCGCCAGGAGGCCGCATCGCCATCCAGCGCCGTGTGCGCCAATTGCATGGCGAAGCCGAGCGGCGAGGATGGAACGCGATCGTAGCCGGTCTCGAAATCCGTCCGCACAACTTTCAGCGTCTGTTCCGAAATGCCTTCAGCCCGCATCGCCTCAAGCGCGGCGCGAAGTCCCGCCTCCAGCTTTTCAGCGCTCACGCCTTGCGCGCCATTTGCCGCTACCGTGAACATGCCGCCGAGTTGCCGGCTGTCCCAATTCATGCCGACCGAGGAAGCCACCCCTTGCTGCACCACCAACCTGTTCTCGAGAGACTTTTCACCAACAGTCATGGCGACAGACAACATGTCGTTGATCACCGTCTGTTTGGAAAAACCCTCCGTGCCCGGCCATGCCAGGGTCACCACCGGTGTCGCGACCGCATCAACAAATTCGAGCTTCTGCGCCTTGGCTGCCAGCGCCACCGGCGCAACGGCTTTCGGCGCGTCAACCTTCGGCACAACCCCGAATGTCTGTTCAATCAGCGCCCTGGTCTTCTCGATGTCAAAACTGCCGGTCACCGTGACAATGGCGTTTGACGGAACATAATTGATCCGGTGAAACGCCACCACATCGTCAAGCTTTGCCGCGCCAAGATCGGCGATCGAACCGATGGTCGCATGGGCATAAGGGTGTCCCGCCGGATAGAGCGCTGTAACAGCCTCTGCGCCCGCCGCGCCGCCGGGCCGGTCCAGCACATTCTGCCGCATTTCGTTGAGAACGATCTGGCGCTGGTTGTCGAGATCCTCCTGGCTCACGGCACTGGCGAGATTGGCCATTCGGTCTGCGTCGAGCCGCAGGAACACCGGCAGCGCCCCTTTCGGGCCGGTCATGTAATAGGTGGTGGTGTCCTCCTGCGTGAACGCATTGTTCTCGCCGCCGATGCCGGAAATCACCTTGTCAAAATCGGGCACGGCCTTGGTGCCCTCGAACATCAGATGTTCGAACAGATGCGCAAAGCCGCTGCGGCCTGGCGCTTCATTGGCTGAACCAACCTTGTACTGCGTCACCAGCGCCACCGACTGCGCCGTGCTGGACGGCGCGAGCACGACGGTCAGGCCGTTGGCGAGCGTGTATTGGGTGACATTGGGATCAAGCGTCTGCTGAGACCATGCCGGTGCACTCAGGAAGGGCAGCAAGACAAATGCGGCGCGAAGATTGACAGTAAAAGGCGACGCCTTGAAATTCAACATGAGAGTTCCTGACTGTTGCGGCGTGCGGTGTGTGTGCCCACAACGGTTAAATTGCGGCAAAGCCGCATCGGTCAAATCTGCCCGCCATGAAGCCACGAAAAACGCCGGAACATGCGTCTCGGCGTTTCAGCATTCAACTCAGGCCGCGCGCTTCGGCAATGTCCAACCCGGACGCGGGAAATGGCAGGTGTAGCCGTTCGGATAGCGCTCGAGATAGTCCTGATGCTCCGGCTCGGCCAACCAGAAAGGGCCGGCGGGCGCAACCTCCGTCACCACCTTGCCCGGCCACAGGCCGGAGGCGTTAACATCGGCAATCGTCTCCAGAGCCGTCTGCCGCTGGGCCTCGTCCGCGTAGAAAATCGCCGAGCGATAGGCCGTGCCGACATCATTGCCCTGCCGGTTTTTAGTGGTGGGGTCGTGGATCTGGAAAAACAGCTCGAGCAATTCGCGGAAACTGGTCCTGGCCGGATCAAATGTGATTTCGATTGCCTCGGCATGGGTGCCGTGGTTGCGGTAGGTCGCGTTTGGAACATCGCCGCCGGAATAGCCGACCCGCGTTGAAACCACGCCCGGCCTGCGACGGATCAAATCCTGCATGCCCCAGAAACATCCGCCGGCAAGAATTGCGGTCTGTGTTGTCATGATTGGCTCCTTGGACGGGTTGATCGGTGGGAGCAATGTCGGGTGCAAGGGCGATGGAGACAAGGATGGGGCGGGTCAAATGTTGGTGATGGGGGAGCGAAAACGATAGGCATCACAACTCTTGTATGAATCAGGAACACATTGCATTGTCCGATTCGAAATAGATTTCTCGGGTGAAACAGTGGCGAAGGCAATTTTCTATCACAAGGAAGACAGCCAGTACGATGACAATCCTGCGAGCTTTTATCATTTCCCGAAGCAGTATCTGAGCCGAATACAGCAGACCGTCGGCGATCTCATCATTTACTATGGACCAGTCCCGGGTCGCAAAGGCCAATATTATTCAAGCGTAGCGCAGGTCGACCGAATTGCTCCAGATTCGAAAATTCCAGACCACTATTACGCTTATGTTTCTTTCTTTCTTAACTTTGATACCGAGGTAGATAAATCTGAGAACGGCGGCTTTGAAAAGGCCCTCTTCAACGAGGATGGTTCGGTCAACGGCGGTAGGGCAATTCAGGCTGTTCGTATTATCTCAGGGACTGAGTTCGCAGCTATTGTAGCGCGCGGGCTATCCAAAGATGCAGAGTGGCCAGACCGGACTGATGAAGTTGATACTCGACCTTCATTGCAATTTTCTGAGCTCGAGCAAGCTGCATATGAGCACAATCCATTGGAGGTAGTGAGCCGCCGCGTAGTTCATCAACTACTTAGTCGGCCATTTCGTGAAGCAAAGTTCAAGCAACATATTAGAGAAGCATATGACCGGACTTGCGCATTTACTGGGCTACGACTTATCAATGGTAAGGGGCGGCCCGAGGTAGAGGCAGCACATATCAAGCCTGTTGAAGCAGGAGGATCTGACTCAATTCGCAATGGTGTTGCACTTTCGGGAACTGTCCACTGGATGTTTGATCGCGGTCTTCTTTCAATGAGAGATGACTATACAATCCTAAAGTCCCGTCACCTAAACCATGATGTTTCACATCTACTGTTGCCAGATTTGAAGGCAATTGTGCCCGACAGAGCCCACATGCGACCTCATCCACACTATATGGAATGGCATCGGGACGTTTGTTTCAAGGGCTAAACCTTACCCCTATAACCGTAATGCCCCCCCCTACCGCTCAAACCCGATCCGCAGCTTCAACCCCGTTGCATCCGCAAACCGTTTCAGCGTCCGTGTCGATGGCAATGACCTCCCGCTTTCCAGACGGGCGATGGCGGCTTGGGTGGTACCCATGGCGGCGGCGACTTGTTCCTGGGTCATGGCGGCGAGGCTTCTGGCTTGAATCAGGGCGGCGGCGAGGTTGAACTCGTCTTCCAAAGCATCATATTCGGCCTTGAACTCCGGGTCCTTGAGCCACTCTTTCGCCAGATTGCTGACTTTGAGACTTGCAGTGGTCATGTCACATCCTTTGCGCGTTTCAGCGCCAACTCGATTTCCCGGCGCGGTGTTTTCTGGGTCTTCTTTTCAAACACCCGCACGATCACAACGCGCTTTTCTGTTGCGGTGACATAGGCGGCGCGGGCGATGCCGTCCTTGCCCTTCATCCGCATTTCCCAAACCGGACCTTCCAAATGTTTGACATAAGGTTCCCTGACTTTTGGCAGGCCGAAGTTCTCGATCAATAGAACGATACGCAGAAAGCTTGCCCTGATGTCTTTTGGCAGCACTTCAAGTTCCTGCCTGACCTCATGGTTCAGGAATTCTACAGACCAATTCATGGAATATACCATTTTTGCAATATTTCGCAAGCTTTGTGAAAGCCCAACCGACGGAGGCATGAATCACTTTAAGTTGCATTTAGATTGCAAAGCAAGATGGTGCTGACCGGCGTTGGACGCTACGGCCGCCGCAGCCAAATTACCGCCCCGGCCGCCCCGTCTTCCCCGGCCTGCGCTTCTGCCGTTTCAAATCTGACGCATCCTCATAGCTGCCTGCGCCGGAGCGGTTGCGGCGGGGTTCGAGGTCGCCGGGCTTTTGCGGAACCTGACCACCGAGCGGCACTTCGGTGCGGCCGACGGTCATTTCGTCGAGGGTGTTTTTGCGGAAGCCTTGGCGCGAGGCGCCCCCCTCTGTCCTGTCGGACATCTCCCCCGCGAGGGGGGAGATCGGCTCTCCGCCGCCGCTGCGCCGCCTTGGGCTTGGGGAGTCCGTGGGGTCCTTCGCCAGCGGATCATCCGCTATCGCCAGCTCCATTTCGCGCAGGCGCTTGATTTCGTCGCGCAGTCTTGCGGCGGTTTCGAAGTCGAGGTCGGTGGCGGCCTCGCGCATTTGTTTTTCCATCGCGGTGATGTGGGCGGCGAGGTTGTTGCCCATCATCGCGCCCTGATCGGTGCCCAGGCCGGTGATGTCGGCGCGGACGTGGTCGCGCTCGTAGACGCTGTCGAGAATGTCGCCGATGTTCTTCTTGATGCTTTCCGGCGTGATGCCGTGCTCGAGATTGAAAGCGTGCTGCTTTTCGCGGCGGCGGTTGGTTTCAGCCATCGCCCGCTCCATCGAGCCGGTGATGTTGTCGGCATAGAGCACGACCTTGCCATCGACGTTGCGCGCGGCACGGCCGATGGTCTGGATCAGCGAGGTTTCCGAGCGCAGGAAGCCTTCCTTGTCGGCATCGAGAATGGCCACCAGCGCGCATTCGGGAATGTCGAGGCCTTCGCGGAGCAGGTTGATGCCGACCAGCACGTCGAACGTGCCGAGGCGCAGGTCGCGCAGGATTTCGATGCGCTCCAGCGTGTCGATGTCGGAGTGCATGTAGCGCACGCGGACCGACTGTTCGTGGAGATATTCGGTGAGGTCCTCGGCCATGCGCTTGGTGAGGACGGTGACGAGGGTGCGGTAGCCTTTGGCGGTGGTCTGGCGGATTTCGTCGAGCACGTCATCGACCTGGCTCTTGGCGGGGCGGACTTCAACGGGCGGATCGATCAGACCGGTGGGGCGGATGACCTGCTCGGCGAAGACGCCGCCGGCCTGCTCCATCTCCCATTTGCCGGGCGTGGCCGACACGGCGACGGTGAGCGGGCGCATGGCGTCCCACTCTTCAAAGCGCAACGGCCGGTTGTCCATGCAGGACGGCAGGCGGAAGCCGTATTCGGCCAGCGTCGCTTTGCGGCGGAAATCGCCCCGGTACATGGCGCCGATCTGCGGGATGGTGACGTGGCTTTCGTCGATGAACACCAGCGCATTGTCGGGGATATATTCAAACAGGGTGGGCGGCGGCTCGCCGGGCTGACGGCCGGTGAGATAGCGCGAATAATTCTCGATGCCGGCGCAGGAGCCGGTGGCTTCAAGCATCTCGATGTCGAAGGTGCAGCGCTGTTCGAGGCGTTGCGCCTCGAGCAGGCGGCCGGCGCGGGTCAGTTCCTCCAGCCGCTGCTTCATCTCGGATTTGATCGACTTCACCGCCTGCTGCAGCGTCGGGCGCGGGGTGACATAATGCGAGTTGGCGTAGATCTTGACCTGCTTGAGGTCGTCGGTCTTCTTGCCGGAGAGCGGATCGAACTCGGCGATCGAGTCAATCTCGTCGCCGAACAGCGAGATGCGCCAGGCGCGGTCCTCCAGATGGGCGGGGAAAATTTCAATGGTGTCGCCGCGCACCCGGAACGAGCCGCGGGTGAAATCCATGTCGCGGCGCTTGTATTGCTGCGCCACGAGGTCGGCCAGCAGCGCGCGCTGGTCGAGCCGGTCGCCGACCTTCATCTGGAAGGTCATCGCGGTGTAGGTTTCGACCGAGCCGATGCCGTAGATGCACGAGACGGACGCGACGATGATGACGTCATCGCGCTCCAGCAGCGAGCGGGTGGCCGAGTGGCGCATCCGGTCGATCTGCTCGTTGATCGAGGATTCCTTCTCAATGAACGAGACCGTGCGCGGGACGTAGGCATCGGGCTGGTAATAATCGTAGTAGGAGACGAAATACTAGACCGCATTGTAGGGGAACAGCGAGCGCATTTCGCCGTAAAGCTGGGCGGCGAGCGTCTTGTTGGGCGCAAGGATCAGCGCCGGGCGCTGGGTGGCCTGGATGACCTGCGCGGCGGTGAAGGTCTTGCCGGAGCCGGTGACGCCGAGCAGCACCTGCGTGCGGTCCTCGTTGGCGATGCCCTCAACCAGATCCTTGATCGCCGTCGGCTGGTCGCCGGACGGGCTGAAATCCGTGACCATCTCGAACCGCACGCCACCCTCGGATCTCTCCGGGCGGGCGGGCCGGTGCGGCGTCCACATCTGGCCGTTCTTGAACAGCGGATTGCCGGATTCAATCAGCGCGGAAAGCGCTTCAACCGTTGCCGTGACGCCATTGGGGCCGAGCTTCTCGGCCTCTTCGAGCGAAATCTCCAGACCGGCGACGGGGTTCAACCCGGCAGCGGCGCGGGTCTTGGGGTCCGAGGATGCGCCGATGGACGTGCCGCGCGAGGTTTTGGCGCTCACGCTGTCGGGGCTTTGCCCCTGCGCTCCGCGAGGGAGATCG
>JBGSHY010000012.1:0-10952 GCA_041751995.1 Rhizobiaceae bacterium | reverse complement strand
GCGGCGCACGGCTCGGCGCCATCGGCGCGCGGACCGGCGCGTTCCAGACCATGCGCTACAGCGAAAAACTTTTGCAGGCAGCGGGCATCACCGTGGTCACCGTGGACCTTTCCGAGATGATCGGCGCGGCGTCGAAAGTTTCTGACACCGATGGCGATCTTGTCGCCAAACTCGCCGCCATCAAGGCCTATGGCCGCATCCCGGCGCACATCAAGCCGGAGCAGATCACTCGCCAGGCCAAATGGTCGCTGGCCGTTGACCGATGGATTGAAGCCAATGAATGCGATGCTTCGGCCATCCAGTGCTGGCGCTCGCTGCAGGATAATTTCGGCTGCGCGACGTGCCTCACCATGTCGATGATGGGCGAGGAACTGATGCCGAGCGCCTGCGAGGTGGACATCATGGGGGCGCTGTCGATGTTTGCGCTGGCGCTTGCCTCGGACGCGCCGCCGGCCATTCTCGACTGGAACAACAATTACGGATCCGATCCGGAAAAATGCGTATGCACCCACTGCGGCAATTTCCCGAAAAAGTTCATCGGCGCAACTCCTGAGATCAGCGAGCTGGACGTGCTCGGCGAAACCATTGGCCGTGAAAAGTGCTTTGGCGCGGTCAAGGGCAAGGTGATCGCCGGACCGATGACCTATTTCCGCCTGTCATCAGACGACCGGCGCGGCACACTCAAAGCCTATCTCGGCGAAGGTGAGTTCACCGACGATCCGTTCCCGATGGATGGCGGCATCGCCGTCACCAAGGTTAAAGAACTGCGCAAGCTGATGCGCTTTGTCGCCCAGAACGGTTTCGAGCACCACGTCGCCATGGTGCGCGGCCATCACGCTTCGATCGTCAAAGAGGCGGTGACCCGCTATCTCAATTGGCCGATGTATCACCATGGCGCGGAAAGCGAGCCGAGACTGCTGTTTTCCAACTGATCGACCGGCCAAAGAAAAATAGAGCTTACGCTCCCTCTGCCGGCTACAACCCTGCGCGTGGCACAATCACACATGGAGGCGCGGCGCGCGAAATGCTATGAGCTGCACCAGACGACAGCGCAGTCTGGCGGGAGGGGGGACGCGTGGGACAGGACATATCCCGTTCAGCATTCAGCGCCGAGGAGCACGCCGAGTTTCATGCCAGGCTGCGGGCCGAGACCGCGACGCTTAACCGCTGGTTCCATGACGGCACTTTTGAACAAGCCGGTATTGCCACGACAGGACTTGAACTTGAAGCGTGGCTGATTGACGAAAACCATTTGCCCGCGCCGCGCAACGCCGAATTCCTCACAGCGGTCAATGACCCCCAGGTGGTGCCGGAACTGTCGAAGTACAATTTCGAGCTCAATATCGACCCCGAACCGCTGCAGTCTGACTTTCTGTCACGCACGCATATAAAGCTGGCAACGCTGTGGAAGCGTTGCGAAGCGGTGGCGCATTCGATGGGGCTTGGCATTGTGGCGACCGGCATATTGCCAACGGTCCAGGATGACATGCTGCAGCCGAATTGGATGTCGGAGTCGCCACGCTACCGGGCTTTGAACAGCGAAGTTTTCCGCCTGCGCGCCGGAGCGCCGCTGCACATTAAAATCGAAGGACAGGAAACACTTGATTACCGCAGCCCGCACCTGATGCTGGAGGCGGCCTGCACGTCACTGCAGGGTCATCTCAAGATCAATCCGGATCAGGCAGTCCGGCTTTACAATGCTTCGGTGATCGCCGCCGCGCCGCTCGTTGCGGCGACCGCGAATTCGCCCTTCCTCTATGGCAAGTCGTTGTGGGCGGAAACACGGATTGCTGCCTTCGAGCAATCCACCGCCCTGCACGGATTTCGTGATGCGCAAGGCCGGGATGCGCCGCGCGTCACGCTTGGCACCGGATACCTGCGCCATTCGATGCTGGAGCCGTTCCTCGAAAATTTGAGCTATCCGGTTCTGCTTCCTGCGCTCAATGACGATGGCGCGTATCTGGCGCATCTGCGGCTGCAAAACGGCACCATCTGGCGCTGGCTGCGGCCCATCATCGGGTTCAAAGATGATGGAACTCCACACCTTCGGATCGAGCAGCGGGTGATGCCGGCCGGTCCGTCGATTGAAGACTGTATCGCCAATCTTGCGCTTAACTACGGCTTGGCCCTGGCGTTGGGTGAAGCTGAATCGCCGCCGGAAGCCGAAACGCCATTCGAGGACGCGCGAGCTAATTTTTACGCCTGTGCGCGGCATGGGCTTGCTGCGGGTGTCAAATGGCAAGGCAAACTGGTGAACGTTCAAACCTTGCTGCTGGAGCGCCTTTTGCCGGATGCCCGCCGCGCCCTTGAGAACAAAGGCGTCAGCCGGAATGATCTCGACCACTATTTTGACGCGGTTCTGCACCCGCGTATCTTGTCAGGTCAGACTGGCGCAAACTGGCAAAGGCGCTTTGTCCATGTTCATGGCCCGGATTTTCAAGCCTTGGCGGAACGCTATGCGGAACTGCAGGCGACGGGAATGCCTGTCCATCAATGGACCGCATGAAGCAGCCGAAACGGGTTGAAGATTTTAACCCGCAAGCAGCCGCTTCATGTTCACTGTCGGGTCCGCCAGTTCGGCAGGCGCTGGCTTCAAGCCTTTGCCGATAATCATTTCGGCAAGCCGAATATCCTTGGCGACTGCATTGCCGACGCCGATGCCGCTGGCCGCGACGAGACGGCCGTCAGCCGCGATGTGGAACAGGATGAATGCAGTGTCCGACAGGTCGCGCCGGACCGTCGACACGCCTTCGTCCTGCAATCCGGCGATCTGCAGCGTCAAGTCATACTGGTCCGACCAGAACCATGGGACTGTCGCCAACTGTTCGCCCTTGCCCAACATATTGGCCGCAGCGAGCGCGCCCTGATCCTGCGCGCTGCGCCAGCTTTCGAGCCGGACGCGGCGGCCGCCATAGACGGTGAGCGGGAAGGAAACACAGTCACCGGCGGCGTAAATATCGGGGTCGGATGTGCGCAGCCGGTCATCGACGGCAATGCCGTTTTCGATCAGCAGGCCGGACTTTTCGGCAAGTGCTGTGACCGGCACTGCGCCGATGCCGATCAGCACCAAATCGCCGACCACGGCTTTCCCATCGGAGAGCACCACCTCGACCTTGTCACCGCGATCTTCGAAGCCAGTGATGCCGGTGGAGCAACGAATATCGACGCCTTCGGTCTCGTGGCGCCTGGTGACCACTTGCGCCACCTCTTCGGGCACGCCTCGTGACAGGACACGCGGAAGCCCCTCGATCAGCGTGACGGATGCGCCAAGTTTTCGGGCGCTGGAAGCGACTTCCAGGCCAATGAAACCACCGCCGATAATGATGACGTGGCCGCCGTCATGAATCTGCGTCCGAAGTGCCATTGCGTCTTCATAGGTTCGCAAATAGCGGACCCGTGCGGAGTCGGAACCCGGCAAATTGATGCGGCGGGGCACGGCGCCTGTCGCCACGAGAAGCTTGTCGTATTGCACGGTCCTGCCATCGGCGAGGTGAACCGCATGGCCTGCCCTGTCGATGGATTGGGCCACGGTTCCCGCAATCAGTTCGACATTGATCGATTTCAGCGTCGCCTCATCTGTCAGGAAAGGCGGATGCGGATGGTCGGCATCGGTGATGACAGCCTTGGACAATGGCGGGCGGTCGTAGGGCGCGTGGATTTCACCCGTAATCAGGGTGATCGGCCCCTCATGGCCGTTCTCGCGCAAGGCGACTGCAGCGCGGGCTCCGGCTTTTCCACCGCCGATGATGACCATCCTTGCCATGATCAGGCGAGATCGATGAAGACTTTTCCGCCCTCAACCTTGACCGGAAAACTCTTGAGGTTGATGCAGACCGGCGCGCCCTTGGCTTCGCCCGTGCGGTAATCAAAGCGGCCGTTATGCTTCGGGCATTCGATGATGTAGTCCATAACTAGCCCGCCATCGAGCAGCACCTGTTCATGGGTGCAATGACCGGCTGTGGCGTAGTACTTGTCGTCGGGGCTGCGGTAGATCGCATAGTCCTGACCGGCATGCTTGAAGCCAATCAAGTCCTCAAGCTCGATATCGCCCTCGGCACAGGCTTCAACCCAGTTGCTCATGTCAATTGACCCTCTTCAATTCGCAAATTTCATTCTGCCGCCGCAGAGACCGCATCATGCAGCTCCGGACGGTAGGGCTTGGCTGTTTTAGGCAGATCACGAACCAAAAAATAGTCTTCATACTTCAATTGGCGCAGCCAGACGGGGATAATTTCCCTGTAGGCGGACCAAATTGATGGATTTGCCTCAGGAAGATCGTGACCGATCAGTTTGTGGAGTTGCGGCAGGGCATGATACGGCACCATCGGGAACATGTGGTGCTCAACATGGTAGTTCATGTTCCAGTAGATGAAGCGTGATACCGGGTTGATATGGACCGTGCGCGAATTCATGCGGTGATCGAGCACATTGTCCGCAAGTCCGCCATGCTGCATCAGGCCGGTCATGATGTGGTGCCAGGCACCGTAAAGGCGCGGCGTGCCGACCAACAGGACGGGCAGCCATGACTGCAGGTAATTCGCCAGGACAATGGCCGCGACATAGATAAGCAGCCAGACACGGGCGGCGAAAATCTGCTTTGGCCACTCTGACTCCGGAACGTAGCTTTTTTCGGACGGCGTGACGACGCCCGCCGCATTGATCAGCATCGCTTTCATGGCCGCGTAAGCATCAAGGATGCCGAAAAGGTTCAGGAACACTTTGAACAGCACTGGCGGGCGCATGACGGCGATTTCCGGATCGAGGCCGATGATCAGTGTATCGGTATGATGCCGTGTATGGCTCCAGCGCCATGTCACCGGGTTGCGCATGATCATGAAGCAGGCGATCTGGTAGACCACGTCATTCATCCACGGCGTCTTGAAGGCCGTGCCGTGGCTGCACTCATGCCAGCGCGAATCCGTGGCCGAGCCATAAAGCACGCCATAGGCTAGAAAAAACGGGATCGACCACAGCGACGGAAAGGCCCAGACAGCGCCGGCCGCAAACACGATCATCAGCCCGAGCCAAATGACGGTATCGCGGATTGCCGGATAATCGGAGCGCTTCATCAACTCCTTCAAATCCTTGCGGGAAACTTCGGTGTGATACCACTCGGCCGACTTCAGCCCTTTTTCGACAGCCATTTGCGCGTCGCGCCCGAGCATGCCGTAGTCGTGCACTGGACTTGCCATGATTGAACCCTCCGTGATTGCGGCCATCTAGGGCAACGACAGCAAAATCGTCAAATGCTGTGAGGTTTTTTCTATCATTTTCTATCAAATTGTGTATGAGGCGCAGTCAGACCGAACTTGAGGGAGAGCAAGCGATGGGATCACGTCCAACAATTGCCGATGTCGCCGCCAAATCCGGCGTCAGTGTCGCCACCGTGGATCGCGTGCTGAATGGCCGCCATCCGGTGCGGGGAGAGACATCGCGGCGGGTCTATGAAGCAGCGACAGCCATCGGCTATCATGCTGCGGGCCTGATCCGTCAACGGATCCACGCGGACTTGCCGCAAATCAAGCTGGGCATCCTGCTGCAAAAGCCGGAAACCGAGTTTTACAGGTCATTCGGCGCGACAATGGAAAAGTCGATCCGCGACGCGACCAAATTCCGCGGCGTGTGCGTGCTTGACTATGTCTCAGACATGGCTCCCGCGGTCGTGGTGGCGAAGCTGAAGGAAATGGCGCCAAAGGTTCACGCCATTGCCATGGTTGCTGTCGATCATCCGAATATAACCGCTGCCGTGGCGGAATTGCGCGAGAAAGGAATACCGGTTTTCTCGCTTCTGTCGGATTTCGCCATCGGCGTGCGTAGCGGCTATGTGGGCGTCGACAACCGAAAAGTCGGCCGCGTTGCCGCCTGGACCATCGCCAAGACCGCCAAAAAGCCTGGCAAAGTCGCGATATTTGTCGGGAGTCACCGGTTCCTCGGTCACGACTTGCGCGAAATCGGCTTCCGCACCTATTTCCGCGAGCATGCGCCGGATTTTCATCTTTTGGACACGCTGGTCAATCTTGACGACCGGCGTTTCACCTATGCGGCCATTCAGGAACTGATGGTGCGCCACAGGGAACTGGTTGGTTTCTATGTCGCGGGCGGCGGCATGGAAGGCGCCGTGGACGCCTTGCGCGAAGCGGCCGGACAGCGCGATCTGGTGGTCATCCTGAATGAGCTGACACCGATGACGCGTGCCGCGCTCGCCGACCAGCTCATCACCATGACCATATCCACGCCGCTCCCGCTTTTGTGCGAGCGTTTGGTCGATCTGATGGCCAGCGCCGTCTCGCAGAAAGACAATAATTTGCCCGGCCAACTCTTCCTGCCGCTGGAAATGCACATTTCAGAGAATATCTGAATGCAAGTTTATGATGGTTTTGATAGTTTTTTATCAAGGCATTCTCTTCTTTTTGGCATGAATGATGGATTGTTGGGCTCAAGTCGTTTGACTCTGCGGCCACCGCCCCGCTTTTCTTGATCCCCGCGCCCATCAAAGGCGCTGACGCATTCGCACATTCAAGGATTCACAAGAATGGCCGCCAGCCTGACGCCGCACTTTGCCCTCAACCACATGACGACGCCGAGGCTGGATTGCCGCAGCTTTCTGGATCTGGCGGCGTCGCTCGGCTGCATCGGCGTCGAGTTGCGCAATGATCTGGCCGACAAGAAGCTGACCGACGCGGCATTTTTCGACAGCGAGGAACCTGCCGCAATCGGCGCCTACGCCAGGTCAAAGGGGCTGCGGCTTTTGGGACTTTCGGAAGCTTATGGTTTCAACTCATGGAACGACGCCATGCGCGTCAAAGTCCAGATGCTCATCGATCAGGCCGTGGCAAGCGGCGCCGAGTCGATCAGCCTCATCCCGCGCAACGACGCGCCGAAATGGAGCGACACCGAACGCCTTGCCGCCCTGCGGGAAGCGCTGGGCGAAATTCTGCCGATGCTGGAAAAGGCGAACCTGATCGGGCTGGTCGAGCCGCTCGGCTTCACGTCATCCTCGTTGCGCAGCAAGACTGAAGCCGTTGAGGCCATCGAGGCTGTCGGCGGCACCGGCCGGTTCAAGCTCGTCCACGACACATTCCACCATCATCTGGCCGGCGGCGGCGCAATTTTTCCCGAGCATACCGGTATCGTCCATATATCGGGCGTCGTCGATCCATCGCTGAACGTGGAAGAGATGCAGGACGGCCATCGTATCCTCGTCGATGCGCGGGACCTGCTCGGCAATATTGTACAAATCAAGGAATTGCTCGCTGCCGGATACACCGGCGCGTTTTCGTATGAGCCGTTCTCGCCAAAGGTGCATTCCCTGATGGACCCTGCAACGGCTATCGGCGACAGCTTTGCCTATATTGAAAAAGCAGTTGCCGGCTGAAACAATTTGGTTGGTCCGTTTACGAGAATCCCGTTGACGGGATTTCAAATAAATGGAATGAATATTCCATAATTTTCGGGTGCGACATTTTTATTCTAAATGGGAGACGCGTCCGGATTTGAATTCCCTGAAGTGGGAAATCCCGGCTTAATTGTCAGGTGTTGCCGGGCACCAATCTGTGGAGGAACGACATGAAGAAAATTCTTTTGGCACTCGCTGCCAGCGCCGTCATGGCGAGCACCGCCTATGCAGGCAACATCGGTGTGACGATGGCCAACACCGACACATTCCTGACCGTTCTGCAAAAAGGCATTGAAAAGGCCGGCGCGGATGCAGGTCAGACCATCCAGGTTGAAATCGCTGAAAACGACGTTTCCAAGCAGCTCAGCCAGGTGCAGAACTTCATCGCCGCCAAGGTTGACGCCATCATCGTCAACGCTGTCGATACGTCTGCCACTGCCCCGATGACCAAGCTTGCCAACGACGCA
Source organism: Rhizobiaceae bacterium (assembly GCA_041751995.1). Taxonomy (GTDB): domain Bacteria; phylum Pseudomonadota; class Alphaproteobacteria; order Rhizobiales; family Rhizobiaceae; genus JANMEX01. The sequence goes on along the minus strand of JBGSHY010000012.1, from coordinate 3,089 downwards.
GGCATCCCGATCGTATATGTCAACCGGGAGCCGATCGACGTTGACGCACTCGGCCCGAAGGGCGCTTTCGTCGCGTCCAACGAAGTGGAATCCGGCACACTTGAAACCAAGGAAGTCTGCAGGCTGCTTGGCGGCAAGGGCGACATCTTGATCATGGTCGGCGACCTTGGCAACCAGGCTGCCGTGCAGCGGACCAAGGACATTCACGACGTGATCGCCACGCCGGAATGCGCAGGCCTCAAGGTCCTCGACGAGCAGACCGCCGTTTGGGATCCCGTGAAGGCGCAGGACCTCATGACCAACTGGATTGCCGCCGGCCACAAGCCAGCTGCCGTCATCGCCAACAATGACAACATGGCCATCGGCGCGATCAACGCTATGAAGGCTGCGGGCTGGGACATGAAGGACGTGGTTGTCGGCGGCATTGACGCCACCCAGGAAGCGCTTGCCTACATGAAGGCAGGTGACTTGGACGTTACCGTGTTCCAGGACGCTGCCGGTCAGGGCAAGGGCGCCGTTGACACAGCCGTCAAGCTGGTGGCGGGCGAAAAGGTGGACCCGAAGGTCTACATTCCCTTCCAGCTGGTGACGCCGGAAAACATGGAACAGTTCATGTCCAAGAACTAAGATCAGTACATGATCTGAATGCGCCGCTGCAACCGGCGGCGCATTTTTTTTGACATTCTTGCAAATAGACGCTTCGATTTGGTCGTGGAGGACAAATCGCCATGCTGAGCCCTTCTACCATGAAGGCCGTTCGCGAGAGCGGAGCCGTGCCCGGATCAGACTACATTCTTGAAGTCGAAAACGTCCGCAAGGAATTCCCCGGCGTTCTGGCGCTGGACAATGTTCATTTGCGCCTGAAGCGGGGCACGGTTCACGCCCTGATGGGCGAGAATGGCGCGGGCAAATCGACCTTGATGAAAATTGTCGCGGGCATCTACACACCAGACTCCGGCTCATTCAAATTGCGAGGCGTTGATATCAAACTGAACGGCCCGCTCGATGCCTTGGAAAACGGCATCGCGATGATCCATCAGGAATTGAACCTGATGGGCCCGATGACGGTGGCCGAAAACATCTGGATCCGCCGGGAGCCGACCAACCGCTTCGGGTTCATCGAACATGGCAAGATGCGCCAGATGACGGTTGACCTGTTCAACAGCTTGAACATTGAACTCGATCCGGACATGGAAGTCGGCCATTTGAGCGTCGCCAACCGGCAGATGGTCGAAATCGCCAAGGCAGTTTCCTACGAATCCGATATCCTGATCATGGACGAGCCAACCTCGGCGCTGACGGAGCGCGAAGTCGAGCATCTGTTCAAGATCATCCGCAGGCTGAAAGCCGACGGAAAAGGCATCATCTACATCACGCACAAGATGAACGAGCTGTTCGAGATTGCCGACGAGGTTTCGGTGTTCCGCGACGGCAAATACATCGACACCAAGAAATCATCGGAAGTGACGCGCGACGAGATCATCAAGATGATGGTCGGACGCGAGATCACCCAGATGTTCCCGAAAGAAACCGTGCCGATTGGCGACGTGGTGCTTTCGGTCAGGAACCTGACGCTCAACGGCATATTCAAGGATGTGTCGTTTGACGTGCGCGCCGGGGAAATTCTCGGGATCGCCGGACTTGTCGGTTCCGGGCGCAGCAACATTGCCGAGACCATTTTCGGCGTCACGCCTGCAGATGCCGGAACGATTTCAATCAGGGGCAAGGAAGTTTCCATTCGCTCCTCTGCGGACGCAATGGCGCATCACATGGCATTCCTTACGGAGGACCGAAAGGAGACCGGCTGCTTTCTGCTCCTCGACATCCAGCAGAATGTCCAGATGGCCGTGCTGCAGAACCGATATGTCAAGAACGGCTTTGTGCAGCAGGCGCAGCTGGCCAGGGATTCCATCGAGGTTGCCCGCACGTTGCGGGTGCGAACACCTGACATGCACGAGCCAATCATCAACCTGTCGGGCGGAAATCAGCAAAAGGTGCTGATCGCGCGCTGGCTGCTCACGCGGCCAAAAATCTTGATCCTCGACGAGCCGACACGCGGCATTGATGTCGGGGCCAAGGCGGAAATCCACCGGCTGATCTCCAAGCTCGCCGGTGAAGGCGTCGCGGTCATCATGATCTCGTCGGAAATGCCCGAGGTGCTTGGCATGAGCGACCGCATCATGGTCGTCCACGAAGGCAGGATCACCGGCTTTCTCGACCGCAAGGATGCGGATCAGGTCAAGATCATGGAATTGGCGTCGCACTGAGGTGCAGACGAGGTTTTAAAGGGGTTTTACATGTCCACCACAGAAAACGAAGCAGGCGCATCGACCACGGGGCTGAAATCCGTCCGCCGTTTGCCGCCGGAAGTCTCGATCCTGGCCGTGCTGATCGGCATTGCGCTGGTGTTTGAAGTGCTCGGCTGGATTTATGTCGGCGAAAGTTTTTTGGCCAACAAGCAGCGCCTTTCAATTATCGTGCTTCAGGTGTCGGTTATAGGCATCATCGCGGTCGGCGTGACGCAGGTCATCATAACAGCCGGCGTTGACCTTTCCTCCGGGTCGATTGTCGGTTTTGTGGCGATGGTTGCCTCAAGTTTTGCGCAAACGGCGACAAACGGACGGGCGGTGTTCATCAACCACCCATGGCTGTTGGACATCAGTCCGATTTGGCCGATCCTGGTCGGCCTGGCGCTCGGGTTGTTGATGGGCGGCATCAACGGATTGATCATTTCAAAGACGAAAATCCCGCCGTTCATCGCGACTCTCGGCATGATGGTTTCGGCACGTGGTCTGGCCAAATGGTATACTGAAGGTCAGCCCGTTGCTCTCCTGCACGACCGCTTCACTTGGTTTGGCCAGAGCTTTGATGTGATGGGCTTTCCGGTTCCGCGCCCGGTGATCGTGTTCTTGATCGTTGCGGCCATCTTCCATATTGCACTCTCCTATACGCGATACGGCAAGTTCACATACGCCATCGGTGCGAACCCGCAGGCAGCCCGGGTTTCCGGCATCAACATCGGCAACCACCTGATTAAGGTCTATATGGCAGCGGGCCTGCTCTCCGGGCTTGCCGGCGTCATGACGGCC
>JBGSHY010000011.1:0-8948 GCA_041751995.1 Rhizobiaceae bacterium | reverse complement strand
GCCTGCTCCGACGGCAGCGGCCTCTCAAGCGCCGATGCCCGCAGTGGCAGTCGGCAGCTCTTCGGCCCCGCGCCAGGCCCGGGAAAAGGGCGACAATTATTACGACACCAAGTCGCAGGTTTTCTCTGCCCTGATCGATACGATTGATTTGTCGCAGCTGGCGAAACTTGACGCCGAGACTGCCCGCGAAGAAATCCGCGATATCGTTAACGACATCATTGCGATCAAGAATTTTGCAATGTCGATTGCCGAACAGGAAGAACTGCTTGAAGACATCTGCAATGATGTTCTCGGCTATGGCCCGCTTGAGCCGCTCCTGGCCCGCGATGACATCGCCGACATCATGGTCAATGGCGCAAAGAAAACCTACATCGAAGTCGCAGGCAAGGTTCAGGAAACCAACATCCGTTTCCGCGACAACCAGCAGCTCTTGAACATTTGCCAGCGCATCGTCAGCCAGGTTGGCCGCCGCGTCGATGAATCCTCGCCAATCTGTGACGCCCGTCTTCCCGACGGTTCACGTGTCAATGTGATTGCCCCGCCGCTCGCCATTGACGGCGCTGCGCTCACAATCCGCAAGTTCAAGAAAGACAAGCTGACGCTCGATCAGCTCGTCAAGTTCGGCGCGATTTCGCCGGAAGGCGCGACCATCCTGCAGATCATCGGGCGCGTCCGCTGCAATGTGGTTATTTCCGGCGGTACCGGTTCCGGCAAAACGACCTTGCTCAATTGCCTCACCAACTACATCGACCGGGACGAGCGCATCATCACCTGCGAAGACTCGGCCGAATTGCAACTGCAGCAGCCGCATGTGGTCCGTCTTGAAACCCGCCCGCCTAACCTTGAAGGCGAGGGTCAGATCACCATGACCGACCTCGTCAAGAACTGCCTGCGCATGCGCCCCGAGCGCATCATCGTCGGCGAAGTGCGCGGACCTGAAGTGTTCGATCTGCTTCAGGCCATGAACACCGGTCACGATGGCTCAATGGGAACCATCCACTCCAACTCGCCTCGCGAGTGTTTGAACCGTATTGAATCGATGATCGCCATGGGCGGTTTTACGCTGCCGCAGAGAACTGTGCGCGAAATTATTGTCGGCTCGGTCGACATCATCATTCAGGCCATGCGACTTCGCGACGGCTCGCGCCGCATCACTCACATTACCGAAGTAATCGGCATGGAAGGCGACGTAATCATTACGCAAGACTTGATGCTCTATGACATGCGTGGCGAAGACGCCAACGGCAAGATCATCGGCAAGCATGTTTCGACCGGTGTCGGACGCCCGGCCTTTTGGGACCGCGCGCGTTACTTCAATGAAGAAAACCGGCTCGCCAATGCTTTGGATTCGATGGAGCAGATCCGCAACTAGTGCATCACGGGTAACAGTACATGTTTGGCTTGGACACTAACACATTGGCATTTATCGCCCTCGCCGGTTTCAGCGGGGCCGCCTTGGTTTATGCCTTGCTCTTCCAGAAAATCGAAGAGGAAAGCCGGACAGACAAGCGCCTGAAATCCATTCAGGCCGCAGACACAGACCGGTCTTCGGCACGCGCCTTGAAGGACAAGGCCAATGATGCCAACAAGCGCCGAAAGGCAGTTCAGGACAATCTCAAGGATCTCGAAGCGCGGCAGAAAAACCGCGAGAAAATGATCCAGCGCCCGCCGCTCAAGATACAGATGCAGCAGGCGGGTATGAAAATTGACATCAAGAAATTCTACATTTTGTCCGCAATTGCGGCTGTCGTCGCATCGATAGTCTACTTCTTCGCCGGCGGGCCAATCTATGGACTTCCTGGCGCAGCTCTGGTTTTTGGCGTCGGCTTTCCAAGGTGGATTGTTTCGTTCCTGCGTTCGCGCCGCATGAAAAAGTTCCTCGATGAATTCCCGAACGCAATCGACATCATCGTGCGCGCAGTCAAATCCGGCCTGCCTTTGAACGACGGTCTGCGCCTGATTGCAAACGAAGCCAAAGAGCCGGTCAAATCCGAGTTTCAGCGCATCATCGACCAGCAGCAGATCGGCCTGTCGGTTCCGGAAGCTGCCGGGAAAATGTACGAAACCGTACCATGCCCGGAAGCAAACTTTTTCGGCATCGTCATTCAGATCCAGTCTCAGGCCGGCGGCAATCTGTCGGAAGCATTGGGCAATCTCTCGCGCGTTCTGCGTGACCGCAAGAAGATGAAAGCCAAAGTTGCCGCATTGTCGATGGAAGCCAAAGCCTCGGCCGCGATCATCGGCGCGCTGCCTTTCATCGTGACACTTCTCGTCTATCTGTCTTCGCCTGACTACATCATGCTTCTCTTCACAACCAGCACTGGCCACATGCTGCTCGGCATCGGCCTGACTTGGATGAGCATCGGCATCATGGTCATGAAGAAGATGATCAACTTCGACATGTAAGGAGAATAGTCATGGCTTCTTTCATGAAGAGCATCACCGATCCGCAGTTTCTGTTTGTTGCACTGACCGGCCTTGCGGTATTTGCCACGATTTTCACCGTGCTCATGCCATACTTGAGCGGCGGCGAATTGCAGAGCCGCATGAAGAGTGTTGCGCTTGAACGCGATGCCATCAAGGCGCGCGAACGTGCAAAGCTTGCCAGTGAAGCAGACCGCCGCCGTCGTGGCGGTCCGGGAAGCCTTAAAGAGGCCAATCAGAAGGCCGGCGTTCTGGCCATCGTTGAAGGTCTGGATCTGCGCAAGGCCTTGGCTGACGAGAATACGGTGAACCGTCTGCGCATGGCTGGTTTCCGTGGTCAAAACCCTCTGATCATGTTCCTGTTCCTGCGCTTTGTGCTGCCGTTTATTGCATTCCTTGGCGCGGTTGTTTACGTCTTCGTGCTTGGCGGCTTTGCCGAGCATACGACCATGATGAAGTGGTTCATCTGTGTCTGTGTCGCCTACGCCGGTTTCTACGCGCCAAACGTCTACATTTCCAACCGCGTGTCCAAGCGCCGCCAGTCGATCCAGCGCGCATGGCCCGATGCACTGGACTTGATGCTGATCTGCGTTGAATCCGGCATTGCCACGGAAGGCGCATTCCGGAAGGTTTCCGATGAAATTGGCTCACAGTCTGTAGAGCTGGCCGAGGAATTGGTGTTGACCACCGCCGAACTCTCGTTCCTGCCGGAACGTCGCCAGGCCTATGAAAACCTCGCCAACCGCACGGGTCTCGACTCTGTCAAATCCGTTTCCCAGGCGCTCATCCAGGCCGAACGCTATGGCACGCCGGTCGCAACGGCGCTTCGTGTTCTGTCGCAGGAAAGCCGTGAAATGCGCCTCAACGAGGCCGAAAAGAAAGCCGCTGCCCTGCCGCCGAAGCTGACCGTGCCAATGATCCTTTTCTTCCTGCCGGTACTGTTCATTGTCATTCTCGGCCCTGCCGGCATCTCGATCTCTGCCAACGGCGGCATCTTCGGCGACAAGCCGGCACAAGCGGACGGCATCGCTGCGAACTAGAAATGACGCAACCCGCCCGGCGGTCGGTCAAGACTGCCGCACACCTGCGGTGACATGCAAGACAAGAAAAAGGCGCCGTCTCGGCGCCATTTCATTTGCAGTGCTCGTTGGGAAAATCAGCCGTTGGTTTGCGCGGCATCCGCCTGCTTGAGCTGGCCAAGCGAATCCTGCTGCGCCAGCATGCGGCGCAAATAGGCGACATTCGCCTCAGCCTGTTCCTGTGTCAGTTCCTGGCGCGCGACCTTCTCTGCTTCGTCAAAACGCCCCTGCAGGCCAATCACGAGTGCCAGATTTTGCCGCACAGTCGAGTCAGAACCCTGACTGCGTGATGCTGCCGAAAGATAGGTTTCGGCTGTGCGCAGATCGCCCTGCAACAGATAGGACATGCCGAGATTTGACTGAACCGACGCTTCATTCGGCTGCAGGTCGAGTGCCCTGCGATATCTGTCACGGGCTTCTTCCGGGCGGCCAAGCTGATCAAGGATTGCGCCTTCTGCCGACAGGAGTTTCCAGTCGGGATATTCAGGACGCTGCGCCCGCTGGATGGCGTCAAGCGCCGCATCAAATTGCCCCACACTGGCCAGAGCCTTGCCATAGGCGGCAAGCACCTCGCGATCGTTGGGCAAATAGATTGCCGTCTGGCGCATGACGGCCAGAGCCTGTTCATTCTGTCCGGTCATGCGCAGGACATTGGCGTAGGCAATGCCCGCCTGCTTGTCCTTCGGGTTTTTCTCATAGGCCCGGCCGATCGCCTCGCGTGAGCCTGCAAGCTGCGCGCTGTTCATGGTGTCGAGTGATTTGCCGGACGACGATCTGGAGATGGACCCGGTCGTGAGTTTGCTGTTTGCGCATCCGCTGACTGCCAAGGTCACGGAAATTAAAAGTATGCTGGCAGAAGACCGCAAGCTCAGGGAACGCTTAATCAATGCCATGTGCCTCGGTCTCCGTCTCGGTGTCGCGCTTGGCCGCATTCGCTTCGCCGGCGCGCGTTTCGCGTTTAGAAATATTCTGTTAACCCTAATGAATGGTTAAACACCTGCGCATCGGCATGTTCTGAAAGGCTTCAAAATGGCTTCCTATCTGACTCGGACGAGGGAAAAGGATTCGAGGCCAATTTGGCTGGCGCATGTGGACAATCCCTTGCCTGAAGGCCTGTCGGAGTCGGCATTGAATTGGGCAAAGGCAAGCGAGTTCGATGCCAAGCCCGGTTCGCTGCTTCTGCTGCCGGGCGAGGGCGGGGAAATTACCGGCGCCCTGTTTGGCTGCGGCAATGAAAGCCCGGACGAGCGCCTTGTCTTTGGCAGGCTTGCGGCCGGACTCCCGGAAGGAAACTGGTATTTCGCCAACCAACCGGCCGAGCCGGAACTGGCCGCACTTGGCTTCCTGCTCGGTGGTTATCGCTTCGGACGCTACAAGAAAACAAAAGAACGGAAAGTCACGCTTGCCTGTCCGGAAGGCGCGGATACGGAGCGGATCATTCGTTTCGCACAATCGGCTTTTCTGGCGCGTGACCTGATCAACACGCCGGCCAACGATATGGGCCCGAATGCGATCGAAGGTGCCGCCCGTGCTGTTGCGAAAATTGGCAAGGCAAAAGTCAAGGTCACCAAGGGCGCGGCGCTCGAACGCGGCTTCCCGATGATTCATGCCGTTGGACGGGCAGCAGGCGAGGAGCCGCGGCTGATCGATCTTACATGGGGCTCGAAGTCCGCACCCAAGGTGACCCTCGTCGGCAAGGGCGTCGCCTTTGACACAGGTGGTCTCGACATCAAGCCGTCGAGCGCCATGCAGCTGATGAAAAAGGACATGGGCGGCGCCGCCAATGTTCTGGCGCTGGCGCAACTGATCATGCAATCGGGGCTCAAGGTCCGGCTGCGCGTGCTCATCCCGGCGGTGGAGAATTCGATTTCCGCAATGGCGTTTCGTCCAAGTGACATTTTGATCAGCCGCAGCGGGCGCACGGTCGAGATCGGCAACACCGATGCCGAAGGCCGCCTGATCCTTGCGGATGCCTTGACGCTGGCGGTTGAAGACGACCCGGACCTGCTGATCGACATGGCGACGCTCACCGGCGCTGCCCGCGTCGCGCTTGGACCGGAGCTTTCGCCCTTTTTCACCGACGACGAGACATTCGCAGCTGATCTTTCCGTTGCTTCTATAACGGTCGCCGATCCGCTGTGGCGTTTGCCGCTGTGGGCGCCCTATGAACGCAAACTGGCATCCAAGATTGCCGACACCAACAATGTGACAACTGACGGCTTCGCCGGTGCCGTGACCGCCGCGCTGTTCCTCAAGAAGTTTGCCTCCGGCGCTCGTTCCTGGGCGCATTTTGATGTTTTCGGCTGGAATCCGAATGAGAAGGCGCATGCGCCGGTGGGCGGCGAGGCGCAGGCAATCCGCGCCATTTTCCATGTGCTGGAGAAACGCTTCGGTTGACTTGATTTTGCCACGCTGGCCATGAATGATACGGAACCGAAACGAATGGCGGTTATGCATCGTTCATGTCCATTGAAATGAAACCGCTCCAGGCCATCACCCTCTTGCGCGACATCGCGCTGTCGGAGGTGCGTGACGACGCGCCGGATCTGACTTTACGCCAGATTTCAATCCTGTTGACAGTTTATCTGGAAGCGCCGCCGCACACGATCCGCGGACTGGCCGCGCGTCTCGGCGTCACCAAGCCGGTGATCACCCGAGCTCTGGATACGATGGGCGCACTCAAACTGGTGGAACGCCACCGTGATCCGTCCGACAAGCGCAACGTGCTGATCAAGCGTACTGTCGCCGGCGCCCTTTATGTGGAGCGGATTGGCGATCTCGTGATTTCCAAGGCAAGGGAGCTGCCGCGATGACAATGCCCGACCGCAGACTGAATGCCTTCCGCCCGGACCTCGCCGACGAGCGCCTGCGCGGGCTTGTTGAAGCCGGCGCGTATGTGCCCGGATATGCCAATCAGGTTTGCTCTGCGGTCGCCGACATCCGCCGCAATCCAAGCCCGGACTCGCCGGTCGATACGCAGGCGATCTTCGGAGAAACGCTTCAGGTGTTTGAGGATCATGAAGGCTGGAGCTGGGTGCAACTCGATGGCGACGGCTACGTTGGCTACATGTCGCACAATGCGTTGACCGCGAAAATTGAACCGGCGACGCATATCGTCAGCGTGCCGCGCACCTTCCTTTACCCCGGCCCGGACATGAAGTTTCCGGTCACTGCGGCGCTTTCGATGGGATCGCGCCTGTCCGTTGTCGGCGAAGCCGAAACGCGCGGAACCCGCTATCATCTGCTGTCGTCCGGTGAAGCGGTCATCGCTGCCCACGCAAGGCCGGTCGATGAATTGTTCACCGATCCGGTGGCCGTCGCGACGCGGCTGATGGAAACGCCTTATCTCTGGGGCGGGCGGACAGCATTTGGCATTGACTGCTCCGGCCTTGTCCAACTCTCCCATGCCCTGTGCGGCAATGCGCTTCAGCGCGACAGCGACATGCTGCGCGCCAATGCCGGTGAGCTGATCGGCGAGGGCGCGGACCACCCGCCGCTTAAGCGCGGTGATCTGGTGTTCTGGAAAGGCCATGTTGCGATGATGGAGAATGAAACGGTGATGATCCACGCCTCTGGCCACACCATGAGCGTGGTGCGCGAACCGTTCACCGATGCCATCGCCCGCATTGGTCATCTCTACGGTTTGCCTCTGGCCTACCGACGTCCGTGATTGACGCCGGGGCCAACCCGCAGTAGATTCACAGCATCGCAACGCCAGCCATGGAAGGAGTGTTTCATGCCCATTGCAACAAACGCCCCGGCTGGCCCGGTTGCTTCGGCTTGAAGTCTTACGTCACTTTTTTGCCGACCCATCCCTGTCAGCCCTCCGCAACGCGCGCATCGGTTTTGCCGGAGCGCCGCGCCGTTTCCATTGGTTTTCAGGAATGACTTCAGTGAACACGAACGAAGCACCACACATGACACTGGCCGATTTTGGCTGGACACAATTTTACAAGACAGCAGAAACTGATCCGGCATTTGACGGCACGATTCCGGTTCGGGTCATGGCCGTCCACCGGGATGCGCTCGACGTCGCCGGGCCGGATTTTGCTGGCCGAATCCCCCAAAGCCTGCAGCAGACTGACGAAGAAGGCAGGCCGACCATCGGCGACTGGATTGCGATCAACCCGCAGACCAATCGCATTGCCGCGCTTTATCCGCGCAAAAGCCTGTTCAAGCGCCGCAACGCCGGCAAGACCAACCGGCTGCAGCTGATTGCCGCGAATGTCGACACCGTGTTCATTGTCACCTCGGCGAACATGGATTTCAACGTCGCCCGGCTTGAGCGCTATCTGGCCCTGGCGCATGAGGCGGGCGTTTTGCCCGTCGTGATCATCACCAAGGCCGACCTGGTGGACGATCTCACCCCGTTCCTCGACGCGGCAAGGTCGATCCGCCATGACCTTTTGATCGAGGCGGTCGACTCGCGCAATCCGGAAGACATGGTCCGCCTTGCGCCCTGGCTTGCCAAGGGCCAGACCGTTGCGCTGATGGGATCTTCCGGCGTCGGCAAATCGACGATCATCAATTGCCTTCTCGAAAGCGCGGTTCAGGAAACCCAAGGGATCCGCGAAGATGACGCGCGCGGCCGCCACACGACATCCGGCCGCTCGCTGCACCGCATGCAGACCGGCGGCTGGCTGATCGACACACCGGGCATGCGCGAAATTCAGGTGGTCGATGTGGCCGGAGGCATCGAGACGGTCTTTGACGACATCGCAGCGCTGGCAGCAGAATGCCGCTTCTCGAATTGCCAGCACACCAGCGAACCGGGCTGCGCCGTGCAGGCGGCGATCAAGTCCGGTACGCTGGAACCGGACCGGCTTGAACGGTTCCAAAAGCTGCAGCGCGAAGAGCGCCACAACACCGAAATGCTCTACGAAGCCCATGCAAGGGCGCGCGAGTTCGGCAAAATGGCCAAGCGCGTCATGGCGGACAAGATCAAGCGCACGCGCGATTGGTGAGAGACTAACCGAAAATTCTACTGCGGCGGCCAACTGATGCGGCTTTCTGCGCTTCGGGTGCTCACGTACCCTAATGTACGCTCCGCTCCGGTTCTCGAAATCCGCACCATTTGACTCACCACAGCGAATTTTGGGCCAGTCTCTGCTGCCGCTGATCGCTTCAAATTTACCACTGAGGGGACGGCGTGGCGGGGTATTGGCGACAGGGCCAAGGAAGTCCGGGTCGTCGGGATGAAGCCCGACGATGACGAAGGCGCAAGGATGTTTTGCAAGAGGCGCGTCTTGGGACGGTGACGCCTCAACCCGTATCCGGCCCATTTACTGCATCCAGCGCCAGACTGTGACACTCGCGCAGAACGTGGTCGATGTCATGGATGGGCCGCTGCCGCCAGCCGGGCGGCAGGCCGGGGCGGAAGGGCGACATGCGCATCGGGCGGAACGGACCCTTGAGCGCCAAATCCCGCTTCGCCTGCCAGCGGAC
>JBGSHY010000010.1:0-48892 GCA_041751995.1 Rhizobiaceae bacterium | reverse complement strand
CATGCGCATCGGGCGGAACGGACCCTTGAGCGCCAAATCCCGCTTCGCCTGCCAGCGGACAAGGCGGCGTGCCTGACGGGGCAGGTCGTCCAGTGCGCGCTGAAGCGCATTCAGACGGCGGGCAATGAGGCCCGCGCTGATTGGCGCATCGGGCGATTGAAATTCCCGTTGACCCCAATTCGGATCATGGAAATCCGGAACGCTGGCAAGCAGCGGCGGCGGGGCTGCGTCCCAAATGGCCTCCGGATCAAAATGCTTGAGCGGATCGATGAGAGCAAAGGCGGGGGTGCGTAATCCGCCATTCGCCGGGAATGGGGCCAACCCCGTCGGGATTGGACGCGGCGGGCGCGGTTTCAGCACAAGCCCGCGCGCGGCGATGATGATGAGCCGCCGGACTGCGGATTCTGCTGGCCGCAGGACGAACAGCACGGCATGGAACACATGGCGCGGCAGTGTTGTCAGCGTTCCACCCGGAGCCAGACCGGCCAAAGCAAACAGCGCCGCAATGATGCGCCGAAGGGCTTCACGGTTGCGGTCGATGGCGAGGGGCCAGTCCATGCCAGTTAGGGTTTCCAATTGAACAAACTGGCGGGATTATGCAGCTGTCCGGATTGAAGGTGGATAGATTTCTTTTTCCTCTCCCCAAACGCGGTTTGGGGGTGAAGAAGGGAGCCATGCTTGGCGCATTCAATACTGGTGCTTGCGGTCGACCAGATTCTTCAAAGCCTCGCCGCGATCAAAGGCGTCCATCTGGTCAACGATCGGCTTGACCAGCGCAAACGGATCCGACGCCGCTGCGCCATGCGGGGTCAGCGTGGCTTTCGGATGGGACCAGAACGGGCTGTCGGCGGGCAGCGGTTCCTGTTGGAACACGTCCAGCGAAACGGCGGACAGGATGCCGGTATCAAGAGCCGTCAGAATGTCCGCCTCGTTCTGCAGGCCGCCGCGTCCGGCATTGATCAGCACCGGCGCGCCGAGCGGGCCGCGTTTGGTCATCTTTTCAAACAGCGGCATGGCCAAAATGTCGGCGGTCGCGGGCGTCAGCGGCAACAGGCAGACCAGCATATCGATACTCGCCAGAAATTCCGGCATTTGGTCGGCACCGTGAAATGTGCGGATTCCGTCAATGGCGTGAGGCGACCGGCTCCAGCCTGTGACATTGAAACCCAGAGCCCTCAGCTTCAGCGCTGCATCGCTGCCAAGGACGCCGAGCCCCAGCATCCCGACATTAATGTCTTTGGCAGCGGGCTGGCTGCGGTCTTCGAGCCAGACCTTGCCGCTCTGCTGTTGCCGGTATTTCGGACCCAGGCGGTGATGATCAAGCACCTGCCAGACGATATATTCGCTCATCCGGTTGGTCAGATCCTGCGACACCACGCGGACAATCGGCACATCCGGGACTTGAGGATCGCGGAACACGTGATCGACACCGGCACCGAGTGAAAAGATCACCTTGAGGTTTTTCAGGCCTGAAAGGGAACCGGCGGGATGTTTCCAGACGATGGCGTATTCGATGCTGTCGTCGGTGCGCCCGTCGGGATCAACAAACACCTGCCGACCCGGCGCGGCTTCCGCAAACATGCGCGACCACAGCGCTGAGTCCCAGCCGGTGGCGGCGAGGAGGATTCCGCCCTTTTTCATTCGCTGACCGCTCCGAGCGGCGCGGTAGCGATATTGAAAGCGGCGGCCATCAGCGCCTTGGTGTAGTCGGTCTGTGGCTGGTCGAACACTTGTTTGGACGGCCCATGCTCAACCACTTCGCCGTTGCGCATGACGATCAGCTCATTGGCCAGCGCCCGCACGACTTTCAGGTCATGCGAAATGAACAGATAGGCGAGGCCGTGCTTGACCTGCAGGTCGCGCAACAGGTCAACCACCTGCGCCTGCACGCTCATGTCGAGCGCCGATGTCGGCTCGTCGAGCATGACGAACTTCGGCTTCAGAATCATCGCCCGGGCAATGGCGATGCGCTGGCGCTGCCCGCCTGAGAACTCGTGCGGGTAGCGGTGGCGCGTTTCGGCATCGAGGCCGACCTCTTTCAGCACATCGACAACTTTCGCATCCCGCTCATCGGCGCTCAAATGCGGCTCGTGGACCGACAGGCCTTCGGCGACAATGTCCGCCACCGACATGCGCGGGCTGAGCGAACCGTAGGGGTCCTGAAACACGATCTGCATTTGTTTGCGCAGCGGCCGCATGTCCTTGAACGAGAAGGTGTTGATGTCCTTGCCGACAAAGCCGATCCGCCCCTTCGACGAAATCATCCGCGTCAGCGCGAGCCCCAGCGTCGTCTTGCCCGAACCGGATTCGCCGACAACGCCGAGCGTCTGCCCGGCGCGGATTTTCATCGACACGCCGTTGACGGCTTTGACATGGTCAACCGTGCGGCGCAGGAACCCCTGCTTGATCGGGAACCAGACCTTGATGTCTTGCCCGTCGACGATGATAGGGGCGCTTTCGTCGAGCAGCGGCGGCTGGCCCTTCGGCTCGGCGGCGAGGAGGTGTTTGGTGTAATCATGCTGCGGATTGGCGAAAATCTCGGCGACCGGGCCGGTCTCGACGATCTTGCCCTTGGTCATCACGCACACCCGGTCGGCAATCTTGCGCACGATGCCAAGGTCATGGGTGATGAACAGCAGCGACATTTTCCGCTCGGACTTGAGCTTGGCCAGAAGCTCCAGAATCTGCGCCTGAACGGTGACGTCCAGCGCCGTGGTCGGCTCATCGGCGATCAGAAGCTTCGGCGCATTGGCGAGCGCCATGGCGATCATCACCCGCTGGCGCTGGCCTCCGGACAGCTGGTGCGGATAGGCCTTGAGCCGCTTTTCAGCCTCACGGATGCCGACCTGTTGCAGAAGCTCCAGAGTCCGCGCCCGCGCCGCGCTGTTGCTCATGCCCTGATGCAGCTTCAGCACTTCGCCGATCTGGTCCTCGATCACATGCAGCGGATTGAGCGAGGTCATCGGCTCCTGGAAAATCATCGTGACTTCATTGCCGCGCACCCTGCGCAGGTCCGGTTCGCTGGCCGACAACAGGTCTTTGCCGTTGAACAAAATCTGCCCGCTCGGATGGCTTGCCGCCGGATAGGCCAGCAGCTTCAACACAGAAAGAGCGGTGACCGATTTGCCCGACCCGGATTCGCCCACCAGCGCCACCGTCTCGCCCGGCATGATGTCAAAGGAAATATGATCAACTGCCGTCGACGTCTTGCCACCTTGGGTAAAGGCGACGGACAGATCGCGGACGGAGAGGAGGGGGGCGCCGCTCATTTGAATGCCTTGCGCGGATCAAATGCGTCGCGCACGGCTTCGCCGATGAACACCAGCAGCGACAGCATCACCGACATGGTGACGAAGCCGGTGATGCCGATCCAGGGCGCCTGAATGTTGCTCTTGCCCTGTTTCAACACTTCGCCGAGGGAGGCTGAACCGGGGGGCAGGCCGAAGCCGAGGAAATCGAGCGAGGTCAGCGTGGTGATCGCGCCGTTGAGAATGAACGGCAGGAAGGTCAGCGTCGCCACCATCGCATTGGGCAACAGGTGCCGCCACATGATCGTCGCATTGCCGACGCCGAGCGCCCGCGCCGCGTTGACATATTCAAAATTGCGCGCCCGCAGGAATTCCGCCCGGACGATGCCGACGAACGATGACCACGAGAACAACAGCATGATCGTCAGCAGCACGAAAAAGCCGGGGGGCAGGATCGAAGCGACGATCATCAACAGGTAGAGGAGCGGCAGCGAGGTCCAGATTTCGATGAACCGCTGCATCAAAAGGTCCGTCCAGCCGCCGAAATAGCCTTGCACCGCCCCTGCGGCGACGCCGATCACGGCTGAGCCCAAGGTCAGCAAAAGGCCGAACAGCACCGAAATGCGGAAGCCGTAAATGATGCGCGCCAACAGGTCGCGGCCCTGATCATCGGTGCCGAGCCAGTTGAAATTGCCGATCCGGCAATTGGGATCATCGACGCCGTTGATGTAGCGTTCGCAAAGCGTTTTGCGGTCATACATGAAGAAGGGCTTGGTCGGCGCCGAGCCCGGCATCTCGTTGTTCACCGTGCGGTGCGAGTAGCGGATCGGCGGCCAAAGCGCCCAGCCGTTGGCGGCGATTTCGTCCTGGATTGTCGGGTCGCGGAAGTCGGTGACGGCAAAGAAGCCGCCGAACTTTTCCTCCGGATAATCGACGAACACCGGCGCGAGCAGTTCGCCCTTGTAGCTGACAAGAATAGGCCGGTCGTTGGCGATGAATTCGGCACACAGCGTCAGCCCGAAAATCGCCAGAAACAACCACAGTGACCAGAAGCCGCGCCGGTTGGCCTTGAAGTTTTGCCAGCGGCGCTGGTTGAGCGGGGAGAGCTTCATACATCCCTCCGTTCAAAATCGATGCGCGGATCAATCCACGTGTAGATCATGTCGGACAGCAACCCGACGACCAGTCCCATCAGCGAGTAGATGTAGAGCGTGCCGAACACCACCGGATAATCGCGCCGCAGCACCGATTCAAAGCCGAGCAGGCCAAGCCCGTCGAGCGAGAAAATATTCTCGATCAGGATCGAGCCGGTGAAGAACGCCGAAATGAACGCAGCCGGAAACCCGGCGATCAGGATCAGCATCGCGTTGCGGAACACATGGCCGTAGAGCACCTTGTGCTCGGAGAGACCCTTGGCACGGGCGGTCACCACATACTGCTTCTTGATTTCGTCGAGGAACGAATTCTTGGTCAAAAGAGTCGTCGTTGCAAAGGCCGACATCACCATCGCCAATAACGGCAGCGTGATGTGCCAGATGTAATCCTTGACCTTGCCCCAGGCGCTGAGCTGTTCCCAGTTCTCCGACCACAGCCCGCGCAGCGGGAAAAAGTCCCAGAACGAACCGCCGGCAAACAAGACGATCAGCAAAATGCCGAACAGGAAGCCCGGAATCGCATAGCCAACGATGATCACCGCACTGGTCCACACGTCAAACCGCGACCCGTCGCGCAACGCCTTGGCAATGCCGAGCGGCACGGAGATTATGTAGGAAATCAGCGTGATCCACAGCCCGAGCGTGATCGACACCGGCATCTTCTGCAGGATGAGGTCAATCACCGTGCCGCCGCGGAAAAAGCTCGACCCGAAGTCGAACCGCGCATAGTCCCATAGCATTTTGAAGAAACGCTCATGCGCGGGCTTGTCGAAACCGAACTGTTTTTCAAGTTTTGCAATGAGGTCCGGATCCAGCCCCTGCGCGCCGCGGTATTTTCCGGTGACTTCCGTTTCGCCGCCGCCAGCGTCCTGTCCGGCAAAGTCGGAGCCCGAGCCGCCCAGCCGGTCATTGGTGTCATTGCCGCGCGTCAGGTCGGCGATCACCTGCTCGACCGGGCCGCCGGGCGCAAACTGCACGACCAGAAACGAAATTGCCATGATGCCGATCAGCGTCGGGATCATCAAAAGGATGCGCCGGAGAATATAGCTTCCCATCAGCGCTGCCTGCAGCCTGCGATGTCAAAATCTGCCGTCAAAACCGATGATAATCCTGTTTCAGGCACTGATTCGCCCGAATGCATTTGGAATCGACCAACGCAGCATGCGCAAGAGGCAATCAGTGACCTTCTGATAAATCCGCCCTGCCGGTCATTTGATGCAATTTTCTGCGCTTCCGGTGCTCACGTACTTAAACGTACGCTCCGCCAAATATGCCCGCCCTTAAGTCCCAAGGGACTGGCGGGGACCCAAAGCTTCTCGAAAATCACACCAACTGCTCCGGCATGGCGGTTTCTCAAAAGGTCTCTCGGCCAGTTGGGAATTCCTCACTTGATCCGGTCCGCCTTGGCCTGATCCCACCACCACACAGTCGGGAAACCGAAATCATACTCCGGCATTTTGGCCGGACGGCCGAACCGGTCCCAATAGACATAGCGATCCACCTTGGAATACCACTGCGGCACCACATAATCATGCGCCAGAAGCACCCGGTCGAGGGCGCGGGTAGCGGCCACGAGCGTGTCGTGGTCAGCCGCGAAAATGACCTTGTCGATCAGCGCATCAATGCCCGGATCGCCAATTCCGGCGTAGTTTTTCGATCCTTCCTGCGCGACCGATTGGCTGCCCCAATAGTTGCGCTGCTCGTTGCCCGGCGACAGCGACTGGCCCCAGCCGGTCATGATCATGTCATAGTCAAACTTGCGGGCGCGCTCTTCGTAGGACGAGGAATCGACCGTCCGGTAATCGAGCTTGACACCGATCTTTTCCAGGCTCTGCGCATAGGGAAGCACAAAGCGGGAGTTCACGTCGGAGTAGTCCAGATACTCGATGACAAACGGCTCGCCGCTCTTGTCGTTGACGAGCTTGCCGACTTTCAGTGTCCAGCCTGCGTCCTTCAACAGCTTCAGCGCCTCGCGGTAGTTCTCGCGCATCTTGTTGTTGTCGCCGCCGACCGGGTTCACGTACGGCTTGGCAAAAACTTCTGGCGGAACCTTGTCCTTCACGGCGTTGAGAATTTCCAGCTCCTTGCCCTCCGGGAGCCCGGAGGAGGCAAGCTCCGTTCCGGCGAAATAGCTCGGAATGCGCTCGTAGAGGCCGAAGAAGGAATTGCGGTTGGTTGTTTCAAAATCGAACGCCAGATTGAGTGCGCGCCGCACTCGCTGGTCCTTGAATTTTTCCCGGCGAAGGTTGGGCACAAAAGCCTGCATTTTGCCAGAATCGCGGTTTTGGAACTCTTCCTTGACGATGAAGCCCTTCTCGAGCGCCGGAAGCCCTTCATAACCGGTTGCCCAGTTTTTCGAGGAACGCTCAAACCGGTAGTCGAACGCACCACCCTTGAACGCTTCCATCATCACCTGTTCGTCGCCATAAAGATCGTAGCGCTGGACAGCGAAATTCTCGGTTCCGATGCGGGTGTTGAGGTTTTTGCCCCAGTAATTTTCCACCAGCACATATTCGACATATCGCCCGGCCTCGAATTTCCCGACTTTGTAGGGGCCGGAACCGAGCGGCGGCTCCAGTGTGGGATCGGCGATGCTGCGCTGCTTGCCCGCTGCATCCTTGGCCTCCCACCAATGTCTCGGAAGCACCGGCAATTGCCCCATGATGTGCGGCAATTCGCGGTTGCCCTTTTCACTGAAAGTGAATGTGACCTCGCTGTCACCGGTTTTCTCGCCCTTGACGACATTGGCAAAGTAGAACGCGTACTGCGGATTGACCTCTTTCAGCGTGTTCAGCGACCAGATCACGTCATCAACGGTCACCGGTGTGCCGTCATTCCATTTGGCATTTGCATTCAGGCGGAAGGAAACACTTGAAAAATCATCCGGATATTTGATCGCCTCCGCCAATAGCCCGTAGCTGGAGGAAATGTCGGTTTCGTCCAGGGAAGGCGTCATCAGCGTTTCATACGTCAGCGAAATGCCGGGCGCGGCTTCGCCCTTGGTGATCTGGTCATTGAAGGAATCAAACGAACCAAGCGCGCCTTGCCGCACAATCCCGGTCTTGGGCGCATCGGGGTTGACATATTCAAAATGGGGAAAGCCTTGAGGCATGCGCGGTGTCGCGTTGAGGGCTGTCCCATGGGTCCAATCTACCGCGATTGCGGACAGTGTCATCAGTTGGATTGAGGCGGCTATTGCCAAACCCAGCTTTGCAAATTTCCCGCGCATCCGAACCTGCTCCCTGATTTCCATGTGTGAAAGGATGGAAGCCGAAGTCCGCAAAGGCAAGGGGCTCCGCGTTCACGCAATAAAAAAGCCGGGCAAGCCCGGCTCTTTCGAAATCAACTTTTCGTCAAATCACGGCAGCGCAACCGGGGTGTCTGCCAGATTGCGCAAATAGGCGATCAGGTTTGCGCGTTCATCCGACTTTGGAAGACCGGCAAAACCCATCGCCGTTCCCTTGATGTAAGCCTTTGGCTTGGTGACGAACTGAGACAGGGCTTCGTAATCCCATGACTTTCCGGCGGCGAATTCCTTCATGCCTGCCGAATAGTTGAAGCCTTCATGCGTGCCCATGCCGCGGCCAACAATGCCGTAAAGGTTGGGACCAACCTTGTTGGCGCCGCCCTTGTCGACGGTGTGGCAGGCAGCGCACTTCTTGAAAACAGCTTCGCCAGCAGCCGGGTCAGCAGCCGCAAGCAACGGCGCAATCGGCTCAACCGCAGCAACGGCATCGCCACCGGCAGCTTCACCTTCGGGAGCCGCTTCACCGGCGGCGATGACAAAGCCCGGCTTTTCCGGCACCGCATGTTCGAAAAGCGTATCGGACGCCAGGCGAACCGACATGATGATGAAGACGGTCGCCAACAGGGCGCCAGCCATTTTGTTCAGTTCAAACGAATCCATCTATCCCCGTCTCCGGTGTCCGGGAGCCCGAAAATGGAGTCCCTGTCCTGAAATCGGGCGGAAACTAGGTCTTTTGCGACTGACTTGCAACACCTATAAGGCCTATAACGGCGCATCATACAGCGACTTTTTGACACCAGAAACTCCAATCCGGCTTCTTTTCATGAAAACCATCATTCTCGTCCCCGCCCGCATGGCCTCAACAAGGCTTCCGGGGAAGCCTTTGGCGGACATCGGCGGCAAGCCGATGATCGTCCGCGTGGCCGAACAGGCGATTGCCGCCGGCATTGGCCGCACGGTTGTGTGCACCGATACCCAGTCTGTCGCTGATGCCGTGCGTGCCGCAGGGCTGGAGGCCGTCATGACCAGCACTGAGCACCAGTCCGGCTCGGACCGCATTTATGAGGCGCTTCAGACGTTGGATCCGGACGGCCACTATGATTGCATCGTCAATGTGCAGGGTGATCTGCCGACCATCGACCCCTCGGTCATCTCACGCTCGGTTGCGCCGCTAGAAAATCCGCAAGTCGACATCGCAACGCTGACCGCTGAAATTACCCGCGCGGACGAGCGCACCAACGAAAACGTCGTCAAGGTCATTGGCACGGCGCTGTCCGCCACCCGCCTTCGTGCGCTCTATTTCACCCGGGCAAAAGCCCCTTGGGGCGACGGCCCGCTTTTTCACCATATCGGCCTTTACGCTTATCGGCGGTCCGCGTTGGAGCGTTTTGTCGGCCTCGGCCAGTCGCCGCTGGAAAAGCGTGAACGGCTGGAGCAGCTGCGCGCATTGGAAGCGGGTATGCGCATCGATGTCGAGATTGTCGAAACGGTGCCGCTTGGCGTAGACACGCCGGAAGATCTGGAACGCGCCCGCGCCATTGTGGCCGGACGCACTTGAGGACATGACATGAACGCGCAATCGGCAAAGACCAACCGCATCTCCTTTCAGGGAGAGCCCGGCGCCAACTCGGACACCGCCTGCCGCAACATGTTTCCGGCGATGGAGCCGCTGCCATGCCCGACCTTTGAAGACGCCTTCAATGCGCTCGAGACCGGCAAGGCGGATCTGGCGATGATTCCCATCGAGAACACGCTGGCAGGACGTGTCGCCGATATCCATCACCTGTTGCCGGTCGCCAAACTGCAAATCATCGGCGAATATTTCCTGCCGATCCATTTCCAATTGATGGTCGTCAAGGGCGCGGCGCTCCCCGACATCAAGTCGGTGCACAGCCATGTTCACGCACTTGGTCAATGCCGCAAGATCATCCGCAAGCACCGCTGGAAGGCTGTGGTCGAGGGCGACACCGCAGGCGCCGCCCGCGTCGTTTCTGAAGCGGGCAACAAGTCGATGGCCGCGCTCGCCCCGCGCCTGGCGTCGGACCTTTACGGGCTTGATATCATTGCTGAAAATGTCGAGGACTCGGAAAACAACATCACCCGCTTTGTTGTCCTGTCGAAGGAAAAGCGCTGGGCAACCCGCACCAAGCCGGAAGACGTGATGATGACCACCTTCGTGTTCAAGGTGCGGAATGTTCCGGCCGCTCTCTACAAGGCGATGGGCGGCTTTGCCACCAACGGCGTCAACATGACCAAGCTTGAAAGCTACCAGCTCGGCGGCGAATTCACCGCCACGCAGTTCTTTTCCGACATCGAAGGCCACCCGGACGACAAGAACGTTGCGCTGGCGCTGGAAGAACTGGCGTTCTTCTCGACCGAAGTTAGGATACTGGGCGTCTATCCGCAGGCAATGAGCCGGTAGGAGTCAAGCCAATCGCGGATCAGCAGATTGGCAATCGCGCCTTCCGGCGGCAGGCGCAGGCCTTGCGGGTGGGCGCCGTCCAGCATCAGCCGCACGTCTTCGCGCGAATACCAGCCGCCCTCTTCAAGCTCGGACGTATCCAGCGTCAGCGTATCGCTCAGCGCCTCGGCAAAACAGCCGATCATCAGCGAATGCTGGAACGGCCACGGTTGGCTGGCGTGATAGGTGACTTTTCCGGTCTCTATGCCCGCCTCTTCCTGCGTCTCGCGGCGGACCGCTTCTTCGATGGATTCGCCCGGCTCCATGAACCCGGCAAGGCACGACACCATGCCTTCGGGAAAATGCGCCCCGCGCGCCAGAAGGCATTTGTCGCCAAAGACGGTCAGCATGATCACCACCGGGTCGGTGCGCGGGAAATGTTCCGCCCCGCAGCCATCGCAAATTCGCTTGACCCCGCCAGATTTCATTTTGGTCGTCGCTCCGCAGTGGCCGCAATGTCTGTGCGACGTGTGCCAGGAATTCAGTGAAAACGCCTGCGCCAGCATCGCTAGCTCTTCGCGAGGGACAAGCCCTTGCGCAAAGGCCGAGCGCAAATCTGCGGCCCGGAAAGGCGTGGGCAATGTCTCCGGATCATACTCGCCCGGCACGGCGCAGACGGCGTGGCCGCCTTGAAAGCCAAGCAGGATGGATTCGGAAAAGTTCGGACCGAACGGGATCAGCTCACCGGCGGCGAACAGCGAGCGGGGACGATCCTCGATCACACAATCGAGCAAGACCTTGCCGCCAAGGTGCACAAACCAGCGCGTTTCCGGATCCGCCCGCGCAACATCAATCGCGTCGTCCGTCCTCTTTTCCGACAGGCGCGCCAACGGGCTGCCGGTGAATGCGATGCGGCTGGAGGCTTCCTGCGGGGTGTAGCTCATGCGTTCGATCCGTTTTCGGCCGCCAATGCGGACGTCAAAGTTGCGATGAGTTTGGCGTCTGCGCCGTCCGCATAGGGTTCCCGGACACCAAAACCCCAAACCGGTCCCGGCCAATTGGCGTCACCCGCACGCCGCGCAATGACATGCATGTGAAGCTGGCGCACGATGTTGCCGATGGCGGCGGTGTTGATCTTTTCGCAGGCAGTCACCCGCTTCAGAACCCGGCCGATAAGCGCCGCTTCCCGCGCCAACTGCCGCTGCTCGGCCTCGGTGAGGTCATGCAGTTCGCAGGCGCCTGCGATGCGCGGCACAAGGATGAGCCAGGGCCAGCGGCTGTCATTCATCAGCCGCAAGGTTGAGAGCGGCAGTTCGGCAACCGCCAGCGTGTCCGCGTCCAGTCTTGAATCAAGCTGAAATGCTGTCACGGCTGGCTGCTCCACGGCTTCGGGTTTGAAGTGTGAAATGGGCCAAAACAGCGGCAAAAACAATGGCGCCGCCGATCAAAGTGGAGCTCGCGGGCACGATGGCGAACAACAGCCATGCCCACAAGGGCGCCAGCGGCGCATCCAGAGCCCCGATCAGCGCCGTCTCGGTCGGCGGCAACATGCGCGAGCCAAAGGCGAAACAGATGAAGCCGGCCGCCTGATTGATCATGCCAAAGGCGGCAAGGCTGATCATGTCCGTGCCCGAGGGAAGCGCGCCGCTGAAGGGATAGGACAGCATGGCGCTCAGAAGCGTCGACAGGCACGCCGCTGCCAAGAGATCAAGGTTGGCAAACTTGCGGCCTAGCACCATCAGTAGCGCCATTGAGCAGGTCGCGCCGAAGGCCAGAAGGTCGCCGGAAATATGCCCCTCGCCTTGCCCGGAGCCCATCATGACGGCAACGCCGGACAGCGCAGCAAGGCTCGATACGGCGGCGGTTCTGGATGGCTTCTCGCCAAGGACAAGCCATCCGAGCCCACCCGCCACAAACGGCACCACCGCATAAATCACCGCGCCATGGGCAACGCTGGTGTAGCGGAATGAGGCGATGAACATTTGCATCGCGCCGGCGCCAATCAGGGCATAAAGAACGCCGTATCGGTCAATGTTGCCAAGCCGCCGGAAGATGCCGCCGCGCTCCTCAGCCAGCATGTAGGCAAACAGGAACAGCGCCCCGAAAACCCCGCGCCACAACAGCATCGTCGGCGTATCGGCATGAATGATCCGCGGAAATATTCCGGCCGTGCTCCAGAACAGCGCCGACGCGCTGACCAGCAGGATGCCGAGGCGGTAATTTTTCTGCCGGTCCATCCACCCGCCCGCGCAAACCATTTCACATCGCTGGCTAGCTTGAATCGCAGCGCTTGGATACCGCCATTGCGACCTGTCGCGCTCACTCCCGCCAACAGCCGCCATCGGTTTCCGCTTGCATTTTGCCTGCCGATGCACGATATGAGCGGCGGGAGGTTGGTGGTGGACGAGCCACTCGCCAACCGGGTCAGGTCCGGAAGGAAGCAGCCCCAACGAGCCAGGCACGGGTCATCGTGCCAGCCTCCCACCCTAAATTTCGAGCCGAAACCGGATACGCGGGCTGCAAATAGCGCTGGCCTGCGCTCGGATGCTCACGTGCCATAGCACGCTCCGCTTCGGTGCTCGTCCAGCGCGATTTTCGCCGCGCGTCTGCGGTTTTTGCTTCGAAATTTTATGACTCTTCCCTGCCAACAGCCGATCATCAGGCCTTGAGGGCGTAGCGGTCTGCTTCCTCGAACACGTCGATGGCGCGGGTGCCGGCCTTGATCATTGCGCCGTGCCTGACGCCGGCGGGAATAAAATAGCTGTCGCCTGCACGGTAAATCTTCGTCTCTCCGCCGATGGTGAATTCGATCTCGCCCTCGACAACCGTGCCCCACTGGGCCCCGTGGGCGTGCATTGGAAGCTCCATGTCCTTCAGGAAGGTGAAGAAAGCCACCAGACCGGCGTCCGATTGAACTGCGGAAGTCTGCACGACATCCTCGGCGAAAGGCACGGCAATGCCTGGAAAGGCTTTGATGAAGTCAGGAAAGGCCATGATTGCATCCTTTTCGATTTGGATTGGGTGGTCGCGATGGCAATGGGGCACACCATACGGGCGCCAGTATTCATTTCAACAGGAGTGTAACCATAGGCTCGAAGCTGGCATAGCACTCAGCCTTGCCCGATTGGGCGCTTGCCATGACCGGCGGGGCAGGGCATTGACCTTGGCAGACGGTCTGGCAGACAATCGCGCCAAAAGGAATCGAAGCATTGGCGACAAGCGACATGGAACTGGGGATGGATTTGGGCGGGTCGCAAACCGGCGGCGCGTATCGCGTTTTGGCGCGCAAATACCGGCCGCAGGATTTTTCCGCGCTGATCGGCCAGGAGCCGACGGTGCGGACGCTGAAGAATGCGTTCGAGACCGGCCGCATCGCCCAAGCATGGATGCTGACCGGCGTGCGCGGTGTCGGCAAGACCACCACCGCCCGCATTCTCGCCCGCGCGCTGAATTACCAGACGGACAGCATCAACAAGCCGACCGTTGATCTGTCGGTAGAGGGAATTCATTGCCGCGCGATCATGGAAGGCCGCCATGTCGATGTGATCGAGATGGACGCCGCCTCCAATACCGGCATCGACAACATCCGCGAAATCATCGAGCAGGTGCGCTACCGCCCGGTTTCGGCGCGATTCAAAGTCTACATCATCGACGAAGTGCACATGCTCTCGACGGCAGCCTTCAACGGGCTGCTGAAGACGCTCGAAGAGCCGCCGCCGCATGTGAAATTCATCTTCGCCACCACCGAAATCCGCAAGGTTCCGATCACCGTCCTGTCGCGCTGCCAGCGGTTTGACCTGCGGCGGGTCGAAGCGGCGACGCTGGTCTCGCATCTGTCGATGATCGCAGGTCTTGAGCATGTGACTATCGATGACGCATCGCTCGCCATGATCGCCCGCGCTGCCGAAGGCTCGGTGCGCGACTCATTGTCGATCATGGATCAGGCCATCGCCCATGGCTCAGGCAAGGTCGATGCCGAAGCGGTGCGTTCAATGCTCGGTCTTGCCGACCGTTCGCGCATTGTCGACCTGTTCCGCAAGCTCATGGAAGGAGACGCCGCATCCGCGCTGGCCGACTTCCGCGACCAGTATGACCAGGGCGCGGACCCGGTGATGGTGCTGACCGATCTCGCCGAATTCTGCCATCTCGTCACCCGCATGCGCTATGTCCCGGCGCTGGCGACGGACCTGTCGCTGACGGAGGACGAGCGCGCGAGCGGCAAGGAATTTTCGGAAAAGATTTCCGTCCGCGTCCTGTCGCGCACATGGCAGATGCTGCTCAAAGCGCTTGAGGAGACGGGGAATTCCAACCGTCCGGTGCAGGCCGCCGAAATGGCGCTGATCCGGCTTTGCCACGCCAGCCTGTTGCCAACGCTGGATGAGGCGCTCAAGGGTTTGGAAACCGCGCCAACCGGTTCCGCCCAGCCTTCCGGCGGATCGCCCGCCTACACGCCGGGCGCCGGCAGCCAGACTGTCAATGTCCGCTCCGGGGCGGCGATGCCGGGGAGCGTTGCTTCCGGCAGCACCATGCGGCTGGTTTCGGAAAATCCAGATGCCGCGCCAGGTTTCACACCCGCGATCATCGAACCGCCAGCGCCGGTTGAACAGGTCAACTCGCTCGCCGACGTGATCGCGCTCGCCGACAAGCGCCGCGACATGCAGATGAAGGTGCTGATCCGCACCTGCGTGCGCCCGGTGTCCATTCGCCCCGGCGTGCTGGAAATCGGCCTGACGTCTGATGCGCCGCGCGGTTTTGCCTCGGACCTGTCGCGTAAACTGTCAGAATGGGCAGGCCAGCGCTTCATGGTCTCGGTCGTGCCCGACGCCAAGGCGCCGACCATCGCCGAGACCGAAAACGCCAAGCGCGACGGCATCATGGCCGACGCCAAGGCCGATCCGGATGTCGCCGCGATCCTCGCCCGCTTCCCCGGCGCGAAAATCATCAACGTGCGCATTGAAACCGCCCCCGGCGCTGCCGACATGGGAAGTGACGCCGCCGACGATTTCGCCGCCCAATCACCGGGAGTCGAGACCGGCAATGACGATGAAGACTGATTTCAGGAGATTTCGATGAAAGACATCATGGGCTTGATGAGCAAGGCCAAGGAAATGCAGGCCAAGATGCAGGCCATGCAGGCCGAAATGGAAACCGTCGAAGCCGAAGGCGTCTCCGGCGGCGGTGCGGTCAAGGTCCGCCTCAACGGCAAGGGCGGCATGACCGGCATTTCGATTGATGCCTCACTGGTCCAGCCCGGCGAAGGCGAGATCATCGAAGACCTCGTGGTCGCAGCCCACAATGACGCAAAAGCGAAAGTCGAGGCGATCATGGCCGAGAAGACGCAAGCGCTGACGGCGGGACTGCAGATGCCGGCAGGGTTTAAGCTGCCGTTTTAAAGCAACGGCCGTTCCATAAGCACGGCCGGAAAATACGCCCCCGAACCCAGCATCACATTGACATTGTCGAGCTTCACGAAGCCGTGCCGGGCATAAAAGCCTTCCGCGGCGAGGCTGGAGAAGCATTTGAGCCGCGCCATGCCGGATGCGGCGGCTTCTGCGATGCAGCGCTCGAGGATTGCGCCGCCGATGCCCTTGCCCATGGCGTCGGGCCGCGTGGCGAAGTGGCGGATGTGGCCGATGGCGGCTTCGGTTGTTGCCGGTACCGGAGAGGACGCGCTCCAGCCGCCGCACCCGGCGATGACATTGCCGGCGCGGGCCAGCATGTACCGGCCGGAATTCAGGAGGGCCGGGTCAATCCGCAGCATGGCAGGCAATGCCTCTTCCAGCGTTTCCTCTTCGTACCAGCCGGGATAGACCGTCGCATAGCAATCGGCGATCAGGTCTTCCAATACCGCGCGGTCACTTTCGGCAGCGGGACGGATTGTCAGCGATGAAACATCCATGTTGGTCATCCACAGCGAGATAGAACACTGTCAAATGTAAACAAGCTTGGTTAGGAAAGTGTGATGACCAAGCGAATCGTCGGACCTGAAATCGAGCGCCTCATTCAGCTGCTGGCCAAAGTGCCGGGGCTCGGGCCCCGCTCGGCCCGCCGCGCCGCGCTGCACCTGATCAAGAAGAAGAGCCAGATCATGGGCCCGCTCGCCCACGCCATGCAGGAAGCGCACGACAGAGTGCGCATCTGCACAGTTTGCGGCAATGCTGATACCGCCGATCCCTGCACGATCTGCTGCGACGAGCGCCGCGACGCCGGTTTGCTGGTGGTGGTCGAAGATGTTGCGGACCTCTGGGCGCTGGAGCGGGCAGGGGCCGCGCCGCACGCGAAGTATCACGTGCTCGGCGGCCGCCTGTCACCGCTCGATGGCATCGGCCCGGATGATCTCAACATCCGCCAACTGGTCGACCGTGTCGCGGCTGGCGGCGTCAAGGAAGTGATCATCGCCGTCAACGCCACGGTTGAAGGCCAGACGACAGCGCATTATGTCACGGACCAGCTGCGCGAATTTGGCGTTAACGTGACCCGGCTCGCCCACGGCGTGCCGGTCGGCGGCGAACTGGACTATCTCGACGACGGAACGCTGGCCGCCGCCATGCGGGCGCGGACACAATTGTAGGTTTGCTGATGAAGCTCGTGAAGTTCCTGGCTCTCGCCCTCTTGGCAACCGGCGTTGCCGCAGCTCCGGCAAAAAGCGCCAATCTTGACGCCGGCTTCCGCGCATGGCTGGAAAATGATCTCTGGCCGCAAGCCAAGGCCAAGGGCGTCTCCCGCGCCGCGTTTGAAACCAGCCTTGCAGGCGTCAAACTCAATCTTGACCTGCCCGATCTGGTCATCCCCGGCGCCAAGCCGAAAGTGCCGAAGAAACAGCACCAGGCAGAATTTTCCGCGCCTGCAAATTACTTTGCCGAAAAAACCATTGCGCCGCTGGTCTCCGGCGGCAAGGCCCGCGCCGGGCAATATGCCAAGGTGCTCAAAGCCATCGAAAAGAAATACGGCGTGCCGGCCAGCATTATTCTGGCCATTTGGGGGCGCGAATCCGGCTTCGGCAAGGCGCAAGGCAATTACCCGGTGTTCGATGTGCTGGCGACCAAGGCCTACATGTCAACCCGCAAGGACCTGTTCCAGAAGGAAGTGCTGGCGGCGCTGGAGATCGTCGAACGCGGCTATGCGACGCCGGACATGATGAAGACGTCGTGGGCAGGCGCCATGGGACAGCCGCAGTTTTTGCCGAGCTCCTATCTCGACCACGCCGTCGATTTTGACGGAGACGGCCGCCGCGACATCTGGAATTCGGCGCCTGACACGCTGGCTTCTATTGCCAATTATCTGGTCAATTATGGTTGGCAGGGCGGTCGCGGCTGGGGTGTGGAAGTTTCAGTACCCGAAGGCGTATCCTGCGCGCTCGAAGGCCCGGATCAGGGCAAGCCGCTGCCGGTCTGGACCAATGCCGGCGTCGCCCGCGCCAACGGCAAGGCGTTTGCCAAAAACGAGGCAGGCAAGGAGCAGTTCCTGCTTGCCCCCGCCGGGCGCTTCGGCCCGATGTTTCTGGCCACCGGCAATTTCTATGTCATCAAGAACTACAACATCTCCGATCTCTATGCCCTGTTCATCGGCCACGTCGCCGACCGCATCAATGGCGGCGGCGCAGGGTTTGCTGCGCCGTGGGGCAAGGTCGGAACGATGGCCCGCTCGGATATCGGCGTGATGCAAAATGCACTGGTTGCCAAGGGCTATGACGTCGGCAAGCCGGACGGCTTGCCCGGTTTCAAGACCCGCCGCTCCATCGGCGACTGGCAGGCCAAGAACGGCATGGCCGCCACATGCTTCCCGGAGCCAGCCTTGAAAAAGGTGCTGAAATGACCGCCAATCCGTTGCCGAAACTCCGCAAGGAAATTGATGCGCTTGACGATCAGATCGTCGATCTCCTGTCCCGCCGCTTCGCCATTGCCAGCGACGTCGCAGCATACAAGGCCAGGTCAGGCGTTGCTGTCCGCCTCGAAGACCGCATCACTGAGGTTCTGGAACGAAATGCGGACCGCGCAATGAAAAATGGCGCGGAAGCCGAAGCCATCCGCGCCATTTACAAAACAATCATCGACGTGACATGCGCCTACGAAGAGGCGAAAATCGGCAAGTCCGGTTAGCGGACAGTCAAACGCTTTTGGGCGGCCTTGAGGTCGCGCACGGAATCGCGGTAGCCGAAGCCGAATGTGTGCACTTGGGCGAAAGCCGCGACAATGCTGTCAAACAGGCTGGTTTTTTGAACGGTTTTCATGATTTTTCCTTTAACTTGACTATTCTATAGCCAAATGCCCGAAAAATCACCAGCCACGCCCGCGCATGGCTGCCCTGCGTGGCGCTCACTCCTCGCCTTCAACCACGCGGAGCCGCAACTGACCGGTTTTCGACGTTGCCACGGGTGCCTCTTTGGCCTCCGCGGCCGGCGGCTCGCCAAACTCCAGCGCTTCGATCCGCTGGCCGCGCTTGGTGACTTTCGAGGTGGAAACCAGAATGTCATCGACATCCTTGGCGGTCAGCTGGAAATGTCCCTGCAGCTTGCGCACCCGCTCGTCCAGCCGTCCGAGATCATCCATCAGCCGCGACACCTCACCCTGGATGAGATGCGCCTGCTCGCGCATCCGCGCATCCTTCAGGATCGCCTGAATGACCTGGATCGACAACATCAGCAGCGACGGCGAGACGATCACCACCCGCGCCCGGTGCGCCTTCTGCACGATGGCTTCAAAATGCTCGTGAATTTCGGCAAACACCGATTCCGATGGCACGAACAGAAACGCCGTATCCTGCGTCTCACCCTGAATGAGATACTTTTCGGAGATATCCTTGACATGCACGTCCATGTCGCGCCGGAACTGGGTCTCCGCCGCGCGCCGCGCCTCGGGCGTCTCGGCACTTCGGATGGCGCTCCAGGATTCCAGTGGGAACTTGGCGTCAATCGCCAGCGCCGGCGCGCCATTCGGCATCCGGATCAGGCAATCCGGACGCACGCCGGTCGTCAGCGTCGCCTGAAATTCATATGCCCCGGCAGGCATGCCGTCGGCGACAATCGTCTCCATCCGCGCCTGTCCGAACGCCCCGCGCGTCTGCTTGTTCGACAGAATCGACTGCAGCGTCACCACTTCGCCCGCCAGCGCGCGGATGTTCGACTGCGCCGTGTCGATCACCGCCAGCCGCTCCTGCAGCTTGGCGAGATTGTCATGGGTGGATTTTGTCTGCTCGGTCATCGTCTGGCCGATGCGGTGCGTCATGCCGTCCAGCCGCTCGCGGATCGCCTGCGTCATCTCCGATTGCCGCGAGCCGAATATCTCCGCCATCGTCTGCATCCGGCCCTGCATCTCGGATTGCGACTTCAAAATGTCCGCCATCCGCTCTTCCGCCTCGCGCGCCCGCTCGGCCATTTGCGCCTCGCTGACCGCCCGCCCCTTGGCTGCCCGCCACAGCGAGACGCCCAAAACGAGGATAAGAAAGGCAGCAATTGCCGCGAGGGCTGTCAGCACTTGGCCGAGCGTAAACACGGTCGAGCCGAGGGTGATTGCCGGCTGGGAGAGAAGTTCCTGAATGTCCATGAACACAATCTAGCCGATTCGGGAGCCCGCTGCAGCACAAAACAGGAACGATGGGCAGTCACCCGGATTGACTGTCACAATCGGAATGATTACGTGACCGCCCATGTCACTGCGCCCGCTCGTTCTTTTGCCAGATCCGATCCTCAAGACCGCTTCCAAGCCGGTCGAGCGGGTGGACAAGGCTGTGCTCAAACTTGCCGATGACATGTTTGAAACCATGTACGACGCGCCGGGCATCGGTCTCGCCGCGATCCAGATCGCCGAGCCGTTGCGCATGCTGGTCATCGACCTTGCCAAGGAAGGCGAGGACAAGGCCCCGCAGCTTTTCATCAATCCGGAAATCCTCGCCGTCACCGAAGACCGTTCTGTCTACGAAGAGGGCTGCCTGTCGATCCCGGATTATTATGCCGAGGTCGAGCGCCCCGGCGGCGTGCGCGTCAGATATGTCGACCGCGCCGGCAGGCAACAGGAAATCGAGGCAACCGGCCTCTTGGCCACCTGCCTGCAGCACGAGATCGACCATCTCAACGGCGTCTTGTTCATTGACCACATCTCCAAGCTCAAGCGCGACATGGTCATCAAGAAATTCGGCAAACTCGCCAAACAGCGCGGGACGACGCTGAAGGCGCTTTGAGGGCGCCCGATTTGAGACGCGAAACTATTCAATCGTTCCTTTTAGGAACCAGTTTTTTCCTATGTTGACTACGAAATTAAACATTTCAGAGGCCAAGGCGCGGCTTTCGGGTATTGCAAAACCGATGCCCATGAATATAACCACAACTAGCAGTTTATTTACGAGTGATTTTGGAATCTCGACATTCCGAATTTGACGGTTTTCGAGTTCACCCCGGCGATACTCTTCGCTAAAACTCGTGACTCGGATCGATTCAGGCGTCCGTCTCCCAAATGGCTTGTTTTTTCTATCCATTTTTCTGGCTCCGATATCAACATCCATTCGTGAACCGACAATATCTGAGCCTCATTAACAAAGAGTTAGCGCATCTGAAATTTATGTCTATTCCCCGCTTTATATAGGTGAATTTTATGATATCATTGATATCGAAAGGTGAGGCGACATGGGCGACTTGTTGATACGCGGCATACCAGACGAATTGAAACGCCGCCTTCAAGAGGAGGCGATGCGGCATGGCCGGAATTTGTCTGATGAGGCCAAAATCCAGATTCAAAAGGGCATTGCAATAATGAAAGCCGCCGAAGGCAAGGCGGGGGATCATTTGGCTTCACTTCTGGAAGGCGGCTTCTTCACTGAAGCAGAAATCCAAGGCGTCGAAGCGTCGCGTGCGGAATCCGATCGATCACCGCCAGATTTAAGCTGAAGTAAAAATGATCATTCTGGATACCAATGTGATTTCAAGCCAAATGGCACGGAAGGGGGATTATCTCGTACTTGAATGGCTAAACCGCTTCGAGCCGAGCGATTTGTTTCTGACGTCCATCACAATTGCCGAGATTTATTTTGGTGCTTACCTTGTGCCAGAGGTTCCTCGCAAGGAAGCGCTATTCCAGTCTCTTTCGAGGCTTTCTGCAGCATATCAAAACCGGATACTTTCGTTTTCGCTATCCAATTCGGAACACTATGGGAAGTTGACCGCGTCGAGGCGCTTGGCAGGACGCCCGATTGAGACGAAGGATGCGATGATCGCAGCGATCTGTTTGGCCAACAACGCCACCCTTGCCACGCGCAATGTCCGCGACTTCGAGGGGCTTGACCTGAAGCTGATAAACCCGTTTGAAGCCTGAGCCTGACTGAAAATCCAGTTTGACGGCCAACTGGGGCGGTTTTCTGCGCTTCCGGTGCTCACGTACTCAAAGTACGCTCCGCTCCGGTTCTCGAAACCGCTCCACTTGACTCATCAAACCGGATTTTGAGCTAGGCTCTGAAACACCGGGGCTTCCAGCATATGCCACTCAATATCATTTTCATGGGCACTCCGGACTTCGCAGCCGCCACGCTGGCCGCGCTGCATGCCGCTGGTCATCAGATCGTCTGCGTCTATTCCCAGCCTGCGCGTCCGGGCGGGCGGCGCGGGCTGGAACTGGTCAAATCACCGGTGCAGCAGCGCGCCGAGGCGCTCGGCCTTGATGTCCGCACGCCGCTGAATTTCAAGAATGCCGAAGACGTCGAGGCTTTCAAGGCGTTGAATGCGGATGTCGCCGTGGTGGTTGCCTATGGCCTCTTATTGCCTCAGGCCATTCTCGATGGAACTCGCCTCGGCGCCTACAATGGCCATGCTTCCTTGTTGCCGCGCTGGCGCGGCGCAGCGCCGATCCAGCGGGCGATCATGGCGGGCGACCACGAGACCGGGATGATGGTGATGAAAATGGACGCCGGGCTCGACACCGGCCCGGTTGCGCTCACCGGACGCGTCGCCATCGGTGCGGACATGACGGCCGGAGAACTCCACGACCAACTGATGCAGACGGGCGTGGCAATGATCGTTGAGGCGATGGCGAAGCTGGAAGCGGGGCATCTGCCGTTGTCTCCGCAAGCCACAGAAGGCGCGACTTATGCCAGGAAGATCGACAAGGCTGAAACGCGTGTGGACTGGTCCCGTCCGGCGATTGAAGTCCACAACCATATCCGCGGGCTTTCACCCTTTCCCGGCGCATGGTGTGAAATGGAAATCACCGGCAAGGCCGAGCGCGTAAAGTTGTTGCGCACCAAGGTTGCCGATGGCAGCGGCGCACCCGGTGCTGTTCTCGAAGGCCTGACCATCGCCTGCGGCGGCGGCGCGGTCTCGATTGCCGAACTGCAGCGCGCCGGCGGAAAACCGGTCACTGCCGCAGAATTCCTGCGCGGCGCAGCGCCGTCGCGTGTGTTCTGATGCAGCGTTACAAGCTCACCATCGCCTATGACGGCACATCCTATTGCGGCTGGCAGCGCCAGCCGGACCATCTGGCCGTGCAGGAGGTGCTGGAGAACGCCTTCCGCTCTTTCTGTGGTGAAGACGTCACCATCATCGCCGCCGGGCGCACGGACGCGGGCGTCCACGCTGCGGGCCAAGTCTGCCATGTCGATCTGTCGAAGCCATGGCGGGAAGACGTGGTGCGTGACGCCGTCAACCAGTATCTGGTGCATGAGCGGGTCGCGATCCTCAAGGCAGAAAAAGTCGGCGAGGATTTCCACGCCCGTTTCTCTGCAACCGGCCGCCACTACGTCTATAAAATGCTCAATCGTCGCGCACCGCCGGTGTTCGAGCGCGGCTTTGTCTGGCATCTGAAACGCAAGGCCGATGCCGCAAAGATGGACAAGGCGGCCAAGTTGCTGCTCGGCAGGCACGACTTCACCACGTTCCGTGACACGGATTGCCAAGCCGAAAGCCCGATCCGCAATCTCGACCGCTTTGACGTGGTTCAGGACGGCGAAATGGTGTTGTTTCACCTTTCCGCCCGCGCCTTTCTCCACCGTCAGGTCCGGTCCATGGTCGGAACGCTGGAGCAGGTCGGTTCAGGCCGCTGGAGCGAGGCGGATCTGATCAGGGCGTTGGAGGCCAGGGACCGCCGTGCATGCGGTCCAGTCGCGCCATCAGAAGGGCTGTATCTGGACCATGTCGATTACGATTGAGTTTCAGCCAAAATAATCCGCGATAAACCGCTCATAGACCTGCGTCAGCGTCTCAAGGTCAGACAGCGCCACGCGCTCGTCCACCATGTGCATGGTCTGGCCGACAAGGCCGAACTCCACCACCGGGCAATAATCCTTGATGAAACGCGCATCCGAAGTGCCGCCGGTGGTCGAGAGCTTTGGTGTTCGGCCTGTGACGGCCTTCACGGACTTTGACAATGTATCGATCAGCCGGTCGTCCTTGGTCAGGAACACGTGGCAGGGGTTTTCGCGCCAGATGATTTCATAATCCACCGGCGTCTTGCGGCCTGCGCGCAGCTTGGTTTTTTTCGCTGCGCGGTCCAGCCGGTTGTGGATTTCCGCCTGCAGTGTCTCGTCGGTCCAGGTGTCGTTGAAGCGGATGTTGAACGATGCCGTCGCCCGCGCCGGAATGACGTTCACCGCCGGATTGCCGACATCGACGGTGGTCACTTCGAGATTTGACGGCTGGAAATCCTTGGTGCCCTTGTCGAACGCCGGAGTGAGGAGCGCGTCGAGCAATTGCATGATGCCGCGCACCGGATTGTCCGCCAGCTGCGGATAGGCGGCGTGACCCTGTTTGCCGTAGACAATGATCGTCCCGGACAGCGAGCCCCGCCGGCCGATCTTGATCATGTCGCCGATGGCGTCCGGATTGGTCGGCTCGCCGACGATGGACGCATCCCACTTTTCACCCTTGGCCGCCGCCCATTCGAGCAGCTTGACGCTGCCGTTGATTGCCGGGCCTTCTTCGTCGCCCGTGATCAGGAACGAAACCGAGCCCTTCGGCTTGCCATGCTTTTCCGTATGGCGCGCCAGCGCAGAGATGAAGCAGGCGATGCCACCCTTCATGTCCACGGCGCCGCGTCCGTAAAGTTCGCCGTTGGCAATTTCGGCCGCAAACGGCGGATGCGTCCACGCTTTTTCATCGCCAACCGGCACCACGTCCGTATGTCCTGCAAACATCAGGTGAGGGCCATTGCCTGATGCCCGGGCATATAGGTTTTCAATGTCCGGCGTGTTGTCTTCGGAAAAAACCGGCCGCTCGACGGTAAACCCCATCGGCTTCAACATAGCCTCAAGCGCTGACAGCGCTCCGCCTTCGAGCGGCGTCACGGACGGGCAGCGGATCAAGGTGGCGAGAACTTCGGCAGGGTCAGTCAATTTCTGTGTCATGCGGGTCTGCTATCCCCGCAGGCGTTTTGGGTCAAGACAGGTCACGAGAACCAGCCCGGCTTGACGCGCCCCTGTTCGGGCAGTTTGCGCATGCGCTGCACGGCTTCCGGCGCTGCCGGCACAACTGGCTGCGGCGCGCGATGGACCCGGTCAGCATGTGGCACCGGGGCCGTATTTGAAGTGACTGCAGTTTTGACTGGCGGCGTTACGACTGGCTTCTTGGCGATGACGGTTTTCAGATCGAGATAGGTTTGTGCGGTTTGGGGCTTCTGCGCAGGCGAGGGCTTGTATTGCTCTGTCGACCCACGTGGATCAGGGCCATAGGCATTTTGACCCGGATCGGGCGGAAGCAGAACGGCGAAGCCAAGGGCGAGGAAAATGACGGAGCGCAACGGATTGACGAGATCCGCATAGTCCCGAACATCGAGGCCGGCCAGACCGGCCGCCTGAAGCCCGATGATCGCAACTGCGGCAAGCGGCAAACCGATACGCACTGCGGCGAACCGGGTGCGGATCGCCGCTGTCATGTCATTCATCCGCCGGATGAACAGCGACAGCACCGGGAGAATCAATGCCAGTTCAACCAGCACAATCATCGTCGGCGACATGATGAGCGGCCCACCCAAGACCCGAATGCCGGTCGTCTTGGACGCAACCGAGAGAATATTGATGGAGATCACATAGATCACCGCAAGCCGTGCCATGCCGATGAAATAATCCCGGCGGCGAATGCGGCCTGAGAAAGCGAAATGGGAAGTGGCCATCAGTTCATTGCTCCAACTTGTCGCCAATTTTCCCGACGCATTAAACCCGTTCGGCTACCCGGCTTTTGCCTTCCGCCCGACTTTGGCGTCAATCAGCATGATCTTCTGCCAAACCTTGCGCGACAGGTTGGTGCCGAGATTTTCAATATCATTGACGGCTTCCACAACCACCTCGTCATTGACGGCCTGCGCATAAAGCGCCGCCAGCTTGCCGGTGATAGAAAACATTTCCGAGCAATAGTCGAGATAGCGTGACAGGTTTTCCGGATTGGTGATCCGCTTGGGTGAGGCGGCTGTCGGCGAGAACGAGGAGGAAAGCGCCGCCGGATCCTTGGTCAACTGGTGCATGTCGATCACATGGATGACCGAGCGCAGACGGTGCAGGCCTTCCAGCACTTTGCCGCGCTTGATCCGCTGTTCTGATCTTGCCAGCGTGACAAAGCCGACAATGGCCAGCACGATCGTGTTGATCGAGGCTTCGATGCCCTGCACGAAATCGAAGGCGCCGGTCGATATCCGGTCAAAGGACAAAAACGTCCCGACAAACACAAACACCAGCATGCCGCCGACGACGCAGAGCGCGGTCAATATGCGCAGCCAGGCAATCGGCCTGGCAAGATCTTCCGCATCCTTTGCCGCGTCGCGGGCGAGCACCACCAATTCCCTGGCGACGCCGTTCAATCCGCTTTCAGGGAATCGCTCGTTGACCCGGGCAGCAAGCTGTTCAGCCGTGGCGGTGATGCGCTTTGGATCAAGAGAGCGGTAAGTCATGTCAAAGGCTTAATGCGCTTGCCTGATTCGCGCAAAGTCCGAGGCATCAAAGGCCGTAGCCGAAAATCCCGGTCACTTTGTATTTTCCCGAAACCTTGCCGAAGCAGACATGCATCTGTGACAGGTAAAGCGCTTCACGGCTGTCATCATCGCGCACATAGCCGCTGAGGCCCGAAGCCGAGGTCAACTTGGTCCAGCCTTGCGGCTCGATGGCCTTGGAGTAGGGCGATGCCAGCGCAAAGGCGGGCAGCGTGCCGATCACCTTCGAACCCGACTTCGGCTTGGCCAGAAGCGCGGTCTCGTCCCCGTAGAAACGGACGCTGTTGGCGCTGTCGTCAATGGTTTTGAGGAACGCAGTCACCGCATCAGCATCATATTGCCATGCGGCCGGCGCGCAGACCGAGCCGGGAATCTCCTTGACCGCGCCCATCGGCCCGGTGGCCAGCATGTCCGCCATCATCGACAGCGCATCCGGCCGGTAGTCCGGCTGCTTGGCGTCATCAGGCAGCGGCGCCTGTTCAACAATCACATCGACGATTTCATCAAGATGGTTGGATGTGATCGGCTCCATTTTGTGCCATGGCTTCAGCGGATCGAGGCTGCGCGAGAACGCCTTTATCTTGGGCGCGAACATGCCGTTGATTTTGTTGTAGTCAGGCCTCTTGGCCGTGATTGCCGTCCGGAACTTGTCGACGAACGCCTTCAGTTCAGCATCCGGTTTGACCGTATTGCCATAAGAAATAACCAGTTCGTCCGCGCCAGCGCTCCCAAGACCGCCAAAGACGAGCGCAAGCGCCAGAATGCCTGATTTCATGTCTGATATGTCCCCCGAAAATCAATTTGAAAAGGATGAACGGACTTGAGGCCGCAATAAGGCATCAGGCCGCGTTCTTCTTTGGCCGCCCGCCAAGTTTGCCGTTTTCTCTGGCCGCTTCAATTTTTGCCGACGACGTTGCGCTGCCGCCGGACGATCCGAGCCTGCTGGCCATCCAGCACCGTGACCCAAGCAGGCCTTCAAGCAAAGCCGGGACATAAATATCAGCGTCAAGATCTGGAAAATGGATGCCTGTCCCGAATGGCGTCAGTTCAACATTGGTCAGGGCTTCCGGTGGAGCATCTGCCAGACCTTCAGCGGCGGACGGAACAAAACTGACTTCCACATCGCCATTGAGCGTGATGACAATCCTGTTGCGGTTGCCGTCATAGGCTACGGCCTTCGCCAAAACGCCTGACATGCGGTCTGCGCCCCGCTTTTTGGCCAGAATCAATTGCTTTTCGAATTTTGCTTCTGAAGGCTCAGCCATGAATTGTCCTCCATGCGGTGATAAGCGCGGCCATGTTTTCGTTCACTAGCGCCAGCGCTCTGCGCGCATCCCGTTCGTTGCCGCCAATCATTTCGCGCAATTCAGGTCCCGAAAGATTGATCACCGCTTCCCAGTCAGGTTCGAACACATGCACATGCATTGGCTCATGATCATTCGGGTAGATGACAATTCAAAAACCAAAGGCTCGAACAATTGTTGGCAAGGCGTTTAATATCCCAAGCGTTTGGGTTTGTCACTGTCTGTGTTGGTCCTGCGGGTGCGGTCAATCGCGCAGCAATTCGTTGATCCCGGTCTTTGAACGCGTCTTTTCGTCCACCCGCTTGACGATCACCGCGCAGTAGAGCGACGGACCCTGGTCGCCATTCGGGAACGGCTTGCCCGCAAGCGCGCCGGCGACGACGACCGAATAGGGCGGCACTTCGCCGTAGGTAATTTCGCCGGTGGCACGGTCAACGATCTTGGTCGACTTGCCGATGAACACGCCCATGCCCAGCACCGAGCCTTCACGCACGATACAGCCTTCCACGACTTCCGAGCGCGCGCCGATAAAGCAATTGTCTTCAATGATCGTCGGTCCTGCCTGCATTGGCTCCAAAACGCCGCCAATGCCGACGCCGCCGGACAGGTGCACATTCTTGCCGATCTGGGCGCAGGAGCCGACTGTGGCCCAGGTATCGACCATCGTGTTCTCGCCGACATAGGCGCCGAGATTGACGAACGACGGCATCAGCACCACGCCTTTGGCAATGTGAGCAGACTTGCGCACCACGGCGCCCGGCACGGCGCGGAAGCCGGCCGCGCGGAACTGCGCGTCATCCCAATCGGCATATTTCAAATCGACCTTGTCGAACCCCTGCGAAAAGGCGCCTGCGCCATATGGCATAACGGCGTTGTCATTGAGACGGAACGAGATAAGCACGGCCTTCTTCAGCCACTGGTGCACAACCCAATTGCCATCTTCGCCGCGCGTCGCAACGCGGGCCTTGCCTGAGTCAAGAAGGTTTAGCGCCTCGTTTACCGCATTGCGCACTTCACCCTTGGTGGCGGTACTGATCGTGTCGCGGGCTTCAAAAGCGGCGTCGATGGTCTTTTCAAGTGCGGCAAGCGACATGGGAAACTCCGTTGTGACAGCCTCGTTAACCAAGGCCTAACCATGATGGGTGGACAAGAGGCAAAGGCCCCGTTCGGGGCGACGTTTAAGAGAAAGCTGCCGGTGGGTCAATGAATTGGTCCAGGCACATTCGGGGACCGTGATATGAATCCGATCGATAAAGAGGGCTGGTCATCCCTGACCCATTCCACCGAGACGGTGGAGAAGACCCATCATATCCCAGACACCCCGCAGACAAGGTCGAAAGCCTACCGGCTGGCCTTCACCGATGATGAGTTCATGCTGCGCCGCGAGCTGCGCCCGGTCCGGCTGCAGCTTGAGCTTCTGAAGCCTGACATGATCCTCGAAGAGCGCGGCATCCAGTCAACCGTCGTCATGTTTGGCGGCGCGCGCATTCCCGAGCCGGGCGGCCACGCATGGGCCGCCAAGAATGAGCATCAGGCAAAACGCCTCGAAGCCAATTCAGTCTACTATGACGAAGCCCGCCAGTTCGCGCGCATCGTCTCAGAACATTCGGCCTCGACGTCTTATCGTGATTTCGTCGTCTGCACCGGAGGCGGTCCGGGCGTGATGGAGGCGGGCAGCCGCGGCGCGGCGGAAGTCGGTGCGCCGTCGATCGGCCTCAACATCGTTTTGCCGCATGAGCAAGCGCCGAACGAATATGTCACGCCGGAGCTCTGTTTCAATTTCCACTATTTCGCCATCCGCAAGATGCATTTCCTGATGCGCGCCAAAGCCGTCGCGGCTTTCCCCGGCGGGTTCGGCACGATGGATGAACTGTTTGAATCGCTCACCCTGATGCAGACCGGGCGCATGGAGAGAATGCCGATCCTGCTGTTCGGTTCGGAATTCTGGCGGCAGACCGTCAACCTCGATTTTCTCGCCGCCGAAGGCATGATCGCGCCGGAGGATGTCAACCTTGTCAGCCATGTCGACAGCGCCGCAGAGGCATGGAATGTGATCGCCAGATTTTACGGCCTGCACTGACAAAAAGGCGCGGCTGTCGCCGCGCCCAGTAGCAGGCTGATCAGAATTGGGCTGATCAGAAATCCTTGGCGGTGATTGCGCCATCGCCGTCGCGGTCAAAACGAGTGAACCACGGTTCCGACTGGCCGGTGAATTCAGCTTTGCTGATCTTGCCGTCACCATCTGTATCCATGCCGGCATGATCTTGACGGCCCATGCCGAACATGCCCATGCCCTTGCCCATCATACCGGGGCCTTTGCCCATGCCTTGGCCCATGCCATTGCCGGGGCCTTTGCCCTGACCCATGCCCTGACCCATGCCTTGGCCCTTCATCTTGCCCTGGCCGCCCATCATGCCGCCTTCTTCCTGCATGGTCTTCTGCTCATTCTCGCGCATTTCGTCCATCATCTTGGACTCTTCGCTGTCCATGAAGCCATCAGTGTTGGCATCAAACGAGGCGAACAGATTGTCGCGGCGTTCCTTGACTTCCTCAAGCGTGACCTTGCCATCGGAATTGCTGTCCCACGTGTCAATCATGTGCTGGCCGGGGACCTGCGCAAAAGCGAACGCACCCGAAAGCATCAGTGCAGCAGCAGAAAGTGAAATCAGTTTGGCGGTTTTCATCGCAAATCTCCTTGGTGCGAACCCTCAAAAGAGATTTGGGTATTTATATTCGAATATACAAATTAAACTAATGTAATGTTGGAGGCGAGGACTAGCCCCGCCTCCTGTTTCGATGGTTCAGGATGTTTCCAGCCGCCGATCCAAGCGCTCGTGTTTGCGGAACTGAGTTTCAAATTGTATTCGGATCTGGCGTGATGTGCGAACACCGCTGCTTGGGCAATTTGTCGCCTTTCCGATCACGCCGATTGACGCTATTGGAAACGCATGGGTCTGAAACGCCGCACGAATTTGCTGCCTGCGCTTCGCCGCGACCGGATTTCCGGTCTGTGGCTGGCGATGCTGTTGCTGTTTGTGCCGTTCATTCAGCCTTTGTCGGAAGCAAATGCCGCGGGGAAGCCATTCGCCGCCGTGATTTGCTCGACGTTCGGCGTTCCGGGCCAGGCCGCTGTGCCCGGCCTTGCCGATGATTGCGCAACGTGCATCGCCGGTCAGCATGCGCCGCAGTCTGCAGTTCCTGCCGCTGCGGTTTCGGCAGCAGTCTTCCTTCCATTCCCAGGCTCCGGGCCGGCGGACTTTACGTCCCCTCTCACCCGGCCCGTTGCAGCCAGTCAATGGAAGATCAAGCCACCCGGGCAGGCGCCGCCTTTGAGTATTTGAACACGTCGATTCTGCACCGGTGTGCAATTCCGCACCCGGAGCCTGTTCAATTGCACTGAAGGATTTACCCCATGAAACGTTTTGTATTGCCGCTCGTCGCCGCTGTTGCGCTGTCCGCCTTGTCCATCGTCACCGCCTTTGCCGAACATGCAATGGTCAAGGCCGGCTCCCTTGAAATCACCGAAGCCTGGACCCGCGCGACGCTTCCCGGCCAGCCCGCCGGCGGCGGCTTCCTGATCATCGAAAACAAGGGCGCGGAAGCTGACCGACTGCTGTCCGCCTCATCGCCGCTGACGCCGATGACACAGG
The DNA here is from genome assembly GCA_041751995.1 of Rhizobiaceae bacterium. Lineage (GTDB taxonomy): Bacteria > Pseudomonadota > Alphaproteobacteria > Rhizobiales > Rhizobiaceae > JANMEX01. Next base: position 17,992 of record JBGSHY010000010.1, on the reverse strand, counting down.
TCCATGAAATGAAGATGGAAGGCGACGTCATGAAGATGGCAGAGCTGAAAGACGGCCTCGAAATTCCGGCCGGCGCCAAGGTCGAGCTCAAGCCCGGCGGCTTCCACATCATGTTCATGGGTCTGAAAGAGGGCATCAAGGAAGGCGATGCGGTCAAGGTCAAACTGGTTTTTGAAAAGGCCGGTGAGGTCGAAGTCGAAATGCCGGCTCAAGCTGCGGACGCCAAGGCCATGCAACACGGCGGCTGATATTTTGCTGCAAACGGTGGCGCGGGCAACCGCGCTGCCCTAAAGTTACGACCGGAACAAAAGCAAAGAGGGTCTTGCCATGTCCGTACTGGAACTTCCTTTACGCGCCCAATCCGGCGGTTTGCCGCTGTTTGGCGCCATATTCCGTGATCTTGCCGAAGGCGGCGCCAACGCGTTGCTTTGGATACTGGCCGTTGTCGTGGTCCTTTGGGTCGCCGCGATCATCGTGTTCGGCTATCCGGCCATCATTTTTCCCGCGCTAGTCGCCGTGCCTGTCATTTTTGCGGGGCTGATGCTCATCACCGTCGGCAGATAGTCTGTCGCCTAGAGCCGTTCACCGCTTCTTTGAATCGTTGAACAACTCTAACTCTTTGTTGTGTCGCATTTTCCTTAAACGTTTGATGTTCCATCAAACTTGGAAATGCTTTAACACGGTGTTTTCGGCCGGTGGACCAGCGTCACCAGCACGAAGGAAATGATCATCAACAAATACCAGGCGCCGAGCTTGGAGAAGGAAACCGGTGTCCAGCCGTGCTCCTGGCCCGGGTAAAGCCATGCGCGCGAGTAGGTGCCGATATTTTCTGCGACCCAGATAAACAGGGCAACAAGGAAAAAACCGGCCAGCAGCGGCATGCGGTGGCCAAAGCGGAAAACGCGGAAATGCACCCATGTGCGGCTGAACATGTATGCCGTGGCGGCGAAAAGGCCCAACCTGAAATCGACGATATAATGGTGTGAGAAAAAATTGACGTAGATCGCTGCTGCAAGCGCCAGCGTCGCCCACATCGCCGGATAGGCTGAGTAGCGAATATCAAAAATGCGGGTGATGCGCGCAATGTAAGAGCCGACAGCTGCATACATGAAGCCGGAAAACAACGGGACTCCGTCAATCCTGAACAGGTTTGCCTCGGGGTAACTCCAGGAACCGGCATGAGTCTTGAATAGCTCCATCAGTGTTCCGACCACATGGAACAGCAGGATGACCTTGGCCTCTTCCAGTTTTTCGAGCCGCAAGGCCAGCATGGCAACCTGAACGCCAAGCGCAAACAGGAACAGGAAATCGTAGCGGGCAAGGCCCGCGCCGGGCGGCCAGAAATAATGCGTCGCGATCACCGCCGCCAGCATCAGCCCGCCGAAGAGACACGCCCAGGCCTGTTTCAAGCCAAATACAGTGAACTCCACCAAAGCTCCCGCCAAGCCAGTTTGCGGAAGCCGGTCCAAAACCGCGTGCGCTGCGGCGTCAATGCGCTGTTCGACAGAAGTGAAGCGGGTCAAATCGAGATCAAGGCCTTGAGGAAAGCAGCAAGATCATCAGTGATATGGTCAACATGATGGCCATCCTTGCCGTCCTGCTCCCAGGCTTCGACAAAATCCGCCTCAAAGTTGTTCGGAACGATCAGCACGGTCTTCATGCCCAGCGCCTTCGGCTCGATGAGGTTGCGCGCAAGATCTTCAAACATGGCAGCCTCTTGCCCGTTGACGCCATGCTTGGCGACAAACCGGTCGTAGGGGTGACGGCCGGGCTTGGGCATAAGGTCGGCAGCGACAATGTCGAACACGTCCTCGAAATGGTCGAGAATTCCGAGCTGCCGCGCGGCCTTTTCGGCATGGCTGCGGTTGCCGTTGGTGAAGATGAACTTGCGTCCCGGCAATGACTTGATCGCCTCGCCGAGATCCGGGTCCGGTTTCAGCCACGTGTAATCAATGTCATGCACCTTCTCCAGAAAGTCGTCCGGATCGATCTGGTGCTTCTCCATCAGCCCGCGCAGCGTCGTGCCATATTCGAGATAGAACTGCTTCTGCACCTTGCGCGCCTCGTCGCGCGGCAATTGCAGCAAATTGGCAATATACCCGGTCATTTTCACGTCGATCTGTGAAAACAGGTTCGAGTGATGCGGGTAAAGCGTGTTGTCGAGATCAAACACCCAGGTGCGGACATGCGCAAATTCGGCAGGCGAGGGCGGCGAAGAAAGGGATTGTGATTTGCTCATGCCCTGCCTATGCCACGAACGCGCGCGGCGCGCATGGGGTTTGATGGCATGGAATTGTGGATACCGATCACTTTGGCGGCGGCATTCCTGCAAAATGTCCGCTCCTCACTGCAGAAATATCTCAAGGGCCGCATGGGCACCACAGGCGCGACCTTCGTGCGCTTCGGCTTCGGAATGCCCTTCGTTTTGGCGTTCCTTGCCTTCCTGCATTTCCAGATCGGCTACGCGTTTCCGCAAATCTCGCCGCACTTCCTGATCTGGATGACCATCGGCGGCCTCAGCCAAATCGCCGCGACCTTCCTGCTTGTCCACCTCTTTTCCCACCGCAACTTTGCCGTCGGCACCGCCTATTCGCGCACCGAGCCGGCGCAGGCGGCCGTGTTCGGCGTGCTTTTGCTCGGCGAAACCATCAGCGTTGGTGCAGTTGTCGCAATCGCCGTCTGCGTTGCCGGCGTCATGCTGATCTCTGTTGCCAAATCGGCCCTGTCGCCAAAGTCCCTGATCACCTCGTTGTATCAACGCACGGCATTGATTGGGCTGGCGTCCGGCACCGGCTTTGGCCTGTCCGCCATTTCCTACCGCGCCGCTTCGCTGGCGCTTGGCGGGCCGAATTTCCTGATGCAGGCGACAATCACGCTCGCCTTCGTCATCGTCCTGCAAACCGTGCTGATGCTCGGCTGGATATTGCTTCGCGAACCGGAAGAGCTGTCGAAAATCGCAAAGGCCTGGCGGCCATCCCTCGTCACGGGTATGGCCGGCGCGACAGCTTCCCTTGGCTGGTTCACCGCCATGACCTTGCAGAACGCGGCCATCGTCAAGGCACTGGCGCAGGTTGAAATGCTGCTCGCCTTCGCCACGACGGTCTTCCTCTTCAAGGAAAAGATCAACCGGTTGGAAACAATCGGCTGCATGCTTGTCGCCGCAGGCGTTGTCCTGATTGTTCTGTTGCGTTAGGCGCAGCCACCTGAAATTAACCCATTCAATATATTGGCGATTTTAGCCCGCCTCAGATCTCGACAAAAAAATGAGGTGCGGCGATAATGCCCTTGAGGGGTGGATTAACGTTCAAGCGGGGAAAGCTTATGGACGAAAAGACCCTTGTGCCGTCCGCTGGCTTAAGCCGCGGTCTCAGCCGCCGCCGGTTTCTGGCGGCTTTCCTTACTCTCGCAGCCTTCTTGCGGCTCACCCGGCCATCGCTTGCGCGCGATGAAGCCAGAGCGGATGAAACAGTCTTGACAGGCCGCTGGCTGCTGAAGCGGAGCGATCTGCGTTGATTTTCCCGGGCATCGAGGCATACCGCACATCCGGCTTTGCCGCCAAAGTCTGCGTCATCGGCAGCGGCCCGGCCGGTATGGCCGTCACGCTGCAGCTCGCCCATGCGGGCATACCTGTCGTCCTGCTGGAAGCCGGATCGGACGATGTCACCAGCGAAAGCCAGGAGTTCTACAGGGGGCAGGTCGATGGCGACTATTACTTTGATCTCGACGTCACCCGTATCCGCCTGCTCGGCGGCTGTTCTAATCATTGGGCCGGTTGGTGCAGGGTCATGGATGCGCATGATTTCGAGCCGCGCGACTGGATACCGGATTCCGGCTGGCCAATCAGGCGGTCAGACATCGAGCCGTTTTTCGGACTGACGCGTTCCATGCTTGAACTGCCGGATTTCCGGCCGAACATGCCGGTCAGCGACGATATTGACTGGGTGCAGCTCATCAAGAGCCCGGCGGTTCATGTCGGCCAAAAATACCGTGAGGATCTGCTGCGCTCCGATCTGGTCACGGTCGTGCTCAACACCATGGTGACCGACCTTGTCGGCGACGCGACCAAAATCACTGGCGCAAATCTATGGTCGCAGGGAAAACCTTCCGGCGCCATTGAGGCCGAACATTTCGTCGTCTGCACCGGCGGGCTGGAAAATTCGCGGCTTTTGTTGTGGTCAAACGAAAAGTCGAACGGCGGCGTCGTGCCCAAGGCTGGTGCGCTTGGCAAATACTGGATGGAGCATCCGCAGTTCGAACCGGCTGACGCCATCCTGTTCGACGTGTCCGCATTCGAATTTGATGAAACCAACGAGGCCTTCTTTTCCCCGACGCCTGCCGCCATGCAGCGGCTCGGGATCATGAATTTCGGCGCGCGGATGATCAAGTCGCCCTACCACGGCTTCAAGGGACTGGTTGCGGACCTCGCGTGTTATGCACCCGATACATCCGAGTGGATTGCCTCCGGCATGGGCGTTCATCTGCGCTGCGCCGCCCAGATCTATCTGGGCTGGGAGCAGGCGCCTTATGAAACCAACCGCATCACCCTGTCGCTGGATGAGCGTGATGCGGCCGGCGTGCCGCGCATCGTGCTCCATTGGAAGAAGGGCGAACTGGAACGCAAGACCATGGTTGAAGGGCTTCGGCTGTTTGGCGAAACGCTGGCCACCAAGGATCTTGGACGCATGCGATTCGAGCCATGGGTCATCAACAATGAAAACTACCCGGAAGATCAGGAAATCGCCGGTCACCACCACATGGGCGGAACGCGCATGGGGACAGATCCGCTGAAAAGTGTTGTCGATGCCGATTGCAAGGTACACGGCATGGAGAATTTGTGGATCGGCGGCTCTTCTGTTTTCACCACCTCAGGCCAGTGCAATCCGACCACGACGCTGACCGCGCTCGCATTGCGGCTTGGCGATCACCTGGCAAAAGTGGTGAGCGCATAAAGCTTTACGGCACAATCAGCGTGCCGGCGCCATGCTCGGTCAGCAATTCCAAGAGTACGACATGCGGCGTCTTGCCATTGAGAATGACCACGCCTTCGACGCCGCGCTGTATCGCCTCGATGCAGGTCTCGACCTTCGGGATCATGCCGCCTGAAATCGTTCCGTCGGCAATCAGCCGCCGCGCCTCGGCGACGGACAATTCCTTGATGAGGTTCTTGTCCTTGTCGAGAACCCCCGGCACATCCGTCAGGAACAGCAGGCGGGATGCCTTGACCGCACCGGCGATCGCGCCCGCAAACGTGTCGGCATTGATGTTGTAGGTATGCCCGTCACGCCCCGGCGCAACAGGTGCAATCACCGGGATCATTTCCGAATGCGCCAGAAGGTCCAGCAGCTTGCGGTCGACCTCGACCGGCTCGCCGACAAAACCAAGATCAAGCAGGCGCTCGATGTTCGAGTCCGGGTCCTTGATGGTCTTGCGCGCCTTTTCGGCGAAAACCATGTTGCCGTCCTTGCCGCAAAGACCGATGGCCCATTCGCCTTCGGCGTTGATCAGCGCGACGATTTCCTTGTTGATCGACCCGGCCAGAACCATCTCGACGATCTCGACCGTCTTCTGGTCGGTGACGCGCAATCCGCCTTCGAACTTCGATTCAATGCCCATCTTCGCCAGCATCGCGCCAATCTGCGGCCCGCCGCCATGCACGACAATCGGGTCGATGCCGGATTGCTTCAGGAGGGCGATGTCACGCGCAAACGCCCGGCCAAGCGAAATGTCGCCCATCGCATGCCCGCCATATTTGACGACAATCGTCTTGTCCTCGTAGCGCTGCATGTAGGGCAGGGCCTCGGCCAGCAGCCGGGCTTGGGTTTCGCCTTCGTTCGGTGTGACGGTCATGGCCATGTCCCTGAAATGATTTGCGACGCTCAATAGGAAAAAACCGCAGGAAGGGCAATCGCTTCTCCCATTCTGTCATCGCCAATATGCAATTGCTGTGGCAGTTTCGGGTCACCACAACAAAATGCAGAAAAACCATGCCCGCGACAAAAATCATCGTCCTGACTGACATTCACATCCTGCCGGAAGGCAAGACGCTCATTGGCATCAATCCGACCGGGCGTCTGGAACAGGCAATCGCCCATATCAACCGAACCCAGGCTGACGCAGACCTCTGCATCATCACCGGTGATCTCACCCATCGCGGCGATCCGGAATCCTATGAAACGCTGCGGCGCGTCCTGTCCGGCCTTGCCATTCCGGTCAAAATTCTGGTCGGCAATCATGACCTGCGGGAGAATTTTATCGCAGCCTTTCCGGATAATCCGAGAGATGACCACGGATTTGTCCAGTTCAACCATGACATCGGCGGCTACCGGCTGATCGGCCTCGATCCGCTCAACGGCCCGCCCTACAAATATCCGGAAAGTCACGCGGGAATACTTTGTGACAAAAGGCTCGGCTTCCTTCGAAAGTCATTGGCAGGTGCCAATGAGCAGCCGGTCATCATTTTCATGCACCACCCGCCGTTCGATACGCTTTTCCCGGGCATGGATCGCATCAAGCTGTTCAATCACGAGGAATTCCGCGCCTGCCTCAAAGGCCACGATGTGCGCCAGATTGTCTGCGGTCACATTCATCGCTCGATTAGCGTCTCATGGAATGGCATTCCCGCCACGGTCTATAAAAGCCTCGTCGACCAGATGCCATTTGATCTCGTGACGGTCGATTCCTCTCTGGCCATTCCGGAGCCGCCCGCTTATGGCGTCGTGCTGCTGCATGGTCAGACAGTGCTGTGCCATACTGTTGATTTCCTGTCGGAACTCCCGGAAGGGCAAACTGCAGGCAATGTGGGGCATACATGAACACGTAATCTTGAATTTGCGGCTTGCCTTGCCATGTTTCACAGTGGATGTTGGTGGGATGTTGCTAAAATGCCGGATGTTGAATGAGCGCTGACGAACTCTCCTCCTTGCTGCCGCGGATTGCGCTCAAGGATCGGGCGGCGTTTGACCGGCTCTATGCCGTTGCAGCCCCGAAACTTTTTGGCGTGTGCCTTCGTATTCTCTCTGAAAGGAGCGAAGCGGAAGATGCGCTGCAGGAAGTGTTCGTGAAGATCTGGTCTCGTGCCGACCGTTATGCGCAAAGCGATGCGTCGGCGCTCGGCTGGCTGTGCGCCATTGCCCGCAACCACGCCATTGACCGCATCCGCGCCCGCCAGAAGCCCGCGCAACCGATTGACGAGGCTTATGACATTGCCGACACCGCGCCGGACCCGGAGCGGCAGGCCGTCAACAGCGGCGAAGGACGCCGCATTGACCGCTGCATGCAGGAGCTTGATCCCGGCAAGGCCGATGCTATCAAGCTGGCCTATGTCGAGGGCAGGTCTTATGAAGAACTGGCGGCGCGCTTTGAGGTGCCGCTCAACACCATGCGGACATGGCTGCGCCGCAGCTTGATGAAACTGAAAGAGTGTCTGGAGCGATGAGCGGGGCGGAAAAAGGATTGATGCCGGAAGGCGGCGACGATCTGCTTGCTGCCGAGTATGTGCTCGGCGTGCTGGATGCCGCCGCGCGCCAGCGTGCCGAAACGCGCATGGCGTCCGATCGCGCCTTTGCTGCAATGGTTGACAACTGGCTACGCCGTTTCGAGCCCCTCGACGATGAATATGAAGCAGTTACTCCGCCGCCGATGCTGAAAGCGGCGCTGGACAAGCGCCTGTTCGCCTCAACAGAAGCCAAAGCCCCCGGCCTGTTTCAAAGCCTCGCCTTCTGGCGCGGACTGTCACTGGCTTCGCTGGCCCTCGCGGCCTTCGTTGTCGTTCCCGAAGTGCTGCGCCGGGAGCCGCAGATTGCCAAGGTCATCCCGATTGTCGCGCCGATGCAGGCTGACACCGGCGAAGTTCGCTTTGTCGCGCTCTATGAACCCGGCTCCGATGAAATCCGCGTCACCCGCGTCAAGGCCGAGAAGGGCGCTGACCGCGACTATGAACTCTGGTTTGTGGACGGCAGCTCCAAGCCGGAATCGATGGGCGTCGTGCCGGATGCTGAATCCGTGACCCTCAAGGTCAAGCCCGAAATGGTCGCCCGCATCAATGCCGGCGACGCATTTGCAGTTTCTGTCGAACCCATCGGCGGCTCGCCAACCGGCTCTGCGACAGGTCCTGTCATTGCGGTAGGCGTATCCAAGTCGATCTGACGATCTTCAAATCGTGATTTGAATTCAGCACGATCAGGCGTAGAATTTCGTCGGCAATGAACCTTTTCGCAAAGGTTGACCGGCATGCGCATGAGAACAGGACTTGTCTTAGCATCCCTTGTCGGCTGGCTTGATGCCGCAGGGGCTGAGGAAATCCGCATGATCGGCCAGTCGGTCATGTATTCGTCAAAAACAATTCTCTCCAATGTCATTGATTCCAGAACCCACAAGACACTCATCAAAGCGATAAAATCAGTAAAACTCGAGCAGCCGCTGATGAAGCGTGGTTCTTTCACAGTCTTCGCTCCGGACGATGCCGCTTTTGCAGCCTTGCCCGAAGCCTATTCCGCGCGGCTGTTCCAACGGGTCAACCGCGACCAGATGGCGCGGGTGCTGGCCTGCCACATCATCGCCGGAAACGAAATGGCCGGGAAACGGCTGTCTGAAGCTATGAAAGACGGCGAGTCGCTCGAATTGCAAACGCTTGGCGGCTGCCTTCTGACGATCAGCCGAAAAGACGGAAAATTCTTTGTTTCAGGACCGGCGGGAAGCCATATCGCGATCACCGAGCCCGATGTCGCCCAATCCAACGGCATGATTCAAATCGTCGACCGGGTGCTTGTCCCTGCTTTTTGAAGTGCAAGCCACTTCGCATCACCAAATTTGCCGTTCAATTGTCGGGTGAAGGAGATCTGAAATGGCTGACCCTTTCCAGGCTGTGGCCATAGGCGCCGCCACTGCTGCACTTGGCTATGTTGTCAATCTCGCGGGCAGGTCGGTTGATCAGTATATTTTGCGGCGTTCTGCGCGGAAAAGCAGCCTGATTGACCTGCAATCACAATTGTTGGCCTCCAAAAGCGCCTTCATTGCGCAAGCCAAACTGCGAAACCGGTTGAGTGAGGAGGTGGAAAAAGCCATGCCCGGGCTCGCCGGGCTTGGATATGATGAAATGCTGGCCGATGCCTATCCGAATATGACCGATGAACAGAAGCGCAGTTACGGACTGATCCGGGCCTACACGGTCAAGGCGATCAAGCCGTTGAATGAGGCCATGTCCGCCTGGCTGAAGCTGGATCGCGATTTCAAACACAAGACAGACAAGCTCGGCTTTGCGCTTCAGGACCTCGAAGCACATCTCGTCTTGTGGCACGCCAAGTATGAATTCTGGATCCCCGACCATCCCGAACGCGCGCTGGTCTATTTGGCCGATGAAGAGAAGCATGGGGTCGGCTTCCCGTCGGGCATTGAAGATCTGGTCATGGAAAAGACCGCCAGACGGGCCAAGGTGACCTGATAAGGCAAAGCCCTAGAGCCGGAAATCAGCTAAAAACGCAATTAAATCAATGAGTAGATGATTACAGGAAATTTTCTGAAAAAAGACTGAAACTCTTTTCCAAACTCTCCCGTTTCTCCTCTGACCCTCGCAGATGCAGGGCAAAGAATAGAAACGAGGAGTATCCCCATGTTTAACAAATCCGTTTTCCTGTCCACCGTTGCCGGTGCCATCGCCCTTTCCACCGCAGCTTTTGCTGAAAACCCGATGGTTGGCGGCGCTGCAATGTATGCCGACAAGAACATTGTCGAAAACGCCGTGAACTCCAAGGACCACACCACGCTCGTTGCCGCAGTGACCGCAGCAGGCCTCGTCGATACGCTCAAGGGCCCTGGCCCGTTCACAGTGTTCGCCCCAGTCAACGCCGCGTTTGACGCGCTTCCGGCTGGCACGGTCGACACGCTGCTGAAGCCGGAAAACAAGGACCAGCTGGCCAAGATTTTGACCTGCCATGTCGTGGCAGCTGACGCGATGTCCAGCGCCATTGGCAAGATGATCGCTGATGACGGCGGCACCCATCCGGTCAAGACTGTGGGCGGCTGCGTTCTGCAGGCCAAGATGGACGGCGACAAGATCACGCTGACCGATGAAACCGGCGGCGTCGCCACCGTCACCATCGCCGACGTTGACCAGTCAAACGGCGTCATCCACGTCATCGACAAGGTTCTCTTGCCGAAGTCGTGATTTCGGGTTGAACTGACGGTGCGCGTATAACACCTCCATACCAGTGCCGTCCGCCGTCTGCAGGGTCCGTCCTGCAGACGGCAATTTCGCAAGAGGCTTCACATGAACCGCCGCAAATTTCTCTCTTCCACCGTCCTTGCCATCGGAGCGCTTTCCGTGCCTGCAATGCTCGGCATTCGAGCGGGTTTCGTTCGCGATTCGAACGCCGCTGAAGGCAAGTTCGAAGTCGAAAAGTCTGACGAGGAATGGCGCAAGATTCTGACGGAAGAACAGTTTCAGGTCTTGCGCAAGGAAGACACCGAGCGCCCGTTCACCAGCGCCTTGCTTGACGAAAAGGGTACCGGCAACTTCCATTGCGCCGGCTGCGATCTCCCGGTCTACGGCTCCTATGCAAAGTACGAAAGCGGCACCGGTTGGCCGAGTTTCTATGAATCACTGAAAGACGCAGTCGGAACCCAGGAAGACAAATCGCTGTTTTCAATCCGCACCGAAGTCCATTGCCGCCGCTGCGGCGGACATTTCGGCCATGTGTTTGATGACGGCCCCCAGCCTACGGGCATGCGCCACTGCCTCAATGGACTGGCGCTGACATTCAAACCGGCTGCTGCGTAATCCAAGACAACGGAAAGCCGGGCAAAAACTTGCCCGGCCGTTTGATCTGTGGAGCCAATCAGTTCGGGCGCTTGCGCCCCGTGAACATCGAACGGACAAGGTTTTCCTTGTGTTCGACACTGGCAAGGACCACGCCTGCAACATGCAAGGCGACCAGCAAGAGGGTGAAGTAGACAATCGCTTCATGGGCGTCTTCCACCCATTCGACACCCCAGTAGGCGTCGGTCGTCATCATGTAGCCGGTGGCGGCAATAGCTCCGACCGACAGCAGCAGGGCGATCACCATCGCGCCACCCGCCGGATTGTGGCCGATGTAACGCTTGGCCTTCAACAGCACGCTGTCCTTGAGAAAAGCCAGAACAGTGGCAGGCGAAAAGACAAAAGACGTGAAGCGGGCGTGTTTGGAGCCGAGAAAGCCCCAGAGGATGCGGGCGATAATCAGGATGCCAACGCCATAACCGGCATAGATATGCGCCGTTTCCCATTCGTCGCCAGTCAAAAAAGCGAAGAAAAACAGGCTCACAAGTGACCAGTGGAAGATGCGGACGAACGGGTCCCATACCCGCACCGTTTCCGGCGACTGGGAGTCGCCGGTCCGGGTGTTGTCCGTGACAGTGCTCATTACTGAGCGGCTTCCTCGCCGACGAATTCGCCGGTAACCGGATGTATCAGCTTTTCAGCCTTGGCGCCGTCCTTGCCGATTGCATAGATTTCGTAGCAGCCGCCTTCTTCCTTGATCTGACGCACGTCAAACCCAAGCGCAACGGCCTTTGCCTTGGCGTCGTCCTGGCTGATCCATGTTGCCTTGTCGGTTTCGCCGCAGGCATTCTTGGCTTCGCTGCCGGCAGCGAACGCTGATGCAGAGAAGGCAACGGTGAGGGCGAGTGCGGTGAGAATGGTGCGCATGGGTAAGTTCCTTTCAGTTTTCATGTCGCCGTCTTTGGCGTGGGGTGGTTCTAGACAGCCCCGTGTGACAAAAGACTGACCTGACCTGTCAGCATTCTGTCATCTTGATTGAGCGAAAAGGCACCATGACCCGCGTGCGCACCCTGTTCCTGATGTTTTTGGTCCTGCTTCTGGCGGCTCCCGTTGCCATGGCTGATGACGACCATGAAGGTGATGAAGAGCACAGGGCTTCCGACGAAGCCTATGAAGGCGCGAAATCAGGAAAGATACTGTCGCTCACTGAAATCCTGAAGCGGGCCATGCCTTACATCAAAGGCGAAGTCATCGAGACCAAGTACGAGATGAAAGATGGCCGGCCAGCGTATGAGATCTACTTTCTCGACAGCAAAGGCCGCCGCAAGGAAATTTATGTCGATGCGCGGACTGGTGCGCTGCTGGAAATTGGCGAGAGTGATTGAATGAAAATTCTGGTTGTCGAGGATGACCGCCGCATTCGGCAAATGTTGGTCGCCGCATTGGAGGCCAACGGCTTTATTGTTGAAACCGAATCCGATGGCGAAGAGGCCTGGTTCAAGGGCGACACGGAAGATTACGCCGCCGTGATCCTTGATCTCGGTCTTCCGAACATGGATGGCTTGGCGATCTTGAAGAAGTGGCGGGCCAACGGCCGCAATTTTCCGATCCTCGTCCTCACGGCGCGCGGCACCTGGAGCGAACGGGTAGAAGGCATTGATTCCGGCGCAGACGACTATCTTGCCAAACCGTTCGAGGTCGAGGAAATGTTGGCTCGGCTGCGCGCAATCCTGCGCCGCAGCGGCGGCCATGGCTCGCCCAACATCAGTGTCGGCGCGATTGTGCTCGATCCCCGCCAAATGCGTGTCACAAAGTCTGGTGTCCCGATCAGCCTGTCGCCGCAGGAATTCCGCCTTGTCGCCTACATGATGCACAACAGCGGGCGTATCGTCACCCAGCAAGAATTGTCCGAGCACCTTCAAGCCGAACATTTCGAGCGTGAGTCCAATGCTGTCGAAGTCCTCGTCGGCCGGGTGCGCAAGAAGATCGGCTCGGAGTTGATCGAAACCCGACGGGGCTTCGGCTACATCTTTTCCGAAATTGCGCAATGAAACCGGGCTCGCTTCGTCTTCGCCTTTTGATGCTGGCAACGCTTGCCGTCAGCGCGGCGATGATACTGTCGGCCATCGGGCTGACGTCACTGTTCGGCCGCCATGTTGAGCGGCGCATTGGACAAGAGCTCGACACGCACATCCTGCAATTGGCCGGCAACCTGCGATTCAAGCCGGACGGTGCGCTTTACCTGGACGCCGAACCCGGCGATCCGCGCTTTGAACGGGTTTTTGGCGGCCTCTATTGGCAGGTCAACGATGAAAGCCGCGCCGCCAAATTGCGCTCGGTTTCTCTTTGGGATTCCGAGCTTCCCTTGCCGGATGACATGCCCGAACCCGGTGTGACACATTCACATGATTCGCTCGGCCCGGACGGCAAAGCAGCCTTCGTGCATGAGCGCCGCGTCATTCTCGAAAACGCAAAAGCGGATCGCCCGGTCAGAATCACCGTCGCCATCAACACCGAAGAACTTGAAACGCTGAAGTCAGGCTTTGCCACTGATCTTGTACCGGCCGTTCTGGGGCTGGGCCTGCTGCTGCTTGCGGGAATCTGGTGGCAAGTCGCCCAAGGCCTCAAACCGGTTTCAAGCCTGGGATCCGCCATAAGAGACATCCGTTCGGGCAGGACCGCGCGCCTTTCGGAAGATGTTCCCGTGGAAGTCCGGCCGCTGGTTGATGAGGTCAACCAGCTGCTCGGCGCGCAGGAGGAATCCCTGTCGCGCGCCCGCGACCGCGCGGCTGATCTGGCGCACGGATTGAAGACGCCGCTGACGGCATTGACCAACGATGTGTCCCGTTTGCGCGCCGCAGGTCAGGACACCATTGCCGATGATATTGAAGACACTGCACTTCGCATGAAACAGATTGTCGAGCGCGAACTCGCCCGTTCGCGCATCCGGAATTCCCGCTCCCACCAGAAACCGGTTTCCATCGCCGCTGCAGCACATGGCATCATCCGCACTTTGGCGCGCACGCCGAAAGGCGAAGCGGTTACGTTCCAGAACACAGCTGCGGTCGATGCGCTGGCTGCTGTGAATCCGGACGACTTGAACGATCTCCTCGGCAATCTCCTCGAGAACGCCACGCGGGCGGCAAAGTCTGTGGTGGTTATCACCGCGCGCAAGGATGGGAAGACCGTGCTGGTTGAAATTGCTGACGATGGTCCAGGCGTTCCGGAACAACTGCTTTCTTCACTTGCGGAAAGAGGCAAGCGGCTTGACCAGAGTTCCGGCAGCGCCGGGCTGGGCCTCAATCTGGTCGCCGAAATTCTTTCGGCCTATGGAACCGAGCCTGATTTCTCCAACGCAGAGCTTGGAGGCTTGAGCGTGAGCTTCAAGCTTCCGGCAGGCGGCTGACCGGTCGCTCGTCGATCGCCTTGTAAATGGCTGCATAAAGCGCGTCCATGCCGAGCCGTCTTTCGGACGATGTGACGATCACTTCCGGAAATGCAGCAGGGCGCTTGCGGATTTTCTCCAGTGTTGCGGCAACCAGCGGCGCAATTTTTGTTTCGTGCAGCTTGTCTGATTTGGTCAGAACGATCTGGTAGGACACCGCCGCCTTGTCGAGCAGCGCCAGCACGTCCTCGTCATTCTTCTTTATGCCGTGTCGCGAGTCGATCAGCAGGAACACGCGCTTCAATGACACGCGCCCGCGCAAATAGCTGAAAACTAGAGCCGTCCATTTGTCGACCTGATCCTTCGGCGCCTCGGCGTAGCCATAGCCTGGCATGTCCACCAGCGTCATCGGCGGCAGGTCATCCATGGAGCCGGAGTAACCGTCCGGCACAAAGAAGTTCAGTTCCTGCGTCCGGCCCGGCGTGTTTGACGTGCGGGCCAAGCCGCTTTGCCCGGTGATCGCATTGATCAGCGACGACTTGCCGACATTGGACCGCCCGGCAAATGCAATCTCCGGCGGGCCTTCCGGCGGCAGGAACCGCATGGATGGAACACCCTTGATGAAAATCCACGGCCGCTTGAACAAAAGGCTCTGCGCGGCGGTCAGTTCTGGTTTGTCAGTTTCGGTCATGAAGATGCTTTACCGGTGATTGGTGAAACAAAAAAGCCCCGCCGAAGCAGGGCCTTTGATTGCGTGTGACAATGGACTCAGGTCGTGGCCGGCTTTTTCTTGAACAGGCCGACCAGATTGTCCCAAAGCTCGATCTTCGCACCATTGCGCTTCATGATGTAGCCCTGCTGCAGGATCGACAGCGTGTTGTTCCATGCCCAGTAGATGATAAGGCCTGCCGGGAAAGTCGCCATCATGAAGGTGAATATCACCGGCATCCAGGTGAAGATTGCGGCTTGCGTCGGATCCGGCGGCGTCGGGTTCATGCGCATCTGCAGGAACATGGTGATGCCCATCAAAAGCGGCCAGACACCGATCATCAGGAAAGCAGGAACGCTGAACGGCAGCAGGCCGAACAGGTTGAACAATGACGTTGGATCGGGCGCGGACAGGTCATGGATCCAGCCATAGAAAGGCGCATGGCGCATTTCGATGGTGACATAGATGACCTTGTACAGCGCGAAGAACACCGGAATCTGCAACAGCACCGGCCAGCAGCCGGCGATCGGGTTGATCTTTTCGGTCTTGTAAAGCTCCAGCATCGCCTGCTGCTGCTTCTGCCGGTCGTCGGCGTACTTTTCCTTGATTTCCTGCATCTTCGGCTGCGCCGTCTTCATGTGCGCCATCGAAACGTAGGACTTGTTGGCAAGCGGGAAGAAGATCAGCTTGACGATAACGGTGGTCGCCAGAATGGCGAGGCCGAAATTCCCGAACAGCTTGTTGAGCCAGTCCATCAGCAGGAACATCGGCTTGGTCAGGAAGTAGAACCAGCCCCAGTCCATCATCAGGTCAAAGCGCGGAATGTTGTTGGCGTCGCGGTAGGAATTAATGATGCCAACTTCCTTGGCGCCTGCGAAAAAGCGGGTCTCGACCGACTGCGTTTCGCCGGGTTTCACGGTCAAGGCATCAGACAGATAGTCTGCCTGATAGCGTGTGCGTCCATCCGCGAAGAAAGAATAGCGTGGCTGGTAGCCAAGCTTTTCGGACGGAACCAGCGTTGCCGCCCAATATTTGTCGGTGAAGCCCAGCCAGCCGGCCGTTCCCTTTTCGGGTTTGACTTCCTTGTCTTCATCCAGCGTTGAAAATGTCGCTTCCGTCAAGCCGCTGACGGCGTCGTAGCCGATTGCGCCTTCATGCAGCACGTAAACCGAAGCAGTCGTCGGCTTCTGGTAGCGGATCACCCGGCCATAGGGCAGCACCGCGGCATCCGCAGTGCCGCCATTTGTGACGGCGTCGGTGATCGTGAACAAATATTCCTTGTCCACAGCGATGGTGCGCTTGAAGACGATGCCCTTGTCGTTGGTGAAAGTCAGCGTCACCGGCGCTTCCGGCGTCAGCTTGGAATTGCCTTCAACGGACCAGACTATGTCCGGACCCGGCAGGGCCCCAAGCGCTGCGTCACCCGTAAAGCCGATCTCGGCAAAATAGCCGTGCGCAACCGGCGAGGGCGAAAGGAGATGGATGTTTGGCGAGGTCTTGTCGACAGTTTCGCGATAATTTTTCAGGACAACGTCATCGAAGCGTCCGCCCTTGAGGTTGATCGATCCGGAAAGGTTCGGCGTGTCAAATGCTACGCGGCCATCTTGGCTGAGTGCCGCATCAAGCGTTATTTCCCCTACAGGGGCGGCTTCCGTCCCCGCCGGCGCGGCCGCGCCCGCAGGCGCCGGTGTGACGCCATTTTGGGCGGCAGGCTTGGTCTGTTCTGCCACGCGCTGCGCTTCGATCTGCGCCTGCTGGCGCTGTGATTCGATCTTCGGGTTCATGTAGAACACCTGCCAGACCATCAGGATAAGCACCGACAGGGCAATGGTGATGTAAAAATTGCGGTTGTTCTGCATGGGTCGTTCCGGTTTCACGGGCGGCTTTTCAGCCGCTGTTTCAATTCGCTCACAAGGCGATGGAAGGGCAGGCCGACAAGTTCGGGCCTTGCGACGACTACATAGTCAGTCCCGGGCGTCATGTCGATGGCTGCATGGAGGCGGATTGCTTCGCGCAAACGGCGTTTGATGCGGTTTCTTGTCGGCGAGTTGCCGCACTTCTTGGAAACCGTCAGCCCGTAACGCGCTTCTGTCCCGCCGTCACTGCGTTTGTTCTGTTCGATCAGGAAATGCGGGCCGCGCAATTTTTTGCCATTGCGTGCGGCAAGAAACTCGGGCCGCTTTTTCAAGCGGCCCGTTTTGGTGATTTGAATATCACCGGCCAAAGGATTCACATCCCGGCTGGTGGACAGGGCGTCAAGCCGAAAGCTTGGCGCGGCCGCGACCGCGGCGTGCTGCGATGACCTTGCGGCCGCCGGTCGTGGCCATCCGTGAGCGGAAGCCGTGACGGCGCTTGCGAACAAGCTTCGAGGGTTGGTAGGTGCGCTTCATTTGTTTTGATACCGCGGAGTGCGGCCCTTCTTGATTCTGTCTCTGTCGAGCAGGAGCTGGCGCAAGGGTTCCGGCCACGGCAAATACCGCGCCGGGCCAGGGACCCGAACGTGCGCGGCTTATAGGCAGGGCGGCGTTTGGAGTCAAATCCCCGTATGCGGTGCATTCGCGAGATCCCGGCTGGTCACGAACGGGTGAGAGCGGCGCCAGGCTCCGTCACTTGCGGGTGAGATCGCCTGGTCGGCGCTTGTGGCATCGTCCGCGATGCCGCATCTGC
This sequence comes from Rhizobiaceae bacterium, assembly GCA_041751995.1. Taxonomy (GTDB): domain Bacteria; phylum Pseudomonadota; class Alphaproteobacteria; order Rhizobiales; family Rhizobiaceae; genus JANMEX01. Next base: position 478 of record JBGSHY010000010.1, on the reverse strand, counting down.
CATGGGGAAGACCGGCGCTACTGGTCGCGGCGGGTGTCGTCTCGCCGGCCGGGCACCACGAGATCGTTCGACATTGGGTCGCGCGCCGGTACGATGGAGCAGAGGCGATGGACCGGGGAGCGACGATGGCCGACAAGGCCCTGCATGGGATGGAGAGAGGACGTGCCAGGCACGTCCTGCGCTTCCTGCCGCTCGCCATCATCCTGCTGGGGCTCGGCCTTGCCTATGCGATGGGCTGGCACCGCTTCCTGTCGCTCGCCTATCTGGCCGAGAGCCGGTCTGCTCTCGGTGCCTTCATCGAGGCGAACTACCTGCTTTCGCTGGCTGGCTTCTTCCTCGCCTACGCGACGGCGACGGCGTTCTCCTTCCCGGCGGCGTCGGTGCTGACGACCGTCGCGGGTCTGTTCTTCGGCTGGCTGGTCGCGGGCATCGTCGTCGCCTTCGCCGCGACGCTCGGGGCGACCGCGCTGTTCCTCGC
>JBGSHY010000009.1:0-54933 GCA_041751995.1 Rhizobiaceae bacterium | reverse complement strand
CGTCGCCTCGAAGGCGTCGAGCAGGCGGGCGTCGGTGATGCCGCGGGCGCGGACGCGCATCAGGAAGGCAGCGAAACGTTCGCGGTCGGTCAGGCGCACGGTCATTGCAGCGCCTTTTCAAGCTGGTTTCGAACGGCGTGCGCGGTGAAATCGAGATGCAGCGGCGTGACCGAAATATGGTGGTCATGCAGCGCCTGAACGTCTGAGTCGGCGGCGGGTGTTTGCGCCCCGCGGCCAAAGCGCAGCCAGTAGTAAGGGAAGCCGCGGCCGTCGGCGCGCTCTTCGATTGTCAGGCCGTGGGTCAACTTGCCCTGCGCCGTGACGCGCACGCCTTCGACATCGCCAATCGGGCAGTTGGGAAAATTGACGTTGAGAAACACGCCTTCCGGCAGGTCGAGCGCCACCAGTTTCTTGAACAGGCCGGGCGCAAGCGTCTCGCAAACTTCCCACGGCACGACGCGGCCATTGTCCCAATTGTAGGCCTGGGAGACGGCAATCGAGCGGATGCCAAGGAGCGTGCCTTCCATGGCCCCGGCGACCGTGCCGGAATAGGTGACGTCGTCGGCGACATTCTGGCCGGAATTGACGCCCGACAGGATGAGATCCGGCGGTTCGGGCAGAACTTCGCGCACACCCATGATGACGCAGTCGGTCGGCGTGCCGCGCAGCGCGAAATGCCGGTCGTCAATCTTGCGCAGACGCAGAGGTTCGGACAGGGTCAGCGAATGGGCAAGACCGGACTGATCGGTTTCCGGCGCGATCACCCAGATGTCGTCGGAAAGCGTGCGGGCAATCCGCTCCAGCACTGCGATGCCTTCGGCATGGATTCCGTCGTCATTGGTGATGAGTATGCGCATCAGGCAGTCAGTCCAATCCGTTCCAGGCCGCCCATGTAGGGCCGCAAAACTTCAGGAACGGTTATCGAGCCGTCGTCATTCTGGTAATTCTCAATGACCGCGATCAGCGCCCGGCCGACGGCGACGCCGGAGCCGTTGAGCGTGTGGACGTATCGGGTCTGCTTCTCGCCTTCCGGACGGTAGCGCGCATTCATCCGGCGCGCCTGGAAATCGCCGCACACCGAGCAGGACGAGATTTCGCGGTAGGCATTCTGGCCAGGCAGCCAGACTTCAATGTCATGCGTCTTGCGCGCGCCAAAGCCCATGTCGCCGGTGCAGAGCACGACCGTACGGAAATGCAGACCAAGGCGCTTCAGCACCTCTTCGGCGCAGGCGGTCATGCGGTCATGCTCAGCCAGCGAGGTGTCGGCGTCGGTGATCGAGACGAGTTCGACCTTGTAGAACTGGTGCTGCCGCAGCATGCCGCGCGTATCACGCCCGGCGGAACCTGCTTCCGAACGGAAGCATGGGGTCAGCGCTGTGAAACGGAGAGGGAGTACGGACTGGTCGAGTATTTCCTCGCGGACTAGGTTTGTTAGTGGCACTTCGGCGGTTGGGATAAGCCAAAGGCGTCCCGCCTCGCGGTATTTCGCCAAAAAATCATCCATCGTCTTAACGATGAACTCTGGCATAGGCAAGAATCCCTTATTTGCATTCTCGGCAGCGTACTCGTCCCAACCACGCTGGAGCTCTCTAAGTTTGGAAAAGTCCTTCTGAAAATCCTCAGATTGATCCTGAAGCGCCTTTGATTTCGACGTCTGAAATAGATCATCTTTGAATTTTGGAAGGTTTCCCGTTCCGAATAATGCATCATCGCGCACCAACAGCGGAACCACATGCTCTTCGTAACCATGCTCGCTCGTATGCAAATCCAGCATGAACTGCCCGAGCGCACGTTCCATCCGTGCCAATTGACCCTTGAGAATGGTGAACCGCGCGCCGGAAATCTGGGCGGCTTTTTCGAAATCCATCATGCCGAGGGCTTCGCCGATTTCGAAATGCTCTTTCGGCTTGAAGTTCATGCGCGGCCTTTCGCCGGTGAGGCGGATTTCGACGTTGTCGTGCTCGTCCTTGCCGTCCGGGATGCCATCCAGCGGCATGTTGGGAAGCGTGGCCAGCAACAAATCGAGTTCGGCGGTGATGCCGTGCTCCTCGGCCTCAATGGCCACCATCTCATCCTTGAGCGCAGCGACTTCGGTTTTCAGGCTGTCAGCGAGCGCCATGTCCTTGGCGCCCATCGCCTTGCCGATTTCCTTGGAGGCGGCGTTGCGTCGCTCCTGCTTGCCCTGGATTTCGGTCACCAGACGGCGGCGGGCCTCGTCCAGTTCCAAAAGGCGCGGTGTTTCCGGTCCGCGCCCGCGCCGCGCCATGGCGGCGTCGAAAGCTGCGGGGTTTTCGCGAATCCATTTGATGTCATGCATGATGCTATTCCGGAATGAAATTCAGGTCGGGCGGCTCAGCGCGAGAGCGTCACGATCGGGCCGGGTCATCCGTGGAGACGACTTCAGAAGCCTTGGCTTCGTCGGTTTCCTTGGTTTTTTCCTTGGCGCGACTGCGTTCAATCATCCCTGCAAGCCAGATGGAGACCTCGTAAAGAAGGATGGTTGGCAGCGCAAGACCGATCTGGCTGACCGGATCGGGCGGGGTCAGGATCGCGGCGGCAACGAAGGCAATGACAATGGCGTATTTGCGCTTGTCCTTCAGGCTCTCGCTGGTGATCAGACCCGCGCGGACCAGGAGCGATGACACCACCGGCAACTGGAACACCAGTCCGAACGAGAAGATCAGCGTCATGATCAGGCTGAGATATTCGGATACCTTTGGCAGCAGCGAAATCTGGATGTCATCGCCGCTCTGCTGCATGGACAAGAAGAACCACATCACCATCGGCGTGAAGTAGAAATAGACCAGCGCGGCGCCAAGCAGGAACATCAGCGGCGAGGCGAACAGGAACGGCAAAAACGCGCGCTTTTCATTGCGGTAAAGACCGGGCGCAACAAACTTGTAGATCTGGCTGGCGATCACCGGAAACGCCAGCACCATACCGCCGAACATGGCGACCTTGACCTGCGTGAAGAAGAATTCCTGCGGCGCGGTATAGATCAGCTCGACCTTGTCCTGCGGCAGCTTGGCCCATTCGACGGCCCAGCGGAACGGGATGACCAGAATGATAAACAGCTGCTTGGCGAAGGTGAAACACAGGATGAACGCAGCGAAAAACGCGGCAATCGCCCACATCAGGCGGCGGCGCAGCTCGATCAGATGCTCCATCAACGGCGCAGAACTGGCCTCGACGTCTTCCTCGGGCTTGCTCATGATTTGGCTTTCCTGGCCGGCATGGCAGGCGCGGGTTTGGCGGCAGCAGGCTTGGCAGCAGCAAGCTTGGCGACAGCAACTTTAGCCGGAGCGGCTTTCGCCGCTGCGGGCTTGGCAGCCAGTTTGGCCACGGAACTGACTGCGGCTTTTGTCGCTGGTTTGGCGGCAGTGTTTGCGGCGGGCTTTGCAGGCGTTTTGGCCTCTGGCTTGGCAGCGGCAGATTTCGAAGCCGGTTTGGCTTTCACTTTCGGTGGCGGCGCGGCAACCAATGGCGCGGCAACCGGCGCTTCAACCTTTGGCGCCGGGTTCGGATTGGACTGCATTGCCGGCTTCACAGCCTTCTGCACATCGCTGCGGATGCTGTCGGCTGCTGCGCGCAGCGGGTTGAAAACATCCCGTACCTGCTGGCGCGGATCGAGTTTTCGCACGTCGTCGATGGTCTTACGGACCTCATCGAGTTCGGCCTCTTTCAGGGCGTCATCGAACTGGCGGCGGAAGTCTCCCGAGACCTGGCGGAAACGCGTCATCGCCTTTCCGAACGCGCGAAGCATTTTCGGCAGGTCTTTTGGTCCGACGACCACGATCAGGACGATCACGATCACGAGGATCTCGGAATATCCGACTTCAAGCATCAGCCATTATCCTTGGCGTGAAAACCGCCCTGCCCTGAAATCAGGACTTCTTGGCTTTCGCCTTGGCAGCGGTGTCAACGGTTTCGGCCGCCTGGTGCTCGACGGTCTTGCCAGCGTCGGCAACAGTCTCGGGTTCGTCTTCCGCCATGCCCGACTTGAAGTTCTTGATGCCCTTGGCGACATCACCCATCAGTTCCGGGATTTTGCCGCGGCCGAACAGCAGCAATACGACCGCCAGAACGATCAGCCAGTGCCAGATTGAAAAAGAACCCATTTTAAACTCCCAATGCCTTTGCAGCGTTTCGTGTCACTTAGGCGCTTTCGCCCGATCTTTCAAATACCAGAACGCGATCATTGCGCACAAATATGCCGATATCACGATCCTGTGCACGGACCATGCCACAGCGCTGCCGGGTCGAGACCGGAGTTTCGTGGCCGGGCACGGCCAATTGCAGCAATTCGGTCTCGCCGAGGAAGCGGCGCGACAGGATTCTTGCCGGTATTTTGCCTTCGCCACTGCCTATTTCGATGTCGCCCAAACGCACGGCAACCGTGACAGGCTGGCCATCGGCATATCCGGCATCGAAAGTGCCGAGCGGCGTATCCGCCTTACCGTTGCGCACGACGGCATCGAATGTGTCGAGTTCGGAGAAGAAGCCGGCGGCGAACAGCGACACAGGCTTCATGTAAAGGTCCTGCGATTTGCCGACCTGCACCAGTTCGCCGTCCTTGAGCAGTGCGATGCGGTCGGCCATGCGCATCGCCTCTTCGGCATCATGGGTCACGACAATGGCGGTTGCTCGGCTCTGGCTGAGAATTGCCAGCGTTTCGGCGCGGACATTGTCTTTCAGGCGGGAATCAAGGCCCGAGAAGGGTTCGTCCATCAGCAACACAGCCGGGCGGGGCACAAGCGCGCGGGCAAGCGCCACACGCTGCTGCTCGCCGCCGGAGAGTTCGTGCGGATACGCGCCGGAATAGGCCTGAAGGCCGACGCGTCCAAGCGCGGTAAAGGCTTCGAGCTTGGCATCCTCGCTCGACATGGCGGTCAGGCCGAAGCGGACATTGTCCATGATCGAAAGGTGCGGGAACAGCGCATAGTCTTGAAACACCAGACCGATGGAGCGCTTTTCCGGCGGGACATAGGCGTTCGGGCCGGAAATTTCCTGTCCGTTCAACAGGATGCGGCCGGATGATTGTGTTTCGATTCCGGCGGCGATGCGCAGCAAGGTCGTCTTGCCGGAACCGGACGGGCCGAGGAGACAAAGGACTTCGCCGGGCTCAGCGGTCAGCGAGACATTGTTCAGCGTCAGCGGGCCATTCTCGAAATTGTGCGAAATGTTCTCAAACGACAGGCTTGCGGCGAAGGATACCCCCACCGGTCCGCGCTGGATCTCTGATGATTTCGGTCTTGCCACTGCCGCATCCAAGTGAATGCGGCTGTCAATCATCCCCGCCGCGCGGTGTCAACAGGCCGAGTTCTTCCAGATCAATGTCGGTCAGCGCTTCTTCGTCGTCCTCAAGCTCGTCGATATTGGCCGGCGGCTGCGGCACGGAGAAGTTTGACGGCATGCGCGACGACAGGAGCCCTGCCCCCTTGAGCTCGTCCATGCCCGGCAGATCACGGATTTCCTCAAGACCGAAATGATCGAGAAAGCCGATGGTCGTGCCATAAGTTACCGGGCGGCCCGGAACCTTGCGGCGGCCGCGGATTTTGACCCAGCCGGTTTCCATCAAGACGTCCAGTGTGCCTTTGGCAGTCTCGACGCCGCGGATTTCCTCCATTTCAGCGCGTGTGACCGGCTGATGGTAGGCAATGATAGCCAAAACTTCGAGCGCGGCGCGCGACAGCTTCTTTTGCTGCACGGCTTCGCGGTTCATCAGGAACGACAGGTCGGACGCGGTGCGGAAAGCCCATGCGTCGCCAACGCGGACGAGATTGACGCCGCGCTTTTCGTAGGCCGTCTGCAGCTCAGTCATAACTGCCTTGATGTCGGTCTCGCCCGGCAGGCGGTCGGCAAGCGCCTTTTCAGAGACTGGCTCGGCAGAAGCAAAGACGATGGCTTCCGCCATGCGCACGGCCTCATGCAGATGCAGTCGCTCGGCGGGATTGCCCATATCGTCATTGGTTGGCGTGAGCGAGAACGGGAACACGCGGGCTTGTCCGGTTTCAGCCATATCAATAGGCCTCCAGTTCGGGCCTTCCGGCCTTGGTTCGCAAATAAATCGGCTGGAATGCCGCTTCCTGCCGCACTTCCAACTGGCCTTCACGCACAAGTTCCAGGCTTGCGGCGAAGGAGCTGGCAATAGCGGTGGCGCGATCGGCGGGATTGGGGATGAAGGCGATCAGATATTGGTCGAGCGCAGTCCAGTCGCGCATTTCGCCGATCAGACGTGTAAGGATCATGCGGGCTTGTTTCAGCGACCATACGGTGCGCAGGCCAACGGTGACGCGTGAGATGGCCTGACGTTGGCGCTGGGAGGCGTAGGCGGTCAAAAGATCATAGAGCGTGGCTGACCACTCGTTCTGCTTCTCGACAACCACGGCTTCCGGATCGCCGCGCTGAAATATGTCGCGGCCAAGGCGGTTGCGGTTGACCAGACGGGCAGCGGCTTCGCGCATGGCTTCGAGGCGCTTGAGACGGAACTGCAGAGCGGCGGCTAGCTCTTCGCCGCTCTCCTCGTCGGCATTGCCGGTCTTCGGGATCAGCAGCTTGGATTTGAGGAAGGCAAGCCAAGCGGCCATGACCAGATAGTCTGCCGCCAGTTCCAGCCGAAGCGAGGTCGCGCTGTTGATGAACAGCAAATATTGCTCGGCAAGTTTCAGGATCGAAATGCGGGCAAGATCGACCTTCTGGTTGCGCGCAAGATGCAGGAGGAGGTCCAGCGGGCCTTCAAATCCGTCGACGTCGATCAAGAGCGACGGGTCCGATTGGGTGCGATCTTCCGCATCATCCCACAGGGCTTCAAGCGGCACGCCGCCCTTGTCCTGCTTTTTGCGGATTGCACTCATGGCCCGGTCATCTCCCTATCCTGTCATGCAACGGCTGCCAGATGGTTGGCGAACGCGTCGCGCATTGCGATTTCGTCTTCGTCAAAGGCGTTGGCCAAGCGGGCCATCGCCGCTTCCGCGCGGCTCAGCGCTTTGCCGAGCAGTAGCGGCGTTTCCGCCATCACGGACTTCATTTCGTCCATGACGCCGTTGCAGTGCAGAACCATATCGCACCCCCCGGCAAAGATTGCACGGGTGCGCTCATGGAAATCCCCAGAAAGCGCGTTCATCGACACATCATCGCTCATCAGCAAGCCGTCAAAGCCAATGTAGCCGCGGATAATCTCTTCAATGACGGTGGGAGATGTTGTTGCGGGGCGATTTGGATCAATCGCTGTAAAAACCAGATGTCCGGTCATGGCCATCGGCAGGTCATTCAACGCTTTAAACGGCGCGAAATCATGGGATATCAGCTCTTCCAGCGGCACATCAACCACTGGCAAATTGTGATGGCTGTCAGCAAAGCCGCGGCCGTGTCCGGGCATGTGTTTCATCACCGGCAGAATGCCGCCTTCCATCAGGCCTTCGGCGGCGGCGCGTCCCATCTCGGTGACTGTCCGCGGGTCTTCGCCATAAGCCCGATTGCCAATGACCGAGCTTGAACCGGGAACCGGAACGTCCAACACTGGCAGGCAGTCGGCGGTGAAGCCGAATTTGCGCAGATCGACGGCATGCAGGCGCGACATCAGGCGGGCGGCATCAAGACCGGCCTGCCGGTCGCGCCGGTAAATGTCGCCGAGGACTGACGCGGGCGGATAGTTTGGCGCAAGCGGCGGACGGAGGCGCTGGACGCGTCCGCCTTCCTGATCAATGAAAACCGGCGCATCGGGATTGCCGATGCTGTCACGCAGCGCGGCGTTCAGATCCTTGATCTGGTTTTCTTCCTTGAGATTGCGGGCAAACAGGATGAAGCCCCAAGGCTGGTGTTCGGCATAGAAGGCCCGCTCGTCGGCGGTGAGTTCGGTGCCGGAAACGCCAATTATGACAGATTTCGATTCGCGCATGGTGTCACACTATAATTGGATTGGAGAATTGGACCGCGGATATGAAAAAGCGGCCAACGCGGGCCGCTTTTCCGGGATTCCTAAAGATTACTTCGTGACGAAGCAGCTGCCGCCTGAAGCTTTATACTGGGCACAAAGCGCCGCAGCTTCCTGCTTGGAGCCTGCCGGGATCCGGACGCGGTAAACCGTTCCCTTGCCGGTCACTTCGGCTTTCTGGATGTTCACGCCGCGCCCGCCAATCACGTTCAGGTATTTGCGGTTCAACGCCGCGTAAGTGGACTTCGCGGCTTCCGGAGACGGTGTGGATGCAATCTGGATGGCGTAGCCTCCCGGTGCGGCGGCAGGCGCTGCATCGGCAGATGCCAGCTGCGTTTCATCCGTCGCGGTCTTCGGGCCACCAGTCTTGCCGACAATGGTGACCGGCTGGTCGGATGGGCGCGATTCAATCACCGGCGCACCGTCCGCGGATGCGACCGCCTCAGCAGCGGGGGCCTTGATCTTCTTGGTCTTGACGACCTTGATTACAGGCTCCGGCTTGGCGGCTTCCGGCTCGGCGGCAACGGGGGCCGCTTCGACTGGGGCAGCCGGCTCTGCGGCGGCCAGCTTGGCGATATTTTCCTCTGCCGGAGCGGCAGCCTTGACTGGTGCCTCAATGGCGGGAGCCTCGGCAACAGCAGTCGGCTCAGCCAGCGCAGGCGTTTCAGCAACCGGTGCCGCTGCTTTTTCGACAGGTTTCACCGCAGGGACAGCCACTGGCTGATCAGCGGCAACAGCAGTCGGCGTGGCTTCAGCCGGGGCTACAGCCGCCGGAGTTGCCGCGTCCGCAGGACGCTCAACCAGCGATCCGTCCGGCTTGACGATGAAGGTTCGGACTTTCTTTGGTGCAACTGCAGCCGTTTCAGCTGAAGGAGCGGCCGCTCCATCGGTCTGTGCTGCGGGATCAACCCTGGCTTCCGACTTTACCGACGTATCGACGGCAGGCGCATCACTTGCGACCGAGGCAATGTCGACAGGCTCTTCAGATTCGGACACCAGCGTGCCTTGCGACGGCAAAGCCGCCTGCTCGCCTTCAACCTTGTCGTAGACGGCCTTGTCCTGGTCTGGAACAGACTTTCCGCCCGGATTTTCCGGAGCAATTTTAACAGGCTGCGGGTCAGCTTTTACCAAGGCCGGGCCATCCGTGGATGTCGCTGTGCCATTGCCGGAGAAGGCGTAATAAGCGCCGCCGCCGAGAAGCACGACGCCGGCGATGACAGCCGGCAACAGCCATGCCTTTTTGCGAGGCGCGTTTTCAGCATAATCCGCTTCCGGAAAAGCCGGAGCCCCATCGCCAAAGGGCTGAAAGTCGATGTCTGCATCAACACGTTCGCTGGCTTTCGGGCGCATGGTGGCGGCAGCGGCAACACCAGCCGCAGTGCCGTAGGCCGCACCATTCGTCCCTGATTCAGACGCCAACTGCTCATCAAGCATGGATTCAAAATCGAAGTCCGCTTCGGTGACCGTCGGCTCAACCTGCTTGGCGGAATTCTGTTCGTACCCGGCATACACCGGCTCGAAATCGCCAGCGGCTACTCCCTGCGTGTCCGCATAGGGCGGTTCAGGTGTAAATTCGAAATCCGGAATATCAAAATCGTCCGTCTGCGCCACGGCATCCTGCAGCGGCTCCGATGAATCCACGACGGGTTCCGGCGCGGTTTCGGCAACCAGCCGATTGAAATCTTCGGTCTGCGCGCGCGCAGTCTCCGTTCGGATGGTGGATGGAAGCGGCTTCCAGTTATCAAATGCCGGCACTGACGGAATGGCAGCTTTCTCGACCGGAACAGTAAACTCGGGCTCAATAGCCGGAGCCGTGTCCTCTAGTGAGAAGTCGAAATCCAGCTCATCGAGAGCTGCTTCATCGGTTTCCGCTTCCACCGGCTGGTAGGCCACAGGCGATGCACGGTTCATATCGGCCAGAACATAATCGTCTGCCTTGGACACTTCTAGTTCCGGTTCGGTTTCCGGCTGGATTTCGGCATAGTCCGCTTCGCCGTCGCCGATTTCGATCTGATTATCCAGATCGCCATCAAGCCACGGATTTTCTGTGGCAGCGGCCATATCCACAGCTGTTGGCGCGACCGGCGCCTCTATGTTGTCTTCCAGCCAGGAGTCTTCGAGCCCAACAGCCTCTTCGGCCAGGGCATCTTCAAGCGGCTCCTGAACTGGCCACGCATCTATAGCTGGGGCCGCCTCATATGCCGGAACAACCGCCGGGGCGGAGACTGCCACATCGGCCAGTTCCAATTCTTCCTCAATCCAGGAATCATTAGGCTCGACGGGTGCAGAAACGATGCCAGGGGCCGACGGCTGGGTCTGGGCATAAGCGCGTTCAGGGGCGGCCGTTTGCGGCGCTTCACCCAAAAGGGCGCTCAATTCATCTTCAAGCGAAGGAACAACCGAAGGCGCGTCTTCACCAAACTGGATTGCGTCAGACAACTCATCTTCAAACGCGGCGTTGAATTCATCATCCAGTTGCGCGATTTCGTCGCCAGGTATTTCCTCAAGCGCGAGTTCGCGCTCCAGATCCATCGAGAAACTGTCTTCAATGGCAATTTGCGGGTCCGCAGGTTCGCGTTCGCTGGCAACATAGGGCTTGTCAAAGCCCATGATGCGCGAAAGCTCCATCAGCGGATCATCGGCAGCGATTTCCCTGTCGTAGTCCCGCGTTTTTACGTCCAAAACATTAGCCATGCCTAGTCCCTGCACAACACACGCAATCCGGGCCACGGACTGCTACTTTCGAGGCCTTACCAGCGCATTGTGGGCAAAAGGTGACAGTTTATACCGCGAAATTACCGCATTTCGGTTGGGGCATCGGCTCCAATGATCCCCAGACCAGACGCAATAACGTCATGAACAGCCTGCACCAAACCTAGTCTGGCATGGGTCAATTGTGGGTCGTTAACCTTAACAAAGCGTAACGCAGGATTTTCGGTGCCCTTGTTCCACTGGGCGTGGAAGGATGATGCAAGCTCGTAGAGGTAGAAAGCCACGCGATGCGGTTCGCGCGCAAGTGCGGCGCTTTCGACCAGACGCGGGTATTCGGCGAGCTTGCGGATCAGCGCCAGCTCGGATTCATCAGTCAGCAAATGAACGCCATCAGCCAATTGCTGGCGCACCGGCAGTTCAAGGCCTGTTTGCTCATGCGCCTGCCGGAAAATGGAATGGCAGCGTGCGGAAGCATACTGGACGTAGAACACGGGATTATCTTTTGACTGCTCGGTGACCTTGGCAAAGTCGAAGTCGAGCGGCGCGTCGTTCTTTCTGTAGATCATCATGAAACGGACCGGATCTCGGCCGACCTCATCGACCACATCGCGCAGCGTCACAAACTCCCCTGCGCGCTTGGACATGCGAACCGGTTCGCCATTGCGGAACAGCTTGACGAGCTGCACCAGATAAATGGTGTTCTTGGCGGTATTGTCTGAAACAGCGCGCGCCAGCGCCTCCATGCGCTTGACATAGCCGCCGTGGTCGGCGCCGAGAACAAGGATCATCTCCTTGAATCCGCGGTCGAACTTGTCTTTGAAGTAGGCGACATCGGCGGCGAAATAGGTAAACGCGCCATCGGACTTGACCAGCGGGCGATCAATGTCATCGCCGACATCGGTCGAGCGGAACAGCACCTGCTCGCGGTCTTCCCAATCTTCCGGCACCTGGCCCTTCGGCGGCGGGAGTGTTCCGCGGTAAACATGACCTTTCAGCGTCAGATCATTGATAACGCTTCGAATTTTCTTTTCTCCGTCTGCGTGGAGAGACCGTTCCGAGAAGAAGGTGTCGTGATGGACGTTGAGCGCGGCCAGATCCTCGCGGATCATCACCATCATCGCGTCGATGGCGCGGACGCGGATGATATCCAGCGCTTCGTCTTCAGGCATGTCTTTCAGCCTAGTGCCAAACTCTTCGGCAAGTGCCTTGCCCAGCGGCACGAGATAGTCACCGGGGTAAAGCCCGGCCGGGATTTCGCCGATATCGGCGCCAAGCGCTTCGCGATAGCGCAGCATCACGGAGCGCGCGAGCACATCGATCTGCACACCAGCATCATTGATGTAATATTCCTTGGTGACTGCATATCCGGCAAACGACAGCAGATTGGCGAGCGCGTCGCCGAACACGGCGCCACGGCAATGGCCCACATGCATCGGACCGGTCGGGTTGGCAGAGACATACTCAACGTTGATCTTTTCATCCGCGCCGATGGTCGACTTGCCGTAGCCGGTACCCACCTTCAGGATCGATGCCAAATGGTTCTGCCAATAGACCGGATTGAGACGGATGTTGATAAAACCCGGACCGGCAACATCGACCTGGGCCACATCAGCGTCTTCACGGATCTTGGCAGCTATGACATCTGCCAAGGCGCGCGGATTTTGCCCGACTGCCTTTGCCAACACCATCGCTGCATTGCAGGCGAGATCGCCATGCGAAGCGTCGCGCGGCGGTTCGACAGCGATCCGCTTGAAATCCGGCGCTGATCCTTCTGCGGTCTTCAAATCCAGCGCGGCAAGAATCGCTTCGATCCGCGACGAGAAATCCTGGAAAATGTTCATGTTGGTCTTTCAAATGGCAAATCAGGGCCGATGCGCTATCCCAAATCGGATTTGCGGTCAAACAGACGCTCGTGTTCACGAATCGCGAACTGGTCTGTCATGCCGGCTATGAAGTCGGCGACATGGCGCTTTTTCTGCAACGTCGAAAGCCGGTCGAAGTCGACCCGCCAACCTTCCGGCATCGCGGACGGGTCAATGACGTAGCGGTCGAACAGTTCAGTCACGAGCCGTGCTGCCGTATCCATCGTGGCCATTACGTCGGGATGTCGATAAAGGCTTTTATACAGATAGCTTTTCAGGGCTTTTTCCGTTTCGGCCATCTCTGGCGAGAAGGCGACGATGGCATGACCGGCGTTGCGGATATCGTCGACGGTTGCGGGCTGCAAGGCGGTCAGGCGCCTCGACGTCTCGCCAATGACGTCTTCAACCATCATGGTGATTTGACGACGGCCAAGTTCGGCGATCATTCGGGTCTGATCGAGGTGCGGATAGAGCAGTTCAATTTCGGCGATGATCCTGCCGGTCAGAGGCGCGGTGCGAAGTGCGTCAAACTTCAGGATCCCCGCACGCAAACCATCGTCAATGTCATGGGTGTCATAGGCGATGTCATCGGCCAATGCGGCCGCCTGGGCTTCCAGCGAGGCGTGGGTATGAAGGTCTAGCGGAAACAGTTCGTTGAAATCCAGAATCGGCTGAGGAATCGGGTGCCGAAGCCCTGCCCCGGATGTGTCAGCCAAAGGTCCGTTGTGCTTGACGAGGCCTTCAAGGGTTTCCCACGAAAGATTCAGCCCGTCGAATTCCGCGTAACGGCGTTCAAGCTTGGTGACAATGCGAAGCGATTGGGCATTGTGGTCAAAACCGCCGAATTCCTTCATGCATTCGTCAAGCGCCCGCTCTCCGGCATGGCCGAAAGGGGTATGGCCGAAATCGTGAACGAGTGCGACGGCTTCTGCCAAATCCTCGTCGAGCCGGAACGCACGGGCGATGGAGCGGGCGATCTGCGAGACCTCAATGGTGTGGGTCAATCGCGTGCGGTAATGATCGCCTTCGTGGCTTATAAAGACCTGCGTCTTGTGTTTCAGGCGCCGAAAGGCCGTCGAATGGATGATGCGGTCCCGATCGCGCTGGAATGCGGTGCGTGTCGGGCTTTCTGATTGTGGATAGAGCCGTCCGCGCGTGTCCTGCGGATGGCAGGCGAAAGTGCTGCGCGGCTGGTAGCCGAAACCCAATCCATCGAACACGCACAGACCCCTCGTTGACTTCCCGTCTTGGCATTCATACCTATGGGATGCAATCAGGCAACCGGTTCGCGCCTTTAACGCATTCCGGAAAGGATTTGGCATCATGGGAACGTTCAACGTCACAGATAGCGCTGCCAAGCGCATTGAAAATATTCTGGCCAAGGAACAGGGCAAGTCGGCTTTGCGGGTTTCCGTTGAAGGTGGCGGCTGTTCCGGCTTTTCCTACAAGTTCGATCTGGTCTCGGCGCAGGAGCCGGATGACATTGTTATCGCCAAGCAAGGCGCGACAGTGCTGGTCGATCCGGTGTCGCTCGAATACATGGATGGCTCGGAGCTCGATTTTGTCGACAATCTGATGGGCCAGTCATTTCAGGTCAAAAACCCGTTGGCGACCGCATCCTGCGGCTGCGGAACCAGCTTTTCGCTTTGATGAATTGATGTGAAAAGGGCCGCTTTCGCGGCCCTCATGTTATCTGTCAGGCTTCGGCAGACATTGCCGCTTCCTTGAAATCATCCGCATCGCCGGCAGCGCCATTGAAGAATGCGTTCAATGCGACAGCGGCAATTGATGCCAACAGGATTCCCGATTCGATCAGCGGGTGAATCGAATGCGGCAGCCATTGCTTGAAGTTGGGTGCAATCAGCGGAATCAAGCCGAAACCAAGTGCGACCGCAACGACGAACAGATTGTTACGGCTGGTTTTGAAATCGACCTGCGCCAGGATGCGGATGCCGGTTGCGGCGACCATGCCGAACATCACCAGCCCTGCCCCGCCGAGCACCACCGTCGGCAAAGCCTCTACCAGCGCCGCCATCTTTGGCAACAAGCCAAGGATGATCAGGATGGCACCGCCCGCCACGCAGACGAAGCGCGACTTGACGCCTGTGACGCCGACCAGGCCGACGTTCTGCGAGAAGGAGGTGTAGGGAAAGGTGTTGAAGATGCCGCCGATCAGCGTGCCGAGGCCGTCGGTGCGAAGGCCGGCAGAAAGCATCGGCTGGGTTACCTTGCGGCCGGTCATGTCGCCGAGCGCGAGGAACATGCCGGTCGATTCGATCATGACGACGATCATGACCAGGCACATGGTGGCGATGAGCACAGGATCAAACACTGGCGTGCCGAAATGGAACGGCGTGATGAGCGCGAACCAGCCTGCACTGGCGACCTTGCCGAAGTTCATCATGCCCAGCGCCGCCGCCACGATGCCGCCGGCAACGATGCCGATCAGCACGGCGATGTTGGACAGGAAGCCCTTGGCGAACCGGGCGACGCCGAGGATGACGGCCAGAACGAAGGCAGCAATCGCGATGCCGCTGACCGGCGCATAGGCTGCATTCGGAGCGGAGGCCGCAAGCGCAAGCTTTTCCGGGATTGGCGGCAGGGTTGAGCCGGCGGCTGCCGCCAGCGCCTTGATATCTTCAAGCCATTTGGCGTGATCCGGATTGACCAGCGACGGCGCGGTAGGGCCGACCGGGTTGCCGAAAATCCAGTTGATGCCGATGCGCATCAGCGTGACGCCAATCACCAGAATGATTGATCCGGTGACCACTGGCGGAAAGAACCGCAGCATGCGGCTGACAAAGGGCGCGACAAGCATGCCGAAAATGCCGGCGCCTATGATTGCGCCGAATATCATCCGCGCGCCGTCCGGGCCGCCGTTGGTGTTGGCCATGGCGACCATCGGGCCAACAGCGGCGAAGGTGACACCCATCATCACAGGCAGCTTGATGCCGAACCATTGCGTCGCGCCAAGCGATTGGATCAGCGTGACGATGCCGCAGGTGAAAAGATCGGCGGAAATCAGGAAGGCGACGTCTTCCGGCGGGAGTTTGAGCGCGCGGCCGACAATCAGTGGCACGGCAATCGCGCCGGCATACATGACAAGCACGTGCTGCAGGCCTAATGCCGCCAATCGCGGCCTCGGCAGGATCTCATCCACCGGATGGGTTGAACTGGTCTTGGACATTTTGATGTTCCCCTAAATTGAACTGTTTGTCTCCACAGTTTCGCAGTCCGCCTCCCTCACGGCCCACAGAGGCGAGAATGGCAGGAATGGCGGGCTTGTCAAAATTGGCTGTGCACAAACGGGTCGAGAATTGCCGGCAGTTCTGCAATAGTCAGACCACAAACCGGATTTGATTCATGAAGATCGCGACCTGGAACATCAACGGCGTCAAAGCCCGCATCGAGAATTTGCTGCAATGGCTGCAAAACGCCGTGCCGGATATCGTCTGCCTGCAGGAAATCAAATCGGTGGACGCGGATTTCCCGCGGCTCGAGATCGAAGCGCTTGGCTATAATGTGGAAACCCATGGCCAGAAAGGCTTCAATGGCGTTGCGATCCTATCGAAGCTGAAGTTTGACGAAGTGGTGCGCGGGTTGCCGGGCGACACGGACGACGTGCAATCCCGCTATATCGAAGGCGTGTTTTCGACTGCGTCAGGCGTGGTGCGCGTGGCTTCGATCTATCTGCCAAATGGCAATCCGCTCGGCACGGAAAAATTTCCCTACAAGCTCGGCTGGATGGAGCGGCTGATTGCCCACGCCGAGGCGCGGCTGGAGCTTGAGGAGCCGCTGGTGCTGGCGGGCGATTACAACATCATCCCGGAGCCGGAAGATTGCTACAGCCCGGCCGCCTGGGAAGGCGATGCGCTGTTCCAGCCGGAATCACGGCAGGCTTACCGGAGAATGAAGGCCTTGGGGCTGACGGACGCCGTGCGTTCCGTCACAGATGCAGCCAAGACTTATACGTTCTGGGATTATCAAGCAGGCGCCTGGCAGAAGAACAACGGCATTCGGATCGACCACATTTTGCTATCGCCGGAGGCGGCAAAACATCTGCAAAGCGCTGAAATCGACAAAGCCGTGCGCAGTTGGGAAAAGCCATCAGATCATGTGCCGGTGATTGTCGAGTTGGATCTCTAAATCAGGGCGGCTTACTGGCCGCCTTTGGCCATTTCGTCTGCCAGCGCCATTGCGGTGCGGCGGTCGGCTTCACCGGCGAGCGCGAAGGCCTGTTCCTGCATTGCGGCGATCCAGTTGCGGTCCTGCGGCGCGCTGCGCTGCAGGGCTGCTGTCAGGCTGGCAAGTCCGCGCACGGTTTTGCCGTTCTGGAACAGCAAGTCGCCAAACATCGCCATCGCGCCGGCATGGCCCTTTTCGGAGGACAGGCGGAACAGGTTGAATGCCTGCTTCACATCGGCGTCGCCGCCGTCGCCGGTCAGGAACATCTGGCCGAGCTCGAACTGGGCATCCGGGTCGCGGAAGCTCCAGGCGGCCTGAGCATAAAGATCGCGCGCTGCAGCGGGGTCCGCCGCCACCGGGGTGCCGGTGATGCCATTGCGGACATAACGGGCCAAGGCAACCAATGCGCTTGACACGTAGGAACCGTCCGGCGAAACCGGGTCAATGCCCTGACGGACGATCTTTTCGTAAATCTGGAATGCCTGATAGTCATCTTCGGCGACGCCGTCGCCCTGCTCATACATACGCGCCAGTTTCCACTGGGCTCCGGCATGGCCCTTTTCGGCAGCGTAGCGGTATGCCTCGACCGCGTCGTCCTTCTTGCCCTTCTTGTAGGCCTTGAAGCCAAACTTGAACAAGGCGAAGGGGCTGGACTTTTCGGATACTTCGTTTGAATCAAACGCCCGGGCCGATGGCGCGCCGAGCAGCGCAGCAGCCAATGTCAAAATCAAAACGCGGTTTTTGTTCACTATCAACATATCTACGTTTTCACACGCCCCGTCCGGATGTTTGACTGCCAATCTATGGCCCTCCGGCTTCTGAAACGATTTCGCGATCCCTTGTTTCCCACCCGGTTTTTTCTTGCGCCTGCATTAAATGCGCAAACCGGTTTTGGAATGGTTTCGGCCTGAACCTGTTTTGTGGCGGGAAATAGGCAAAATCGGCCTCAATCGGGCACCGCCATCCTAATCATTCCGGCTGTTGCAGAATCGTCACATTTCAGGGCGACCGGCGCCGTTTGGGCAAAAAAAAGCCGGGCTCGAAGCCCGGCTTTGATTTCATGAAGAGTAGCTTACCACTTGGTCTTATAGGAAGCGCCGAGGGCATAGGCCCAGCCGGAGCCAACAGCGGAATTGCCGCCGGTCATTGGTGTATACATCGTTTCTGCAGCTGAGGCGATGTATGTGATGCCGCCGCCAAACTTGAGTTCGCCGCCCATGTCATCCTTGTAGGAACCGCCGGCGCCAAAAGTCCATGTATCGGACGACAGGTCAAAACCGGTTCCGACGCCCTTATCCCAGGTAATCGTGGCCGCACCTGACCATTTTTCATTGAAAGCATGGCCAACACCCGCAGAAACTGTCCACCCGTCCGACCAATAATAGAGATTCTGGCGGGTGCCGCCGATCGCAATAGAAGTAAGGTCGAGTGTCTCGGTCACCGACCAGTCGGTCCACTTGACCGAACCGAAAACCAGCCAACCTGGCGCGACACCGGACTGAACCTTCAGTTCCACATTTTGCGGCATTTCAGCTGCGCCAGAAGCGGGAGCCACCCCGTTTGCCAAGCCTGTGGCCGCTATTCCAAACCCAGAGGTATACATTATCTGCGCACGAAGCGCGATTTCCGGGATTTCATAGGCTGCGCCGATGCGGAAATTGGAAGATGTTTCCTTCAGATTAATCGATATGGCACCGCCACCAGCCACGAGATCATAGTTGAGCATATTCATGTTAACGCCGCCGAGGATCCACGCGCGGCCTTTCGACATGTCAAACTTGTAACCACAAGTCAGGCCCAGTTCGTTGATCGTGAAGCCTTCGGAACGTTTTCCAAGGCCCGGTGTCGGGGCGGCAAAATCGGTCTGGCCGCCAAAAGGCATCGCATAGGTGCCAGCGCAACGCAGATCGTCATTGATGTTGAGTTTGACCGCAGCAGACGGGATCAGGTACTCGGACACATAGTCAGTCCCTACCAGAGCCGGATTCAGGTTGGCGGTATACTTGCGTGTCGGATTTACATAAGTGGCGCCGGCACGAATGTTGAAGTTGCCTTCTTCGTAAATAATATCCGTATCAGTGCTGCCACGGCCAAAACCGCCAGCCTGCGCAGCGCCCAGTACGCTGGCGGAAGCCAGGAATGCCAGAGCCGAAATTTTCAGAATGTTGCTAGCCATCAAGGCCTCCCCGGAAGTCAAATCACCCGAACCAAGGTGTGTCATAACCTTGGTAGCAAATTTGTTTAATGGCGCAACGGTTTTCGTGGCGGGAATCAGGCGGGAAAGAGGCGGGTTGGCCTCATTTGGAGCAAAAGTTTACGTTTCAGGCGACAACTCAGGGCAAAAAGTCTGATTTTGGGTTGAAAACGTTACGTCAACTGACAATCCGAAATGCGGATTCCGTTCTGTGGCGGAATGGCAACAGGATGCAAACAATCTTAAAATGCCGCTTGAATTGGTCCAAAGTGCCGGGCTTGTTGATGAAAACCGGCAAAGAGGCCGCCGGTTTTCATATCTTGCCGCGAATCCCCGCTCAATCGTTAGCCAGCCGGCTCAGCGCCAGATTGATTTTTTCCGCTTCGGCAATGAGTTCGGCATGGCGCTCGCGCTCCGCAGCCACAACCTCTTCCTTGGCATTGGCGACAAAGCGTTCATTCGACAGTTTGCCGTTGATTCTGGCCAGTTCGGCGTCGATTTTGGCGATTTCCTTTGCCAAACGGGCGCGTTCTGCATCGAGATCAATCAGGCTGCCGAGCGGCAGGCACATGATGGATTCACCGACGACTAACTGGGCGGCGGCTTTTGGCGCTTCATCTGCCAGCGAAATGCCGGTGACACGGGCCAGTCGCTTGATCGCTGCGTCGTGACGGGCCAGCCGGTCTCTGGTCACGGCGTTGGCGCCGACGGCAACCAGCGGCGCCTGCGCCGACGGCGGAACGTTCATTTCGGAACGAACCGAGCGGATGCCGGAGACGAGGTCGACCAGCCAGTTGATGTCGTCGGCGGAGTCCGTGTCGGAGAAGGCAGGGATCGGCCAGGCGGCGTGGCACAAAAGGGTGGCGCGGGGCGCGCCATCCGGGGCGGTCAGCGCCCACAATTCCTCGGTCATGAACGGCATGAACGGGTGCAGCAGCTTGAAGGTTTCGTCGAGAACAAAGGCAAGCGTCGCCTGTGCTTCCTTCTTCTCGGCCTCGTTGTCGCCCATGAACACCGGCTTCAGCAGCTCCAGATACCAGTCGCACAGCTGGTTCCAGACGAATTTGTAGGCTGCGCCTGCAGCGTCGTTGAAACGGTAGGCGGTGATGGCGTCGGTGACCGATGCGCAGGCCCTGCCGAGCTCGGTCAGTATCCAGCGGTTGACCGCAAGCTGGACGCCTTCGGGATGAAACGCCGGGTCGTGGGCCATGCCGTTCATCTGGGCAAAGCGGGTGGCGTTCCACAGCTTGGTGCCGAAGTTACGGTAGCCGGCGATGCGGGCCGGATCGAGCTTCACGTCCCTGCCCTGCGCCGCCATGATGGCGAGCGTGAAGCGCAGCGCGTCGGCGCCATATTCGTCGATAAGTTCCAGCGGGTCGATGACGTTGCCCTTGGACTTCGACATCTTCTGCCCGTTCTTGTCGCGCACCAGCGCGTGAACATAGACGGTGTGGAACGGCTCGAGCGGCTTGCCGTGCTCGTCCTTCATGAAATGCAGGCCCATCATCATCATCCGGGCGACCCAGAAGAAGATGATGTCAAAACCGGTGACAAGCGCGTCCGTCTGGTAGTATTTTTCCAGTTCCGGGGTCTTTTCCGGCCAGCCGAGCGTCGAGAACGGCCACAGCGCAGACGAGAACCAGGTGTCGAGCACGTCCTCGTCGCGCGTCAGGATTGCGCCGACATTGAAGTTTTCGATCTGGTCGAGAACCCATGCCTTCCACGGGCCTTCAAGCGCGAGGTAATATTCCATCGCGTCGTCGAGCGCTTCGTTGACATTTCGGGCGACGAACACCTTGCCGTCCGGACCATACCAGGCCGGTATCTGGTGGCCCCACCACAGCTGGCGCGAAATGCACCAGGGCTGGATGTTTTCCATCCACTGATAGTAGGTCTTGTCCCAGCTTTCCGGCACGAATTTGGTCCGGCCTTCGCGCACGGAGGCGATGGCGGGCTTGGCCATTTCGGCGGCGTTGACATACCATTGTTCGGTGAGGAACGGTTCAATCGGCACGCCGCCGCGGTCGCCGTGCGGCACCTGATGTGTGTGCGGCTCGACCTTGTCGAGGTAGCCGCCGGCCTCCATCATTTCGACGACTTTCTTGCGCGCCGTGAAACGGTCAAGCCCGTCCAGCGCCAGCGTTTCCTCAGGAACTGAATCCAGACCGTCAAGGAAGTCACTGTTTTCCCTGAGGGTTACCTTGGCTTCTGTGGTCAGGATGCCTATGGCGGCGAGCTTTTGGCGCTTGCCAACTTCGAAGTCGTTGAAGTCGTGCGCGGGCGTGATCTTGACCGCGCCAGTGCCCTTTTCCGGATCAGAGTATTCGTCAGAAACGATCAAGACGCGCCGGCCAACCAGCGGCAGGATGATATGCTTGCCGACCAGATGCTCGTAACGCTCGTCCTCCGGGTGCACCGCAACGCCCGTGTCGCCAAGCATGGTTTCCGGACGCGTCGTGGCGACGGTGATGTAGGTTTCCGGGTTTTCCGGATGGAAAACGAGGCCCTCGATCGGATAGCGGAAGTAATAGAGATTGCCCTTGATCTCGCGCTGCTCGACTTCAAGATCAGAGATGGCGGTCAGAAGTTTCGGGTCCCAGTTCACAAGGCGCTTGTCCTTGTAGATCAGGCCGTCGCGGTAGAGCTGGACGAAAACTTCGGTGACCGCATCGACCATCTGGTCGCCGGCCTCGCCATGATCACCCATGGTGAACTTTTCGCGGGACCAGTCGCAGGACGCGCCAAGGCGTTTCAACTGGTTGAAAATCAACCCGCCGGATTCGCCCTTCCACTGCCAGATACGCTCGACAAACTTGTCGCGGCCCATTGTTTGCCGGGTTTCATTCGTTCCGGCAGCGGCAAGCTGGCGCTCGACCACCATCTGCGTGGCAATGCCCGCATGGTCCATGCCCGGCTGCCACAGCACGTTTTTGCCGCGCATGCGCTCGAAGCGGATGAGAATGTCCTGCAGTGTATTGTTGAGCGCATGGCCCATGTGCAGCGAACCGGTGACATTTGGCGGCGGAATGACAATGCAATAGGGATCCGCGCCCGGCTTGGACCCTGCTCCGGCCTTGAAGGCGTCTGCCTTGTCCCACGCGGCAGCGATGCGCGGTTCGACGGTGGCGGAATCGTATTTTGTATCGAGCATGTCTGGTCTCAATTGTCCGGGAGGAATTGGCTTGCTCTAAAGCTGAACCGCAGAGCAAGTCAATGATTTGGGACAAGCGTCATGAAAACGCCGCCGGGAATGTCCGGCGGCGCCTGAAAAATTGATTTCAGCCTGAATCAACGTGTGCCGCGCGAGACGCGTTCGATTTCTTCGCGGACGAGACGTTCGACCAGCGTGGGCAAATTGTTGTCGAGCCAGTCCTGCAGCATCGGACGGACCATTTCCTCGGTCATTTGTGCGACGGACGTGTTGCGCTCTTCAGTCAAGGCCGTCGAGAGGTGTTCAAACGATTTGGCGACCTGGCGGCTTGCCGCTTCTGAAATGATCGGGCGCAGTTCGGCGACCGGTGATGGCACGTTTACAATCGCCGCGGATTCTGGCGCTGCGACCGATGCATCGCGGTCTGCGACCATCTGATCGAATGTCGGAAAGCTTACAGGCTCTGGTTTGGCATCTATTGTCTGTGCCACGGCTGTCTTTACCGGCGTGGCAAACACATCGGCCTCGGCAAACTCGCGGGAAAACTCGGCAATGTCGTTGGCTGCCTCCATGGCTACAGGCTCTTCCGCCTCGATATCCATGTCCGAGCCCTTGGGAGGGTTGCCGTCCTCGATGATCCGGCGAATGGAAGCCAGAATTTCTTCCATGGTCGGTTCACGGGATACGGTTTGAGCCTGGGTCATTTTGTTTTTGCCGCGCTGTTTGATTGGCCGGGACCGTTGTCCCGAATCAGCATCACTTTAGAACGAAGAACGGCGGGAGAGAATCCCGCCGTTTGCAAACAATTCAGCCGTCAACAGTTTTGACTCGTTTTAACGCCCATCCGGCGTGCGAAGGCCGAACCACTTGTCCTTGACGGCCTCGTAGTGCTCTTCCGGCTTGTGTTCCTTGACGCCCAGATTGAGACGATTCGCCGTCAGACGGCCGGTGGCGGAAAGGACTGCGTAGCTGGCCACGACGACATCGCGCTCAGCGCTGACAAGGTTCAGCTGCGCGTCAACCACGTCACTTTGCGCATTCAGCACATCGAGCGTGGTGCGCTGGCCGACCTTGCGCTCCTCAACAACGCCGTCGAGCGCGAGTTGGGCAGCCGAAACGACTTGCTTGTTGGCTGATACTGCGGCGCGCGCCGCTTCCATTTGGGTCCAGGCCGATGTCACGGCAGCGCGGACGCTGTCGCGGGCAACATCAACGTCGATGCGGGCCTGGCCAAGCTTTTCCTTGGTCTGCCGGACCGTCGCAGACGCCTTGCCACCCTGATAGATAGGCACATTCAGCGCAAACCCGACAGATGCCTGATTTGAAGTGTTGTCGGGACCATCAAGACCGCCGTAGTCTCTGGCCGTCCTGCTCAAGCCCGCTTCGACTCCAAGCGTCGGAAGCAATGCGCCTTCCGCAACCTTGACGCCAAAAACGTTGGCATCGACAGCAAACTCTGATGCCTTGATTGCCGGATGATTGCCGGCGGCTTCCGCCAAGGCGTCATTAAGTGATCTGGGAAGCAACTTTGAAGCGGGCGCCCCTGCCTTCAAATCCTTGGGATCTTCACCGACAACCTGCCGGTAAATGGCCGCGCTGGATTTTGCTTGTGCCTCTGCTGCATTCAACTGCGCCAAGGCGCCTGCACGGCCAGCATCAGCCTGTGCGACGTCAGTGCGTGTGCCTTCGCCCACTTCAAAGCGGGCCTTGGACGAACGCAACTGCTCCAGAAGGAACGCAACATTCTTTTTCCGCAGCGCGGCAATCTTGCGGTCGCGGATCACGTCCATGTAGGCGGAGACGGCATCAAACAGTATATTCTGTTCCGTGTTGCGCAAACCCTCGCGCGCCGCAAAAACCTGTGATTCGGCAGACTTCACGCCGTTCTTGGTGCGGAAGCCGTCAAACAGTGTCTGCGAAATGGTAATGCCGAACGAGCCGGTGGAAAGTGAGGTGCCCGCAGACGAGACATACGACCCGTTCACGTTTCCGGAAACAGTGGGCCGATAGCCGGATTTGGCAATCGCCACGCCTTCATCGGTGACGCGAACGCCTGCCCGGGCTGAATTCAAGCTGGAATTGTTATTGTATGCCTTGGCGAGCGCGCCTTGGAGGGTTTCGCCAAGAGCGCTGCCAGAAAACGATGCAAGAATGGTTGCAGCCATCAAAACTGCTGAAAGATGCGTTCGAAATTCGGACACTACCCACCCCTTGCGACAATCTGTTCTTTTGTCTTGCATGAACAAAAGCACCGGTTGCCATCAGAGCAATCGGTTCACTTGTTGCGCGGCACAAATAGCCGAACCCTATGGGTGAAGTCTAGGCCCGTTTGGTTACAGATTGTTAATTTTGAATGTTTCCTGACCGCACGCGGTCAAAGCGCAAAAACAGGTTCGGCCTTGAAACCGGGCAAAGGTTTGACCGAAAGGTTGAAACCGCGGCGTGCAGAGACTGTTTTGCCTGATTTTACATGAACCCGGGCGACGCCCGAATTTCCCTCGCCTTCGACGGCGACCAGACGTCCGCCATCTGCGAGTTGGGCAAAAAGCGCGGATGGAACCGAATCAACCGCCCCTTCGATGACAATCACGTTGAACGGACCTTTTGCTGCAGCGCCGTTGGTTAAAGCACCCGAGACAATCTCGACGTTTGATGCGTTCAACGACCGAAGATTGGCTTTCGCAGCATCCGCCAAGGCAGCATTCTCTTCAACCGCGACCACTTTCGCCGCCATCTGTCCAAGGATTGCAGCGCCATATCCGCTTGCACAGCCAATATCGAGAACCATGTCTGTGGGTTTGATTTCGGCAAGCTGAATGAGCTTGGCCAGCGGCGAGGCTTCCATCAGAAAACGGCCGTTGCCCAAATCAATATCAGTATCGAGATATGCGAGGTCAGCTTTGGCTGCGGGAACGAACAACTCCCGCGGGACGGACAGGAAAGCGTCGATGACCGGATGGCTGGTCACATCGGTGGTACGCAGCTGGCCATCAACCATCTTGACCCGGAGCGCCTCAAATGCGGCATGCGACATGGCTTGTTCCCCGACTACATCCAGACGAAACGGCAGGTTCTGGCGCCTGACCGTTATCGCGGGAGGAAGTTGGAGGCCTCGCCCGGAATCGAACCGGGGTGCTAGGATTTGCAGTCATCTGCGTAACCACTCCGCCACGAGGCCACTTCGCTTCCCGCGAATAATGCGCGACCTGTTAACAGAGCGTTTTCAATGCGGCAAGCGCAGACGATAAGGGGACCGTGATTATTTCAGGTTGACGCTGACTTCATGGCAAACGTGGTTTCCGGCGTCTTCCCCAACGGACAGCCAACCTCCGGCGCAGTTTGCGTATCCAGCCGAATTCCTGACTGAGAACAAATAGCCCCAAAGGAATCATCCAGAAGCCGAGAACCGGCAAAAATCCGAGAATTCCGAAAAATATCAAAAGAATTCCGATTGTGACGCGTGCGGCCCGCGACTGCGGCAAGTGAAACTCACGACCGAAAATTGTCAGCGGCCGGCGTTTTTTGGGCGCGTTTTCATTGTTTTGGTGGCTCAATACCGCTCTCCGGTGGATGACACGGGC
The DNA here is from genome assembly GCA_041751995.1 of Rhizobiaceae bacterium. Classification (GTDB taxonomy): domain Bacteria; phylum Pseudomonadota; class Alphaproteobacteria; order Rhizobiales; family Rhizobiaceae; genus JANMEX01. The sequence goes on along the minus strand of JBGSHY010000009.1, from coordinate 29,315 downwards.
TATTTGGTGCTTCGGACGTGCCGATTAAAGCATATCAGGCGCGAATTTTTATGGAAATTGGCGCTTGGCAAATGAGAAAGGCTTTTGCTATAGGCACCTCGCGTTCGCGCACCATGGTCCTCGGTAGCTCAGTGGTAGAGCAATCGACTGTTAATCGATCGGTCGCTGGTTCGAATCCGGCCCGGGGAGCCATCTCCACTCCAAAATTGCGTTAGCCGCTTTCGCCAAAGACCAACAGTCTTTGTCTGGAGACGGAATTTTGTGCAAAATTCTAATCCGCTTGGACAGACGGTGCGTAAGCCTCCAATAACAGCAAACTGTGTTGCGGGGATAACAGGACATGTCAGCAGGGCACGGCACGGGACCGGTGATTGTCTGGTTCCGAAATGATTTGCGCATTGCCGACAACGCCGCCCTGAATGCCGTTGCCGAAACCGGCTTGCCGGTTGTTTGCCTGTATATCCGTGATCCATCCAGCCCGGTGCGGCCACTAGGGGCCGCGCAACAGTGGTGGCTGCATCATTCGCTCACGGCACTGGATTTGAAACTTCGCGAACTCGGTGTTCCGCTGGTATTGAAATCCGGTGATACGGCTCACGTGCTTGATGCCGCAATCGACGAAACCGGTGCGGCGCATGTGTTCTGGAACCGGCGCTATGATCCGGCGGCAATCCCGCTGGATGCTTCAATCAAGTCTTCGCTGAAACAGCGCGGCATTGATGTGCGCACGTTTGACGGCCAATTGCTGCATGAACCGACGCAAGTGAAGACCGGCGCGGGCAATCATTTCAAGGTTTACACGCCATTCTGGCGGGCGCTGAACGCGCTGCCTGATCCGCGCCCGCCCTATGCCGCGCCGGTGAAACTTTCGGACGGGACTGCCCGTTTGGTTTCAGAGCGGCTGGAAGACTGGAACCTCCTGCCGACGAGACCGGATTGGACGGGCGGCATGAAGGACGAATGGACACCGGGAGAAGACGGGGCGCATGCGCGCCTTGATGCGTTTCTCAACGGCGCCATCGATGGATACGCGGACGACCGAAACATACCCGGACATCTCTCCACCTCAAAACTGTCACCCCATCTGGCGATGGGAGAGATTTCGCCATTCCAAGTGTGGCATGCGGCCATCGCACAAAAAGATGCCCCTGCCCGAGACGCCGAAGTGTTCCGCAAGGAACTGGTGTGGCGCGAGTTCGCCTATCATTTGCTGTTCCATTTCCCGAAACTCGCCAACGACAATTTCAACGGTTCGTTTGACGCCTTCCCATGGGGCGATGCCCGGACCGAATTGCTGAAGGCGTGGCAGCGCGGCCAGACTGGTTATCCGATTGTGGATGCCGGGATGCGCGAATTGTGGTCGACCGGCTGGATGCACAACCGCGTGCGGATGATTGTCGCCTCGTTCCTGATCAAGCATTTGATGATCGACTGGCGCGAAGGCGAGCAGTGGTTCTGGGACACGTTGGTCGACGCCTGCCCTGCCAACAATCCAGCCAGTTGGCAGTGGGTTGCCGGGTCGGGTGCGGACGCTGCGCCTTACTACCGGATTTTCAATCCTGTTTTGCAGGGCGAGAAGTTTGATGGCGATGGCGCGTACGTGCGCAAATGGGTGCCAGAGCTTGGCGCCATTCCCGACAAGTTTCTGCATCAGCCATGGGACGCGCCGCTGCCGGTTTTGAAAGCTGCGGGCGTGGTGCTTGGCGAAACCTATCCGCGCCCCATTGTAGATCACGACGCGGCCCGCCACCGGGCGCTATCCGCATTCAAATCCATCAAGGGCGCCGCATGACCATCGTTCCTCTCCATATTGAAGCCAGCCAGGCAGGCGTCTCGAGAAAACGTGTCGCGATCATCGGATCCGGCATTTCGGGCGCGTCTGCGGCATGGGCTTTGGCCAAGACCCACGACGTGGTGATCTACGAAGCCGAAGCACATCCAGGCGGCCATACGGCGACAGTGGACATAGACTATGACGGCACGCCGATCGCGGTCGATACCGGCTTCATTGTCTACAACGAGCTGAACTACCCGAACCTCACCGCGCTATTCAACCATCTCGGTGTGAGAACACATGCGTCGAACATGAGTTTTTCGATGTCGCTCGACGCTGGCAGGCTCGAATGGTCCGGCGCGTCGTATACTTCCTTGTTCGCGCAGAAGCGCAATGTCGTGTCACTGCCGTTTCTGTTCATGCTGAAAGAAATCGTGCGGTTCAACCGCATCTGCGTGGAAGACAGAGACAGCGGCTTCACCAACGGCAAGTCGATCGGCAGTTATCTGGCGTCCCGCAATTTCGCGCCGCGTTTCCGTGACGATTATCTCATCCCGATGGGCGCTGCGATCTGGTCGACGCCGCGCGTGAAGATGCTCGACTTTCCGGCCGATGCCTTCATCTCCTTCTTCGAAAACCACCGATTGATCCACAATGAGCGGCCCGACTGGCGGACGGTTTCCGGCGGCTCGCGCAATTATCTCAACCGCCTGCTCACCACGTTGCCGGGCGCACTGCGAACCAACCGTGCAGTCACCAGTGTCCACCGCTCGGCCCACAAGGTTTATGTGACCGATGTCACCGGCGCGACGGAAGCATTCGATCAGGCAGTGATCGCCTGCCATTCCGACCATGCGCTTCGGCTTTTGTCCGATGCCAATCTGCTCGAGAAAAAACTGCTCGGCTCCATCGCTTACCGCCCCAACCGTGTAGTGCTGCATCGCGATGCCTCGCTGATGCCAAAGCGCAAGCGGGCGTGGGCAGCGTGGAACTATCTTCGCTCTTCAAAGCCGGACGGTGAACCGGAAGTGGCGGTCACATATTGGATGAACCGGCTGCAAGGCATTGACGAGAACATGCCTCTGTTCATCACGCTCAACCCGCCGCGCGAGCCGAAGGCTGGAACCGTTTTTGGCGAATGGTCCTATGATCATCCCCAGTTCGATGCCGAAGCGCTTGCCGCGCAGCAGATGTTGCCGGAGATTCAAGGCCGCGGCCATGTCTGGTTTGCCGGCGCTTGGACCGGTTACGGCTTCCATGAGGACGGATTGCGCTCCGGCCTGGAAGCTGCAGAGGCGCTTGGCGCTGAATTGCCCTTCGCAATTTCCGGCTCGACCATCCGGCGCGCCCTGGAGGCAGCCGAGTGAGCGCAGAACACAATCCAGCCGCTCCGAACGCGTCCGCCAGGCTCTATTCCGGCAAAGTCATGCACCAGCGCATGAAACCGTTCGGCCACCGGTTTGAATACAAGGTTTTCTCCCTGCTGATTGATCTTGACCGCCTTGACGCTGTCAACCGGCTATCCCGGCTGTTTTCGTTCAACCGTTTCAATCTCGTGTCTTTCAACGAAGCTGACCATATCGACGCGCGCATCAGCCCTGTCGAAAAAGGTATTCGCGACTATGCCGACAGACTGTTCATGAACGCCGGCATGGTGCGTCCGGCGCGAATTGAGCTGCTCGCCTACCCGCGCGTCCTCGGCCACGCGTTCAATCCGATTTCGCTTTATTACGCCTATGACGAAAACGGCGACTTGTCCGGCATGATCTATGAAGTGCGCAACACGTTCGGCGAGCGGCACAGCTATGTCTGCCCGGTCGAAGCTGGCCAATTGACGGACGCGGGCCTCCGCCAGACCCGGACCAAGATTTTCCATGTTTCACCGTTCATTGAGATGGGCATGCGCTATGATTTCCGCGTTCGTCGGCCAGGTGAGGAACTGCAATTCCGCATCCTTGAAAGCGATGCCGAAGGCCCGCTGCTGTCGGCCAGCTTTTCCGGCAAGGCGACGCCTCTCGCCACCGGATCGCTTGTTAGGCAACTCTTGAAAATTCCGCTTCTCGGGTTCAAAATCGTCGCTGGCATTCATTTTGAGGCGCTTCGGCTGTGGCTGAAGGGTGCGAAGTTCCACAAAAGCCCGCCCCCGCCCGTCCCGGCCAGTTATGCCCACCATGTTATGCCGGGAGAATGAGATGAGTTCAGTTTCTTTTGAGTCCAAAGGCCACGGCAAGTCCGCTCTGACTGCATCGGTCGATGCAATCCGCTTGACGCGGGACAACGTCTCAGCAGTAATCCGCGGCCTGCCCGCCAAGGCGAAAATTGCGTTGTCAGCCGCAGTCCATCTGCCAAAGGGCTCGCTGACCATCCGCACACCCGAAGGCCGCGTGTTGCACATTGACGGCTCGGAGCCCGGCCCAAACGCCGAGGTGCATCTCAACAATTGGAACCTGCCCAAGCGGGCGTTCTCAGGCGCAACCATCGGCGTTGCCGAAAGCTACATCGATGGCGATTGGACAAGCCCCGACGTCACCACATTTCTTGAGCTTTTTCTGGTCAATCAGGACATGGGCGAGCGGCTGGCGGGTGGATCAAACTGGCTGTTCACCACATTCCACCGCATCCGCCATTGGCTGAACGACAACAACAAGTCCGGCTCCAAGCGCAACATTTCGGCGCATTACGATCTCGGCAATGCCTTCTACAAGGAATGGCTGGACCCGAGCATGACCTATTCCTCCGCTCTGTATGCTGATGGCGCGAATGATTTGGAGAGCGCGCAAGCCGCCAAATACCGTGCCCTGCTGCGCGACATCGGCGCAAAGGCAGGCGACCATATCCTCGAAATCGGCTGCGGCTGGGGCGGTTTTGCCGAGTTTGCGGCGAACCAGGGATGCAAAGTCACGGGGCTGACCATCAGCCGCGAGCAGTTTGATTTCGCCACCGAGCGGATGAAAAAGGCGGGCCTGTCCGATCTGGTCGAGATCAAGTTTGAAGACTACCGCGACGAGCGCGGCGTCTTTGACCATATCGTCTCTATCGAGATGTTCGAGGCGGTCGGCGAGAAACACTGGCCGACCTATTTCGCAACGCTGAAAAACTGCCTGAAGCCGGGAGGCCGGGCGGGCATTCAGGTCATTACGATCAATGAAGCCGCGTTCGAGCCCTACAAAAGCCGGCCGGATTTCATTCAAGCCTATGTGTTCCCCGGAGGCATGTTGCCGACGCCGAAAAGGCTGCGCCAGCTCGGCGCAACAGAAGCGCTTACTATCGTCAACGAACGTGTCTTCGCGCAGGATTACGCCCGCACCCTCTCCGATTGGCGCATCAAGTTTTGGGATGCCTGGCCGAAGGTTTCCAAACTCGGCTTCGACGCGCGCTTCAAGCGGCTGTGGGAGTTTTACCTCTATTATTGCGAGGCTGGTTTCCGGTCGGAATACATCGATGTCCGGCAGGTGGTTTACAGCAAGGATTGAAGCATCCTAGCTTGAAGTTCCACGAGGGCTCGAGTCATGTTTGTTTCCAATGAATCCGAACTTGACGCACTTTATGGCCAGCCGGTGCCGACATCCCTGCTCAAGGAAATCGACCACATTTCCGAGGATTACGGACGCTACATCGCGTCATCGCCATTCCTGATCTTGGCAACCAGCGGCCCGGAAGGTCTGGACTGTTCGCCGCGCGGCGACCCGGCGGGTTTTGTGCGCATACACGATGCAAGTACGCTGATGATCCCGGACAGGCGCGGCAACAACCGGATCGATTCGCTGCGCAACATTGTCCGCGACCCGCGTGTGGCGCTGCTGTTCATCATTCCGGGCATCGAAGGCACCATGCGAGTCAACGGGCGTGCCGCGCTTTCGACCGATCCGGAACTTTGCGCCTCGTTCTCGATGGAGGGCAAGCTGCCGAAATGTGTCATTATCATCCACGTTGAGCGCGCCTATATCCAGTGCAAGAAGGCGCTCGTGCGCGGGCGCGTCTGGGATTCGGCGAGCCATATCAGCCAGGCCGATCTGCCGACGGTTGGCGAGATGATGCAGCGGCTCACCTCTGGCGAATTCGACGGCCAAGCCTATGATGCCGCCTATCCAGAGCGGATGAAGCAGACAATGTATTGAAGCGCCCACGCATTGTTGGAGAAGCCGGTTGCCAAACACCACGCCCGGAAATACCATTCGCAAACTGTCAACTCCGGAAGGGAGAGGAAGTTGCTTTTGACGAGCCACCGAACCTATGGCCCGGTTTGTGCCCTGCACTGTATGCTGCAGGGCTGACCAGAGACAATTCACTCTCTCCCGGTCGCCCGATCCGGCTGCTGCGCATTTGCCAGCGGCTTTTCCCAATGATCAGGATTTGACCCATGTCTCTCGTCACCCTCAAGGAAATTTCCGTCACTCTCGGCGCTCCGCTGTTCTCCGGCCTCAACTTTTCCATCGAGAGACAAGACCGCATCGGCCTCGTCGCTGCCAACGGGCGTGGCAAATCGACATTGCTGCGCTGTCTTGGCGGCACGCACGAGCCGACTACCGGCGACCACACCCGCGCCCGGGGCTTGCGTATCAGCCATGTCGAGCAGGAGCTGCCAATCGAAGCCATCGGCATGACGCTTCAGGACTTTGTTCTCGGCGCCCTGACACAAGAGCAGGCCGACAGTGAGAGTTGGCGCGTTGACATCGTGCTGGATGACCTCGATGTGCCGCACGAGCACCGCCAGAAGCCGCTCGGGGCGCTCAGCGGCGGCTGGCAAAGGATCGCGCTCATCGCGCGGGCTTGGATCACCGAGCCGGACCTGATGCTGATGGACGAGCCGACCAACCATCTTGACCTCGAGCGCATCGGATATCTGCAGCGGTGGCTCTCAACGGTGGCGCGGGGCGTGCCGTTTGTGGTCGCGAGCCATGACCGGGCGTTTCTCGACACGGTGACCAACAGAACGCTTTTCCTGCGCGAAACGAGTTCGCAGACGTTTGCCTTGCCCTACACTGCCGCCCGCGAGGCGCTCGCCATTGCCGATGCGACGGATGCGCGTCGGTTCGACAATGATATGAAACAGGCGCAGCAGCTTCGGCGCCAGGCCGCGAAACTCAAGAACATCGGCATCAATTCGGGCTCGGATTTGCTGGTGGTCAAAACAAAGCAACTCAAGGAACGCGCCGAAAAACTTGAGCAGGCGGCGCGGCCGGCGCATCTGGAGCGGTCCTCCGGCAAGATCGCGCTTGCCAACAGCGGGACACATGCCAAGGCGCTTGTGGCATTTGATCATACCGAGGTTTCCACACCGGACGGGCGAATCCTCTACAGGACCGGAAAAATCTGGATCAACCGTGGCGACCGGATTGTTCTGCTTGGCCGCAACGGCAGCGGCAAGACGCGGCTCATGGCAATGGTGCAGAGAGCAATAGCGGGAGGCAACGTTGTATCGGTCAAGTCCGCGCCGACGCTGGTTCTCGGCATTGCCGACCAGAGCCTGTCGCAACTCGACGCGGAACCCACCCCGCTTGCAGCTATCATCCGGCGCTTTGACGTCGGTGACCAGCGCGCACGGGCGCTGCTGGCCGGGGCGGGAATCAGCTTTGATCTGCAGCAGACCAGGATGCCGGCGTTGTCCGGCGGCCAGAAAGCGCGGTTGGCCATGCTGGTGCTGCGGCTGACGGAGCCCAATTTCTATCTGCTCGACGAGCCCACCAACCATCTCGATATCGAAGGCCAGGAAGCGCTTGAGGCAGAACTGAACTCCGACGGCACGACCTGCCTGCTGGTCTCCCATGACCGGACATTCGTGCGCAACGTCGGCAATCGCTTTTGGCAGATCGACGGGCGGCGGCTGGTGGAAGTGGATGGGCCGGACGGGTTTTTTCGGGAGATGATTGGGTAAACGGGCTTGAATGCCTCTCCACCTCAGATACTGGCATCAATGCCCCTGCCGGTGCGGTCGACCACTTCCCGCAAGGCAAAGCTCGAGTTGATCTTGATGACGTGCGGCATGGCGGAGAGCCATTGCTTGTGGATGCGCTCATAGTCGGCCAGATCCTTGGCGGCGATGCGCAGCAGATAGTCGTATTCGCCCGACATCAGATAACAGACCAGCACATTCGGGCAGCGCTTCACGGCGGCTTCGAATTCGGACAGGATTTTTTCTGACTGGCCGGACAGGCTCATGTGAACGATGACCGTCACTGAATGGCCGAGCGCGGCGTTTGATATGCGGGCGTGGTAGCCGCGGATGGTGCCTGATTTCTCCAATATGTCGAGCCGGCGCGAACAGGCGGACTGCGACAGTCCGACGGTTTCGGCAAGCGCGGCGTTGGACATGCGGCCATCCTTCTGGAGAGCCTTGAGAATGGACAAATCCATTGCATCCAATTGCATCTGTGGTGTTTCCTTCGAATTATGCCGCCATTGACGCAAATATATGCGAAAAATGGTTACGGAACCACCCAACTTCGCAAGGACATTCGAAAGCTTTTTCCATAGCTTTTTCCGCAAGGGAATATTCGCTCACAATCGGAGATAAAAAATGCGCGTCGGCTGCCCCAAGGAAATCAAGAATCACGAATATCGCGTTGGCCTCACCCCGGGTGCGGTGCGCGAATATGTGGCGCATGGCCATGAAGTTTTGATCGAAACCGGCGCAGGCGCCGGTATTGGCGCCGATGATGGTGCATATCAGGCCGCTGGCGCCAAGATCGCCAAAACTGCTGCCGACGTGTTTGCCAAGTCCGACATGATCGTCAAGGTCAAGGAGCCGCAGCCGGGCGAATGGGCGCAGCTGCGCGAAGGTCAAATTCTCTACACATATCTTCATCTGGCTCCGGACCCGGAACAGACCAAGGGCCTCTTGAAATCCGGTGTCACTGCTGTTGCATATGAAACCGTAACCGATGACCGTGGCGGCCTGCCCCTCTTGGCGCCGATGTCGGAAGTTGCCGGACGTCTTTCCATTCAGGCTGCAGCAACTGCATTGCAGGCGGCCAATGGCGGTCGCGGCATTCTGCTCGGCGGCGTACCAGGCGTGCTTCCGGCCAAGGTTGTCGTGCTCGGCGGCGGTGTAGTTGGTCTTCATGCGGCCAAGATGGCGGTTGGCCTTGGCGCTGATGTCACCATCATCGACCGTTCGATCCCGCGTCTTCGCCAGCTTGACGATATATTCAACGGTCGCGTCCACACCCGCTACTCGACCATTGAAGCATTGGAAGACGAAGTGTTCTCGGCAGACGCCGTCATCGGCGCCGTGCTGATCCCCGGAGCTGCCGCGCCGAAGCTCGTCACCCGCGAAATGCTGACCGGCATGAAAAAAGGTTCGGTGATGGTTGACGTCGCCATCGATCAGGGCGGCTGTTTTGAAACCTCGCACGCCACCACTCATGCTGACCCGACCTATGTCGTCGATGGCATCATCCACTATTGCGTCGCCAACATGCCGGGCGCTGTGCCCATCACCTCGGCCCATGCGCTGAACAACGCCACCCTGCACTATGGTCTGCAGCTTGCAGACAAGGGCCTGAAGGCGCTGGTCGATGACCATCACCTTCGTAACGGCCTTAACGTCCATGCCGGACGCATCACCAACAAGGCCGTCGCCGACGCGCTCGGCTACGAATTGGCAGAACCCAAGTCAGTGCTGAAGGTCGCCTAAGCGCCCTCCAATCTGACCTGACGACAAAGGCGGCCGTTCCTCCCGGCCGCCTTTTTCTTGCGCCACCGGCACGCGTGTGCTGTTCAAGTGTTTGAACTTGTGTCCTATTTCGGCTTTGCAGATTCGGGTGGAGCAAAAGTCATGCGCAAAATTCTGATAGCAGCCGCATTGGCTGGAATTGCGGGGTTTTCGCCGTCAAAGGCCAAAGCCGAACTTCCTCCCCTCCTTGAAGGCCTCACCGAACAGCAAATCCGGGACACGATGGATTTCGTGGTCGGCAATCTGGTTTTCGTCGCTTTTCACGAAGCGGCACACATGATGATCGACGAGCTGGATTTGCCGGTTACCGGCCGGGAAGAGGATTCGGCAGATATCCTGTCCACACTGATCCTCTTGAAGGACAACAGCGACTATCTCGATCAGGCACTGATTGCGACGGCTGCCGCGCAGGTCATTGCCGGTGAGGATTTTGCGAAATCCGGTCTGGAGCTGCCGTTTTGGGACGAGCATGGCCTCGATAAGCAACGGGCTTACAATGTTGCCTGCCTTGCCTATGGCAAGGATCCGGAAAAATTCAGCGCGTTTGCCGACGCGATGCAGTTGCCGGACCGTCGCAAGCAGCGCTGTGCGATGGAATATGCCGATGTCGAAAAGGGCTGGAGCAGGATTCTTGCCGACCATATCATGCCTGTCGGCGGGCTCGGCCAGTTTCCGGTGACCTATGAGCCGACGCAGGAAACGGAAATGGAATTTTTCGCCAATGTAGCGCGCGAAGCCAAAGTGCTTGGCGTTCTGGAAGACAAGATATCAGAACAGTTCATCTTTGACGCGCCGATCAAGGTGACCATGAAGGACTGCGGCTTCGTCAATGCCTATTGGGACCCGTCAGCACGGGAGATGGTGTTTTGCCACGAATTGATGGTCTGGCATGCCGAAATGCTCACGCGGCAATTCCGCAATTGAAAAAGGCGGGCACAACGCCCGCCTTCCAACTTGAATCCGGATAGTGCCGGAACTTATTGATTTCATTCAATAAGGCGAAATCACATCCGTAATGCGGCGGAGCGTGACGCGGCGGTTGCGCCAGTTTTCGTTGAGGGTTGGGACCAGCAGGAAATCCTCGCCGTAGCCGACTGTATCGAGATTGTAGCCGGGGACGCCAAAGAAGCGCACCAGATCCCGCTTGAGCGAAGATGCGCGGGCTTCCGACAGGCGTTGGTTGGCGGCGCGCGTGCCGACCGCATCCGTGTGGCCCTCGATCAGGAAGACTTCGTCCGGATTGAAATCCATCATCTGGTTGAGCGCTTCGGCGATTTCCTGCACCTTCCAGCGCTCGCTGCGCGGGATGGCCGCCGAGCCGAAGGCGAAGTTGATCGCCTGAATATCAATTGAAGGCGCGATCCGGCGCAGGTCCGGGCGGCGCTTCAGCACTTGCCGGGAAACTTTTTTCTCGGGGGCAATCTTCACGGACGGCGCGCGCTTCAATTTGCGCAAGATCATCTCCGAGGATGGTGCTTCCTGCGCCTCGGCAGCTTCAAAGCCGATTGCGGCGAGAACGACCGCGCCAAAGGCGCTGGTCAAAAGTGAACGTCTGGAAATCACGGCTCGTCTCCTCTGGTCAGCCGACCTGGCTGTATGAGAAAAACTTACGATAATACATCTGAAGCGGGAATGAACAGACTGTTCATTTGGAATTTCAATCCCAGGCTTCAATCAATTCATCATAGGCCCCGACCGGTGCAAATCCGGCCTTTTGATACAGAATGAGCGCGCGCGGGCTGTCGAGCGTGTTGGTCTGGATTGAAACCCGCTTCGGCTGCTTGTCCCAGGCGGCAGCGATGGCTTCCGACAACATGAATTTGGAAAGGCCCCGGCCCTGATAATGCGGGATCAGGCCGAAATATTCGATCTCGGCAAGTTCCGGCAATTTGCTGTTCTCGATCTCGAAAAATCCGGCAGGGCAACCGTCAACGTACATCACCCAAATTTCGGCTGTACCGGAGTTGAAAATCGCCTGCAGCTGTTCGTCATTCATGCCGCGCCGGATGAACCAATGATGTGGTTTGCCAACCTGCTCATACAGATAGCGATAGAAAGACGGCGCCATGCCGACCGATTTCATCAGCAGGATTTTATGACCGATCGGCAAGGGCACGCGATAGGCGGGCCGGACCTGCATTTCGAGTTCAGTAATATGCGCCTTCAGGAAACGCCTCTGGCTGGATTTGGACAGGGCAGGCTCTATGGCCCCCAGCACGACCGGCGTGTCGCCCGGCACGCCCCATTCGGCCCAGGAGCCATCATAAAGCGCATGGTCCTTGTGACCGATGGATTCGAGCGCAAGGGAAAGTATCGCGGCCGTCACGCCGGAGCCGCAGGTGGTGATAACATCGCCGGTGAGATCCAAACGCTGCTGCTTAAAAATCTCTTCAATTTCAGAAGGGCTTTTCAGCCTGCCCTCATTCACCAAAAGGCCTGACGGAACGGATGCCGCGCCCGGCATATGGCCACCGCGAAGCCCGGGGCGTGGTTCTGGCGCGGTGCCGGCAAACCGGGCTGCGGGACGTGCGTCAGCGATGGCTGCTGTGCCGGAATTGACGTGCTCGAGCATTTCACTTTTGGACACAATGCGCGCGGCATCCACGCGAGGTTCGAACACCTTTCGAGCAGGATTCGAGGGCGCCGACGTCAGAGGCATGCCTTCAGCTTTCCAGGCCGGAAGGCCGCCATCGAGAATGAAAACATGCTTTGCGCCGAAGGTCCGGAACGTCCACCACACACGCGGGGCCGAGAACAGGCCATGTCCATCGTAGACAATGATTGTATCCTGATCGGAAATACCCATGTCGCCGACGACGCGGGCGAATTCTTCCGGCGACGGAATCATGTGCGGCAAACCGGTGGAGGCATCAGCCACTGCATCAATGTCGAAAAACACTGCGCCCGGAATATGTTCGGCCTCATATTCAGCTTTTGCGTCGCGGTTGTGGTCCGGCAGATACCATGAGCCGTCGACGATCTTGACGGAAGAATCGTCAAGCCGGGCTGCAAGCCATTCGGGAGAAACAAAAAAGGGCTTTTCGGACTGCATCAGATTCTACCGCTGTTATTCATTGCGCCCATGAATTTGGCGTCTGTGAACTTGTCGGAGAGATCGCAACATATTTCAAGGCCGCAGATCAATGGTTTCCTGAATGTCGCCGGGAAAATGCGCGGGCGCAGCTTTATGGCTTTCACCCAGCAGCGATGCTGCTTTATATCTCATTGTGAAAACAGGGATCCCCACCGTGAAATCACTCGACAGAAAACTCAAGACCATCCTTGAAGGCCATTACAGCCCGAAGGATTTCATCATCGCCGATGCCAAGGACGGCGACATGGCGGGCGGCATCGAAGCGCCGGGACCGGTTGATCCCGCAGACCTGTCCAAGGGCTACCGGACCAAGCAGGCGTTCCACGACATCATCAGCGGCATCATCGACCAAGGCGCAGTGGACATCATGCTGACTTCGGCATCGACGCTTGATGCCCTCAGCGACCGCAACGCCTATCACAAGAGCCATGTCACCGCCGCGATCCGCGCCAATGACGCCACCGACGTCTGGAAGCCGCGGCATGGCAAATTGGTCAACGAGCCATCCCGTCCGTTCCGTTCCGCCAATCTCGAACATGTCTCGAAACTGTGCGATCTCGGTCTCTATTCGGTGACGTTCAACAACATCCTCGACTGGGATTACATTTCCGTCGAAGCCTATTCGATCTTCCGCGAAGAGGCCGTGCTGCACGACTTCCGCCACTTCCTCGAAGTGTTCAATCCGAATGCGCCGCAGGGCCTGAGCGAAGAGCAAATCCCGGCTTTCGTAAACGACTGCATCTTGCGCACGCTGGCCGGTGTTTCGAAGGCCGAGCGGCCGCTTTTCCTCAAAATCCCGTTCAACGGCCGCCGTTGGATGGAGGAATTGGCCGGGCATGATTCATCGATTGTCGTCGGCATTCTCGGCGGCTCGTCTGGCACCACGCGCGACACATTCGAACTGTTGCGGCAGGCGGAAAAGAGCGGCGCGCGGGTGGCGCTGTTCGGCCGCAAGATAAACAATGCCGAAAGCCAGACCGACATCATCAGCCTGTTCCGCCTCGTCATTGAAGGCGACCTGACGCCGGAGGCGGCTGTGAAAGAGTATCATGCGCGGCTTGGCAAGGCAGGCCTGAAATCCGTCAGGACGCTGGAGGACGATCTCCAGATCACCGAAAACGTGCTCAAGGCAGGGCTTTGATGGTTCGAAAGGGCATCACTCTTGCCGGCACCGTGATCCTCGACATCGTCAATGTGGTCGATCATTGGCCGGACGAGGAAAAGGTGGCGCTGATCCAGCGTACGCAGCCGGGTGCTGGCGGTCCGCCGCACAATGCCGGTGCGGGTCTTGTGAAGCTCCGCGCACCATTCCCCGTCACGCTGATTGGCGCGATAGGCGAAGATGCCTATGCCGAGACACTTATTGGACAGGCGCAAGGTTACGGGCTCGATACGTCCGCAATCCTGCGCGTTCCCGGGGCAGTGACAAGCCATACGATTGTGATGTCATCGGCCAAGACAGGCAAGCGCACGTTTTTCCACCAGCCGGGTGTCAATGCACTGCTGACGCCGGATATGATGGCAGCGCCTGCCGGGTCGACCGCGAAAATCTATTACCTCGGTTCGCCCGGCATTGCCGGAAAGCTTGACGCTGAAGACGGCTGGCGCGTCTGCCTGCAAGCCGCACGGGACAGCGGTCATCAGACCGCGTTCGAACTGGTCTCGATGCCGCCGGATGTGCTGGTGCGGCTTATCGCCCACCTTGTGCCGCTGATCGACATTTTCGTCGTCAACGACCATGAGGCCGCAGCCATCAGCGGCATGACCGTGACACGCGGCGGCAAGCTGGATGTCGATGCCGCGTTTTCCGCCTGCCGAAAGCTTTTGGACATGGGCGTCGGTGCGGTCGCAGGCATACATCATCCGGATGGCGCGGTGGCAGTGACACGAGGCGGCGAGACGGCGCGGAGCGGCTCGCTCAACATCGCAACATCGGAAATTGTCGGCAGCCTCGGCGCGGGCGACGCGTTTTACGCCGGGTTTCTCTACGGCTGGCACGAAGAGTGGCCGCTGCAGCGCTGTCTGGAGCTGGGCAACGCTTCGGCAGCGACATCGCTGTTTTCTGTGACGACAAGCGCGTCGATCAGGCCTGCCGAGGAATGCTTGGCGTTTGCCGCCGAGCGGGGTCTGCGCCCCCTTTAAGGCGTTTCCGGCATAGCGCCAAACCGTATACGGAACCGCCGGTTTTCTTTGCCCTTCTTCTCAATCTTCGAAATGTGCAGCGGGCCGATCTCGCCGGTATTGGCCACATGTGTGCCCCCGCAGGGCTGGCTGTCCACAACACCGTTTTCGCCTATCAGCACCAGCCGGATGCGGCCAAGGCCGCGCGGCGGGCGGACGTTCTTGGAGCGGATGATCGACGGATTGGCGTCCAGTTCCGCCTCGTCGATCCAGTGGATCGAAACCGGGTGGTTGGCGTCGATGATCTTCATCATCTCGGCGGTGACGAATTCGCGGGTGTAGGTCGGGTCCGGCACGTCGAAATCGACGCGGCTGTCTTCCTCGTTCACCGCAGCGCCGGTGATCGGGAACGGGCAGACGACGGAGAGTATGTGGCAGGCTGCATGCATCTTCATCAGATTCAACCGACGCGGCCAATCAATTGAAAGTGTTACGGTTTCGCCGATTTGCGGAAGCTTTGATCCCTCTTCCGGTACATGGATGATTTCATCCTTGGTTTGCCCGGTGACCGTAGATCCGATGCGGATCACCGTGCCGTCGGCGCGGGTGATGGTACCCGTATCGCCCGGTTGGCCGCCGGAGGTGCCGTAGGCAACCGTGCGGTCAAACAACAGCCCGCCACTGTCCGTCACGCCAATGAGCGTTGCCTTGCAGGATTTGAGATAGGCGTCTTCGCGGAACAACAGGTCCATCAGGACACTGCCTCAAAAGGCACATCATACTGCCGCTGGTTTTCCAGCCACTTCGGCGTCGGCAGATCCTTGCTGCGCAGGAATTCCGGATTGAACAACTTGGATTGATACCGTGTGCCAAGGTCGCAGAGGATGGTCACAATGGTATGACCGGGTCCCAGCTCACGGGCCAGCCTAATTGCTCCGGCAATATTCACACCGGAAGACCCGCCGAGGATCAGGCCTTCTTCCTGCACAAGGTCAAACACGATTGGCAGGGCTTCGGCATCAGGAACGTTGAAGGAAAAATCCGGACTGAAGCCATCAAGGTTTGCCGTTATGCGGCCCTGCCCGATACCTTCAGTGATTGAGGAGCCAGTCATCTTCAATTCGCCGGTCGTGTAATAGGCGTGAAGCGCCGCTCCATCCGGATCGGCGAGTGCGATCTTCACATCCGGTTTTTTTGCTCTAAGGCCAATTCCGGTTCCGGCCAAAGTGCCGCCCGTGCCGACTGATGCGACAAAGCCATCAATCTGGCCATTGGTCTGCGCCCAGATTTCCTGCGCTGTGGTTTGTGTGTGTCCTTCGCGGTTTGCAACATTGTCGAATTGGTTTGCCCAGACGGCGCCATTTGGCTCGGTGCTCGCCAGTTGTTCGGCCAATCGGCCAGACAGCCGCACATAATTGTTCGGGTTCTTGTAGGGTACCGCAGGAACTTCGATCAATTCGGCGCCCATCATGCGCAACGCATCTTTCTTCTCCTGGCTCTGGGTTTCCTGAATGACGATGACGGTGTTGTAGCCCAAGGCTTTTGCAACGAGCGTCAATCCGATGCCGGTGTTGCCGGCTGTACCCTCGACAATTGTGCCGCCTGGTTTCAAAAGGCCGCGCCTTTCGGCGTCACGGATTATGAAAAGCCCGGCGCGATCCTTGACCGACTGGCCCGGATTCATGAACTCGGCTTTGCCGAGCACGGTGCAGCCGGTTTCCTCACTGGCGCGGCGCAGCTTGATGAGCGGTGTGCGACCGACGGCCGCCGCGACGCTCTCCTTAAATTTCAAAGTCTGCTCCTTCATCGTCCCGCACGGCCTCCCCGCACGGTCTCATGGGGGCGTGCCAGTTGAGACCCCGGCGGGCGGCCATCAGCCGGGCTTCGGCCAGCGAAAATTGCGCGCCAACCTACCCGTGCCGTCCGCGCCCTGCAAGGCCGCCCGGCGGGCAATCCCGGCCGGCGTTCCAATTCGGCACGCCGCTTAACCCAGCTTTAACCGCGATGTCACAAGATCCGCCTGCAAAGCAAGACGTCTGCAGGCCTCCACGACCGAGTGCCTGTTTTCAGAGGGACAGCCAATGAACACGTTCGATAAGGCTCGTATCGCCTCGGCAGCATTCGCCGTGGCGGCCATCACCGCGCCGGCCATGGCGGCCGATCTTGGCGGCTCCGTCAAGGATGGCTACGTGCCGCTGCCGCAGGTTGTCCATGACGCCGCCGGCCCGTGCTACTTCCGCGCCGACGTCGGCTACTCCTGGTCGCGCTCGCCGGATGCCAAGTGGCCGGTCAACAACATCAACCGTTACTGGAGCGGCGACCCGAGCGCTGATGGCGTCGCTGACCACTATGACCCCGCCTACACCGGCTACATGACCGGCGAGAGCTACACCTACGTCGGTGACGAGGTCGCCAACGCCAGTCTCGAGAACACCTGGCTCGGCGAGATCGGCGCTGGCTGCGGCTCGGGCTCGCGCGGGTTCCGCGCCGAGGTCATGCTCGGCTACCGCGGCGACCGCAAGTTCGAGGGCGAGCCGCGCGAGTTCACGATCACCAACGAGTATCCGAACGACCCGTGGTACGACGAGCCGGTCACCGGCGACCCGATGCACACGTCGCTCAAGACCTACACGTTGATGCTCAACGTCTACAGGGACCTCGGCAATTGGGGCGGCTTCGTTCCCTACGTCGGCGCGGGTGTCGGTGCGGCCTACCACCAGCTCGACAACATCTCCTTCACGCAGAATCCGTTCCTGACCAGCCAGATCCACGGCAACAACGATCTCGCCTTCGCCTGGTCGCTGATGGCGGGTGTCGGTTACCAGATCTCGGATCGCGCGATTCTCGACCTCGGCTACCGCTACATCGACATGGGCTCGATCAGCAGCCAGCGCAGCGATACCGGCTTCAACGTCAACCCCGCGGTGAAGTTTGATGACCTGACGGCGCACGAGATCAAGGTCGGCCTGCGCTATCATCTGGGCGGCGGCACGGCCACCATCGAGCATTTGAAGTAAGCCGTCCCGAACCTGGACGAGCGGGCCGGGAAGGTCCGAAAATAATGGCGAGCGGCCGCTCCCGGCGACGGGGCGGCCGCTGTGCGTTCCAGGCAAGTCTCTGAGATGGCTTAGATTCCACGCGTTCTGGGCACTTTCGGCAGGACGAGGCACGCCGCTTGCTTTCTGCAAGGCACAGGTGTGCGAACACTCCTGGCGAGGAAAGGAGCGCCGAATGCTTAAGCTCATGATGCCGCTGGCCGGAATTGCCGCGCTGGTGGCCTATTCCAACAACATGATCAACTTCGATGCGGTGCCGCCGTGGCTGCTGGTGCTGCCGGTGGCCTCGGCGATTATCATCACGGTGCTGGTGACGTCGTCCCGCTAGCCGCCGGCCGGAGCCGGGTTCGGCCGTCTGTCTTCCGCCGGCAGAGCCTTTCACGCCGAGATACGACGATCGGAGATGGCGATTGATCTTGGCGCACGAGGCCAGATATATGTGGCGCCGAGACTTGTCTCGCGAAGCAAGGCCAACAGCCGGCCCTCGAGCCCGGATCGGACGGATGCCTCGGCATTCCCATGGTCTTCGGCGGCGGGGTCCGGCTTATCTGCATCCCGGATTCGCTCCGGCGGCCGGGTGCCTGCGGGCGTGGTGAAATTGGTAGACACGCCAGATTTAGGTTCTGGTGGCCTAGCCGTGGGGGTTCAAGTCCCTCCGCCCGCACCAGCACCCGACCCGAGCGCGGTCCGGCTGCAAGCCGGTTCGATCCCAGAGGGCTCGATCCGGTTCTGTACATGCGCATCCGCCTCGCGACGAGCCTGAAATCCCCTCAGGGGCATTCGGAACCGGCCATCGAGGCCAACTGCAACCGGGGCGCCGCGACGGCCGTCCCCACGACATCATCGAGCGAAGGCTGAAGCGATCATGCAGATTACCGAGATCAACTCCGAAGGTTTGAAGCGTAAGCTCAAGGTCGTGGTCGGCCAGGACGAACTCGGCGAGCGCTTCAACCAGAAGATCGACGAGATCAAGGATCGGGTTCAGCTCAAGGGCTTCCGCCGCGGCAAGGTGCCGCTGGCCCACATCAAGAAGCTCTACGGCCGCTCGGTGATGGCCGAGGTGCTGGAGCAGACCGTGCGCGAGAGCTCCAGCAAGGCGATCACCGACCGCAACGAGCGCCCGGCGATGCAGCCGGCGATCGACCTGCCGGAGGACAAGACGTCCATCGACCAGATCATTGACGGCAAGGCCGATCTCGCGTTCGACATGTCGTTCGAGGTGCTGCCCGAGATCCCGACGACCGAATACACGACGCTGAGCCTCGAGCGTCTCGTCGCTGAAGTCGATCCGGCCGAGATCGACAAGGCCGTCGACCAGCTGGCACAGCGCTCGACGACCTTCGAGCCCGAGGAGGGTCGCGTTGCCGGAGACGGCGATCGCGTCACCATCGACTACGTCGGCAAGATCGACGGCGTGCCGTTCGATGGCGGCACCGGCGAAGGCATGCAGGTGGTACTCGGCCAGGGCAACTTCATCCCGGGCTTCGAGGATGGCCTCAAGGGCGCGAAGGCGGGCGACGAGCGCGTCGTCGACGCTACATTCCCGGAGAGCTACCAGGTCAAGGATCTGGCCGGTAAGACGGCGCAGTTCGATACCAAGGTGACAGAGGTCGCCGCGCCGAAGAAGCCGGCGATCGACGACGAGCTGGCGCGCTCGCTCGGCGCGGAGAGCCTCGAGAAGCTGCGCGAGATGGTCGGCGCGCAGATCGCGCAGGAGTACGCCGGTGCGGCGCGCATGAAGCTGAAGCGCGAGCTGCTCGACGCGCTCGAGAAGGTGCACTCGTTCGAGCTGCCGCCGTCGCTCGTCGACGGCGAGTTCCAGAGCATCTGGAACCAGCTCGAGCGCGGCCTCGAGCGCGAGGGCAAGACCTTCGCCGACGAGGGCAAGACCGAGGACGAACTGCGCGAGGAGTACCGCCGCATCGCCGAGCGCCGCGTGCGGCTCGGCCTCGTGATCGGCGAGATCGGCGAGCGAAGCCAGATCCAGGTTTCGCAGGACGAGATGCGCCGCGCGCTCATCAACGAGGCGCGCAAGTATCCGGGCCAGGAGAAGTTCGTCTACGAATATTACGAGAAGACGCCGGGCGCCCTCGCCCAGCTGCGCGCGCCGATCTTCGAGGACAAGGTCGTCGACTACGTTCTCGATCAGGTGAAGCCGAGCGAGCGCAAGGTCACGAAGGACGAGCTGTTCAAGGCCATCGAGGAGTTGTCCGAAGCCTGATCCAAGTCGTTCGATGCAGCGGGCGGGCCGGCGGCTAGCCGGCTCCCGTCCGCCGCGTCGCCGGCCGGCGCTCGAGGTGGCGGCGCGGCTTGTCCCGCGTACTCGCTACTGCACACCGGCCCTTGTGGTGCGCTCCGGTTGCGTCGATATTCCGCCACTGGAGTGTTGTCGAGTTCGCTGGACTAGCACTCGCGGCTCCTCGCATTCGAACACGCGATTGAGAGACCTTCCATCTCGACCGATCGCAACCTAGTGTGCGTCACGCATCCGGATGCCTGTCGTTGGCGTCCGTCATCGCCCGTCGATCGACCCCGCCGCGGGTCGGCCGTTCCCCCGCAGGAGATATCCCGATATGCGCGATCCCATCGATACCCTGACCAACACCTTCTGGCCGATGGTGGTGGAGCAGACCAACCGCGGCGAGCGCGGCTACGACCTGCCCTCGCGCATGCTCAAGGAGCGCATCATCTTCGTCACCGGTCCGGTCGAGGACCACATGGCGGCGTCGATTTGCATGCAGCTGCTGTTCCTCGAGGCGGAGAACCCGAAGAAAGAGATCTCCATGTACATCAACTCGCCGGGCGGCGTGGTGACGAGCGGCATGGCGATCTACGACACGATGCAGTTCATCAAGCCGGCGGTGGCGACGCTGTGCATCGGCCAGGCCGCGTCGATGGGCTCGCTGCTGCTCTGCGCCGGCAACAAGGACATGCGCTTCGCGCTGCCGAACGCCCGCATTATGGTGCATCAGCCGTCCGGCGGCTTCTCGGGCCAGGCATCCGACATCGAGCGCCACGCCGAGGACATCATCAAGATGAAGCGGCGCCTGAACGAGGTCTATGTCACGCATACCGGCCAGCCGTACGAAACCATCGAGCGCACGCTCGACCGCGACTACTTCATGACCGCCGAGCAGGCGCGCGACTTCGGCATCGTCGATCGCGTGCTCTCGAAGCGCGACGATGTTGTCGAGGCCGTCAAGGAAGCAAAGTCCTGAGCCGCGCCCCGGCGCTCACTGCACGATCCGGCATTCGCAACGGGACTGGGCAAGCGCCCGGTCCCGCTGTCGTTTGTGGAGAGTTCGCCGCAGCCGGCCCGTCGCAGCGGTTGCCGGTCGTTGTCGACAGCTTTTGCCGGGAGAGCCTCGCGCTTGAGCGAAGGTAAAGCATGGCGAGCGATTGCCGGGGAACGTAGCTCCTCGCGGCGACTTGCCCCTTGCGTTCTGCTGACGTACCGCCCAATTTCAAGGCTTGTGGTCAGGCCCAACTCTGGACAAGATAAGACCTCACGATGAGAACAGCTATCGTTCTCTGTACGTTCCAGGGCGCGCTTGCCGAATGAGTTTGTTCCAGTCCCTCGCGAGTGCCTCGCGTACTCCTTTTGGACCTGGGCGCAAATCACTCCATACACGTCTCGTGTGTGGCCTATGTGACGCCGGAGCGGCGCAGCTGGCGAGGGAGGGTTTAATCCATTCTTGATCTGCGGGTCGCTAGCGTGCTCAGATCGAGAAACGGGGATTCAACGTAAGATTCTGGCAGGACCGGTCGCCTTACCCGGTGCGTCAGGCACTACACCGAAGCCCACGTCGTGGGCTCGAGATGCCAATACCAGCCGGTGCTCAGGTTTGCGCACTCGGACGAAGGTGAGAGATCGAGATGGCCCAAGAAAAGAACACGCTGTACTGCTCCTTCTGCGGCAAGAGCCAGCACGAGGTGCGCAAGCTGATCGCGGGCCCAACCGTGTTCATCTGCGACGAGTGCGTCGAGCTGTGCATGGACATCATCCGTGAAGAAAACAAGAACACGCTGGTCAAATCGCGCGACGGCGTGCCCTCCCCGCAGGAGATCTGCGACGTTCTTGATTCCTATGTGATCGGGCAGGTCCACGCGAAGCGCGTTCTCTCGGTCGCGGTCCACAACCACTACAAGCGCCTCAACCACGCCTCGAAGTCGAATGACGTCGAGCTCGCCAAGTCGAACATCCTTCTCGTTGGCCCGACCGGTTGCGGCAAGACTCTTCTGGCGCAGACGCTGGCGCGCATCCTCGACGTGCCGTTCACGATGGCCGACGCGACGACGCTGACCGAGGCCGGCTATGTCGGCGAGGACGTCGAGAACATCATCCTGAAGCTGCTGCAGAACGCCGACTACAACGTCGAGCGCGCGCAGCGCGGCATCGTCTACATCGACGAGGTCGACAAGATCTCGCGCAAGTCCGACAATCCTTCGATCACGCGCGACGTCTCGGGCGAGGGCGTGCAGCAGGCGCTGCTGAAGATCATGGAGGGCACCGTCGCCTCGGTTCCTCCGCAGGGCGGCCGCAAGCACCCGCAGCAGGAGTTCCTGCAGGTCGACACGACCAACATCCTGTTCATCTGCGGCGGCGCCTTCGCCGGTCTCGAAAAGATCATCTCGAGCCGCGGCAAGGGCACGTCGATCGGCTTCGGCGCCAAGGTGCGCGGTCCTGACGAGCGCCGCACCGGCGAGGTTCTGCGCGAGGTCGAGCCTGAGGATCTGCTGAAGTTCGGCCTCATTCCCGAGTTCATCGGCCGCTTGCCGGTGATCGCGACGCTCGAGGACCTCGACGAGGAGGCCTTGGTGCAGATCCTGACCGAGCCGAAGAACGCCCTGGTCAAGCAGTACCAGCGCCTGTTCGAGATGGAGGACGTGAAGCTGACGATCACGCACGAGGCGCTGAAGGCGATCTCGCGCAAGGCGATCGAGCGGCGCACCGGCGCCCGCGGCCTCAGGTCGATCATGGAAGGCATCCTGCTCGATACCATGTTCGACCTGCCGACGCTCAAGGGCGTCGAGGAGGTCGTGATCGGACCGGAGGTCGTCGAGGGCGGCGCCCGCCCGCTGCGGATCTACTCCGACCGCGCCGAGGAGAAAGGCTCCACGGCGTCGTAATCGAGCCTCTTGGGGGCATCGAGTGGCGAGCGGGTCGCCTGACCGGCTTACCCTCGGATGTCCGGCCGAGCGGCGAGGTTGAATCCTTGGGGGCGCCCTTGATCGTGGATCGGCGTACCCCATCTGTTCCAACGGAGGCGGGGCAGCGGCTCAAATCGGCACGTGAAGACGCCCTTTGCAGGGCGAACGTCCCCGAGGTTGCCAAAGTTCCCGTCCTCTGCCCGACGTCGTTCTCCTGGTGCTGCGAAGCTCAATGAGGTCGCAGCGCACCTTGAGGGCACGCCGGGTGCGCTATCGCCCCGGGCCGCAGGCGGGATAGTCCGCGGCGGCGTCACTGTGATGGGTCATGACATGAGCAACGAAAAGCCGACCAACGAGAAGGCAAACGGCGTGGAGCTGTATCCGGTCCTGCCGCTGCGCGACATCGTGGTGTTCCCCTATATGATCGTTCCGCTGTTCGTCGGGCGCGAGAAGTCGATCGCCGCGCTCGAGGAAGTGATGCGCGCCGAGAAGCTCATCCTTCTCGCCGCGCAGAAGAACGCTGGCGACGACGATCCGGCCACCGACGCCATCTTCGAGATGGGCACTCTGGCGACGGTGCTCCAGCTGCTCAAGCTGCCGGACGGCACCGTGAAGGTGCTGGTCGAAGGTACCTCGCGCGCGCGCATCAAGCGCTACACGGAGAACGCGGCGTACTTCGAGGCCGAGGTCGAGAAGGTCGCCGAGAAGGTCGGCTCCAAGACCGAGATCGAGGCGCTCGCGCGCTCGGCGGTCACGCAATTCGAAAACTACGTCAAGCTCAACAAGAAGATCTCTCCCGAGGTGCTCGGCACCATCGCGCAGATCGAGGACTACTCGAAGCTTGCCGACACCATCGCCTCGCACTTGGCGATCAAGATCGCCGACAAGCAGGAAGTGCTCGAGACGACGACCATCTCGGATCGGCTCGAGAAGGTCTACACGCTCATGGAGAGCGAGATCTCCGTGCTGCAGGTCGAGAAGAAGATCCGCTCGCGCGTCAAGCGCCAGATGGAGAAGACGCAGCGCGAGTACTATCTCAACGAGCAGATGAAGGCGATCCAGAAGGAGCTCGGCGACACCGACGAGCGCGACGACATCGCTGAGTTCGAGGAGAAGATCGAGCAGACCAAGCTTTCCAAGGAAGCCCGCGACAAGGCGCTCGCCGAGCTCAAGAAGCTCAAGCAGATGAGCCCGATGTCGGCCGAGGCGACGGTGGTGCGCAACTACCTCGACTGGCTGCTGTCGATCCCGTGGGGCGTCAAGGGCAAGGTCAAGAAGGATCTGACGGAAGCGCAGGAGATCCTCGACAAGGAGCACTACGGCCTGGAGAAGGTGAAGGAGCGCATCCTCGAGTATCTCGCGGTTCAGAATCGCACCAACAAGCTCAAAGGACCTATCCTGTGCCTCGTCGGCCCGCCCGGCGTCGGCAAGACCTCGCTCGGCAAGTCGATCGCCAATGCCACGGGCCGCGAGTTCGTGCGCATGAGCCTCGGCGGCGTGCGTGACGAGGCCGAGATCCGTGGCCACCGGCGCACCTATATCGGCTCGATGCCCGGCAAGGTCGTACAGTCGATGCGCAAGGCGAAGCGGACCAATCCGCTGTTCCTCTTGGACGAGATCGACAAGATGGGACAGGATTTCCGCGGCGACCCGGCGGCGGCTCTGCTCGAGGTGCTCGATCCCGAGCAGAACAGCACGTTCAACGACCATTACCTCGAGGTCGACTACGACCTTTCGAACGTGATGTTCGTGACGACGGCGAACACGCTGAACATTCCGCCGGCCCTCATGGACCGCATGGAGATCATCCGGCTCGCCGGCTACACGGAGAACGAGAAGGTCGAGATCGCCAAGCGCCATCTCATCACCGAGCAAAAGCAGGCGCACGGGCTCGAGGACGCCGAGTTCTCGGTCAGCGACGATGCTCTGAAAAACCTGATCCGCCACTACACGCGGGAAGCCGGCGTGCGCTCGCTTGAGCGTGAGATCGCCAAGCTCGCGCGCAAGGCGGTGAAGGAGATCCTGACATCGTCGAAGAAGAGCGTCGAGATCACGGCGGAGAACGTCCACGACTACCTGGGCGTCACCAAGTACCGCTATGGCCAGGCCGAGCTGGAGGACCAGATCGGCATCGTCACCGGTCTCGCCTGGACGGAGGTCGGCGGCGAGTTGCTGACCATCGAAGGCATCAAGATGCCCGGCAAGGGCAAGATGACCGTCACGGGCAACCTGCGCGACGTGATGAAGGAATCGATCCAGGCCGCCAACGCCTACGTGCGCTCGCGCTCGATCGAGTTCGGCATCGCGCCGACGATGTTCGACAAGTACGACATCCACGTGCACGTGCCGGAGGGCGCGACGCCGAAGGATGGCCCGTCTGCCGGCGTTGCGATGGCGACCGCCATCATCTCGGTGCTGACGCAGATCCCGGTGCGCAAGGATGTCGCCATGACCGGCGAGATCACGCTGCGTGGCCGCGTACTGCCGATCGGCGGGCTCAAGGAAAAGATGCTGGCGGCGCTGCGCGGCGGCATCACGACGGTCGTGATCCCGGAGGAGAACGTCAAGGATCTCGCCGAGATTCCCGACGAGGTGAAGAGCAAGCTCGAGATCGTCGCGGCTTCTCGCCTCGAGGATGTGCTGAGGGTGGCGCTGGTGCGCGTACCCGAGGCGATCACCTGGGACGAGGAGAAGGCACAGGCGGCGAAGGACGCCGAGGCCGATGGCGCTGGCGGGCGGGTGACCGCGCACTGATCCAGCGCGACCATCGCCACAGTCTGTCGAACTGATGTGAAGCCCCATCGCGGTCCGCCGTGGTGGGGCTTTTCGTTGCGCGCGTCCGCCGTCAGCTGCGACGCCGCCGCTCCCGCCGCGACAACGAGCGCGGAGCGTATGGTACCTGGAACGAACGAAGCCCGAATTGTCGCCAAAATGAGGCTGGGGCGCTGCGGCTTTTCGGCCGTCGCCGATTGCCTCGAACACTGTAGAACACCCCACAAACAGAGGCGTTTTCGCTTGACGCGCCGTTGCGGGAGCGCTTCTTTGCAGCCTCCGTTGCGGTCTCGAGCGCAGCCTGGAGCGACATCCGATGATGCGCCCCAGTGAGCGCCTGCCGGTCTGACCGTGTTCCGCGCCATAATGCGTGCGGCGCCCGAGGGGCGCGCGCCCGTTCCAATCACGAGGATTGAGCACATGAGCAAAAAGGACTTGATCGACGCGGTGGCCAAGGAGCTCGATCTCACCAAGGATCGCGCTGGCCAGGTTGTCGATGCCGTGATCGATCAGATCAAGGCGGCGATGAAGGATGGCAAGGAAGTCCGCATCCCGGATTTCGGCACCTTCAAGGTGGCGACGCGCGCCGCGCGCGAGGGCCGCAACCCGCTGACCGGCAAGACGATCCAGATCGCCGAGGCGAAGGCCGCGAAGTTCACGCCGGCCAAGGGTCTCAAGGAGCTGCTGAACTGAAGCTGACGCATCGTCGGCTATGAAAAGGGGAGCCCCAGCGGCTCCCCTTTTCGTTTGCAGTTCCGCAATTTGGGTGTGTGATCCTCCGCCGTCGCCACAGCGAGGCTTTGGAGTTCCATGGACACCGATCCGCAACCCGCGCCGAAACTGGCGCTTCTGGCGACGATCGCGGCCGCATATCGCACCACGTTCGCTCATCTCGCCTCTTTCGGCCTCGTCGTCGCGGTGTGGGGGACGCTCGCGTTCTCCGTGCTGTTCGCCGTGCACTGGCTCGTGTGGCGGCCGATCGAGGACTTCGGCGTTTGGGATGGCATTTTGAGCTTTGCGGCGCCGCTGCTGCCTTCGGCGCTGATCGGCGCGTCGGCTGCGGTCGTCTGGCACCGTCTTGTTCTGCGGGGCGAAGAGATCTCTGTCGGGGCGGTGGTCAGTCTCGACGGCGCAGTGTTGCGCTATGCAGGGCTGGTATTGGCGCTCGTTCTGGCGACACTGCTCGTCGGGACTATACTCGTCAGCGTGGCTGTAGTGCCGCTCGTAAGCGTGCTCTCTGCCGCGTCACCTTCAGACCTGGCTACGGCCAGTGCCTCGACAGACGCCGCAGTGGTTTGGATTTTCGAGACGCCGCTCGGACTTGCGGCACTGCTGGTCGGCGGCCACCTGCTTTTTGCGCCGGTGGCACTGGTTGCCGTGCGCTTGATGCTGAGGCTGCCGGCAATCGCCGTCGGCGCAAATCACGTAATGCTCCAAGAGGTGTGGCAGGCTACGCGCGGCAACTCGTGGCGGCTCTACCTCGGCAGCGCGGCAACGATCGCGCCGACGAACATCGGAATGCTCCTGTGTAATGCAGCCTCGGAAGACCGATTTTTGGCAAGTCTTTCAGCCGCTGCAGCCGAGTTGATCTGGCTCGCCGCTGGCTTGGTCTTCGTCTCGTTCATGTCGCTCGCATACCGGCATTTCTTTCCGGTGACACGATCGCAATAGCGATGCTTGCAACTGAGTTCGGGTTACCGCCAGACTGCCGGCCTTTGACTGCGGCTGCCGCCGGCAGCCGCACCAGTTCGATTGCTGGACAGAATCAAGCAAGGGGGTTCTGCCTCCCGAGCGGGGGCTGGCGGCGGCCCGCTTGCGCAGCAACTGCAGGCGGCAGCACGACGGCGCGGTGCCCGTGTCCGCCCCTCACCCCAACCCTGTCCCATGCAAGAGCAGGGCATAGGGAGCAGGCGCGGTCTCACACCGGCTTCAGCAGCACGTGCTTCTTCTTGCCGAGGCTGAGCTTGACGATGCCCTCAGGCGTCAGATCGGCGGATGTTAGGCTCGTCTTCTCGTCGGTGACGTTGGCGTCGTTGACCTTGAGGCCGCCGCCCTGGATCTGCCGGCGCGCCTCGCCGTTCGATTTGACGAGGCCGGCCTTGACGAAGGCATTGAGCACGCCGATGCCGGCGGCAAGCTCGCTCGCTGCGATCTCGACCGTCGGCAGGTCGCTCGCGGTCTGCCCCTTCTCGAACGTCAGTCGAGCCGTTTCCGCAGCAGCCTCGGCCCTGTCGCGGCCGTGGATCAGCGCCGTCGCCTCGGTCGCCAGCACCTTTTTCGCCTCGTTGATCTCGGCGCCCTGCAACGCGGCGAGGCGCGCGATCTCGTCCATCGGCAGCGTCGTGAAGAGTTTCAGGAAGCGGCCGACGTCGGCGTCCTCGCTGTTGCGCCAGTACTGCCAGTAGTCGTACGCGGAGAGCTGCGCCTCGTTGAGCCACACCGCGCCCGCAGCGGTCTTGCCCATCTTCGCCCCCGACGACGTAGTCAGCAGCGGACAGGTGAGCGCGTGCAGCGGATGCTTCACGCCCATGCGCCGGCCGAGGTCGAGGCCCATGACGATGTTGCCCCACTGGTCGGACCCGCCCATCTGCAGGTTGCAGCCGTAGCGCCGGGCAAGCTCGACGAAGTCGTAGGACTGCAGCAGCATGTAATTGAACTCGATGAACGACAGCTCCTGCTCGCGCTCGAGGCGCAGCTTCGCCGAATCCATCGTGAGCATGCGGTTGACGGAGAAATGACGGCCGACGTCGCGCAGGAAATCGATGTAGTTGAGCGGCGCCAGCCACTCGGCGTTGTCGAGCATCACGGCATCGCGCGGGCCGTCGCCGAAATCGAGCAGCTTGGCGAAAACGCCCTTGAGCGCCTCCTTGTTGGCGTCGATTTCCTCGACCGTGCGCAGCACGCGCGTCTCGTCCTTGCCGGAAGGGTCGCCGACGCGGGTCGTCCCGCCGCCCATCAGCGCGATCGGCTTGCCCGCGCCGGTCCGCTGCAGCCAATGCAGCATCATGATCGAGAGCAGATGGCCGACGTGGAGCGAGGGCGCGGTGCAATCGTAGCCGACGTAGGCGACGATGCCGCCGTTGGCCGCGAGCTGATCCACCGCGTCGAGGTCGGAGCACTGGTGGATGAAGCCGCGCTCGGTCAGAACGCGCAGGAACTCGGATTTTGCTTTCGACATCGGTTCGCTCTATGCGAGAGAGCCGCCGCCGGCCGTGGCGGGAGGCGACGGGCGACGCGGCTGCTATGATCGGCGAGATTCGGCCGGCAACATGCACGAGGTTAGACATTTTGAGCAAGCTCAAGCGTGCGATCGGCCTGATGAGCGGCACCTCGATGGACGGGATCGACGTCGCCCTCGTCGAGACGGACGGAAAGCGCGAGGTCGTCCGGGGGCCTGCGTTTACCTACCCCTATTCGGAAGCGTTCCGCAGCCGTCTCGCCCAGGCCGGGGCGGATGCCGCCCGTATCCGCCACCGGGGCGACAGGCCGGGCGTCCTGCACCTCGCCGAGCAGTACCTGACCGACCTTCACGCCGAGGCGGTGAGCCATTTCCTTCAGGACATCAGCGCCAAGCCGGACTCGATCGACGTAATCGGATTTCACGGCCATACCGTACTCCACCGTTCGCTGAACTCCGGCGGGCCGGGCAAGCCGCGCATCGTCGCGCCGACA
>JBGSHY010000008.1:0-25752 GCA_041751995.1 Rhizobiaceae bacterium | reverse complement strand
TCGCCGCCCGCGCCGCGCCGCTTGCCGAACATTTGCGCCCTGTCCGCGCGGGCATGTTGGGCGGAACCTACAACCCGCTAAGCGAACGGGACGTGCTGCGCATTCACGAAGCGGCGCTGACGGCCCTCGAAGTGATCGGTTTTGGCGAGGCTCCACCATCCGGCATCGAGATTTTGACCGGCGCGGGCGCGATCCTTGGCGATGACAAGAGAATCCGTTTCCCGCGGGCGCTGGTTGAAGACATGTTGAAGAAGGCTGCGCGCGGGATCACGCTGCATGCGCGTGACGAGAAGCATGACTTGCACCTTGAGCCAGGGCGTGTGCATTACGGCACAGCGGGCGCGGCAGTCTATGTGGTCGACTCGGAAAAGCGCGAGTATCGCGAGTCGACGGTGCAGGACCTTTATGATGCAGGGCGGATCGTCGATCATCTCGACAATGTGCATTTCTACCAGCGGCCGATGGTCTGCCGCGACATTGCCGACAATTTCGAGATGGACATGAACACGCTCTATGCCTGCTGCGCGGCGACGAGCAAGCATGTTGGCGTGTCGTTCACCTCGCCAGACTACATCCCCTCTGCCCTTGAGATGCTGCACCTGATCGCCGGCGGCGAGGAGCAATGGCGGGCACGGCCGTTTGTGTCGAACTCCAACTGTTTCGTCGTGCCGCCGATGAAGTTCGCGCAGGAAGCCTGTCAGATAATGGAGCAGCTGGTGCGCGGCGGCATGCCGATCCTGCTGCTTTCGGCCGGTCAGGCAGGCGCGACTGCCCCTGCCCCGCTGGCGACGGCGATCGTGCAGGCTGTAGCGGAATGCCTCGCAGGTGTCGTCTATGTCAACGCAATCAAGCCGGGTGCACCGGCGATCTTCGGCACCTGGCCGTTTGTGTCGGACCTGCGCTCCGGCGCGATGTCCGGAGGGTCTGGCGAGCAGGCATTGCTCACCGCTGGCTGCGCGCAGATGCACCGCTTCTACGGCCTTCCGGGCGGCGCGGCGGCGGGCATTGCGGATGCGAAACTTCCGGACATGCAGGCAGGCTGGGAACAGGGCATCTCGAATGTGATGGCCGGGCTTTCCGGCCTCAACATGATCTACGAATCCGTCGGCATGCATGCCTCGCTGCTCGGCTTTTCGCTGGAATCATTGATCCTTGGTGACGACATGCTCGGCCAGTGCCTGCGCTGCGTGCGCGGCATCGACGTGACCGACGAGACGCTTTCCATTGAGACGATGAAAAATGTCTGCATGGGCGGCCCGGGCCACTATCTCGGCCACCCGCAGACACTTTCGGTGATGCAGACCGAATACATTTACCCGCGTCTCGGCGACCGCACGAGCCCGAAGGAATGGGTTGAGATTGGCAAGCCCGATCTGGTCCAGAAAGCGATTGCGACGCGCAAGAAAATTCTGTCTGAGCCGCGCCGTCAGGTGATCGACATTCTGGCTGACACGGAGATTCGCGAGCGTTTCAAGATCCACCTGCCGGCTTAACCGGCTTTCACAGGCATGCGGGCTTCGAGACGCTTGAAAGCCCAGACAATGATGCCGGTCAGCAAGAGATAGACCAGCGCCAACAAGAGCAGCGGCTCATAGACGAGCAATGTGTCCTGCCTGACTTTGGAGGACACCGAATAGATATCCAGCATGGTGATGGTGGCAATCAGTGGCGTGCATTTGAGTTGCAGCACGGTTTCGCCTCCCAGTGTCGGCAAGGCGCGCTGCACAGCTTGCGGCAGCCAGATGCGCCAGAAGAGTTTTGATGGTGACATGCCGAAGGCGCGGCCGGCTTCCAATTGCCCGCGCGGCGTGCCGGCAAACGCACCGCGCATGACTTCGCCTTCGTAGGCAGCAAAGGACAGCGTCAGCGCCAGCAAGCCATAAGGCCATGCCTGCCGCAGATAGGGCCACATCCAGGTATCACGGATGCCTTCGATCTGCGGGAACAATGAACCGAGGCCGTAGTAAAGCAGCCATAATTGTAGCAGCAGCGGCGTACCACGGATGATTGTGCAGAAGATTTTTGCGGGCCATGAAAGCCATCTAGGGCCCGTAACTTGCACAAGACCGATCGGCACAGCGAGCATGAAACCAAACGTGACGCTCAAGACCAAAACCCAGATCGTGCGCCAGATGCCCTGCAAGGCGAGTGGCCAGTATTCAGGTAGCCAGTCCCAGCGCATTCTTGTCACGGCGTAGTAGGCAAACAGCGCCACCAGCACCAGAAAAACGATCCGGTGCGGCGATGTCCAGCTGATGCCGTCACTTGCAGGCTTGGAGCTTGTGCTGATGGTGCGGACCGTGTCTGACATCACGCCACCTTCGGCAGGCCGCGCGCGGCGCGGCGTTCGATGCGGGACAGGATGACATTGGAGAGGAGCGTGACCGCCAGATAGAGAGCGCCTGCGGCCATGAAGAAGGTGAAATAGGCTTTGGTCGTGCCCGCGGCCTGACGGGTTTCCAGTGTCAGTTCGTTGAAGCCAACCACCGCCAACAGCGCGGTATCCTTGGTGACAACCAGCCAAAGATTCGACAGACCGGGCAGTGCATAGGGCAGCATGCCGGGTAATGTGATGCGCCGCAGCGTCTGCCATGGCGACATGCCATAGGCGCGGGCGGCTTCAATCTGGCCTGGCGGCAGCGACAGGATCGCGCCGCGAAGAACCTCCGTGTGGTAAGCGCCCTGCACAACGCCAAGCACGCCGATGCCTGCAGCTAGTCCGCTTATGTCGACCGGATCACGTCCCATGGACGCCAGCATGTCGTTGATGAGGCTTGTCCCCGCATAATAGAGCAGCAGGATCAGAACGAGTTCCGGCACAGCGCGGACGATCGTGGTGTAGGCTTCAGCTATGTCACGCGCGACGGGACCGCCATAAAGTTTGGCCGAAGCGCCCAGTGTGCCGAGCACCAGCCCGATGGCGTATGCGCCGAGGGCGATTTCCAGCGAATGTACAAGCCCGCGCAAAAGGTTGCCGCCCCAGCCGGGTGGCCAGGGCGACAGAAGTTCCAGCGTGCCGAGCGCCAGCATTGGCTGCAGGGCGCTCGCCATCATGCTCATCGGCGCGAAGCCTTATGAGTTTTCTTGCGGATCAACGGGATTAGCCGCCGAAAATGTCGAAGTCGAAATATTTCTTCGAGATTTCGTCGTACTTGCCATTGGCGCGAACGGCATCAATGCCAGCGTTGAACTGGTCCTTCAAAGCCGTGTCTTCCTTGCGCAGACCAACACCAACGCCTGCGCCGAGGATGGCGGCGTCGTCAGCGACATTGCCCTTGCTTTCGCAACAGGCTTTGCCCGCGTCGGACTTCAGGAAGTCACCAAGCGCAATCGAGTCCGCCTGCGTGGCATCAATACGACCGGCGGCGAGGTCCTGATTGGCCTCGTCCTGCGTCTGGTATTCCTTGATCTCGGCAGCGACAGGGCCGAAATACTTCTTGGCGTAGTCGGCATGGACTGTGGACACCTGGACGCCGAGGATCTTGCCTTTGAGGCCTTCCGGCGTTGCGTCGAATGCCGCGCCCTTCGCGCCGACGATACCGGTCGGGGTGTTGTAGTATTTCTTGGAAAAATCGATGGTTTTCATGCGTTCTTCGGTGATCGACATCGAGGCCATGATCGCGTCGATCTTCTTGGCTGTCAGTGCCGGAATAATGCCATCCCAGGCAACCGGGGTGACCACGCATTCAAGCTTGGCTTCGGCGCAAACCGCGCCGATGATTTCGACTTCCCAGCCGACCCAATTGCCAGAAGCATCAGGCGAGGCAAACGGCGGATAGGGCTCGGCCGCGATGCCGACCTTGACGGCTTCGGCCTGCGCTGCGCCGGCAAGCGCTGATACTGCCAGCATGGCTGCAAAAATGGTTTTCGTGATGGTCTTCATCGGTTGCTCCTTTTTCGATGGATGGATTTACGAAACAGTCTTCAGGAATTGCCTGAGCCGTTCCGATTTCGGATTTCCGAACAGTGCTGATGGACGCCCCTCTTCCTCAATCAGGCCATTGTGCAGAAAGATCACATGGCTTGAGACTTCGCGGGCAAACTTCATTTCATGGGTCACGAGGATCATGGTGCGGCCCTCGTCGGCCAGGTCGCGGATGACCTTGAGCACTTCGCCGACCAGTTCCGGGTCCAGCGCCGATGTCGGTTCGTCAAACAACATGACCTTCGGATCAATCGCCAGCGCACGGGCGATGGCACCGCGCTGCTGCTGGCCGCCAGACATGAAGGCCGGGTAGACATCGCGCTTTTCCCACAGGCCTACACGCTTGAGCAGTTCCTCCGCCTTTGAATGCGCTGCTATTTTGGATTGGCCGAGCACATGCACAGGCACTTCCATGACATTCTGGATCAATGTCATGTGCTGCCAGAGATTGAAGCTCTGGAACACCATACCAAGCGAGGAGCGGATACGCTCAAGCTGACGGCGGTCCGATGGGGTTGAGCCGCCCTTGCCGTCCGGTTTCATCTTCACCGGTTCGCCGCCGATGGCAATGGTGCCGGATGTCGGGATTTCAAGGAAGTTGATGCACCGCAACAAAGTGGACTTGCCGGAACCGGAGCCACCAATGATGGCGATGACATCACCTTCATGTGCGGTCAGCGACACCCCTTTGATGACTTCCAGAGGGCCGAACTTCTTGTGCAGATTGTCCACCCGCACAGCCTCTGCGGAAGGATTTGCAATGGCGGCGGCCACGGCGCTCAAAGCGCGACCCTACTGCGGCTAGCCATAGCCGACTTTGCTGATATCAGCCACGTCCAGTTGCCGTTCATAGCCGGCGTTCCCCATTGTTGGCTCATCCTGCAACGGCTTGTGCGCAGCCGTCAACCCGTCATGAGACCGCTTGCAAGATTATTATTCATTTGTATAACAAGGATCGAACAGCGGAGAACTGTGATGCAGAAATACGGGTCCAATGCCATGAACGCGCCATTGCGGCGGGTGATCATGCGCAAGCCAGATATGGCCATGAAACATGCCGATCCGGCCAAATGGCATTACGGCCCGACGTTTGATATGGCCAAAGCCGCAGTACAGCATGCAGCGTTCACCAAACTGATTGCGGAAAGCGGCGCCGAAATCCACTGGCTGTCGGATGCAGATGACGGTCTCTCAGACTCCATCTTCACTCGTGATCCGTCAATCATCACATACGCAGGCGCGGTCATCCTCAGTATGGGCAAGGCGCTGCGCAAGGCGGAACCTGCAATGCACAAGGCCGCGCTTGAAGCACTCGGCGTTCCGGTGATCGGCGCAATCAAGGAGCCAGGCACGGTCGAAGGCGGCGACACGATCTGGCTCGATGACAAAACGCTCGTTGTAGGGCGGGGCGTCCGCACCAATCAGGATGGCATTGAGCAACTTGACGCCATCCTCAATCCGCATGGCATTTCGGTTATCAGCTTCGATCTGCCGCTATGGGACGGCGAGGAGGCGTGCTTGCATTTGATGTCGATAATCAGCCCGCTCGCGGATGACCTCTATCTGGTGCATGCGCCGCTGCTGCCGGCGGCACTTTACCAGTTGATGAAAGCGCGCGGCATCAAGCTGGTCATGGCTCCGGCAGAGGAGTTCACAGCGTCCAACGGGCTGTCGCTGAACGTTTTGCCAACGCGCCCGCGCAAAGTGATCATGGTCGCCGGTTTTCCCAAGACCAAGGCCGCGATGGAGGCTGCCGGATGCACGGTCGATGTCTTTGAAGCGGACGCGCTGTGCATCGCCTGCGAAGGCGGTCCGACGTGCCTGACCGGACCTGTGTGGCGGGCATGAACGCGCGGCGCAAATCCTTCCGGCGCGAAGGAGAGGATTTCCGCCGCCGTGAACTGGTCGAAGCGACGCTGAGCTGCATCGCGACGCTTGGCATGGAGCGCACGACGGTGCGTGAAATCGCCATCAAGGCCGGTGTCACCGCCGGGCTCATCCGACATTACTTCTCATCCAAGGACGAACTCGTCCTTGCCGCCTATTCGCAATATGTCGGCCAGATGGCAGCGCAGTCGCGCGAGGCTGTGGACGAGGTTTCTTCGAATCCGCTGATCCAATTGGCAGCGTTTGTCAAAGCCAACCTCAGCGCGCCGGTTGTCGACCAGACCAACCTTTCGCTCTGGGCCAGTTTTATTGAAACAATCCGGACAAACCCCGCGATGGCGGCCATCCACCTGGAAGGCTACCAGGGCTACAGGGCCGATGCGGAAGCGCTAATCAGCGCCGCATTTGCTGCCAGCGGCCGCGCTGTTTCTCCCGAACATGTGCGCCGGATGGGCATCGCGCTCAACGCCATCATCGACGGCCTTTGGCTTGAAGGCTCAATGTCGCAGGGTGAATTTGCCGAAGGTGAACTGGCGCGGATCGGCGTCGAATCCGCCTCTGCTCTCCTCGGCATCGACCTTCAAAATGCAGACATGAAATGAACATGCGTTACGCCTCCATCACCACCCGCCTTCAAGGGCTTGGCAGCGACAAGTGGCATGTGCACCTGAAAGCCAAGGAGCTGCGACGCCTTGGCAAGCCGGTTATCATGCTGACCATCGGCGAGCCGGACGTTCCCGTTTCGGAAGAATTGATGGGCGCATTGGAGCGCTCGATGCGCGCGGGCCGCACCGGCTATTCCAACGGGCGGGGCGAGCCATCAGTCCTCAAGGCGCTGGCCGAAAAATACACCAAACGCGCAGGCCGGGCTGTCACTCCGGACAATTTTGTCTGTTTTCCCGGAACGCAGACTGCACTCTACGCGGTGATGACTGCTTTGGTTGAGAGTGGCGACGATGTGCTGGTTGGCGACCCGCTTTATGCAACGTATGACGGCATCATCCGCTCCACCGGAGCGCACCGCGTGTCTGTGCCGCTGGATCCGGACAATGAATTCAAGCTGCGAGCGGAGGATCTTGAAAAAGCGGTTACGCCCAATTCGAGGGTTCTCCTGCTCAATACGCCGCACAATCCGACTGGCGCCGTTTTGTCACGGCAAGAAATTGCGGCCATCGGCGCAGTCTGCGAAAAACATGATCTCTGGATTGTTTCTGATGAGGTCTATGAAGATCTGATTTTCGACGGGGCCTTCGCCTCGCCGTTTGATGATCCTCAGCTTGCTGCGCGCACCATCGCAGTGTCCTCCATTTCCAAATCCCATGCCGCGCCCGGTTTCCGCAGCGGCTGGTGCGCGGGCCCGGAGGAGTTTTGCGCGCGCCTGTTGCCGCTGGCTGAATCGATGCTGTTCGGCAATCAGCCTTTTATCGCCGACATGACCGCACATGCCGTCGCGCAACCGCCATTGGCCGCCAAAAAGATGCGGGAGGCGTTCAAGCGCCGCGCGGAGATCATAATTGCCGCGCTTTCATCGGTGTCATCCATCATCTGCCACCGTCCGGAGGCTGGAATGTTCCTGTTGGCGGATGTGCGCAAGACCGGACTGACTGGCGAACAGTTTGCGTTGCGGCTTTTGGAAGAGGAACACGTGGCAGTGATGCCGGGCGAAGCGTTCGGTGAACAGATCAATGGCTTTGTCCGCATCAGCCTCACCGTGCCAGACGATGATGTCAGACAGGCCTGCGAGCGCATTCGCCGGTTTGCCGCAGGGCTTGGGGACTGATCTCATGGCGCAGAAAACTGTCGGCGAGCACCTGGTCGAATTGCTCGAAGCCCATGGCGTCGACACGGTGTTCGGCATCCCAGGCGTCCACACCATTGAACTCTACCGCGGTTTGGGTTCCTCCAGCATCCGCCACATCACACCCCGCCATGAACAAGGCGCGGGCTTCATGGCAGATGGGTATGCGCGGGCGAGCGGCAAGCCCGGCGTGGTATTTGTCATCACCGGCCCCGGCCTGACCAACACGATCACAGCCATGGCGCAGGCGAGGCTGGATTCGGTGCCGATGCTTGTCATTTCCGGCGTCAACCGGCGCGACACGCTGGGCAAAGGCCTCGGCTTTCTGCACGAATTGCCGGATCAGCAGAGTTTGGCTGCAGAGGCCAGCCTTTGGTCGCAGACCATTCTCAAGCCCGAAGAAATCGAACCGGCGCTGGCGCGGGCTTTCGCTGACTTTGCGACCATGCGGCCCGGTCCCATCCATATTGAAGTGCCGACAGACGTGATGAAGCTGCCCGCTGCGGTAACTGCCGGCAAGTTCAATAAGCCTGCTTTGCCCGGCGTATCGGACGCCGCCCTCGCCAAAGCGGCAAGCCTGATGGCGTCAAGCCGCAAGCCTGTCATCCTTGCAGGCGGCGGCGCGCGGAAAGCCGTTTTGGAAGTCCGGGAACTGGCGGAGCGGCTGGATGCGCCTGTCGTGCAGACCGTCAATGCCCGGGGCATCATTTACAAGCATCCGCTCAGCATTCCGGCAAGTCCGAGCCTTGCCAGTGTGCGAGACATGCTTGCCCAATCTGATTGCGTGATCGCGGTCGGCACCGAATTTGGCGAGACCGATTATGATATGTATGCCAACGGCGATTTTCCCAAGCTGAAAAATGTGATCCGCGTCGACATTGACGCCGCGCAGATCATGCGCCGCCCAAATGCCTTGGCGCTCGTTGGCGACGCCAAAACGATCATCGGCGCACTGTTGCCACAGATCGCGCCAAAAGCGGCAACCGGAGGAGCAGAACAGGCGCGCAACGTGCGCGATGCCGCCAAGAGCGAAATCGGCCCGCGCATGCGCAGCCATCTTGAAGTGGTCAAGATCATCCGCGACACGTTGCCGGGCTCATTGGTCGTCGGCGATTCGACTCAGGCCGCCTATGCGGGCAACCTCTGCTATGATCATGATTGTGCATTTGGCTGGTTCAATTCCGCCACGGGTTTCGGTGCGCTGGGTTACGCGGCGCCGGCATCCATAGGTGCACAGCTTGGTGCACCGGGGCGTACGGTTGTTTGTCTTACTGGCGACGGCGGGCTGCAGTTTTCGCTGGCTGAACTCGGCTCGGCCGCCGACATTGGCGCGCCGGTGATATTCATTGTCTGGAACAACAACGGTTATCAGGAAATCGAGACATCCATGGTGCATGCCGACATTGCTCCTGTCGGCGTGACGCCTTCGGCCCCCGATTTTGTCGCCATTGCCAAAGCCTATGGTATCAGCGGCGCAAGGCCAAAGACACTTGGCGACTTTGCTTCAATGCTCAGAACCGCGCGGGATAGCGGAAAGCCATACCTGATTTGCCTCGATGAAAGTGTGGCAGAGGGAAAACTGCCTGGTTGATTTCGGAACCATGGCGCGTGACGTGACTGTTTCCGCGGCCTCTTGCACAATTGCCAGCAGCCGGACCAATATGCGCGAACACATCTGAGATCAAAATCGCCGCCTGAATGTCGGCAGGCGGCAGCAGGCCGGAGGAATTTATGACCACGCAGCACCCAAATCCTGAAACACTCCGGCAAGAAGCCCTGGATTATCACGAATTCCCCAAGCCCGGAAAACTCGAGATACGCGCAACCAAGCCAATGACAACAGGCCGCGATCTTGCCCGAGCCTATTCGCCGGGTGTTGCCGAAGCGTGCCTCGAGATCGAAAAGAACCCGGCAGATGCCGTCCGCTACACATCCAAGGGCAATCTGGTCGCGGTCATATCAAACGGGACCGCGGTGCTGGGCCTTGGCGATCTCGGCGCGCTGGCTTCAAAGCCCGTGATGGAGGGCAAGGCGGTCCTGTTCAAGAAGTTCGCCAATGTCGATTGCTTCGACATTGAGGTGAACGAGACCGATCCGGTGAAGCTTGCGGAAATTGTCATCAAGCTGGAACCGACATTTGGCGCGATCAATCTTGAGGACATCAAAGCGCCGGAATGCTTCACCGTCGAGCGCATCTGCAAGGAGCGGATGAACATTCCGGTGTTCCACGATGACCAGCACGGCACGGCCATCGTCGCTGCCGCCGCGGCATCGAATGCGTTGCGCGTGGCCGGCAAAGGCATTGAAGACATCCGTGTCGTCGCGCTCGGCGCAGGAGCGGCCGGGATTGCCTGCCTCAAGATGCTCAAGGTGATGGGCGTACGCCCGGAAAACATCCTGATGCTTGACTCCAAAGGAGTCGTCCACAAATCGCGCAACAATCTTACCGAAGAAAAGATCGAGTTTGCGCAAGACACGCCGCTGCGCACGCTGGATGAAGCGTTGGTCGGCGCTGACCTTTTTCTTGGCGTTTCCGGGCCTGGCCTGCTCACCGCGGAGATGGTCTCCAAAATGGCGAAGACGCCAATCATCTTCGCGCTGGCCAACCCGACGCCGGAGATCATGCCCGACGAGGCGCGGCGCGGCGCGCCGGATGCGCTGATCGCCACGGGGCGCTCTGACTTTCCCAATCAGGTCAACAATGTCTTGTGTTTTCCGTTCATTTTCCGTGGCGCGCTAGACGTCGGCGCAACGCAAATCAACGACCAGATGAAGTTGGCATGTGTCGAAGCGATTGCCGGACTTGCCCGCAAGACCGCATCGGCGGAACTCGGCCAAGCCTATCAGGGCGAACGGCTGACTTTTGGCGCGGACTATCTCATTCCCAAACCATTCGATCCGCGCTTGTTGCCGACCATCGCGCTGGCGGTTGCGAAGGCCGCGATGGATTCCGGTGTGGCCACACGTCCTGTCGATCTGGAAACCTATGAGCGGAGCCTGCAGGGTCAGGTGTTCAAATCATTCGGCGTCATGCGCCGTGTGTTTGAAACAGCACGCGCGGCTAAGCGCCGGATTGTTTTTGCCGAAGGTGAAGACGAGCGCGTGTTGCGCACGGCGCAGGCGATGCGAGAGGATCTGGGCGTATCGCCGATCCTGATTGGCCGTCCGGAAGTGGTCGATAACCGCCTTGAACGAGAAGGACTCAAGCTTGTGCGGGGCAAGGATTTTGATCTGGTCAATCCGGAGAATGATCCGCGCTACCGCGACTACTGGATGAGTTACCATGCGATCATGCGGAGGCACGGTGTTTCACCCGATCTTGCCAAGGCAATATTGCGCTCCAACACGACCGCAATTGCGGCGGTCATGGTTCATCGGGGGGAAGCCGACTCGATGATATGCGGCACGTTTGGCGAATACCGTTGGCATTTGAATTATGTCAGCCAGGTTTTAGCCGACGCAGATCATCATCCCGCCGCGGCATTGTCACTGATCATTCTGGAGTCCGGTCCGCTGTTCATCGCGGATACGCAGGTTCATCTGGAGCCGAACGGAATCCAACTGGCTGAAACAACGATTGCTGCAGCACGCCATGTCCGCCGCTTTGGCATCGAGCCGAAGATTGCCCTGTGCACGCGTTCGCAATTCGGCAACCTGGACAACGCCACTGGGCGCGCGGCGCGGGAAGCGCTCGCTATTCTTGACGCCATGTCGCCGAACTTTGAATACGAGGGAGAAATGAATATCGACACGGCGCTAGAGCCCGAACTGCGTGAACGCCTTTTTCCCGAGGGTCGCCTCAAAGGCCGCGCCAACACGCTGGTCTTTGCGGACACTGAAGCTGCCAGCGCGACACGCAATGTGCTGAAGTCGATCGCCGGCGGCCTTGAAGTCGGTCCGGTGTTGATGGGTATGGGGAACCGCGCCCACATCGTAACGCCTTCGATTACAGCGCGAGGCCTGTTGAACATTGCAGCGCTCGCAGGCTCGGAAGTTGCCAGTTACGGCTGACCGAATTGCAGATCCATGACAATTCCGCTTGGGTCAAGCGATCGGAAATGGCATGCCTTTGTCGGAATACTGCTATAGTGGGTTTGCATATCCAAACCCAATCTTTCAAGAATTCTCACTTTAGGTTGCATATGAAGATTTCTGGATTCGTCATTCATCTCAAGCGTGCAGTTTCGCGCCAAGGTCAAGTCGAACGGCTGCGCGCAGCTTTGCCTGTTCAAAGCCATATCATTGAGGCGGTGGACGGTTTGCAACTTCAGCAGACCAGTCATGCTGCCGTTCATGTCGCGGGCCTCTTTGAACCAAAATATCCGTTTGCGCTCCGCAATGGCGAGATCGGCGCGTTTCTCAGCCATCGCGCCTGCTGGCAGGCAATATTGAATGAAGGCGTCGATGCGGGATTGATTGTGGAAGATGATGTGGCTTTGGACCAAGGCCGCTTCGCAAGAGCGCTGGCGCTGGCCTGCCGCGCTGATGTTTCAGATTCCTACATCCGGTTTCCGGTAATAGGCCGTGAGAAGCATGGGCGCACCGTTGCCGTCGATGGCGACATGAAGCTTTTTGAACCTCGCATGGTTGGCCTTGGTGCGCAGGCACAGCTTGTCGGGAAGAACGCGGCGCGGCGATTGCTGAGCTTGACCGAGAAATATGATCGCCCGGTTGATTCACTTCTGCAACTGCGCTGGATGACTCAGGTGCCCATGCTCGCTGTCATGCCAAATGGCGTATCTGAAATATCCGGCAGTCTGGGAGGCAGTCAAATTGGCAAACCGAAAAGCCTGTTTGAGCGAATCCACCGCGAAGTCATGCGTCCCTACTATCGCGGACGCATCGCCATTCGCTCACTCGCAGAGCCGCTGCCATGAGGGTTTTGAAGCTTATCAAGACGATGCGCTATCTGCGCGCACGTCTCAAGCCTGCTTCCGCGCTGCCACTTTATTGGCACATCGGCCGTCCAAATTTTGGTGACGATATCAATCCCAGTTTTTTCGGTCGACTTTGCAAAACCGAATTCCGTTTCACAAGAAATCAGGAACTGCCTCATTTCGTTGGCATAGGCAGCGTTCTGGAACGGGCGAATTCGAATTCAATTGTGGTCGGATCCGGATTTCTGCGCCCGCCGCAAGAGCCTCTGAATTTGCCGCTTGAAATCGTGTGCCTGCGCGGTGAACTTTCCCGGGCAGTTTTTCCCAAGAATCTTGAACTGAATGTTGGAGATCCGATGGTGCTGATCGACCGTTACATTCCGCCTCAACCCAAGCGCCGCGGCGTCGCGCTGGTGCCGCACACAACCAATGTTGCCCGCGCCCGCAAACTTGCAGGCCCGTCAGTCGAGGTCATTGATCCCGCCGCCGACCCATGGTCCGTCATTGCTGAAATTGCTGCAAGTGAGGTAGTGATGTGCCAATCGCTGCATGGCCTCGTGGTCGCCGATGCACTTGGCATTCCCAACATCTGGATAGAACCGACGCCGTCCATGGCTGGAGGCCGTTTCAAATTTGACGACTATTTTTCGACACTCGACAAGGCAAAGGAAGCACATGAGGAGACAGAAGCCATGCTGCGCGCGCCGCCAAAGTCAGCTTTCTCGGTAGGGCGGTATGTCTACGACAAGGCAGCCTTCGCAGAACACATACAAATGTCGGTTTCCAGATGGACATCTGCACTAGGCGAAAGAGGCTAAACAATGGATTTGTTGGCCTCGGTGCGCAAGGCGGTGTCGCTGAAACGCGGAAGTCCGGTTCGTGAAATGACAGGCAGACTTCGCATGGCAACCATCGAGCCATTGCGCAGACAGGCTGCAGCGCTGCGCCGTCATTTCAGCAAGAAGACATTCGTGGCAGTTACCGGAAGCTCGGGCAAAACCAGCACAAACATGATCCTGCGCCATATTCTCAATGGTAACGGATTGGCATGCGGGCCTGATCGCGGTCTGAACGGCATTGGTGACATTCGCCGTGCACTTTTGAACTATCCGCGCAACGCGACGCACATTGTGATCGAAGTCGGCGCCGGGGAAAGCATGGCATTGCGCAAGTCAAGTGCAATGCTGAAACCTGACCTTTCAATCATAACCATGGTGCGCCTCGAGCACTATACGGTGTTCCGAACGCTGGAGCGCGTAGCCGAGGAAAAGGGCTGGCTGGCGGAAAACACCAGACGGGCCGGAACTGTGCTGGTCAACGGCGATGACCCATTCGCACTTCAAGCCGCTCGGCGCACAAAGGCGCGGATCGTGACATTTGGCCAGCAGGAAGGCGTCGACTACCGCGCCACTGAAATCCATGCCGCCTTCCCGGAGCGTCTTTCCTTCATGATTTCCTGGAAGGGTCTAAGTCAGAAAATCGTGACGCCATTTGTTGCCGATTATTCATGGTTACCTGTCGCGGCAGCTTTTGCAGCGGCAATTGAACTTGGCGTGACACCTGAAGAAGCAGCGCTCCGGGTCGCTACGTGTCCAATGGTCGAATACCGAA
Source organism: Rhizobiaceae bacterium (assembly GCA_041751995.1). GTDB lineage: Bacteria > Pseudomonadota > Alphaproteobacteria > Rhizobiales > Rhizobiaceae > JANMEX01. The sequence goes on along the minus strand of JBGSHY010000008.1, from coordinate 11,654 downwards.
TGAGCACAGTTGTCATAGAAGGCGGACCAACCTTTATTCTCGATACGGCGAAGGCGCCCTGGCATTCAATCTTCATGGCCATTGAGACAATGGCCCGAGCAAGGGCGCCACGCAAACGGATCATTTTTGGCATGATTTCAGACTATGCAGGCAATTCCAGCGCCAAATATCGAAAAGTGTACGAAGCAGCAAAAAGCGCCGTCGACGAAGTGATCTTCATCAATGACAAGACCCATCGCTCGGGCGCAACGCCTGACGAAATCGCGTCCGGAAAATACAAAGGCTTTGCGTCCGCAAAGGCGCTTTACGAACATCTGCGTGCAACTTCGGTGCCCGGCGAATTGATCCTTTTGAAAGGGTCGGCCAGCGACCATCTTGAGCGATTGGCGCTGGCTTTTGAAACGGATGTTCGCTGTTGGCGCGACCGTTGCGGCGAAAAGAAAGCCTGCCGCCCTTGCGGTCTTTACGGTGTGCCATTCGACGAGCATGAAGCGATATTGCGAGCACGAAAGCGCGAAAGCCGCAGATTCGCGTTGCCGAAGGTGTTTGGCAAATGACGATTACAGTTTCCGGCCTTGAAGCGGATGCAGCGCCCAACAGATTTACGGTTTCGGCGAACATTGATTGCGATGGCGCGTCACGACGGCTTGCCTTCATTTCGGACGGCAATCACCCGGATCTGGAGAAAGCTGAACCCGGCATGGATCCTTTTGCGCTTTCCATGCTGATTCCGGCGATGGAACGCGGCGAAGAACTGGTCATTGAAGGTTCCGTGGATGAAATCCTGCTCGATTCCCTGCGAAGCTCCGTGCAAATGCTGGCAGGACAAGTCAACCGCTCCTGGCAACCGGTAAAGATTATTGCCGAGCCCAGGCAGGAAAAGCGGTTGCCGCAGATGCAGCTTGGCGCAGCGACAGGGATGAGCTGTGGCGTTGACAGCCTGACAACGCACAATCTCTACCGGGATTTGCCGGGTACGCCAGAACAGCACAGGATCAAGCTTTTTTTACATAACAACGTGGGCAGCCACATCGGCGACGGCGCATTTGTGCGCCAACTTGAGAATGTGATGCGGTTTGGCGACAGAGCAGGGATTCCCGTAGTCAGCGTCGCTGCCGACTTTTCGCCATTTTACCGGTCACCGTTCATCAAAAACCATATTCTGCGAAACGTAGCGGCAGCGTTCGCCAATGGTCACCTGTTCCAGACCTATCACCATTCTGCCGGCCAATCATTTTCAAAAGCGGTATCCAGCAGCCGCTTCTCTGGCATTGGTGCGGTCGAGAGCGCCCTGCTGCCGGCCTTATCGACGCGCCGCCACACATTCAGGGTGGCAGGGGCGCATCTGTCGCGCTACCAGAAGTCGGAGCGACTATTGAGTTCAGATGATGCACGCCGGCACCTTACCGTTTGCATTCGAGACCATCCGGAAGGGCGAGATGAATTGAATTGCGGTCGTTGCTACAAATGCGCGGCATTCTTGGCCCAAGCAGAAGCTGCCGGTGTACTGGAGGATTTCCGCGCGTCGTTTGATGTGGATTCTTATCTCGCCCATCGCGGCCACGCCTTTTTTCGATTCCTCAGGCACTCAATCGGCGATCGCCGACTGAACTATGATCTCGAGTTGCTCCACCGTTTGATAGAGCGTGGCGCCGATGTTCCGGTTTGGATCGGGCCGTTTCGACCGCTCATCCGCCATCTTGCAAATAGAGGGCGTCCGGCGCTGTTCGAGCAAGCTCCGGAGTAAGTCTCAATGATAGTAGTTGCGGATCCAACCATGTGGTGCGATGGCCGCCTTAAGCTCTTCGGGAAACAGTTTTCCGTCGGAATAGACGATGTTCATGTCTACTTCGGCTTTGTTCTTCATGCCCGGAATTAAGGTCGAAAGCTGCGGCGCCGACAGGACATACCGCATCGCGGCCTCTGCTAGTGTCGGATAATATGGTTTGCAAAGTGCCTTCAATTTTTCGACCCGGTCAAACGTCTCGATGAAGCGTTCGCCGCGAAACATCGAATGCGGCTGCGAGCCGGGCTCGAATGTCGCGTAGCTGTCCTTGCTCCAATGACCGATCAGCGAACCGGAATCGAGCGGGACGCGGGCAATAAAAGCCGTGTTCGCCGCCTCCCCCGCATGGAACAGGTCGCCCGCCGGGCGTTGTTCGAACATGTTGAACACAACCTGGATTGAATCGGTCAATCCGAACTTGGCTAGCTCCACACCCTCGTCTGGTCTGAAATCGCGGATCGACACGCCGACATGGTCAATCTTGCCCTCTCGGCGCAGATCGTTGAGTGTCTCGAGCCAATCCAGAGACGATAGGCCATCTGTGACCCAACAATGGAGTTGAAACAGGTCCAGCCGCTCAACGCCCAGCCGTTTGAGTGATTTCTCGACATTGTCCCGCAAGTACCAAGCCGGATAACGGCCACGCATCGGCGGGTTGTCTTGCGCCGGGTCCGGCCAGATGATCGGCTGCGCCTTGGTGGCGACGTAGACCTTGCCGCCTTTCCATTGCCGCAACGCCTGCCCGATCACTTCTTCCGAATGGCCGCGCCCATACAGCTCCGCAGTATCGACAAAGTTGATCCCCTTTTCAAACGCATAGAGCAGCGTCTCAATCGATGCCTTGTCGTCAACCTTGCCCCAATCGCCGCCGATCTGCCACGCGCCAAAGGCGATCTCGGAAACGTCCCAGCCGGTCTTGCCGAACTTGCGGTACTGCATCGCTCAGCCGCCGCCTGCTTGCTTCTGCTTGGCGCGGGCAAGGAACCGCGCGTTCATTTCTTCGGTCGCCTGGTCAGTGCCGTTGTGAAAGGTGCCGAACAGCTTATCGAGCATCACAGGACCATCGCCGCCGTAATTGCACTCGAAATATTTGTGGTGGAGGTAGTGGAAGAAGTCGCCCGTCTCCACCTCCACGCCCTCGTACAGCACAACTTTTGAAAATCCTGCATGACCTTGCACCGGCGAGAATGCCGCGTGCTGGATGTGGAACAGCGCGTGGATCGGATGGGACGGTATGACGAAATGGATCAATACGCCGGTCCAGTAGAAGAAATGTTCGACCGGATGCATCGACAGGCCGGTGAACGGGCCGACATCGACATTGTTGTGATGCAATCGATGCACGTGATTGTACAACGGGCCCCAGTGGATCAGCCGGTGGATGAGATAGAAATGCACTTCGCGCATGATCGGGATCAGCAGCATCAAAACCGTGCAGTAAATCGGATGTGTCCGCCAATCGACGTAAGGCAGATAGTTGTTGGCATAAGCCCAGAGCGTCAGCGCTTCAAATGCTGTCCAGATCGGCACACCGCTGGCGAACGTCCAAAATAAGTTGTCCAACAGTTGGTTCTTGAACAGGAACAACGGATTGTCCCGCGCCAACCATTTGTTGGCGTATTTGAAGTCGAATCCCTGGGCTTTCTTGACATGTAGCCAAAAGTGCCAGGCTCCGGCCCACAACAGGATCATCAAGGCATTGCGGACCAGAAGGTAGGCGATCCATCCAGCCTGGAACGTCTTCATCTCCTCCATCGGCGGTGTCAGCCAGAGCCAGGTGACCACGGGAAACGCCATGTAGATGACGCCCCACGGAAACAGGTAGCCCGGATAGCCGAACATGAACTTCAGAAACCCCATCGGGCTCCAGATTTTCGGCTGCTCAAGCGGCCTTTCCGGCTTCCAGTCACCGCGCTTGTTGCGCTTTCCGGCAAATGTTGTCTGCATTTCATCCTCCCGAAACCCTGCAGGCGCAAATCCATCTATCTAGAGATAGACAGGACCGGCAACGCGCATAGCGATTTCTTGATGTTTTTCCATCATTGGCGCATCTTGCATCAACTCCGCCTCCGCGTCATTGCAATAGGCTCAATCACCTCAACAAATGGGTCGCAATTTGCCTGACAGCCCAATTCAGAAAGTCAGAACAGCACGCCTGGCCGACATCGCGAAATTGACCGGCGTCGGCATTGCCACGATTGACCGCGTCATGAACGAGCGTGGCAATGTCAGCGACAAGACAACGCAGAAGGTGCTGGCAGCGGCAAAGCAGTTGAACCTGAAGCGCATACTCCCCTCGCCGCATCACCGCTTGTTGCGGATCGAAGCGTTGCTCGCGCGCCCTGAACTGCCGCTGATCACTCGCCTCAATCGGGAGTTCGCCCGACAGGCCCAGAGGATCGACAAGTCGGTCATCGTCCAACGCACAATTTTGAAATCAGACCATCCTGCATTGGTCGCCAAGGCTATAGAAGAAACAAAATGCGATGGCGTTGTCATGTACACGCAGGCGCATCCGCTGATCCATGAGGCTATCGCCAAATGCAGGGCGCGCGGCGTCGCCATGATTTCCATCCTGTCTGACCTGCCGGAATCCGAACGGCTGGCTTACGCCGGCATGGACCATTACTCCGGCGGTCGGGCAGCGGCGCAGTTCATGGCCTGGACAATTCGCGATCCAGGCCCAATCATCGCAATCGGCGATCACTTCGGCTTTCGCGCCCATGCACAGCGTGTCAACGGTTTGCGGGACGGACTGAAGGAATACGCACCGCATTTGACTGTAACCGAGGTCATCGCCGCAGGTGATGATTCAGAATTGTCTGAGCGGCTTCTGCTGCGGTCATTCAATACGCATGGCCGCGTTGCCGGCCTATACAGTGTGGGCGCGGCCAATGATGCCTGCGGGCGCGCCATCAAGGCAACCTTTCCAGACAATCCGCCGGTCTTCGTCGGCTTCGAACTCACCGAGGAGTCCAGGCGATTGCTGATTGAGGGAACGATGACCTTGGTGATTGATCAAAATCCTGAACATCAGGCGCGTTTTGCTCTGGATGTTTTCACCCATCATTTTGGCTACACCGAGAAACCTTGGCTGGAACCGCCGTATCGCTCTGACATCGCCTTCCGGCTGTTTACGCGAGAAAGCCTGCCGGCCACGGAAAGCCTTTTTTCTGCCGGAGCAAATTGAATGCCGAATTTCGATCATGTCCGTCTCGACCACCTGCTGCCATTTCAAATCCGGGAGCGGCTTGCTGCAAACCCCACGGTCTTCATTCCGCTTGGCACCATCGAGTGGCACAGCGAACATCTTCCCGTCGGATTGGATGCGCTGACGGCGGAAGGCCTTTGCCTGCGGGTCGCAGACAAGATTGGCGGGCTTGTTTACCCGGCGCTGCACTATGGCACTGGCGGCGGCCATGGCTCTTATCCCTGGACGGTCATGCTGCAAAAGCAGGATGAACTCGAGGCCATATTGAGGTTCACACTGGCGCGGCTGAATGATTTTTGCGTCGAAAAAGTGCTGCTGTTTTCCGGGCATTTTCCAGACCAACAACTCGACATGATCGACCGACTGGCCGCCGAATGGAACATGACAAACAGGACGATGCGTGTCGTGTCCAGTGCCGTTAACCGCATACCCGGCTTGGACTTTGCGCCTGACCATGCTGGTCTGTTTGAAACGACGTTGCTCTATGGGCTCCATCCAGAATTGGTGCACGAAGAGAGGCTTCCGCCAAAACGGACGGGCGAAACAGAAGCCGATCCGTATGGGGTACAGCGGCATGAACCGGACCATCCGCTTTGGGGAATTTTCGGCCCTGACCCGCGTGGTTTCGATAAAGCGAAAGCAAAGCCGCTGGTCGAACATATCGTTATGCACCTTGCGGCGCTGATTGATCAGGAATAACAATTTCGTCGGTCTTATGCCTGTCGCCATTGCGGACATGATTTCGCCTATTCTCGCGCGATTTCAATGACTTAAAACATTCGACATCAACTGTGGTAGGCTTTAATCGTGTATCGAAAAGCCTGATTTTTAGTCAACAGGCCTTGATAAGATTCGAGAATTGAGCCGACAAAAATAACCCTCAATTGCCCACTTTACATATAATAGTACTATTGATAACGTTTGCTCATCGCTTGGCTGGAGGAGAACTGCCGGGCGGATAAATGGGAGAGAAATCATGAATATGCTTCGTAAACTTGCGCTTGGCGCAAGCATGGCCGCGCTGTTGTCCAGCGCTGCCTTTGCCGACAAACTCGTTGTCGGATTCTCGCAGATCGGTTCGGAATCCGGCTGGCGCGCCGCCGAAACCTCCGTCACCAAGCAGCAGGCAGAGTCCCGCGGCATCGACCTCAAATTTGCCGATGCCCAGCAGAAACAGGAAAACCAGATCAAGGCCATCCGCGGTTTTATTGCGCAGGGCGTCAATGCCATTCTGGTTGCACCGGTTGTTGCAACGGGTTGGGATGAAGTTTTGACCGAAGCCAAGGAAGCAAAGATTCCGGTTATCCTGTTGGATCGCGGCGTTGACGCGTCGGAAGACCTTTACCTGACTTCTGTTGCATCCGATCAGGTCAAGGAAGGCCGGGTTGCCGGCGAGTGGCTGGTCAAGACTGTCGGCGACAAGGAATGCAAGGTCGTTGAACTTCAGGGCACTGTCGGCTCCACTCCTGCGATAAACCGCAAGAAAGGTTTCGAAGAGGCGATTGCCGGACACGCCAACATATCCATCATCCGCAGCCAGACAGGCGACTTCACCCGCTCCAAGGGCAAGGAAGTCATGGAAGGCTTCCTGAAAGCAGAGAATGGCGGCAAAGGCATCTGCGCCATGTATGCGCACAATGACGACATGGCCGTCGGCGGCATTCAGGCGATAAAGGATGCGGGTCTCAAGCCAGGCAGCGACATCCTGGTGGCGTCAATCGATGCAGTACCGGATATCTTCCTGGCAATGGCCGCTGGTGAAGCCAACGCCACCGTTGAGCTCACGCCCAATATGGCTGGTCCTGCCTTCGATGCGCTTGACGCATTTTTGAAGGACGGAAAGGCCCCGGAAAAATTCATCATCACCGAGTCAAAGCTCTACACACCTGCGGACAATCCGCAGGGTGAGTACGAAGCCCGCAAAGGCCTCGGCTACTAAATCCTCCCGGATCCCGCCGGATTTTCATGTCCGGCGGGTTTTTCTTGTTCAAATTCTGAAAAGCCGTAGCATCGGCCATGAACTTGGGGGGGTACAATGCTCGAAGCGGGAATTGTTCTACGCGCCACAGGCATCTGCAAATCTTTTGCGGGCATCCCGGCGTTGAATGATGTCGAAATTTCCCTCGCTCCAGGCGAAGTGCATGCACTTCTTGGCGAGAACGGCGCCGGGAAGTCGACCCTCATCAAAATCCTGACCGGCGCATACCGGCCGGATTCCGGCGAGATCTATCTTGACGGCGTTCAGGTCATGCCACGTGACACACTGCATGCCCAGTCATTGGGTATTGGCACCGTTTATCAAGAGGTCAATCTCTTGCCGAACCTGACGGTGGCAGAAAACTTGTTTGTCGGCCGCCAGCCAACCCGTTTCGGTCTCGTCGACAAAAAACGGATGGACCGCGAATCGCGCGAAATTCTCAAGAAATACGGGCTTGAACTCGATGTACGCGCTGACCTTGGAAGCTATTCGGTGGCTGTCCAGCAAATCGTGGCAATCGCACGAGCTGTCGAGCTATCCGGCAAAGTGTTGATCCTAGACGAGCCGACCGCCAGCCTTGACCGGCATGAGGTCGACGCGCTCTTCACAGTGGTGCGCGGCCTGAAGGCGCAGGGAATGGCGATTGTTTTCATCACACATTTTCTTGACCAGGTCTTTGAACTTGCCGATCGCGTGACCGTGTTGCGCAACGGGTCGCTGGTTGCTTCACAGGCAATTCCAAATCTCAGCAGAACCGATGTTGTGCGAATGATGCTTGGCAAGGACGTCATCACTTATGGCGCGACAATTGACGGCGACGAACGTGAGACGGGCGACGTGCTGGTAAAGTTTGAGAATTTCGGCTTGCGCGGCAAAGTGCGTCCGTTTGAACTGGAAATCCGCAAAGGCGAAGTGGTTGGCGTTGCGGGCCTTCTGGGTTCCGGTCGCACCGAAATTGCCCGGTTGATGTTCGGCATTGATACGGCCGACATCGGCGAGGCCAGTGTTGAAGGCAAGCGCGTGTCGTTGCGCCATTCCAGCGAAGCCATTGCCCATGGATTCGGCTTCTGCCCGGAAGACCGCAAGGCGGACGGCATCCTCGGAGACCTTTCCGTGCGGGAAAATATCATCATTGCCCTGCAAGGCAGCCTTGGCTGGCACCGCGCGCTGAACCGGGACGAACAGTCGGAAATTGCTGAAAAATTCATAGAAGCGCTCGACATCCGCGCGGCTTCAACAGACATGCCTGTGAAATTCCTCTCAGGCGGCAATCAGCAGAAAGTCATTCTGGCCAGATGGCTTGCGACAGATCCGCGGTTCCTCATTCTTGACGAGCCGACCCGCGGCATTGATGTCGGTGCGCATGCCGAAATTGTGCGCATGATCAACAGGCTGCGCGACGATGGATTGGCGCTTGTGGTCATCTCATCGGAGCTTGACGAAATCGTTGCCTACAGTTCACGGGTGGTCGTCATGCGGGACCGTGAAATGGTGGCCGAACTGCGCGGCGACATGATTTCGCCTGCTACAATTGTTCAGGCAATCGCCGACCAAACCGAAGGCGTGCCAGCATGAACCGCAATTTTCTCCTTCGCCTTGTCAACCCGCAGACATTTGCCCTTGCCGGAGTGCTGGTATTCAACTGGCTTCTGTTCCCGGGATTTTTCAATGTAACCTGGCAGGATGGGCGCCTGTTTGGCAGCGTCATCGATGTCATCAACCGCGGTGCCCCGGTCGCGATCCTCGCAATCGGCATGACAGCCGTGATCGCCACCAAGGGCGTCGACCTTTCCGTCGGCGCTGTCATGGCCGTGTCAGGTGCTGTTGCCGCGACCTTTGTTGAATCCGGGCAGCCGCTGGCAATCGTTATCGGGGCAGCGCTGCTGATTGGTCTGCTTTGCGGACTCTGGAACGGACTTTTGGTCGCGGTATTCGAAATACAGCCAATCATCGCCACCCTGGTGCTGATGGTGGCAGGCCGAGGTATCGCACAGCTCATCACCGAAGGATCGATTGTCACATTCAGCGACCCGGGATTGATTTTCATCGGAACAGGCTCGGTTCTGGGGATACCGATGGCGGCAGTCATAGCGGCGGCGCTTTTGATCGCGGCACATCTCCTTGTGCGCAAGTCTGCTCTCGGTCTGTTCATCGAAGCCGTGGGCGTAAATCGCTCTGCGGCCACCTATGCCGGACTGCGCAGCAAGGCGCTCTTGGTCGCGGTCTACGCATTCAGCGGATTGTGCGCGGCCATTGCCGGTATCATTGCAGCAGCCGACATTCGCGGCGCTGACGCGAACAACGCGGGGCTATGGCTGGAACTGGACGCAATCCTTGCCGTGGTGATCGGCGGGACCTCGCTGCTGGGCGGGCGCTTTTCCATTCCAATGTCGGTGCTCGGCGCGATCATCATTCAGGCCATGAACACAGGCATTCTGGTTTCCGGTTTCCGGCCTGAGTTCAATCTGATCGTCAAGGCTGGTGTGATCATCCTGATCCTCGTTATCCAGTCACCCAAGGCAGGCAAGTTTTTCAACTTCAAACTCACTTCGTTGCGCAAGGGGTCGCAAACACCATGAACCCCAGATTCCGTCCTCTGGCAGCAACGGCTGTCATTTTTCTGGTTGCCTATGCCGTCTGCGTTTTTCAGTTTCCGGCCATGTGGTCAACGCGCGTGCTTGGCAATTTCCTGACCGACAATGCGTTTCTGGGCATTGCGGCGGTCGGCACGACATTCGTCATTCTTGCCGGCGGAATTGATCTGTCGGTCGGCGCGGTCATTGGATTTACCGGTGTCTTGTTGGCGATTTTGATTTCATGGTTCAACGTCCATCCATTGGTGGCGTTTGCCATCGTGCTGGTGGTGGCGGCCGGATTTGGCGCAGCCATGGGTGCGGTAATTCATTATTTGGAAGTGCCGCCATTTATCGTCACCTTGGCTGGAATGTTTCTCGCGCGCGGAGCCGCTTCGGTTCTCACGCAGGATTCCATTCCGATCGACCATTCATTCTATGACGCCGTTTCAACCTTCTATCTGAAAATGCCGGGCGGCGGCCGCATCAGTCTGATTGGCGGCACGATGGTGGTGGTTTTCATCATTGGAGCAATTCTTGCTCACCGGACCAAATTTGGATCCTATGTCTACGCACTTGGCGGAAATGCCAATTCCGCGTCCCTCATGGGTGTTCCGGTTGGTAAGACGACGATTGCCGTCTATGCCGTTGCAAGCTTTTTGAGTGGATTGGCCGGAATTGTGTTTTCGCTCTATACGTCCGCGGGCTATCCACTTGCGGCAGTCGGCGTTGAACTTGATTCGATTGCGGCTGTTGTCATCGGCGGCACGCTGCTGACGGGCGGGTATGGTTTCATGTTCGGGACATTCATAGGCGTCATGCTTCAAGGGTTGGTTCAAACCTACATCGTCTTTGATGGCACCCTTTCGAGCTGGTGGACCAAGATCGTGATCGGCGCACTGCTGTTTGTATTCATCATCCTGCAACGCCTGGTGTTTTCGACGACCCCTTCCCGGTTTTCTCTGTTCCGGAAACGGGAAACATGAGTGAACCAGGCAGTCTGCTTCGCAATCTGGCCGGGCGAACAACAGCACGCAACTTCCATTCCTATGTGATTTCGGAGATCGGCACCGGCATAGTAACGGGGCGATTTCCAGTCGGTTCGGTGTTGCCGAATGATGCTTTGATGATGGTTCAGTACGGTGTCTCGCGAACCGTATTGCGTGAGGCGCTCAAGACTTTGGAAGCAAAGGGCCTTGTCGAGGCCAAGCCCAAAGTCGGCACCCGCGTTTCGCCGCGCAGCCGCTGGAACCTGTTTGACGCACAGATTCTTGCCTGGCATTTCAATGCTGGCTCCGACGAGACATTTCTTGCCAGCCTTGTCGATGTGCGATTGGCACTCGAAACCAAAGCAGCCGAACTTGCCGCACTGAGACGTTCGGCAGATCATGTTCGAACCATGCATTACTGGGTCAATCAGATGGAGAATTCCATCGGTTCAACTGAGAACTTCGCGCTGGCCGACCTTGAATTGCATCGAACAATTGCCGAAGCGTCACAGAACCCGTTCATGCGCTCCATCGGGGGTATCGTCGAGTTTGCACTGGCAACTAGTTTCAAAAGCCTTTCGCCGATTGCTGACAAGGAAAAATTCGAAACTGCGGTAAGGCTGCACCGCGAAATTGTTCTGGCGATTGAAGCGCGTGATGCGGAAGCAGCCCAAATCTATATGCGCAAGGCCATACGCTGTTGATTTCCACCCAGAACTGAGCCGATTAGGCGGATAATTTCCACTGAGAATTGAGCCATGTGAACCTTCCCCCAAAGCAGCGAGCGGCGGGGGCAACGGAGTGATCCACATGGGACTTTTGAATATCATCCGTCGGATGCATTTGCGTGAGAAGCTGTCGATCCGCGAGATCGCGCGGCGCACGGGACTATCGCGCAATACCGTGACCAAACATCTTGCAGCGGACACGGTTGAGCCAAGATTCGCCACGCCGGAGCGTCCAAGCAAGCTTGATTCTTTCGCCGAGAAGCTGACCGGCTGGCTGAAGACCGAGGCCGGTAAGTCACGCAAGCAGAGGCGAACACTGAAGCATTTGCATGCCGATCTTGTGGCGCTTGGCTTCACGGGCTCCTATGGCCGGGTGGCTGCATTTGCGC
>JBGSHY010000007.1:0-118481 GCA_041751995.1 Rhizobiaceae bacterium | reverse complement strand
GACGCCAACGTCATGACCGGCAAATTGCGCCCCGAATTTTTCCCCGCCATTTTCGGCCCGGATCAGAACCAGCCGCTTGATGTCACCGCCGTCCGCGCAAAATTCGCGCAGCTTGCGGCCGCCATCGGCAAAGGCCAGACGCCCGAGCAAGTCGCCGAAGGCTTCATCACTGTCGCCGTCGAGAACATGGCCAATGCCATCAAGAAAATATCCGTCCAGCGCGGCTATGATGTCACCGGTTACCTCCTCAACTGCTTCGGCGGCGCCGGCGGCCAGCATGCGTGTCTCGTCGCCGATGCGCTTGGCATGGAGGCTGTCCTCATTCATCCCATGTCCGGCCTCCTCTCCGCCTACGGCATCGGTCTTTCCAGCCTTTTTTCCAGCCGCCAGCAGGCGCTGGTGTTGAAGCTTGAGGAAACCAATCGGCCATCCATAGCCGCAGCAATCGCTACACTCGCAAAAGACGTCACCGCGGAACTTATGGGCCAGGGCGTCGCCGCGTCCTCCATCCGCCTTCGAACCCTGTTCCATTTGCGCTACGATGGCACCGACACCACCCTTCCCGTCGAATCCATCGGCGAGACCTATGCCGCTCTCGTTGCGTCCTTCACGCAAACCCACAATGAACGCTTCGGCTTCACCTACCAGAACCGCACCATTATTCTCGAAACCATCGCTGTCGAAGCCACTGACCAGCGCGCCGGAAACTTCGCCGAGTCCGAACACAAGACCGCAGAAAACACCACTTTCACATCCGCCCAGACCGCCCCGATTTTCACCGGCGGCAAATGGCTGGACGCCACCATTGCCATGCGCGCCGATCTCAAGCCCGGCCACCGGCTAAACGGCCCCGCCCTCGTCATCGAGCCGCACCAGACCATCGTCGTCGAGCCGGAGTGGAGCCTCGAAGTCACCGCCCGCAATCACATCCTGCTGCGCCGCGCCACGGCCCGGACAGGCGCCCACGCCATCGGCACCAACGCCGATCCGGTCATGCTCGAGGTCTTCAACAACCTGTTCATGTCGATTGCGGAACAGATGGGCTTCACGCTGCAGAACACCGCCAGTTCCGTCAACATCAAGGAGCGGCTCGATTTCTCCTGCGCCGTCTTCGACTGCACCGGCGCGCTGGTCGCCAACGCTCCGCACATGCCGGTCCACCTCGGCTCGATGGACCGATCCGTCGAAACCGTCATCCGCCTCAACGAGGGCCGCATGCGCCCCGGCGACGTCTTCGCCCTCAACGCCCCCTACAACGGCGGCACGCATCTGCCGGACATAACGGTGGTGACCCCGGTATTCGCCCTTCCTTCGATCTCCCCTCCTGCGGGGGAGATGTCGGCGAAGCCGACAGAGGGGGGCGCGCCGCCCGCCGCTCTTTCAAAAGAATCTCCAACCATCCTCTTCTACGTCGCTGCCCGCGGCCACCATGCCGATGTCGGCGGCATTGCTCCCGGCTCGATGACTCCCCTTGCAACGACAGTGGAGGAAGAAGGCGTCCTGATCGACAATTTCCACCTCGTCGATGGCGGCCATTTCCGCGAAGCCGAACTCATCGACATCCTGACCAACCACCAATATCCCGTCCGCAACGTCGCGCAGAATGTCGCCGACCTCAAAGCCCAAGTGGCTGCCAACGCCAAGGGCGTGCAGGAATTGCGCAAGATGGTCGCCCATTTCGGCCTCGCCACCGTCGAAGCCTACATGCGCCATGTGCAGGACAACGCCGCCGAAAGCGTCCGCCGCGTCCTCGACCGCCTTCCTGAAGAGAGCACCTGCAGCTACCCGACCGACACCGGCCAGATCATCAAGGTCAGGATCACCGTCGACCGCGAAAAACGCGAAGCCACCGTCGATTTCACCGGCACATCGCCCGTGATGAAAAACAACTTCAACGCCCCGGAACCCGTCACCCGCGCCGCCGTCCTCTATGCCTTCCGCGTCATGGTCGAAAACAACATCCCGATGAATGCGGGTTGCCTGCGCCCGATCAACATCATCGTCCCCGAAGGCTCGATGCTCAAACCCGCCTTCCCCGCCGCCATCGTCGCCGGCAATGTCGAAACCTCACAACACGTCACCAACGCCCTCTTCCAGGCCCTCGGCGCGATGGCCAATGCGCAGGGCACGATGAACAACCTCACCTTCGGCAACCAAACCTACCAATATTACGAAACCATCTGCTCCGGCTCCCCGGCAGGAAAATTCAACAACGGTGAAGCCTTTGGCGGCACGTCAGGCGTCCACACCCACATGACCAACTCCCGCCTCACCGACCCCGAAATCCTCGAAATGCGCTATCCCGTCCTCCTCGAAGATTTCCACATCCGGAAAAACTCCGGCGGCAAAGGCCAACACAAAGGCGGCGACGGCACCCGCCGCACCATCCGCTTCGTCGAAAAAATGGACTGCGCCATCCTCTCCAGCCACCGCAACCGCCCGCCCGAAGGCCTCGACGGCGGCGGCAATGGCGAAGTCGGCAAGACTGAGGTGCGGCGAGTGGATGGGCGCGTGGAGGTGCTGAAAGCTTGTGACCAGACCCTGCTCGAGGCGGGCGATGCAGTGATTGTCACGACGCCAACGCCGGGGGGATTTGGGCATGCTGACTGACAAGGATTTCACCCACGTCATCTGCGGCTACAGCGCTGCCGCCTCGATCAAAAAAGCATTCAATATCCAGGCTGGGGACGTCATCAAATCCGGAGACCTCATCGCGGTCGGTCAGCAAAACCTGCACCAGGATTACCCGTCATGGTCAAAGGCCCGGCTGCCCGCGCCTGAGGCAGCATTGGATGCCGATTTGGCAACCGTGGCCGAACCCGGTGAAACGTTCCAGCTCTTTGATAATTTCAGTGCCTTGGACGCTGGCAAGCCGGTCCTCATTTGGCTGGACTGCAGAGTCGCCAGCCAATTAACGGCGGCGTTTCTTTGCCATCTTTTCAAGACAATCGGCTGGGATTTGAACTGCCTCCACGCGCTGCGGTATCCAAAAGTGGCAGAGCTTTTCATGGGCATCCTCGGTGTCCTGAACGAAAGCAGACTGCACGACCGCCGTCCGGAAGTCAGAAAAATGTCGCTGGAAGAAGTCGGCCTTTATGCAGACAACTGGACTGCATTCGCCGGCTCCGATCTTGAAGCCCTGTTGACGATCATCTGTGATGAAAAAGCATCCGAGCTCACCATGGATGCACTGCCATATCTGCGCCGCCGCCTGCCGAGCCGTGTCAATGGCTTGAATGAAATCGACCACGAATTGCTGAAACACATGATCGCTGCAGCCCCAAGTGCAATTCACGCCGTCGGCTACGCCATGGGTTACGACGAAACGCCAGACATGGTCGGCGACCTGCATCTGTTCGCCCGCCTCAAACATTTCGGTTCACCGGATTTGAGACACCCGCTCGTCGAGATAAATAACCCAACCGGCTACCTACGCGAATGCCAAATCCGTATCCTCCCCATAGCCCACGAAATCCTCGCCGGCCACGCCAACATGATCACCCTCAATGGCCTCGACGATTGGCTCGGCAGCGTCCACTTGTCGCCGGACAATGTGGTTTACCGTGAGGACTTGGCGGCGATAGGCCGTAGCAAGTAACCGCACCTCTTCGTCATCCTCGGGCTTGTCCCGAGGACCCAGCCTTGCTTCCGCCTAAGCCAAGTTCATATCGTCAGGCGAAGAATTAGCGCGCGTAAGTCACTTTGGGCCGCCATGCCACCGAACGCCAGTCAGCCCGTCGGCAGCATCGACTTGATCACCTTGCCGCCTGTTCCGCGCGGCAACTCCGGAAGAAAGACAAGACGGGATGGCACCTTGTACGAGGCCAATTCGTTTCGGCAATGACGGATGATATCCTTGGATTCAACAGGCCCTCCCGCAACGACAAAGGCGACAACTTCTTCCCCCAAAGCCTCGGACGGTACACCGACAACGGCGGCATCCAAAACGCTTTCATGGCGGCGCAACGCCTGTTCAACCTCCTGCGCATAGACTGAAAGCCCGCCCCGCTTGATCAACTCATTGGTGCGCCCATGCAGGTGCAACAAGCCGTCAAGATCAAAGCTGCCAAGGTCACCTGGATAGTACTAGCCGTCATGATAGCCTTCGTCGGCAGCCGCTGCAGCGCCAACAGATCGGGTCGAAATGGCATCGCCTGCGACACGGATCCTGCCGATATCGCCGGTTGGAAGCTGGTCACCGCTGCTCCCCACGATTTCGACAGCCATGCCATGCATCGGCCTGCCAACCGCCGTATTCTTGGCACCCTCTTCAGGGCACGTGATCGCCGCGATCGGTCCGGTGCCGGTGCTGCCATAATAGTCGATCAGCCTTGGCGCGACCCGGTTGCAAATCGCGGTCCGGTCTTCAGGCTGCAGTTTGCCAGTCGTGGACACCAGTGCGCGCAAATCAGGAAACAGCATCGATCCCTCGCGTGCCATTGAAACGAGAGCACGACTTGTATTGGGCGACAGTGACATTGCCGTCACGCCACGGGATTTCACAAATTCCACGAGTTCGGCAGGCGAAAACAACGATGAAATCAATGTCAGTGTCGCGCCAGTCAGAAGCACACAGATGGCATGCTCGCGGCCGGCGGCATAGGCCAGCGGCAATGTGACGAGAAAGCGGTCCGAGACGTTGAAAATACCGGTGTCGGCACGCGCCGCACAGCGCGCATCCAGTTGTTCGTGGGTGACAACAAAAGCCTTTGGCATTCCGGTCGTGCCGGATGTCAGGCTGAAACCCATGGCAGCATTGGTCAAATGTGCCGGCGCAGCAATGACGGGTGTCGATTGAAGAGCCGATGCCATGCTGACTGCTTCCGGTGACCAGTCGGGCAGCGGGGTTTCGTCGTCGAGGATGACTTTGGGCCGAAACTGTCCCGTGACACGATCAAAATCAGCTCGGGGCGTTCGCCAATCAAGCGGCAATATTATCGCGCCAACCCGCATCACCGCGAAAAACGCGGCAACGTGCTCCGGCGTGTCGCGCAGGCGCAAACCAACAAGATCCCCTTCTCCAACGCCCAGTCCGCGAAGAAACCCGGCCACCCGCCGGGCAATCAGGTCAAGTTCGGCATAGGTGAGGCGTTGGCGAGCCGTTTCGATGGCTGTTTTCTCGGGCTGTTCTTGCGCAAATGCAGCCAGGCGCTCATACAGATTCATGCCGTCACCGGAGTTATCGGGTTGGGATCGACGCAGTCGGCGCTTTCCAGAAACCGGTCGATCAGCAAGCCGAGGCCAACAGCATGTTTGCTGAAAATGCCGGCATGCTCGGCGTTGAACTCGACAAATTCGCCTTTGGGCAACAATGACTTGTATCCACCGCTTTTTTCGACGAGCGCCCTGCGGGCGGACGTGTAGATAAACAGACAGGGAACGGCCAACGGTGAGGGAGTATTACACCGCGTGGCAAACTGAATTGCCCGCTTTGTCGCCGCCCTCCGCTGATCCATATTCATGCCGGTGTTTTGCGCCGCGCGGCGTCGATGCAAGAAGTAACGCCTTGCCCTCTGCAGACCGCGATTGGCGAGTGACAAGACGCGGCCTTGCAGAAACGGAGCGCCTTTGCCCACTGCGGGATCAATCAGGATCAGACCGCCCACATTGCATCCCGCCGCAGTCAACTGTTGCGCCATCTCATAGGCGATGACCGAAGCAGCACAATGGCCGAGCAGAAAAACCGGCTCTCGCATCTCCCCTGCGGCGCGATACGCCTTGATGTATGCACCTGCGATTTCCTCCACGGAAGATGACGCGGCTTCGCCGTTCTCCAGTCCGGAAGCCCTGAATCCGTATACAATTCGTCCTGGAGCCAGCACTTCTGCCAGATAAAACGCAGTCAAAGAGTCACCGTTGGCTCCGTGCACGCAGACAAGTGGTGGACGGGAGCCGCCGGATCTGGCCACCATCAAATTCGATGACTTGTTGCCGCCGCGCCTTTCCCGGATCAGGCTGGCAAGCGCCTTGGGGGTCGATGTTTCCACAAGCACGGAAATCGGCAACTCAATGTCGAATTCGGCTTTGATTGCAGTCATCAGCGTCTCGGCAAGCAGGGAGTCGCCGCCAAGACGAAAGAAGTTGTCTTCTGGCTGAACTGTTTCGAGTTCAAAGACGGCGCGAAACACGTCGGCGACCGCCGCGTCTGGCACGAGGACAGCATTCTTCTGTTTGGCTACAGCCTTTTCACAATAGTCATGAGATCCATGCACGGTTCCCCTCCGCATAAAGTGCAGCCACTGAAATCATTTCTATTTTACTGCCAGTCTGCACTCAATCTCGTGCTCTAAATCAAATGACAGACGCTCGCGCCGAGCACTTTACACTCGGCTCCTGTCGGTAGCGAAAACTGCCAGTTGAGCGGGAATGTTCAACTGACGCCGGATGATTTCATCTTCCGTGAGAGTATTTCGCAGTGGAGACATACCGGTGCCACTCATGCCGCAGCAATTACGCGGCCGGCGTTCAGCTCTTTTGCAAATCGGCGGAGCATCGCCGGCACCCGTCACGCAACTGTCGTACGTGATTGATAGCCCATCACGAAATTCAGCAGGAGCACGATTCTTGATGGCATTTTCAGGCAATCAGTCAATACTCCACAAAGCGGTCGTCAATCAGCGCGGCCTGACGTGGGCCAGTTTCATGGACCGCACCTTCGCCTATGTGTTCAAGGGACTTGTCTACCCGCAAATCTGGGAAGATCCGGAAGTCGACATCAATGCGTTGGAGACAGAGCCGGGCCAGACGATTGTCGCCATCGCCTCGGGCGGCTGCAACGCGCTTTCCTACCTGACGCAGGACCCCGGCCGGGTCGAAGCTGTTGACCTCAATGAGGCGCACGTCGCGCTGAACCGGCTGAAGCTTGCTGCCGCAGCCAATCTGCCGGGCTACGCCAGTTTCTACCGCTTCTTCGGCAAAGCCGACGATAAGGCCAACATTGCCGCCTACTATAGGTTCATCGCCCCAAATCTTGACGCGGGCAGCCGTGCCTATTGGGAAAAGCGCGGCTGGACCGGCCGTCGGCGCATCAGCCTGTTCTCTCGCGATCTATACCATCACGGCCTGCTCGGCTGGTTCATCGGCGCCGCACACCGCATCGCCCGCTGGCACGGCATTGATCCATCCCATATGCTGCGCGCGCGTTCCGTGGCCGAGCAACGTACCTTTTTCGAAACCGCGCTTTCACCGCTGTTCGACCGTCGCATGATCCGCTGGGCAACAGCGCGCAAGGCCTCGCTGTTCGGCCTCGGCATTCCTCCCGCGCAATATGAGGCGCTCGCCTCGGCCGGCGGCGGCTCGATGACGACCGTGCTGCGCGAGCGGCTGGAAAAACTCTCGTGCGGCTTTCCGCTGAGCGAAAACTATTTCGCCCTGCAGGCATTCGGCCGCTCCTATGGCGACGACGACACTGGCCCGCTGCCGCCCTATCTCAAGGCGGAACATTATGACACCATCCGCCGCCGTGCGCACAGGATGACCTGTGTCAACGCATCCCTGACCGCGCATCTGGCCGAAAAGGCGCCGCGCTCCGTGGATCGGGTGGTGCTGCTTGATGCACAGGATTGGATGAACGACGGGCAACTGAACGATCTCTGGAGGGAGATCACCCGCACGGCGCGGCCCGGCGCAAGGGTGATCTTCCGCACTGCCGCGGGGCCTAGCGTGCTTCCCGGCCGTGTTGATGCCGATGTGCTTGGCAAGTGGGATTACCTTGAGAAACGCTCCTCTGAGCTGCATGCGCAGGACCGCTCCTCAATTTACGGCGGCTTCCATATTTACGCATTGAGGGCAGCCGCATGACCGGGACCATCGCCCACGACCAGTTGATGGACCGGGTCTATCGTCTTCAGCGGCATTTTTACGACTTTACCCGCAAATACTATCTCCTCGGCAGGGACCGTTTGATTGACGGTTTGAACCCCGCCGCCAATGAAACGGTTTTGGAGATCGGCTGCGGCACCGGCCGAAACCTCATATGCGCCGCGCAAACCTATCCTGCGGCGCGCTTCTTCGGACTCGATATTTCATCTGCCATGCTCGACACGGCCGCCCGTTCGGTCAATCGGCATGGTCTAGACGGAAACATTGTACTGGCGCGGGGTGACGCAACTTCGTTCGACCCGGACGCGCTGTTCGCCAAGAAGGGTTTCGACCGGATTGTTATGTCCTATTCCGTCTCGATGATCCCGCCTTGGCAGGTCGCCGTCCGCCTTGCCCTTAATACGCTCAACCCTGGCGGCTCGCTGCATATCGTCGACTTCGGCCAGCAGGAGCAACTGCCTGCATTGTTCAAATCATTTCTCGTCTGGTGGCTGCGCACGTTTCATGTCACGCCGCGAACAGATTTGAAACGCTTCCTGTTCGCCGAAGCACAAAAACGCGGCTTCCAGTTTGAAGCCGTCAGTCACGCGCGGGATTTCGCCTGGCTCATCAAGATCAAGCGGCCGCGCAACCCCGTTTAGTGTCCCGGTTTATGGCAGCACAGCCACCAACCGCTGCACCAACGCCTGCGGCTTGTAATTCAGCTTCGACGGCGTCAGGCCCATGCGCAGCACGATCATCTTCTTCGAGGGAATGATGCAGATCGACTGCCCGTCATGCCCGAGCATCCAGTAGGCATCGGCAGGCAGCACAAATCCGAGGTCCGGATCTTGCGTCTCCGGCGTCGTGCCGGAAGGCCCCTTCAGCCAGACCTGCCCCTTGCCATATTGCACGCCAAATCCGGTGTCGGACGCCGCAACCGGTTCCCGCATCATTGCCACAAACTCCGGCGGCAAAATCTGCGCGCCGTTCGCCATGCCCCCGCCTGCTTTGCCATCGTCGAGAAGCATCTGCGCAAACCGCGCCCAATCGCGGCCGGTGGCATACATGTAGGACGAACCCGTGAACGTCCCCGCCGCATCGGCTTCCAATGTGGCGCTGGCCATGTTCAACGGATCAAACATCGCCGCACGCGGATAGGCCAGAGCCACATCCGCCCCGCCAAGCGCATCCTGCCAGATGCGCGACAACAGCACCGTCGTGCCACTCGAATAGTTGAACTTTTTGCCCGTCAGTCCGACCAACGGCTTGTCGCGCGCGAACGCCGCCATATCCGGCTGCAGATAAAGCATCCGCGTCACGTCGGTGACATCGCCGTAGTCTTCATTGAACTCCAGCCCCGACGTCATCGCCATCAGGTCCGCAACGGTGATTGCCGCGTGGTTGCCAGTTTTCCATTCCGGAAACAGGTCTGCCTTGTCCAATGCCAATTTGCCGTCGCGCACCAAAGTGCCGATGATCGCTGTATTGACCGTCTTGGTCATCGACCAGCCAAGAAGCGGAGTCTTGTCGTCAAAGCCCTCGCCATAGCGTTCGGCTACAATCCGCCCGTTCTGCACCACCAGAACGGCCCGCATTCCCGGTCCGGTCATAGCCGGATCATCCAGAATGGCCGCAATCGCCGGGTCCTGGCTTGCAGCAACCTGATTGCCCATCGGCCAGGGCTGATCCACATTTGCCGCGTCCGGTTCAACCTGTTTCAAGGCGACCGCCTTGGCGCCCTCCACATTTCCATCCGGAACGGAAGCACAGCCAAGCCCCGGCCGGAACACAGCCAATCCCTTGCCAAACACGCCCGCAAGTCCTGCACTCACCGTTCCGGCCTTTTCATCCACCGAAACCCTCACATACTTCAGGATCGGATGCCCCGGCGCCTGCACGTCATCTGCAAGAACCTGCCCGCCTTCGCGCCCGGCAATGAACACGTTCGAGCAAACCATCTTGGCCGAATAGCCGGCGGCAACGCGGATCAAGTCCGGCGGCGAGACATAAAGCCATGCGCCAAAGCCAATCACTGCCAGAACAAACAGCCGCAACACCCACTTCATCAACCGCCGCAAACCGCCCATGCCAAACTCCAAAGCCTCACCGGACTGTCCGTCTAAATCTCAAGGAATGCAACACGCCGGAAATCTCGCTGCGATCTATCAACACACTGCGGCCGCATGCCTATACTGAAACGCGAAAGCACAGATGACGCCCGCCCGCTCCCGCGCTATCTCCACACAAACACAGGCAACACATGATTCGCACCGCCCGCCTCATAACCAGCCTCTGCACAGCGCTCGCCGCAGCGCTGCTGTCCTCCTGCACGTCCACGGGCCCCGGCCTCGAACGCGCCGTGCATGACATCCGCGTCGCACGGCCCAACTTTTCCGAAACCGATCCGGTCGATTTCCCCGGCCGCGGCCCTGCCGCTTATCCGGTGCACGGCACGGACGTTTCAAAATACCAGGGCAGTGTTGACTGGCAGATGGCGCGGGCAAACGGCGTTTCCTTTACATTCATCAAGGCAACCGAAGGCGGCGACCGGGCCGACGAGGCGTTTCTGGCAAATTTCCAGGCCGCCAAAGCCGCTGGCGTGCCGCGCGGCGCCTACCACTTCTTCTACTTCTGCACCCCCGCCTTCCAGCAGGCGGCATGGTTCATCCGCCACGTTCCCGTCGACCGGTCGGCGCTGCCGCCGGTGCTCGACATGGAATGGAACCACAAATCCCCGTCCTGCAAGTTCCGCCCGGAGCCTGAGGCCGTGCGCAAGGAAATGCAGGTTTGGCTGGACCGCGTTGAAGCCCGCTACGGCAAGAAGCCGATCATCTACACCGTGCCGGATTTCTATGAGGAAAATCTGCAAGGCCACTTCAAGGACTACCAGTTCTTCCTGCGCGCCGTCGCTGACCACCCGTCAAATGTCTACCCCGGCCGCAAGTGGACCTTCTGGCAATATTCCGGAACCGGTTCGATCCCCGGCATCAGGGGCGGCGCGGACATGAATGTGTTCAGCGGCACGCCTGCAGCCTGGAAAGCCTGGCTGGCCAAGAATTAGATTTCGGGAAGATCATCATCCAGATCGTCCTCGCCCATCGTTTCAAGCGTGGCATAGCCTTCCGGCGCGTCGCCTTCGTCAAACGGCGTCGCGACTTCGACAAAGGTGTCGGGATAAAACCCGTTGAATCGTGTCCGCAGTGACAGCGAATAGGCGCCAATATGTCCGATTTCTATCCAGTCGCCGGTATCTACCGTTTCCGGCAGCCAGAATGGGCGGGTCAAAATGTCAACCGAATCGCAAGTCGCCCCGCAAACCTTGAACGGCACAATCTGGTGCGGATCGCCGTTGCGCTGCTTGATCGCAGGGTCGGGAATGAATCGGGCCGGCAGCGTGATCTTGCCGGTCCAGGAGTCCGACAGCGACGCCCAGATGCCGTCATTGATGTAAAGCCGCCGTCCTTTGCGCAAAAGCACGCGCACAATCAGCGAAAAAGCCCTAGCTGCAATCACCCGCCCCGGCTCGGCAATCAGCGGCATGTCGGAGAAGCCCCATTCGGCAATGTCGCCCGAAACCCGCGACATCAGTTGCGGCAGCGAAGGCATTTCCGGATGCGCACGCTTGGGATCATGTCCGTATTCCGCAGGAAACCCGCCGCCAATATCGAGTCCGGCAAGCTTGATCCCCGCAGCGGCACGCACCTGCTTGGCAACTTTCAGCGCCGCATCATAAGTGTCCGGGTCTTCGATCTGGCTGCCGACATGGAAACAGAGCCCGCACTTGTAGCCAAGTCTGTCCACTCGCTGCAAAAGTTCGACCGCATGCGCCGGACCGGCGCCGAATTTCTTGGACAGTTCGTACGCGGCATGCCCCTTGGTCTGCAGCCGCACATAGAGCGTCACAGAGCCCGGATCGATATCCAGTCCCTGAACAATCCGGTGGATTTTGTTCAATTCGTCTTCATGGTCGAGCGCCAGCACCCTTATGCCAAATTTCACCAGCGCATCGCGGATATGCGACTGTGCCTTGACCGGGTGCATGTAGATCATCTCGGCCATTGGTGCGGCGGCGCGCACATCGGCGATTTCCTGCGGCGAAGCGACATCAAAACAGGTCACGCCATTGGCCGCCAGCACGTCCAGCACCATCCGTTCGCCGTTGGTTTTCACGGCATAGGCGGTCTTGCCGGAAAACAGAGACATGAACTTTTTCGCGTCATCCGCCAGCACTTTGGGGTGAAAGCAATAGACCGGCTCATCTGGGCGCATCGCCAGCGCTGCCTCTTTTGCGGTTGCAAATTTTTCCATGCCGACTCCTGCGTTGCTGCCAAGGCTAGCAATCTTGGCCTATGACGAAAAGCGCTTATCCACCATGAATCGGGTGGTGATATAGTCACGTGACAGGCACATTCGCCCGGCATCGGATACAACAGCATGACAACCAACAGCCAAGTGCCATCGTCAATTCCCATTCCGCTGAAAATTTGGCTGATGCTGCTCCTCCTCGGTGCGCTGTGGGGCGGTTCATTCTTCTTCGCCCGCATTGCCGTTATGGAGTTGCCGCCGCTTTGGCTGGTGTTTTTCCGCGTCAGCATCGCCGCGCTCGCGCTTCATCTCTATCTTTCGGCAACAGGCCAATCGAAGTCCTTCCGCAAAACCCCGTTCCTGCCTTTCTTCGGCCTCGGGCTCTTGAACAACGCCATCCCCTTTTCACTGATTTTCGCGGGTCAAACCGTCCTTGGCGCAGGCTTGGCCTCGATCCTCAATGCCACCACCCCGTTCCTGACTGTTGTTGCCGCCAACATGCTGACCCGCGACGAGAAGGCTTCTCCGGCAAAAATCATCGGAACCTTGATCGGCATCGCCGGCGCTGCGGCCATCGTCGGCCCTTCCGCGCTCGGTGGGCTTGGTGCTCCGCTTTGGGCTGAGCTGGCAATCATTGGCGCCGCCGCTTCCTATGCACTCGCCTCGATCTACGGCAAACGGTTCCGCCATATCCCGCCCCTTTTCACCGCAACCGGACAATTGACCGCGTCAACCATCCTGATGCTGCCCGTCGCCCTTTTGGTCCACGGAGCGCCGGATGCTTTGCAATGGAGCAGCGGAAGCTGGCTTGCTGTCATGGCGTTGGCGCTTGGCTCAACCGCCTTCGCCTACACCCTGTTTTTCCGCATCCTCGCGGAGGCTGGAGCAACGGTCGTCTCGCTGGTCACGCTCATCGTTCCGGTCAGCGCCGTCTTGCTGGGAATCACTTTTCTCGGAGAAAAGCTTTCGCTGAATCAGCTTTTCGGCATGGGAATGATCGCTGCGGGCCTGATTGTCCTCAACCGTGGCATGGGTTCAACCAAGCCGCGAAAAGCTTGATTGGAAAGTGTTTTTTGCCTTTTGGATTCAAACGCGGCAAAATTCGGCGAGCAAAGCCAATTCGTCATTTAACCATCTTTAATAAATAATGAACAACTTGAAATCATTTTTCTTTTCAATGCTTTAGGGCTGTTTGACGAAACGTTTTTCCACAATTTCGCCGCAATGCAGCATGGATTACCCTTGCGCCTCTACGACAAAAGCATATGTTTAGGCGGCATAGACAAAGGAGGCGCATAGATGGATTTAACAAAATCTCTCAACGTTGTAATGTTCTGCGCAGCGTTCGCATTTGTCAGCGCAATTGTGCTGGGGCTGGTTTCTTGACCTAACCCCGGTCGCGGACTGGAGGTCCGCCAAGAACTTTTAAAAGCCGGTTGCCACGCAACCGGCTTTTTTCATGTGCGGATTTGAGCAAGGGCATCAGGCCGCTTGGGCGGCCTGTGCCGGGCGGATGCCGATCAGATGGCAAATCGCGAACACCAGGTCCGACCTGTTCATCGTGTAGAAATGAAAGTCCTGCACGCCGCGCTCGACCAGATCCAGCACCTGTTCCGCGGCAACGGCGGAAGCCACCAGCGCGTGGGTCTGCGGGTCATTGTCGAGCCCCTCAAACCGCTCCGCCAGCCATGACGGCACGTGCGTGCCCGAGCGTGAGCAGAAGTTCGTAACCTGCCGGAAATTGTGCACCGGCAGGATGCCCGGCAGGATCGGAATGTAGATCCCCGCGCGCCGCACACGCTCGACGTAGCGCTCATAGACGTCATTGTCGAAGAAGAACTGGGTGATCGCCCGGTCCGCGCCCGCGTCAACTTTGCGCTTCAGAAGTTCAATATCCGTCGCAAAATCCCGGCTTTCCGGATGCTTTTCCGGATAAGCGGAAACCGAAATGTCGAAATCGGCAATTTCTTTCAGCCCGGCAATCAGGTCTGCCGAGCTTTGATAGCCTTCCGGATGCGCCACATAGGGCGTGCCCATGCCGGTCGCCGGATCGCCGCGCAACGCAACAAACCGCTCGACACCGAAAGACTGATATTCCCGCACCACATCGTTGACCTGTTGTTTCGAAGCATTCACGCAAGTCAGATGCGCCGCTGTCTTCAGGCCCGCCTGGTTGATCATGCGGCTGACAGTCCGCCCCGTCGGCTCCTTGGTGGAACCGCCTGCGCCGTATGTCACAGAGACGAAATCCGGAGCCAGTGTCTGCAGCCGGTCAATCGTCTGCCACAGCCGCTCCTCCATATCCGTGTTCTTCGGCGGAAAGAATTCAAACGACACGCGGATACCCTTGCCAAGGTCCGGGCGGCGCGACAGGCGGAACGTATTCATCAGACAGTCTCCAACGCTTGGATTTCGCTGGCAGCCTGCTCAGCAATGAGGATGCGCGGATCGCGCGCGATCCATATTTTGACAGTGAGTTGACCCGCGCCAGACGGCGCAACCTGGTGCGCTGCTACCGGCGTCAAACCACATTCCTTCAGCCAACCGTTGATTTGCTCGTCCGAAAAGCCAAGGCGCACATGCGCATGCTTCTCGCGCAGGGTTTCAATGTCGTGGCTGGCAAAATCAACAATGATCAGCCGTCCGTTTGGCCGGAGCGCCCGCGACGCCTCGCGGATCGCCACCACCGGGTCATCAAGGAAATGCAGAACCTGATGGATTGTCACCAGATCAAAATGGTCACGCTCGACCGGCGGGTTGAGAATGTCACCCTGCCGCACCTGCGCATTGGCAACGCCTGCCCGCTCCAGATTGGCCCGCGCCACCGCAAGCATGTCGCGGCTCATGTCAATGCCGACGCCGCGCCGGTAGAGCGGTGAAAAGAGTTCAAGGAGCCGCCCGGTGCCGGTGCCCAGATCCAGCATAGACTGGAAATGCCGCGTGCCGACCAGCTTGCTCAGGAGTGCTTCAACTGCAGCGTCCGGCGCATGCAGAGAGCGTATCTGGTCCCACTCCTGCGCATTATTGGTGAAGTAATCCGCCGCCCGCGATTGGCGCGCCTGTTTGACTTCGGCAAGCCGCTCAAGGTCGCGCGCCAGCGTGAGGTCCTTGTCGTCAAGCCGCGCTGCCAGCGCATCGGCCAACTGGCCGGATAGCGTCGCATCGTCAATGCGGAAATAGGCCCAAGAGCCTTCCTGATAGCGCGTTATCAGTCCGGCCTCGTGCAACAGCTTGAGATGGCGGGAAACGCGTGGCTGCGATTGGCCAAGCACGGTCGTGATGTCCGTGACCGTCAAGTCCCCGCGCTTCAGCAGATGGAGAATGCGCAAGCGGCTGGATTCCGCCACCGCTTTCAAGGTATCCACCAGACCATCCAGGGGCAGTTGAACCGTACTCATCATTTCCTCGCAAAAGACATAAAGATATGTTTATGTCATCTGCGAAAGCCGCGCAAGTCGCATGGAGACAGATTTTTGTCGCTTTCAACCAAGTTGCAGAAGGAAATCGCCAAAGCGCTGATCACATGGGTGCCGGGCATCCCCTATTCAGACGCCGAAGCCGTCAAATCCCAGGCCGCCTCACGCCATTTGCGCAGCTATCCCGCCGGAATCAGCACGTGGCTGTCATTGATTGCGCATATCCGGCACCATCACACTGACTATGACACGCTGCTCGCTGAAGGCTATGATCAGGAATCAGCGCGCCATTTCTGTCTGGAAGCCATCAACGACAAACTCACTGAGTGGCGGGCAACGCGGTTTATTGATCCGGACGAAGAGGCTTAAGAACCGTAAAGCCACTGTTCCGGCACGCGTCCCTCAAGCGCCTCGCCTGCCTCTATCCTGCCCGGCTTCTCCACCCAAGCCACAAGTCCGCGCAGCCGCTTTGCCGCCTTAACAAACGCCAACGCTGTCTCGTCGCGATCCGCATGCCCCAATCCTTCGGCCACGGCCCGCCCGGCAATCTTGCAAGGTGCATTCTGCCCATAGACTTTCAGCGTCACGCCGCCGTCAAAAAACAACAGCGTGCGCGGCGGCAGCATCGAAAAATCGGCTATTCCGGAAATCACCAGATTAGCACCAAGCCATTCCGGCTTGACTCCATCAACGCCCATATCCCGGGCTATCGCCGTCAAATCATCTGTCGAGACAAGGGAAACCTGCCGCTCGTTGCGGATGTCGGTGCCGCGCGGATACCAAGGCTCACGCCCGCCCGCCTTGCGGGTGGCGCCCGCATGATGATCACCGACGATCCCGTCGAATGTCAGATCCAGCGCGCTTCCGGCAACGGTCACAAAATGCGTCCCTGGCGCAATCAGCACCACATCCACCCTGCCCTTCAACCGCCGCGAGGCCATGATTTCTGGCTGCTGATTTCCGAACAAATCCGTCATGTTGTCTCTCCGCAGCCTTACACATCAACTGCCCCAAGCGCTGCGGTCAACCACAATCGCGAAACGCCAGTTGCCACATCCAGTCCGCAGCGCTACTCACCTGCCAGACTGCGAGGCGTCATGACAGCAACCCCGGCATCCACATTCATCACCGTTCGCGATTTTCTGCGCCATGCCGTCTCGCGCTTCAATGCCGCCAATCTGGTCTATGGCCACGGCACCACCAACGCCTACGATGAAGCCGCTTACCTCGTGCTTGAAGGCCTCAACCTGCCGATCGACCGGCTCGAACCCTTCCTCGACGCCCGCCTGCTCGACACAGAGCGCCAACGCCTCGCTGACCTGATCGACCTGCGCGCATCCTCCCGCAAACCGCTGCCCTATCTATTGAACAAGGCCTACATGCACGGCGTGCCCTTCTACGTCGATGAACGCGTTATCATCCCGCGGTCCTACATCGGGGAACTGCTCGGCCGCACCGATTTCGCCGGCGCTGAAAACGCGCTGATCCCCGAAACCGAGTCCGTCGAAACCGTGCTCGACCTTTGCACCGGCTCCGGCTGCCTTGCCATCCTCGCCGCCATGCGTTTTGAAAACGCGGAAGTTGACGCGACAGACCTTTCGGCAGATGCCCTCGAAGTGGCGCAGATCAACGTCGCCACCCACGGCCTTGAACACCGGATCGGCCTGCATCAAGGCAATCTCTTTTCTGCCCTGCAAGGCCGCCGCTACGACTTGATCCTGGCCAACCCGCCATATGTCGCCGAAGAAGAAGTCGACGCCTTCGCCCTCGAACACGCAGCCGAGCCAAAAATGGCCCATGTCTCTGGCCAAGACGGCTTCGATCTCGTCCGCCGGATTTTGGCGGAGGCGCCGGAACATCTGACCGAAACGGGCATGCTGATCTGCGAATTCGGCACCGGGCGCGATCAGCTGATCGCCGAATATCCCGACTTGCCCTTCCTGTTCCTCGACACCGAGGAAAGCCAGGGAGAGGTGTTCGCGCTGTCAGCCGAAGATCTTGCGCGGGCCTGATCCGGCGTTCGGGTTTTCGAGCAGCGCCACAGCCTCGACGTGCGCCGACCATAAAAACTGGTCAAACGGCGTTACACTTTTCAGCTTGAACCCGCCGTCGATGAGTATCCGCAGATCGCGCGCCAGCGTCGCCGGATTGCACGACACTGCCGCTATCCAGCGCACGCCAGATTTTGCCAGCATCCGGGCCTGATCCTCGGCCCCTGCGCGCGGCGGGTCAAACACGACGGCGTCATAGGCTTTCAGCTCCGAAACCATCATCGGCCGCCGGAACAGGTCGCGCTGCTCGACGGTGATCGCCTTGACGCCCTGCAAGCCACGCCGACCCCGGTCGAGTGCCGCCACTGCCGATTTGTCACCTTCCACGGCATGAACCGGCGCCTTGCCCGCAAGCCGGAACGTGAACGCGCCGGACCCGGCAAAAAGATCCGCCACTTTCTTCGCCTTGGCGAAATGCGAAACAACCAGCGCCGCCATCGCCTCTTCAATGCGCGCCGAGGCTTGCAAGAACCCACCTGGCGGCGGGGTAACTGCCACCGGACCGAAGTGAATAACCGGCCGCTTTGCCTCGACAAGCACTTCTTCGTCGGCCGACAGCCGCGCCAGTCCATGCGCCAGCGCAAATGCGCTCATCTTGCGCCGCAGCTCGTCGGCAAGTTTGTCTATGCCGGATACGTGCATGTCGAGACCACTCTCGGTCAACGTCACAGCAATATGGCCGCCCTCGCGCTCCACCTTGATGATCTTGGCAAGTTCCCGCACCACAGGAAGCGCCGCAACGATCTGCGGCGCGGCAACAAAGCATTCCGTGATCTCGACCACATCATGGCTTTGCGCCGCATTGAAACCGGTCACCTTGCGGCCCTGCTCATCGCGCACGGTGAATGTCACCCGACGCCGCTCGCCTGGCTCGCAGCCGATAATAGGAAGCACCTCCGCCTCGATGCCGCGCTTGCCCAGTGCATCACGCACCTCAAGCCTTTTCCATTCCAGCTGCGCGTCCGTCTGCCAATGCTGCAGCATGCAGCCACCGCAATGTTCAAAATGCTTGCAGACCGGCGTGACACGTTCCTTTGAAGGATCGAGGATCGACATCACCGTGCCGCGCCCGCCGTTGACTGCGGCATTTACGGTTTCGCCCGGCAAAGTGTATGGCACATGCACCGGCCCGTTCAGCCCCTCAGCCAAACCTTCGCCGCGTGCGCCCATTTCAGTGATGGTCAAATTCATTGGTCTTTTATCCCGCCAAGCAGATATTCATGGTTGCCATCTGCGCCATCAATCGGTGAATCGCAAACCCCAATTGCCCGCCAGCCCTTTTGCGTGCCAAGCCAGTCACTTAAATCCTCAGCGATTTTAGGCCCAATTGTCTTGTCTTTCAGAACTCCGCCCTTACCAATAGCCTCCCGCCCCGCCTCGAATTGCGGCTTGATCAGCAGCACGCACCGCGCCCCTGCCTCCGCCAATTCCAGCGCAGGTGGCAGCGCCAGCGTCAACGAAATGAAGCTGACGTCACTGGTGACAAAGCCGATCTTGCGCCCGCCCAAATGTTCGCGCGCAAGTTCCCGCGCGTTCAGTCCTTCAAGGTTTGTCACCCTCGCATCATTGGCAAGCGAGGCATGCAATTGACCATGCCCGACATCAACGCCGATCACATGGCCCGCGCCGCGCTGCAAGAGCATTTGCACAAACCCGCCTGTCGATGCCCCTATATCCAGCACCGAAGTGCCTTCAGGAGACATTCCGAAACGCTCCAGTCCGGCCACCAGCTTCAGCGCTGCCCGCGAAACATACGACTGCGCCGGATCAGCGATGGCGATAACTGCATCCCCATCAACAAGCTGCCCCGGCTTGGAAACGACAGAGCCGGATACCCAAACCGTTCCGCGCATGATCGCGTCGCGTGCCCGCGAGCGGGACGCATAAAGCCCCCGCGCCACAAGCGCTTCGTCCAGTCGCAGACGTTTTGAAACAGCAACATTCATCGGGTCTCAATGCCCGACGGAAACGCGCCTTACAAGGGAAAGGCTCAGAAGTATTGGAAGCTGGTGACCTTGCGGACTTTGCGGATCGGTTCAGGCCGGCCGGATTGGTACTTCGACTGTGGCTTGAACAATAGCGGCTGAACAGGAACATTGAGCAACGCCACCTGCACCAATGACTTCTCGTCAGGCAATACCTCAACGGCGGCTTCAACCGCTGCCTCTTCAGCCATTGCGTTGATGGCAACCGGCTTGGCGTTAATGTCAAACGCCCCGCGAATGTCGCCAACCTTCTTGGCGACAATCTTCTTCACCGCCGCTTCAATTTTGCGGTCATATTTCGGCCCGTCGATTGCCATCGCGCTGGTCGCAAATCCGGCAAGCAAAACGGCGAGCAGTGCTGTTCTCAGCATCTTGGTCTCCCTGTAACCCCGCTAAAGGACTACAGCAAAGATCAGAATCTTCGGCAAACAAGCGCGGTTAGCACTTTGCAAAATGGTTTGGTGAGCAATGTGTTACGGTTCCGGAAGTTGACGCTTTGAAGTCGAATTCTGAAAGTCATCTCGCGTGCAAAAGCGCACTATTTCAATAAGTTGGGAAAAGCACCGGAATCAAAAACGGAAAGACCTAATGTGACGCCTCATGCGCGGACGGGCTTCTTTATCTCATCGCCCAGCGCCGCAAACACCGAATACACGATGCCCTTGGCGTCCAGCCCCGCATGCTCATACATGCGCTCGGGCCTGGCATGGTCGGTGAATTCGTCCGGCAGACAAAGCGCCCTCACCTTGAGACCGATATCCAGCAATCCGTTGGCCGCCAGAAACTGCAGCACATGGCTGCCGAACCCGCCTACCGCACCTTCTTCGACCGTGATCAGAACCTCGTGATTCTTGGCCAACCGCCGGATCAGATCCTCGTCCAGCGGCTTGGCAAACCGCGCATCGGCAACCGTCGTGGATAGCCCCGCCGCATCCAGTTCCGCCGCAGCGCCAAGACATTCCTGCAGCCGTGTGCCGAACGACAGCAGCGCCACGCGCGTGCCTTCCTTGACAATCCGCCCCTTGCCGATCGGCAACACCGACCCACGTTCCGGAAGGTCGACACCTACCCCATCACCGCGCGGATAGCGGAATGAAATCGGCCCTTCGTTGTATTCGGCAGCCGTGCGAACCATGTGGCGAAGTTCCGCCTCATCCGACGCTGCCATCACCACGAAGCCGGGCAGTGTCGCGAGGTACGTCGTATCGAACGAACCCGCATGCGTTGCCCCATCCGCGCCGACATAGCCCGCCCGGTCAATCGGAAATCGCACCGGCAGGCCTTGGATGGCGACGTCATGTACCACTTGGTCATAGGCGCGCTGCAGGAACGTCGAGTAGATCGCCACGAACGGCTTGTAGCCCTCCGTTGCCAGTCCCGCCGCAAATGTCACGGCATGCTGCTCGGCAATGCCGACATCAAACAGCCGCCCGGGAAACGCATTGCCGAAAATGTCGAGCCCGGTGCCGTTGGGCATTGCCGCCGTGATGCCGATGATCTTGTCATCATGGCTGGCCTCGGTCACAAGGCTGTCGCCGAACACACGCGTGTAGCTTGGCGCATTTGCCGGCGGCTTGGATTGTGTCCCGGTCACCACGTCAAACTTGTTGACCCCGTGATACTTGTCGGCGGCAGCTTCCGCGGGCGCATAGCCCTTGCCCTTTTGCGTCACCACATGGATCAGCACCGGCCCCTTGTAATTGTCGCGCACGTTGCGCAGCACCGAAACCAGCGTGTCGAGATCATGCCCGTCAATCGGCCCGATGTGATAGAAACCGAGCTCCTCGAACATCGTCCCGCCGGTCACATAGCCGCGTGCATGCTCGACCGCGCGTGTGATCGCCCGGTCAATCCGTTTGCCAAGATATTTCGTCAGCTTCTTGCCGATGTCGCGCAGGCCGAGATACGTGCGACCCGAAGCCAATCGAGCGAGATAGGCGCTCATCGCCCCGGTCGGCGGCGCAATTGACATGTCATTATCGTTCAAAATGACGATCAGCCGCGCGTCCATCGCCCCGGCGTTGTTCATCGCCTCAAACGCCATGCCGGCAGACATGGAGCCGTCGCCGATCACCGAAATCACATTGTTGTTCTTGCCCGAAAGATCGCGCGCCACCGCCATGCCAAGCCCGGCGGAGATCGACGTCGATGAATGCGCGGCCCCAAACGGGTCATATTCGCTTTCCGACCGTCGGGTGAAGCCTGAAAGCCCGCCCTCCTGCCGCAGTGTGCGTATCCGGTCGCGCCGCCCGGTCAGGATCTTGTGCGGATAGGTCTGGTGGCCGACATCCCAGATCAGCCGGTCGTCCGGCGTGTTGAAAACATAGTGCAGCGCCACGGTCAGTTCGACCACGCCCAGCCCCGCGCCCAGATGCCCGCCGGTCTTGGAGACCGCGTCAATCATCTCCGCCCGCAATTCTGCGGCCACTTGGCGCAAGTCGGCTTCCGCTATCCGGCGCAGGTCGGCGGGAATGGTAATTTTATCAAGCAATGGTGTGATAGGGGCGGTCAATTCGGCAGCGGCCTTTTTTTATGCGTTCCAGACCTACCGGAACGCCTTCATTGCGGCAAGACAAAGCCCAAATCTTGCACGAAATAATGAGGCTGTCTGTCTGGCCCTCAAGCCGGAAGCGGGATGAATTCCTCTTCGTCACCCGGCACGATGTCAAACTTTCCAGTCCGCCATTCTTCTTTCGCCTGTTCGATTTTTTCCTGCGACGACGAAACGAAGTTCCACCAGATATACCGCTTCGAGCCGATCGAAGCCCCGCCCAAAAGCACGAAATGCGCATCGGTGGCAGCTTTCAGCACGATTTCATCGCCGGGCTTGAACACCAGCAGCCGGTACTTGCCAAACCGGTCACCGGAAATATCCACTTCCCCGGACAACACATAAATTGCCCGTTCCTCGATATCTGCGGGCAATTTGAATATTTGCGCGGCGTTCAGCCGCACATCGACATAAACGGTATCGGAATACGTCGGCACCGGCGCCTTCATACCTGCAAAAGAGCCCATGATGACCCGCATCGCCATGTTCTTGTCGGCGAATTCCGGCAGTTGAGAAGAGTCGATGGTGGCAAACGCCGGGGCCATGTCCTCGTCCTTTTCCGGGAGCGCAATCCATGTCTGCAATCCGGACATTGCCATCGGATCGCCGCGCAGCTCTTCCGGCGTCCGTTCGGAATGGACAATCCCGCGCCCCGCTGTCATCAAATTCACATCACCCGGCGCAATCACCATTTCCGTGCCCAGTGAATCCCGGTGGCGGATTCTGCCATCAAACAGATAGGTTACAGTCGCCAGCCCGATATGCGGATGCGGGCGCACATCCAGCATCATTTGCGGCGTCAAAACCGCCGGCCCGATCTGGTCAAAAAAGATGAACGGACCGACCATCCGTCGTTTGGCTGTCGGCAGCGCGCGCCGAACCTCAAACCCGCCAAGGTCCCTGGCGCTGGCGACCACCATGGTTTCGATGGCGTCGCAAGCAAACTTGTCGCCGGGGTCCGGGTCATTTCCAGGAAAGAAGGACATCACATTTCCCCTTGCGATAATAAAGCGTCAGTCCAGCGGCTCAACTCCCGCCGGCTTGCCATCCCGGCTCAGCCTGATCTTCTCCACCTTGTCTTCCGCCGCTTTCAACAGCGCGCTGCAATGGTTCTTCAGCGCCTCGCCGCGCTCGTAGATACGGATCGACTGTTCCAGTTCGACGTCGCCGCGCTCAAGATTGCCGACAATCTTTTCCAGTTCCGCCAGCGCCGCTTCGAAACTCATCGCCTTGATATCGGCGTTCACATCGTCTGCCATGGTCACCCTCGCATCAGGCGGCTGACATGCGCAGCGGCCGAAAGACTCAATCCCTGAAGATCATAGCCGCCTTCGAGAATGGAAACGAGCCGGTTTGATGAATAGCGTCCGGCAATATCCATCAGTTTGGCCGTAGCCCAGTCGAAGTCCGCTTCAGTAAGATTGATGTCCGCCAGCGGATCACGCGTGTGCGCGTCAAAACCGGCGGAAATCAGGATCAGGTCCGGCTTGAAATTCTCCAGAGCCGGAAACACGCGGGATTCGAGCGCTTCGCGAAAAGTTTCCGAGCCGGTTTCGGGCGCCAAGGGCGCATTGACGATGTTGTTCTTCACTCCGGTCTCGTTCAGCGCGCCTGTGCCCGGATAAAGCGGAAACTGGTGCGTTGAGGCGTAGAGAATGCTTGTGTCGCCCCAGAAAATATTCTGCGTCCCGTTGCCGTGGTGCACATCCCAGTCGACAATCGCCACCCGTTCGGCGCCATGCTTTTCTTGCGCATAGCGCGCCGCAATGGCGACATGGTTGAAGAAGCAGAAGCCCATCGCGGTTTCGCGCTCGGCATGGTGCCCGGGCGGGCGCGAGGCAATGAAGGCATTGTCCGCCTCGCCGCGGAACACCGCATCCACACCCGCTGTCACCGCGCCGATGGCATGCATCACGGCTTCAAATGTCTGCGGACTGGCAATTGTGTCCTCGTCAATCCGCCGCATCCCGGTTTCCGGGATAGCCGAAGCCACAAACGCCATGTGCGATTCCGGATGGGCGAGAAACACGTTCTCCTCACGCCCGCGCGGCGCATCGAGCCGTATCAGCGCGTCAAACTTCGGATCGGCAAGCGCCTTCTCCAACGCCCGCAGCCGGTCAGGCCGCTCGGGGTGCCCGGGAGGGGTCAGATGTTCGAGGAAAATGGGATGGGTGTAGAGAAGTGTTGTCATGGAACGGAACAATAAAGCTTTGTTGCGTTCCGTCCACCATCAGATCGCCGCACCCGGCTGTTGTCCACCGGACGGCTTACCGCGCACCCAGTCCATCGCCTTGCCGCCAAGATCGCGGAACTTGTTTGAAGCACTGTCCAGTTTGCGCTCCCATTCGGGATCGGCCTGTTGGCCTTCGATGACGCGGAAATAGACATCCATCAGCGCCGCAATAGCGAACGGCTCCAGAAGCGCAGCCTTGAACGACCAGGCAAACGCGATGGCGATCACAAAGGCCCAGCCGCCCGCCTGCCCCGGAAAGAAATAAAGCAAGCTTGCCGCGGGGGCGAGAAACAGCAGGAACACGGCGATCGAGACAATCCACATGAATACCGATAGCCATATGGCATTCTTCACCATCGTCTTGCCATTCTGCGTATAAAGCACCACGCCAGTCCGCGCGCTGGCCCAAGGATTGGTGCTGCCTGTCTTGATTGCGTAGCCAAGGATGATTTCATCAACCAAGGTCAGCGACATGCGGATGACCGAATTGACGAACTTGACCAGTCCGTCCAGTCCGGGAATCGGCAGGAAAGCCGCAATGCCGCCGAGCAATCCGGTAATTGCGCGGATCACGCCTTTCACCAACTGATCCACCGCAAACAACACGTTGGTTTCGACAAACCGTTCGGTGACCACCGCCTTGGCATGGTCAATCTGGCTGCGCCCCTGCGGCAATTCCTTGCCCTGCAGCAACTCCACCATCACGGCGATATGCCCGGCCTTGACAATGTAAAGAACGTACTCGCGGATCCAGTAGACCGCCACAGAGACAAGGCCGAAGCCCGCCACTGCGCCCCACACGGCAAATGTGCCCTGCGCCTCCGGGTCAGATGAAATCCGGCCAACGCCATAGCCGATCGCCCCGCCGGTACCGGTCGCAAAAATATAGGCAAGCGTAATTCCGAAAAACACGATCATCCGGAACAGGATGAACGGCATCGTTTTCATCATGATGCCGAGCGTTTTGGAAATCGAAAAGTCCCACATGGCCAGAATCCTTCAGTCCGGCGCCCCGCCTCAGGATTACGTCAGCCAGCAGACTCCGGCAAGCGTCAACTGCTAGAGAATTTCCGTGCCGCTAATGGCGATGCCAAAGCCCTCAAGCCCGACATAATGCCGCTCGCGAGAAGCCAGCAGCTTAATCGAGGAAACGCCGAGATCCTTCAATATCTGTGCGCCAAGCCCGATTTCGCGCCACTCATTCTCCCGCGCCGTGGCTTCGGCATGGCCTTCCCCAGGTTCGGGACGGTTGCGGATCTGGTGGCCGACACCGACCGAGCCTTCGCGCAGGTAAACGATCACGCCACGCTTGGCAGCGCCCATGTCCTTCATGACTTCAGTCAAAGTAGACCGCGCGCCGAACACGTCCTTGGCAACGTTTTCCGGATGAAGCCGTACCGGGATGTCCACACCGTCGCGGATGTCGCCGAACACTATGGCCAGATGCTGCATCGGATCCCAAGGAAGCGAATAAGCATGCGCTTGAGCCGTACCGGCCTCGGTTTCGATCAGGAAGGAATCGACCCGTTTGACAAGCGTTTCCTTGCGCTGGCGATAGGCAATGAGGTCAGCAACAGTGATTTCCAGCAGTTTGTGGGTTTCTGCGAACGCCTTCACCTGCGGCCCGCGCATGACGGTCCCGTCGTCATTGACGAGTTCAGAAATCACCGCGATCTGCGGCAGGCTGGCAAGCTTGCAAAGGTCTACGGCTGCTTCCGTATGGCCCGAGCGCATCAACACTCCGCCTTCGCGGGCGATCAGCGGAAAGATATGGCCGGGCCGGACAAAATCGCTGGCACCTGCATTCGGATTGGCCAGGTTGCGTGCGGTCAGCGTCCGGTCATCGGCAGAAATGCCAGTCGTCGTGCCGTGTTTGTAATCGACGGAAACAGTGAACGCCGTGGTATGCGCCGAGTCATTGTCGGCCACCATAGGCGCCAGATTCAGCCGCTTGGCCTCCTCACGCGGCATTGGAGTACAGACAATGCCCGAAGTGTGACGCACGATGAACGCCATCTTTTCCGGCGTGCAATGAACGGCGGCGACGATCAGGTCCCCTTCATTCTCGCGCCCGTCATCATCCATCACGACAACGATTTCGCCACGTTCAAAGGCGCGGATCGCCTCCACGACTTTCTTCTGGTCATATGACATGTTCAATTCCGTCCGGTTTGGCCGCGATGGCGCAGGTAATGGTCAGCCACGGCGCACGCTACCATGGCTTCGCCGATCGGCACTGCCCTGATACCGACACACGGGTCGTGCCGGCCCTTGGTGATGACATCAACTTCATTGCCGTCCGCATCAATCGAGCGGCGCGGGATAAGAAGCGAAGAAGTCGGTTTGACCGCAAAACGCGCCACAACCGGCTGACCGGTCGAAATCCCGCCCAATATGCCGCCGGCATGGTTGGACAGGAACAACGGCTTGCCATCCGCCCCCATCCGCATTTCGTCGGCATTGTCGACGCCGGTCAGTTCCGCAGTGGCAAACCCGTCGCCGATCTCGACACCCTTGACCGCATTGATCGACATCAGGTTCGAGGCGATGTCCTGGTCAAGCTTGCCATAGACCGGCGCGCCAAGACCGACGGGCACGCCATCGGCAACCACTTCAATCACCGCACCTATCGACGAGCCTGCCTTGCGGATGCCGTCAAGATAGTCGGCAAATTCATCGACAGTCCCCGCATCGGGTGAAAAGAACGGATTGTTATCGACTTCCGCCCAGTCCCAGCGGCTGCGGTCAATCTTCAGCGTCCCCATCTGGATCAGCGCCGCGCGAACCTGCATCCCCGGCACGATCTTGCGTGCAATCGCGCCCGCAGCCACCCGCGCTGCCGTCTCACGCGCCGATGAGCGCCCGCCGCCGCGATAGTCGCGGATGCCGTATTTGGCGTCATAGACATAATCGGCATGGCCGGGCCGGTAGCGCTTGGCGATGTCGCCATAATCCTTGGAGCGCTGGTCGGTGTTCTCGATCAGCATCGAAATCGGCGTCCCGGTCGAAACCATCGTCACGCCGTCATCTTTCATCATCACGCCGGACAGCACCTTGACCTCGTCGGCTTCGCGCCGCTGCGTGGTGAACTTTGATTGGCCGGGCTTGCGCTTGTCCAGATAGCTCTGGATTTCGGCCAGCGTGAATTCGATCCCCGGAGGGCAGCCATCCACGACACAGCCCAGAGCCGGACCATGGCTTTCGCCCCAGGTGGTGACCCGGAACAGATGGCCGAACGTGTTATGCGACATGTGATTTTGCCTTCTTGAGCGGTGGCGTGTTTTATTTGTCTTAACCCTTTGATGTCAAACGGCAGCCATTCCAAAAAACGTCACGGTCTGGCACTTCTTTTGACACATTCCTATTGTGTAAACAGCGCCAAGACGTAATCTTTCAAAAATATCCCGCATGACGGTCGAAGAGGAGAACACTATGAAGAAAATGGCTTTTTTGATCGCCGCATTGATTTTCGCCCTGCCACACACCGCGCAGGCTGACGAAGCCACCGGCATAATTGTCTCGATTGATGAAACCAACCAGTCGCTCAAACTCGACGACGGCAACACCTACAAGCTGCCGGGCGAGTTCGACTATACGGTCATCGCGCCGGACATGAAGGTCATGGTCGTCTATGACGTCGCTGGCGAAGACAAGATCGTCACCGACATCGAGAAGGCTGACTGAGCTTTTTCATCGCGGAATTTGTCGAAAGGCGGCACCTGTGCCGCCTTTTTCGTTATCTATTTCACATTGATGTCGAGCTTGATGTAATGGGACTTGTCCGATGACCCGTTTACATAGGTCGGATAAAAGAAATTCACTGCACCTTTGTCAGCGCCGTGAAAGCCACCTTTCGGCCTGTAGCGTATCAGGTAGCCTTTCATCAACTTGCCAAAACATTTGCCCTTGTCGTTGGACTTTCCCGTCACCCAAGAAGCAGTCAGTGTGCCATGTTCGGGCTGTTTCAACGTCACCTTGGGTTTCGGCCCGTAATTGCAATTGGACAAATTGAACAGGCTGAATGCTAGAACCTGACTGGTTCGCCCTGCAGAAACATTGACAGTGTCAGCTTTTGCGGGCGCAAAAGCAAAAAAAATCAGCCCGAAAGCGAATACGGCGGAAGTGAATTGTGACTTCATGATTGCCCTGCAATTGCAATTTGAACAACCATCGCGGGAATAATGCATGATGGCAAATTGTTTTTCGTGAAAGCTTAAAGATTTCAGGCAGATCAACCACCAATGTCGTATTGCTCAATGCCAGGAGAGCCGTCCGGCCGATAGCTTGAGCACCTGATCCTGCGGCACCGACAGGCGCGATGCTTCTTCGCCGCTTAAACCTTCGACCAAATGATACAGGCTGCGGATGATCCCGCCGTGTGTCACACAGATCGTCGGCGCAACGACTGTCTGCAGCCAACCGGAAAACCTGTCCGCCAACATATGATAGTTTTCAGCCTCCGTACCCGGCGGCAGGAAGTCCCATTTGTTGCGGTGCCTGGCTTCCAGCAACTCCGGGTGCACCATCGAGATTT
Source organism: Rhizobiaceae bacterium (assembly GCA_041751995.1). Classification (GTDB taxonomy): domain Bacteria; phylum Pseudomonadota; class Alphaproteobacteria; order Rhizobiales; family Rhizobiaceae; genus JANMEX01. The sequence goes on along the minus strand of JBGSHY010000007.1, from coordinate 89,603 downwards.
CAGCCAGCGTAAAGCCTTGCCAATCGCCGAAATGGACTTCTTTCAGCCGGTCATCCATGCGATATTTGCTGCGCGGCAAATCCATCCCGGTGCGAATGCGCTCTATCGTCTCACGTGTGCGCTTGAGCGGACTCGCAACAAAATCAAATGCCGACGGGTCAGGGACAAGTGTTTTCAGCTTCAGACCATTGGCATTGGCCTGAAGTTTGCCGGTTTCGTTCAAAACCGTATCATACTGGCCCTGAACCCGCCCCTCGGCATTCCAGGCTGTTTCGCCATGACGGCAAAACCAGATCAGCGGCAGTTGTGACCAATCCAAGCGCTGCGCCAATCAATCATTGTTGACGGTCGAAATATCCGGCGCATCGACGGCCTTCATGCCGACGACATGATAGCCTGAGTCCACATGCATGACCTCGCCGGTCACCGCACGGCCAAGGTTGGACAAAAGATACAGCGCCGAATCGCCAACCTCTTCAATCGTCACGGTGCGCTTCAGCGGCGAATTGTATTCGTTCCACTTGAGGATATAGCGGAAATCGCCGATGCCGGACGCTGCCAGCGTCTTGATCGGACCTGCCGAAATGGCATTCACGCGAATGCCCTTGCCGCCGAGATCCACCGCCAGATAGCGCACGGAGGCCTCAAGCGCTGCCTTGGCAACGCCCATGACATTGTAGTGCGGCATGACTTTTTCTGCGCCATAGTAGGTCAGCGTCAGCATCGACCCACCGTCGGTCATCAAAGGCTCGGCGGCCTTGGCGACGGCCGTGAAGGAATAGACCGAAATATCCATCGTCATCAGGAAATTGTCGCGGCTGGTCTCGACATAGCGGCCCGTCAGCTCATCCTTGTTGGAATAGCCGATGGCATGCACCAGAAAGTCGATCTTGCCCCATTTTGCCTTGAGGTTTTCAAACACGGCGTCGATGGTCGATTGATCCGACACATCGCAGTGCCCTGCGACATAGCCGCCAAGCTCGGCGGCCAGCGGCTCGACGCGCTTTTTCAGCGCATCGCCCTGATAGGTCAGCGCGATTTCCGCACCCTGATCGGCAAGCGACTTGGCAATGCCCCAAGCAATGGACCGGTTGTTAGCAAGGCCCATTATCAGGCCGCGTTTGCCGGCCATCAAGCCATTGGCAGAAGTCATGCGCTGTACTCCGCTGTACGATAAGAGGTGTGCGATTTTGTCGCCCTATCGCATACGCAGCCGCCGCCATCAAGCCATGCGCCAGCTAACCCGTCACTGATTCGACTTTATGAACGCTTCAAGCGCTGCATCGGGCTTCTCGGGCAGCATGATGCGCACATGCACCAAAAGGTCTCCGTGCGAACCGTCCTTCTTCAACATGCCCTTGCCGCGCAGCCGCAAGACCTTGTCCGACGATGACCATGCAGGAACGCCAACCGCAATCTTGCCGGTTAGTGTCCGCACCGGCGCCTTGGTTCCCAGAACCGCATCCTTCAGCGACACCGGCAGGTCGATGTGCACATCCTTGCCTTCAAGCCGGAAATCCGGATGCTGGCGCAGCCGCACCGTGGCAATCGCATCGCCGCGTCCGCCGGGGCCTTGGCCTTTCAGTCGGATCTGCTGGCCGTCTTCAACCCCCTTCGGCAGGCTGACTCCTAGCAACCGCCCATCCGGCAGCCGCGCATCAACTTTTGCCGCAGAATACGCTTCTTCCAGTGTTACGGGCAGGTCAAAGGCCATGTCCTGCGCCGGGGCTTGTTGTGGACGCGCCCGTGCGCCAGCGCCAAACATCTCTTTCAAAATGTCTTCCGCACCGCCAAAACCGCCAGATTGGCGGAACTCGAAACCGCCCGGACGGCCGCCGTCGGCATTGCGGAAACCGGCGAACGGATCGCCGCCCGCGCCACCGCCGGGAAAGCCCTGAAACTTCGGCTTGCCGTCGCCGTCGATTTCGCCCGCATCAAACTGCTTGCGGCGCACCTTGTCGCCGACAATTTCATAGGCCTGATTGGCCTCGCCAAATCGCTCCTTGGCCTTGGGATCATCCGGATTGCTGTCCGGGTGATATTTCTTGGCCAGACGGCGGAAGGCCGACTTGATCTCGGATTCGCTCGCACCTTTTGCAACGCCGAGCACCTGATAGGGATCGCGCATCACTTGTCCTCAAATTTAAAGAAGGTCCCCTTGGACCGGATTCGCCATCTATATGCGGTTTTCTGTGCGGGTTTTAAAGGGTAAACGGCAATCGTCTACAAAGCCGCAAATTCCTGCATGAACCATTGCCGGTCCGCGCCAAGACAAACATTGCCTTGATAAAGCGAAACGCCCTCGAAACTCTCGCGGCTGGTCTCGAATTTCCGGCAGACTATCCCGTCTTTCTCGGTCTCGTCGATCTGGTTGACGGTGCCGCGGCTGCCGGTGTCACGGTTGGCCCAAAGCAGGGGAACCCCGCCGGACATGTCAAGATTGGCAGCTGAAATTGCATTGCGGATCGTATTTGCATCCGAGTTCTGCGCAGAATCAGAAAGGGCTTCCTGCTGAATTGCGCCGGTGACCAGCGACGGATCAGCATCAACTTTCGACAAACCGCCTGCCGACCCGCAGGCGCAGAGCGGCAGCACCAAAACCATAATCATCAACTGGCGCTGGAAAATTCGGCGCAAAGGTTTATCTCTCCCCACACGACGGCCAATTTGGGCCACCGCGAAAGGCAATCATGGGCGAGACTGGGTTAACGAACGGTGACTTCACGGAAGCAAATGAGCCATATTCCCTGTTTGAGGCATGGCTCGCCGAGGCAGCGAAGTCCGAGCCCAACGACCCGAACGGCATGGCGCTCGCAACCGTCGACCAGGACGGTCTGCCGAACATACGCATGGTGCTTCTCAAGGGCCATGATGAACGCGGATTCGTCTTCTACACCAATTTCGAAAGCGCCAAGGGCCGCGAAATTCTTGCCTCCATGAAGGCCGGCCTACTGTTCCACTGGAAGTCGCTGCGCCGCCAGGTACGCATCCGCGGCATCGTTGAAGTGGTCACTGACGCCGAGGCCGACGAGTATTACGCCTCTCGCCCCCGCCTTTCCCGCATCGGCGCCTGGGCATCCAAACAGTCCCGCCCGCTGGAAAGCCGCTTTGCGCTGGAAAAGGCCGTCGCCGAATTCACTGCAAGACACCCGATAGGCGAAATCCCCCGCCCTGCCCACTGGTCCGGCTTCCGCATCAAGCCGGTCGAAATCGAATTCTGGAAAGACGGTGCCTTCCGCCTCCACGACCGCATCAAGTTTGAAGCGGTGGAAGGCGGCTGGGCGAAGTCACGGCTTTATCCGTGACCTTCTAATGAGCGAGATAGTTATTATTGCCTGAGCATTTCGCGCAGTGCGACGGCCAGAAGCACAAGACCGGCAATCCCTTCGATAAACCGAGAAATCGCCATGAGCTTGGTGGGGTGTGACGCAAAGAGCCAGGCCAGGGGCCGGTTGAAGAAGACCGCCATCAGCGCGACGGCCGAAAGCGTCAAAGCCACCCCCAGGAACATGGCCACAGCAAACAAGACGCCCGCCTTGGGAACGCCGCGCATGATGGCAAAAGTCATGACGAACAGGGTCAGCGGGCACGGAACCAATCCGGCAACAATTCCGAACATGCTGTTTTGCGCAACACTGTCCGAGTGGCGGTGGGCGACCGCGCGCCAAATCATCCACAGGCCGATCAGGCCCAAGAGGCCCCTGCTGATATCTTCAAGAAGCGGAGCCCGCCCGACGCTGCCAAGCGCCACCGAAACCAACGGCAGCGCCAAGGCAGAAATCACCACAGCGATCGCGACGTGGGTGAATGACAGGATGAGCGACGTCACAAGACCGTGCCGGATATTGGCCCGTGAACCGGTCAGGTAGGTCGCGAGCACGGTTTTGCTATGGCCGGGAGTGAGCGCATGCACAGAACCGAACACGATTGCGGTCGGCAGAACGGCGGCGAGTGCGAACCAATCGCTGTTGGCGGCAAATGCCTTGATATCATTGGCAATTGCGAAATAAATCTCCCGCTGAATCTCGACCAATGCCTGAAACATGCCCCAATCAGGCTCCGCTAATGTTTATGGCGGTGGTGGAGGTCGGGAAAATGGGCATGGGAATGCTTCATGGGTTCATGCCGATGGAGATGGCTGTGCGGCTCGTTCACTGCCGTTTCGTGAACATGCAGATGATGACCGTCATGCATATGAATATGCTCGTGTTCCAGCGCATCATGCCGGTGTTGATGCGAATGGCGCTCGGATAGATGCAGCCATAGGCCCAAGCCCATCAGCGCACCGGCAATCAACAAATTATTAGTTAAAGGCTCGCGAAGCAGCAGCAGCGCCAAAACGGCTCCGATGAAGGGGGCGAGCGAAAAATAAGCACCTGTCCTTGCAGTGCCCAGATAACGAAGCGCAAGAATGAACATGACGAGGCTGACCCCTACCCCAAATAGCCCCAGCACCGCTGAAGCCGCGATCAAAGGCAGCGTTGGCAAAGACGCACCCATGGCGACCGCCAGCCCAATGTTGACGACGCCGGCAACAAGTCCCTTGATCATGGCGATCACTGTCGGATCAGCCGCCGATATCTTGCGGGTGAGATTGTTATCAATCCCCCAAGCCAAACAAGCTCCGGCGATAAGAACCCCACCGCCGTTGAAATCGACGCCTTGCCCTTGCCAAGTCAGCAGCACCGCGCCAGCCAAAATGGCCATCGCTCCTAACAACAGCCGTCGGTCAACATTTTCCCTGAAGACCAGCCATGCAATGGCCATCGTTGCCAGCCCCTCAAGGTTCAGCAGCAAAGCGCCGCTGGAAGCCGAAATCAACGACAGGCCAAACATCAGCAAGACCGGTCCGACGATGCCACCCATTGCGACTGCTGCCGCCAGCCAAGGCAAATCGGCCCGCCGAAGCGATGCTTCCTGCGCCTCCGCATCAATAGATTGCCTGACTGCCCGGTAAAGCGCCAAACCAATGCCCGCTCCAAGGTAGAGCAACCCGGCCAACATGAACGGACTTACGTTTTCAAGCAGCAGTTTTGACAGAGGTGGTGTAGCTCCGAAAAGCGCGGCTGACCCCAATGCCAGCGGCACACCCGGCCAAAGCGGAGAAGGATTGTGATCGTGTTCCATGGCTGAAGTTTAGCACAAGCGACCCGCAGCGCCACTTTATATGGGCTCGCGATTTAGGCGCTTAAGGCTATCCACCCGTTGCCGTATTCAAGCGGGGATCACTTCTTCCGGCTCATGAAGGCCATGAACGCGTCGCGCGCTTCGTTGGAGCGGAGCCGTTCCGAAAACAGCCGGGCTTCCTCGTCGATCCGCTGCAGCAGCGCTTCCGGCTGGCTTTTCATCAGGGCCTTGGACAGCTTCACTGCTTCCGGCGCCCGGGCGGCGACGCGCTGGGCGAGCGCGATGGTTTTGGCGTCAAGCTCGTCTTCGCCGGCGATATCCCATATCAGCCCGGCGTCCTTGGCCTGCCGCGCCGAGAAACCTTCGCCCAGCACCAGCATCGCAAACGCCCGTTGATGTCCGGCAATTGCCGGAACCAGTAGGCTTGATCCGGCCTCCGGCACCAGGCCGAGGTCAACGAATGGCGTGCGGAAATGCGAGCGCTCGGTCGCCAGTGTCAAGTCGCAGTGCAGGTTGATCGTCGTGCCAATGCCAATGGCAAGGCCGTCAACACCTGAAATGAACGGCTTCGTCAGCCTGGCCATCGCATGCAGAAAGCCGATGACTTCCGGCAATTCCGTCGATCCGCTCATCGCGTATTGCAGAAAATCCTGCATGTCGTTTCCGGCGGTGAACGAACCCGGCACGCCCAAGATCACATGGCAGCGCACGCTGTCATCCGCCTCGCCTGCCAGCATCGTGTCCGTCATCACTGTGTACATGGCGCGGGTGATGGCGTTCTTCTTGTCCGGACGGTTCATCCGGATGATGCTGACCGCGCCGTCGCGGGAAACTTCAATATGCTCACTCATGTTGTTTCCCGTCTTCAATTCAAACCGAGCACCAGATCAGCCCCATCGAGCAGGCTGTCCGCGCCAGCAATGATCCTGTCGTTCAACGGCGCCGTTTCAGCCAGCATGTTTTCGGCAAAGAATCGGCACAGCGCCATCCGTGCCGGGTCATTGCCTGCCAAAGCGCCCTTGGCAAGGTATGCCCCGCCCGCAGCAAGCGAAATCAGCCTGAGGTAAGGCGTTGCGCCGGCCAGCGCGAGATTGGCCTCGCCCTGCGCGATCTTCAACTGCAGGAAATCCGTTGCGGCGATGGCATCATCCAGCGCCCGGTCCAGCCGGTCCGCCGCCGTGCCATATTCCGACCTGTTCGATTTGCGCACATCATTGGCGATTTCGCGCAGTTCCTTGATGTAGCCCGCTGTATGCCCGCCCTTGCCTAGCGGCAGCTTGCGCATCACCAGATCAATCGCCTGAATGCCGTTGGTACCCTCATAGATCGGCGCAATGCGCGCATCGCGCATGAACCGCGCCGCGCCAGTCTCTTCAATAAAGCCCATGCCGCCATGCACCTGCACGCCGAGAGAGGCGACCTCCATGCCGACATCAGTCGAAAACGCCTTGGCCAGCGGCGTCAGGAAACTGGCGCGGTCGGCCCAGAATGACGCCGCATCGCCATCTTCCGCATGGCTTTTGTCAATCGCGTGCGCGCAGGCGTAGGAAATCGCCCGCGCGGCTTGCGTCTGCGCTTTCATTGACATCAGCATCCGCTGCACATCCGGATGTTCGATGATGGGGCTCATTGCGGCCTCTTTCGACCCGACCGCGCGGCCCTGGCGGCGCTCCTTGGCAAAGGCGATGGCTTTCTGCGTTGCGCCCTCGGCAATGGCGACGCCCTGCATTCCGACCGCCAGCCGTGCATTATTCATCATCGTGAACATCGCGTTCAGCCCACGGTTTTCCTCTCCGACCAGCCAGCCGACGGCGCCCGGCTCGGCGCCTTCCACCTTGCCGTCGCCGAAAATCATGATGCAGGTCGGCGACGCATGAATGCCGAGCTTGTGCTCGATCGAAGCGCAGAACGCATCGTTGCGCCTGCCCGGATTGCCATCGGCATCCAGCAGAAATTTCGGCACGACAAACAGCGATATCCCCTTAGTCCCGGTCGGCGCATCGGCAATGCGCGCCAGAACCAGATGGATGATGTTGCTGGAAAGATCGTGTTCGCCGAAGGTGATGAAAATCTTTTGGCCGAAAATCCGGAATGATCCGTCGGCGTTGCGCTCCGCCCGCGTGCGCATCCCGCCAAGATCGGACCCCGCTCCCGGCTCGGTCAAATTCATTGTCCCCGTCCATTCGCCGGAAATCATTTTCGGCAGATAGAGCGCCTTGAGCGCATCCGACGCATGCGCATTCAAGGCCTCAACCGAACCCATCGTCAGCGTCGGGCAAAGCCCGAAGGCCAGCGAACAACTGTTCCAGATTTCCAGTGCCGCCATCGAGGCTGTCAGCGGCAATCCTTGCCCGCCATAGGCTTCCGGCGCAGAAACCGAATTCCAGCCGCCATCAACAAAGCTCTGCCATGCTGCTTTCCACCCGACGGGCATGGTCACTTTGCCATCGGAAAATTTCGCCCCGGTCTTTTCAGCGGCCACGGCAACAGGCTCGATTTCATCACCCGCCAATCGTCCGGCTTCTTCAAGGATCGCCTGCAAAAGGTCAGCCGAAAAATCCCCGAACCTGCCCTCGTCCAAATCGCGGCCCATGCCGGTTACATTGACGATGGTGTGGACGATGTCTCCGACCGGCGCTTTATACATTCTGCACTCCTCCAACTTGATTTTGGGTACTGTCTTTTTACGTAAACGTCAACAATTTGGATGATAGTTTGCGTGCCAATTCTGTTTACCGCGCCTTAACCATATCGGCGGACCATGAGACCTAGTAAGAGGTGCACACGCGTGATTATCGTATCGGAATTCCTCCGGCGGCTCTTGCCAGCCGCAGCTTTCGCACTGGTTTTGACGCCGATTGCCAATGCCGAAACGGTATTCCACAAACCCTGGAAATCGCAAAATCACGCACTCGTCATCGACGCTTATGAATTCAACGAGTTGAACCTTGCCGAAATCGCCCGCAACAAGCTTGTTGCCGGTTTCATCAACAAGGGTTCAGACGGACTGCCTCCCACCTGGGGCTGCAAGACCGCGACAAATGATGCCGAAAAGGCCCTCTGCAAAGCCGAATGGCGGCTCTATGCGGTCTCGCGCGAACTGTTTCATACCCGCAAGGAACTTGCCAAGGCGCTCGGCTTGAAATGGGGATCTTATCACCTTGGCCGCGCCGGCAACCCGATTGATCAGGCCAACCATTTCATTGATTTCACTGACCCGCAGCCGGATGAACTGATCGCCATCGACATCGAGGATACGGAATCCGGTAAATACATCTCGCTGGCCGACGCCGAAGAATTCGCCCGCCATGTCTATCGCCGCCTTGGCCGCCATCCGTTGCTTTACGTCAACGAGAATACCGCCAAACAGATCGCGCGCCAGCGCTATGAGTATCCGCTTCTGTCGCGCCTGCCGCTTTGGTACGCCCGCTACAAGCCCGAAATCGTCGGTGCATTTCCCAAGGGCAATTGGGACCAGTATGCGCTCTGGCAGTTCGCCAGCCACCTCAATTGCAAAAAGAACGCCTGCCCGCACCGCATCGAAGGCACGGGGACGGACATCGACATCAATGTCGCCAACATGGATGTGAAAGCCCTCAAATCCGCCTGGCCGCTCACCGGCCTGGTTCCGACAAGAGACCCGAAATCCAGCAAGGAATTTTCACAAGGATTGGTGGCGATGGCCTCAGGCATGGTTGAAAAATTCAAACCACTCGCCGCGAGCATTGCTGCCTATCTGCCGCGCCGGACGCCAAACCTGATTGCGAAAGCGGACGCAATCCCCCCTTACGGCATTGACCCGATTGTCACGGCGTCCATCGAATTCGACCGCCGCCCCACAGGCCGCGCAGACTGACTTAACCCTCCCGCGCGATTTCGCGCCAGCCGATGTCCGTGCGGCAAAAGCCTTCCGGCCAATCGATGTCGTCCACCGCCGCATAGGCGCGCTCCTGCGCCTCGCGCACTGTTGAACCCGTCGCCGTGACGTTGAGCACACGCCCGCCTGAGGCGATGATTTCGCTGCCTTGCAGCGACGTACCGGCATGGAACACTTTCACATGCGATTGCAGGTCCGCCGCGCCAATGCCGCGGATGATGGTGCCCTTGAGAGGCGTTTCCGGATAACCGTCCGCCGCCATCACCACTGTCAGCGCCTTGTCCGATGACCAGCGCGGGCTGTTGCCTTCCAGATCTCCATCGGCCGCCGCCAGCAACACCGGCAGCAGATCATCCTTCAGCCGCATCATCAGCACCTGACATTCCGGATCACCGAACCGCGTGTTGTATTCAATCAGTTTTGGACCATCGCGGGTCAGCATCAGCCCGGCATAAAGCACGCCGGTAAACGGGCAGCCCTTCTCGGCCATACCTCGCATGGTCGGGTCAATGATCTCGCGCATCACCTGCGCCGTCAGTTCTGTTGTAACAATGGACGCAGGTGAATAAGCGCCCATTCCGCCAGTGTTCGGGCCTTCATCGCCGTCGCCCACCCGCTTGTGGTCCTGCGCCGTGCCGAACGGAATCGCCATCTTGCCGTCGCACAGGCAAAAGAAGCTGGCCTCTTCACCCTCAAGAAATTCCTCAACCACGACTTCCGCGCCCGCCGCGCCAAACGCCCCTTCAAAACAGGCGTCAACCGCATCAAGCGCTTCTTCAAGCGTCATGGCGACCACAACGCCCTTGCCCGCTGCGATGCCGTCCGCCTTGATGACAATCGGCGCGCCGACTTGCCGCACATAGGCCTTGGCCTTTGGCGCATTGTTGAACCGCCCATAGGCGGCCGTCGGAATATCGTAATCGGCGCAAAGATCCTTGGTGAAGCCTTTCGAGCCTTCCAGCCGCGCCGCTGCGGCTGTCGGTCCGAACACCTTGATCCCAGCGGCAATCAGCGCATCGGCAATCCCCGCCACCAGCGGCGCTTCCGGCCCGACCACCACCAGTTCGATCTTCACATCCTGGCAAAAGGCGACGACGGCCGCATGGTCATTGATATCAACGCCCGCAAGGCTTGCATGCTCGGCAATGCCCGGATTTCCAGGTGCGGCATACAGCGTTTCGAGTAGCGGCGACTGGGCCAATTTCCAGGCCAGCGCATGTTCGCGCCCGCCAGCGCCGATCAGCAGAACATTCATCGCTTCACCTCGCGCCGCATCATTTGAAACTCGCTTGTGTCGGGTTCAAAATCCGGTTTGATGAGTCAAATGGTGTGACTTTCGAGAACCGGAGCGGAGCGTACTCCAGTACGTGAGCACCGGAAGCGCAGAAAGTCGCTCCAGTTGGCCGTCAAAGTGGATTTTCGGTTCGCTCTTAGGAAGCGCCGTCATCAAGGTCAAGGCTTGACGGCTTTGCCTGCTCATGTATCCCCGCACCATGGACAAGATTCAATCACACGAGGCCCAAGGCCGTGTTGCCGATGCGCCGTCCGGCCATTGGGTATACCGCCTGTTGCCGCGCGGTCTCTGGCCCTACGCGCAGCTCGCCCGCTGGGACCGCCCCATCGGCTGGCAGCTTTTGCTGTGGCCGTGCCTTTGGTCGGCAGCGCTCGTCGCCAGCGCCGGGGCAAAGACCGGCGCGCCGCTCTTGTCCGTCATGCCCTCGCTTTGGCACATCGCTCTCTTCACCATCGGCGCCATCACCATGCGCGGCGCAGGCTGCACCTGGAATGACCTGATCGACCGCAACATCGATGCGCAGGTCGAACGCACACGTTCGCGTCCGCTGCCCTCCGGCCAAGTCTCGCGCAAACAGGCCTATGTTTTCCTCGGCCTGCAGGCGTTGACGGGCTTTGCCGTCCTGCTGCAGTTCAACCGCTTCACGATTATCCTGGGCATCTCCTCGCTTGCAATCGTCGCCGTCTATCCGTTCATGAAGCGCATCACTTCGTGGCCGCAGGCGGTGCTTGGCCTTGCCTTCTCCTGGGGCGCGCTGATGGGCTGGTCGGCATTGCGCGGCGAGCTTGGCCTGCCCGCCATCCTTCTCTACATCGGCACAATCTTCTGGGTGATCGGTTACGACACGATTTATGCCCATCAGGACAAGGAGGACGACGCCCTCGTCGGCGTCCGCTCCACCGCCCGCCTGTTCGGCGCCAAATCCAAACAAGCCATCGCAGCGCTTTACGGCCTTGCCCTGCTTTTCATGGCCGGAGCCTTCGCCAGCGCCGAGGTTCCGATGCCTGCCCTCGCCGGACTCTTAGCTGCTGGCTCGCACATGTTCCGTCAGACCCAATATCTCGACATCGACAATCCGGACCAGTGCCTGAAACTGTTCAAGTCCAACACCATCATCGGCTTGCTGATTTTCCTCGGCCTGATCGGCGGTGCGTTGTGGGTAAGTTTGCGCCCAGCTTGAAAGCGCCAAACTATCCCTGCCGTTTCACCCGTTAACCCTTTGAAATCCATCAAGCTGCAGAGTTTTTCTGCTGACTTTATCCCCGCGCTCCTCACCTCCCGCATAATCACTCCGTCTCTCCCGACGGGAACGCTTCCGGAGTCGTTTTGAAGTGGGGAGAGAACCGGCGCTTCCGTTGTGTGGATTACGAGTCCATGCAGCCGGGGAGGCTTCACCCAAGGGTTCCCCCTTGGACACTACGGTCCTTGCGCGCCGGACGGAGCGTATAACCTGCGGTGACGCGGGCGGGACCCGGGAGAGCGACCGGCTCGACTACGAGACCGGATCGGCAGATCGGGTTTTGCCTGCCGCAGGCAAGCGGAACGGGTGGAGACAGAAATCGCCGGACGGGGTGTGTGGCGCTGCCACATACTTAAAAAACCAGAGGCAGGTCCACACACCCTGTTTCCCAACCTCATCCCGAGCGGGTCGAGGGATCTTTGAAATGGCCAGACGGGAAACCGGGCGTGGCATAGGCTAAACTTGTCTCAAAGGTCCCAAAAACCGTCAGGATGAGTCAGATGTTGGTGGTTTGCGAGAACCGGAGCGGAGTGGACTTCAAGTCCATGAGCACCGGAAGCGCAGAAAAGCGCCAACAGGTGGCCATCCTCACGGGTTTTTAATCCCGGGCGATGATTTCATCGCCGCGGATTACCATCCGCACACCCAGATCGCCGGATTTGCGGCGCATCAGGAAACGCGGACGCTTGATGGCATAGCCCAGACGGCGGCGTTTGGTGTGGTTCGGATCTACCTTGACCTTGCCGATCGTATCTTCAAGCGGACGGGCGATACCATCGGCCTCAACCATCAGCATCGGCAGGCCGAGCTTTTCCGACCACGCACGCCAGTCGGCGGCAACGTCTTCAAGATTGTCGGCAACCAGCAGCGGCACCGACAGCATCGGGTCGTGATGCAACAACTCCAGCGTCACCGTGACCTCGCCGGCGCCATCATCCAAAGCGCGGGCAGCAACGCCCTTGAAGGCGCGTGACGGCAAAGCAATCGTGAAGGGAAGTCCGCTCTTCGGCAGCTTGCGCTTGATCACCACACCACGGTGGTCAATCGTCATCGCCACGTCGCCATCGTCCTCGCGGCTTGCGTAGCTGACAATTTGCGGCAGCCGGAACGGATCCAGCCGCATGTGCGTGCCTGCCCAGACGGGCTTGTGCGCAGTGTTCATGTGTTCGCCTTCCTGCAACTCTTGAGAGCCTGTCACTCTCACGGACCTTTTCGGTCTCGTTGATTGCAAGTTACGCGAACGCCTTTCCCTTCAGCTTAAGGAGTTCGGTTAAATTTGTCCTGTCTGCCGAATTGGTTAGCAGAATCCGACCGGAGCGGGAGTTCGGTCACACCCTGTCAACATAGGTGAAAGGCGGCTTAAGCGGCCGCTGAACTTCAAAACATCGTTCGTTGAAATTACAGGACTTTTCCCGGATTCATGATGCCGGCCGGATCAAACATCTGCTTGATGCGCCGCATCAGTTCGAGCGCAACTGGATCTTTGAAACGTGAAAGTTCGTCTCTTTTCAGCTGGCCAATGCCATGCTCGGCAGAAATTGAGCCGTCAAAGTTACCGACAATGTCATGCACCACAGCATTGACCTCATGCCAGCGGGCCAGAAAGGCAGCCTTGTCCGCACCAACCGGCTGGGAAATATTGTAATGCAGATTGCCATCGCCCATGTGCCCGAACGTGCAGAACCGGACATTGGGGATCAGTCTTTCGACGGCCTGGTTGGCCACTTCAAGAAATGCCGGAATCGAGGCGACGGGCACGGATATGTCGTGCTTGATTGACCCGCCTTCCGGTTTTTGCGCCCAGGAAAGATTCTCCCTCAAATGCCAGAAGGCGTTGGCCTGCGCGCCGGAGGCAGCAATCACAGCATCATCCGCCTCGCCGCTTTCCAGCGCATCGGTAAGGAAATGCTCCATCGCATCATTGGCATCCTCGTCAGACCGACCGGAGGAAAACTCCGCCAGCACATACCAATTGTGCGGCGTTTCCAGCGGGTCACGCGCCCCTTCTACGTGGCGTGTGGCAAACTCCATGCCGATCCGGGCGATCAGCTCGAATCCGGTCAACGTCCCTGCCGCTTTGGCGCGGCCAAGCAGGGCGAGCGCTTTTTCGGTCGATTGTGTGCCAATGAATGCCACCGAGCGCCCGCGCGGCTTCGGAAACAGCTTCAACACGGCGGCGGTAATGACACCCAGTGTCCCCTCCGCGCCAATGAACAGGTCGCGAAGATCATAGCCGGTATTGTCCTTGCGCAGACGTTTCAGTCCATGCATCACCTCGCCGGTCGGAAGAACCACTTCAAGCCCAAGGCACAGTTCGCGCGTGTTGCCATAGGCCAGCACCGCCGTGCCACCGGCGTTGGACGAGAGATTGCCGCCAATCTGGCAAGAGCCTTCGGAACCAAGCGACAGCGGAAACAGCCGGTCCACTTCACCCGCTGCGTGCTGGATTGATTGGAGCACGACGCCGGCCTCAACAACAATCGTGTTGCCTACCGGATCAACATCCCGGATACGGTTCATACGGCCAAGCGACAGGATAACCGCCTTCCCCGACCGGTCCGACGTCTGCCCGCCGACCAGCCCGGTGTTGCCGCCTTGCGGCACGATTGGCGTCCCAGTTTCGCTAGCGAGTTTCAAAACCGCCGAAACCTCGTCCACAGTCTTCGGGCGGAGCACCAAGCTGGACAGCCCGTGATAAAGGTCACGGTTCTCGGTGAGGTAAGGTGCGATGTCGCTCGCTTCAGTCAGCGCATGATCCGCGCCGACAATCGTGATGAAGCGCTGGACGAGTTCCGGCGAGAGTGGCCTGTTCCTTGTCATTGCTCACCTCTCGGCGCAGCGGCGCGCATCAAACGGTCGTTGATCGCTTCGCCCAATCCGCGTTCGGGGATAGGCTCGACAGCAATGGTTGCCGCGCCGCTTTTGTCGAGTTCATTGAGGAAGGCAAACAGGTTTGAAGCTGCTTCCGCCAGATCACCGGTCGGCGACAGGTTCAAAACTGTCCTGGCATTTTCATGCCCGCAGCCGCGCCGCCCGCCGAACGCCAACAGCGCTTCGCCGGGCAGGATGCGGACCGCATCCAGCCGGACCTTGGCATGCGGCGCATAATGTGAGGCCAGCATCCCCGGCGCTTCAATTGCCGCCCGCTGGTCTGCACGTTCGATCGTTTGGCCAATGACAAACTCAATCGCTTCTGCTGAAATCCCGCCCGGGCGCAGCAGCCGCACCTTGCCGTCCTCTACTTTGACAATGGTCGACTCAACACCTACCGGCGACGCCCCACCGTCAAGGATGAGCGGAATGCGCTCGCCAAGATCAGCTTCGACGGCTGCGGCCGAAGTCGCCGAAATCCGCCCCGAGGAATTGGCGCTGGGCGCGGCAAGCGGATGGCCAAGAATGCGGATCAGTTCACCTGCCGGACCTTTCGGGCAGCGCACGCCGATGGTCGAAAGCCCGGCGGTGACAAGGCTGTTGACCGGCGCGCCCTCTTTCAACGGCAACACCAAGGTCAGCGGCCCCGGCCAGAAACTTTCGGCAAGTTTCCGCGACGAAGGATCAAACACGGCGATCTGCACGGCCATGGCCATGTCCGCAACATGGGCAATAAGCGGATTGAACGAGGGTCGGCCCTTGGCTTCATAGATCCCCGCCACTGCCCGCCCATTGGAGACATCCGCTGCCAGCCCGTAAACGGTCTCGGTCGGAATGGCCACAAGCCCGCCGGCGCGCAGCAAATCTGCGGCTCGCTCAAGGTTTTCAGGCGTGCAGGTCAGGATTTCCGCCACATCAGGCTCCCGTTTCAACCGTGCCTACAACGGCAAATCCCTTGCCGCAAGCGCTGTGCATTTTCATTAAAATTGTCACAAACGCTTCAAACGGACTGAAACGCCTCTGCGTTATGGTGCCTCAAGGATGCGTGCCTGTTTGTTGGCGTGCGGGATTGGGCAAGGGACGGGAGAAATCTCATGAAGTCATTCAACGCATTGGCGGCAACGCTGCTTGTCAGCTGTCTGTTTGCAGGCAGCGCTTCGGCAAGCTCCATTATCGAACTGGGCGACGAATCGCTGAGTTCTGTATCGTCGATCATCGCGCTCGGCGATCCCGACCCCTGCGCCGAAAATGGCTGCGACGATGAAAATGTCGCGTCCGCCGGTCCGTCGGATGACAGCAATGCGGCACTTGTCGATATTTACGGCATGCCAACCAACATGCCGGTGATCATGCGTCCGAGCATGGACACGCCGACCACCACCGCTGCGGCCGATCCGGCTGCAACAGCGCCAGCGGCTCCGGCTACGCCCACTCAACAGCCAGCGCCTGTTGTCGAGACTCCGAAAATGGAGCCTGCGCCCGCCGTTGAACAGCCAGCCACCGAAGGCCAGCAACAGCCGAACGGCCAGCCGGTCGAGCGTTAAACCGCGATCAGCCTGAAATCTTCGAGAAATCGGCGACCCTTTGGGTCGCCTTTCTTATTTCGCCGAGCAGCGCCAGTCGGTTGGCCTTCACGGCTGCATCCGGATCATTGACCAAAACCCCGTCAAGGAACGCATCCACCGGCCCGCGCAAACGGCTGAGCGCCATCATCGCCCCGGCAAAATCTTCGCGTTCAATCAGGTTGCCCGCCTCGTTAGTCGCCTCGTTCATCGCTTCAAACAGCGCCGTCTCGGCAGGTTCCTTGAACAGGCGCACATCGATGACATGCTCGACCACCGCGCCCTTCTTCTCTTCGGCGTTGAGGATGTTGACGGCCCGCTTGGTCCCAGCGACGAGGTTCTGACCCTCTTCGGTGTTGATATAGGCCGACAGCGCCTCGACCTTGCGGGCGACAATCAACAGATCATCGGCATCCGGCGTGATGACAGCGTCGATCAGGTCATGCCGTGCGCCCTGGTCGCGGAGATAGACTTTAAGGCGGTCGTGGAAGAATGAGAGGAGGTCTTTCACTCTCCCAACAGATGCCCGCAAAATTGCATCTTTACGCTTCGGATCAGCGTATGCCGCCCTTGCAGCATCAACATACTTTTGAGATATATTCTCGCCGCCCACAACTTTGGCAGCGCTCAGCAGTTTCTCTATTTCACGCCCCGCGTCATCTTTATCCCACAGGCTAATATCCATGGCCGCAAAGAGCCAGCCTGCCAACTCCAACCGAATGTCGTTATCCAAAATCGTCTTGATGACGCCCAGAGCAGTGCGACGAAGCGCAAACGGGTCTTTTGATCCTGTGGGCTTTTCGTTGATGACCCAAAAGTTCACAAGCACATGAAGCTTGTCCGCCAGCGCCACCGCAATGGCCACCGGATCAGACGGCACGCGGTCCGTGGGGCCTTGCGGCTTCCAGTGATCTTCGATGGCAGCCGACACGGACGGGTTCTCGCCCTGCAGCTCGGCATATTTGCGGCCCACCAAGCCTTGCAGTTCGGGGAATTCGCCGACCACCTCGGTCTGCAAATCGGCCTTGGCGAGCACTGCCGCACGGTGGGCCAGCGCGGCGTCGGCACCGACCACCGGGGCCAGTTCCTGAGCCAATTTGGCAATCCGCGCCACGCGTTCGCCTTGGGTGCCAAGTTTGGCATGGAAGGTCACGTTCAAATGGTCGAGACGCGCCATGCGCTGGTCGAGCGGCTTCTCCAGATCAAGATCAAACTTCGCCGCCGATGTCGTCAGTTGGTCAAGATCCGGCACATTGGCCTGATCGGTCTTCCAGAAATGCACCGCATCCGACAGGCGCGCACGCACCACTTTGCCGTTGCCGTGAATGATTTCCTTGCCGCCGTCGGACGCTTCGATGTTGGCGATGAGAATGAACTTGTTGGAAAGGCTCCCGTCGTTCCGGCGCGTGACAAAACACTTCTGGTTCGCCCGAATCGTCAGGCGGATCACTTCACCCGGAATGGCCAGATACTCTTCCTCAAACGCGCCCATCAACACGACCGGCCATTCAACGAGACCGGACACTTCCTCCAGCAGTCCTTCATCTTCGATCAGTTCAAGACCCGAAGCAAAAGCGAGATTGCGCGCGTCCGCGAGGATCATTTCCTTGCGCCGCTCGGCCGAAAGCACCACCTTGGCCTTCTCCAACTTGGCGGCATAATCGTCAAACCGTTTGACAGTAATCGCATCCGGCGCATGGAAACGATGGCCAAAGGTGACGTTGCTGGCACAGATGCCATCAACTTCGAAGTCCACCACCACTGGCTCTTCAGGCTCGGTTGAGAGAAGGCAGATGATTGACTGCAGAGGGCGCACCCAGCGCAACGAACCCGGCTTAGCCGAGGCCTTGCCCCAGCGCATCGACTTTGGCCAGGGGAACTCGCGGATGATCTTCGGCATCGCCTGCGCAATGATCTCGTCCGCCGCACGACCCGGCTTTACGATGTGGGCAACATAAAAATCGCCCTTCTTCGGATCGGAATGCACATGCGCATCGGCAATCGAAGCCAGCCCCGCCTTGCGCAGGAAGCCCTGCACCGCCTGTTCCGGCGCGCTTGTCGCCGGGCCCTTGATCTCGTCGCGGACATCCTTGGAGCGGGCCGAAAGGCCGCGGATATCGAGCGCCAGACGGCGCGGCGTCCAATATTCCTGCGCGCCCTCATAGGTTAGCCCTGCCTCGACCAGTGCATCGGTGAGAAGCTTGCGCAAATCTCCCGCGGCCTTCCGCTGCATGCGGGCCGGAATTTCCTCGGAGCGAAGTTCAATCAACAGATCGGGCATCACGCAGCCTCCGCATTCAGGGAAAAGCCGCCAGCCTCGGTCTGCAAGAAAGCCTCCCCGCACTGTCGGGCAAGATTTCGGACGCGCAGGATGTAGCTCTGGCGCTCAGTGACGGAGATCACGCCGCGGGCATCCAAAAGGTTGAAGGCGTGGGACGCCTTGATACACTGGTCATAGGCCGGCAGCACCATCTGGTGCGGCTTGCCCTCGGCGCGCTCGGCACCGGCTTTCAACAACGCCGCGCATTCGGCTTCCGCATCTTCGAAATGCCGCAGCAGCGTTTCGGTGTTGGCGTGCGAGAAGTTGTGGCGCGAGTATTCCTGTTCAGCCTGCAGGAAAACATCGCCGTAAGTGACCTTTTCATCGCCTTCGCGGCCGTTGAAATTAAGGTCGTAGACATTGTCGACGCCCTGCACATACATGGCCAAGCGTTCAAGACCGTAAGTCAATTCGCCGGCAACCGGCGAACATTCAATGCCGCAGACCTGCTGGAAATAAGTGAACTGCGACACTTCCATCCCGTCGCACCAGCATTCCCAGCCAAGGCCCCAGGCGCCCAGCGTCGGGCTTTCCCAGTCATCCTCGACAAAGCGGATGTCATGCAGCAGCGGGTCAATACCGATGGCGTTCAGCGAGCCGAGGTAAAGCTCCTGCAGGTTCGACGGGTTTGGCTTCAGGATAACCTGATACTGATAGTAGTGCTGCAAACGGTTCGGGTTTTCGCCATAGCGCCCGTCTTTCGGCCGACGTGAAGGCTGTACATAGGCGGCGTTCCAGGATTTCGGTCCAAGCGCACGAAGTGTCGTGGCAGGGTGGAACGTGCCGGCGCCCACTTCCATGTCATACGGCTGCAGGACAACGCAGCCATGATCCGCCCAATAGCGATGCAGCGTCAGGATCAGCCCCTGAAACGAACGGGTCGGGTGCATGTGGGCAGGAATGGCGGACACGGGGCAGCTCCGGCAGTGAAATTAATGTTGGCGCTTCTCTATTGGCGGGAGCTTTGACGGTCAAGCAGCGGCGGTCAGCCCTTCTTGTCGGTGATCGCCTCGGCCACGACCGGTTCGCTTGCCGATAGCTTGATCTTGATCTTGCCGTTGTCGACATCCTCGGACTTGGCATCCAGCGCATGCTGCCATTGGAACCGCGCCTCGATCTTGCGTCCCACACGCCAATAGGCATCTCCAAGATGATCGTTGATGGTCGCATCTTCCGGGCGAAGGCTGATGGCTTTTTCCAGTTCTGCCGCCGCTTCGTCAAAGCGCCCAAGCCGATAATAGGCCCAACCCAGCGAATCGACGATGTAGCCATCGTCCGGGCGAAGCTCGACCGCCTTGCGGATCATACCAAGGGCCTCGTCGAGGTTCGTGTTCATGTCGACCCAGGAATAGCCGAGATAGTTCAGGACCTGCGGCTGGTCCGGATAGAGCTTAAGCGCCGTCTTGAAGCTTTCTTCTGCCACCGGCCAGGTCTTGGTCCGCTCATGGGCAATGCCGCGTTGATAGAACAGGTTCCAATCCGCCCGGTCCGGCGTGCCAATGGACGCAACGGCCTTGTCATAGACATCGGCGGCAGACTTGAAATCCTTCTTGGTCGCATGCACGCCGCCGAGCGCCAGATAAGCCCGCGTATCATCGGGCTTCGCGTCAATCAGGGCGGAAAGCTTTTTCACCGCTTCGTCAGTCTTGTCCAGATCGGCGAGATTGAGGCCGGTCTGCAGGTCTGCACCGCGGCGGAAGGCCGAGTCCGGCGAAACCTTGCCGTAAAGGGCGATGGCTTCGTCTTGGCGGTCCTGCTGTTCAGCAATCGCCGCCAGTTGAATCAGCGTCACATCGCTGTCCTGCTTGGCCGCCAGGGCAAGTTGCAGGTACATCATGGCAAAGCCTTCAGACCCGTCGCGGCGCACCGCCGAACCCAGATCGAACAAGACTTCACTGGCGCCTTCTTTGGCAGTGGCAATCAAAGGGTTGAGCGGGGTGCCAGCTTCGATTGCCTTGCGCAGGGCAAGCAAGGGCGGACGCTCGGGCGCGATTTCCAGGCCGCGGTCGATAACGCCGAGCGCCTCTTTTGTCTTGCCGTCGCGGGCATAGAACAGCGCATAGGATTCAATCAGCCGCAGCCAGGAATCCGGAGCCGACGCATTGTCCGTGTTGTTTGCCGCAGCCTCGTAAGCCTCTTGTGCTGCGACTTTATCGCCAGCCGCATCCAGGATCATCGCTTTGTGGATCGACTTGAACAGGTCAAACCATTCGGGGCCTCTGAGCTTCGAGACAAATTCAGCGCCGGCCTTGCCGTCGCCTGCACCGAGCTTCACCCATCCGGTCATCAGGCCGGTAATCAAACGGTCGAGATCGCTTTGCAGCGCAAGCTTCAACAGCGATTCAGCTTCATCCCACTGTTTCTTGTCGATGGCGTCAATGGCAAGTGCCACCCGCGAGACACGTTCGATTTCGGGAACGGTTTTCAGCTTCTCGGCATAGGGCAACGCCTCGGCAAACTGACCATCCGTGAGCAGCGCCACAAGCAGGTTTTGCTCGAATTGCTTGTTGCCCGGATCGAAACCAAGCGCCTGCTTGTAATAGGCGATCATACCCTTGAAATCATTGTCGCCTTCTGCGACCTGAGCCGACAAAATAGCGCCGGTCAAGGTTCGGGATGCTGCAATCTCGGCAGCACCGGCATCGGTTGCGGCCAGCGCGCTGGTTACGCCGACACTTGCCACGGTCATTGCCAGCCACAGTTTGAAAATCTTGCCCGTCATCATCTGTCCCGCATCGCCTGCGCACTTGTTTCGTTCGCACAAGCCTAGAAGTCCCGCGCAAATCACTTGGGCGAACATGGCTTTTTTAAGTGTCGGGAGCAAGGCAATCACACAGGGCGCACGCGAATGTCATTGAAATGCATCGGCCCTCACCTGCAGGAAAATGTGCCTGCCGTCCGGCGAGGACACGCACCAACTCATACCACCCGACATTCGGTTATTTGTTGAACGTCACGTTGGGCGATTCACAGATGTTCAGGTCTTCCAGAACATGCTCGGTGCCGTCTTCATCAATGGCTTTCAGGTCATATTCGCACTGGTCGCTGCCGTCAGCGATGGTGACTGTCCCTGACTGGCCGCCTTCGAGCACGTCCTGACCCAAAATGTCTTCGCCCCACTGGTCGTCATTGGCCGCAGAGGCATAAAACTCATCGATTTGGTAGTCGCTTTCGTTTGCGAGCGTGAACTTTACATCTTCTGCAAAGGCGAATCCGGTGGTGGCGGCAAAAAACATTGTTGCAGCGGTTAGAATAGCCTTCATTTCAGTCCCCTGTAAGCGGACGCATCAGTGCATCCATTTCACTCAAATTATCATCAACCCGGCATAGGTGGATAAACCGGGATTCAAATGCGGTTACCGCGTCAGCCGCTTGTAGCTCATCCGGTGCGGGTTGGTCGCATCGGCGCCGAGCCGCCTGATCTTGTCTTGCTCATAATCCTCAAAGTTCCCCTCAAACCATTCGACATGGCCATCGCCTTCGAACGCCAGCATGTGGGTGGCGAGGCGGTCGAGGAACATGCGGTCATGGGAGATGATGACGGCGCAGCCGGCATAGTTTTCCAGCGCGTCTTCGAGCGCGTTCAGCGTTTCCGTGTCGAGATCGTTGGTCGGTTCGTCGAGCAGCAGAACGTTGCCGCCAGTCTTCATCATCTTGGCCAGATGCACGCGGTTACGCTGGCCGCCGGAGAGGTTGCCGACCTTCTGCTGCTGGTCACCGCCGCGGAAATTGAACGTCGAGCAATAGGCGCGCGAGTTGATTTCAAACTTGCCCAGCTTGATGATGTCGTTGCCGCCGGAGATTTCCTCCCAGACATTGTTCTTGCCTTCCAGATGGTCGCGGCTCTGGTCGACATATCCAAGATGAACCGTGTCGCCGAGCTTTATCGAGCCTGAGTCCGGCTTTTCCTGACCGGTGATCATCTTGAAAAGCGTGGTCTTGCCGGCGCCGTTGGGACCAATCACGCCGACAATGCCGCCGGCCGGCAGCTTGAACGACAGATTGTCGATCAGCACACGGTCGCCAAAGGATTTGGTCAGGCCCTCGGCTTCGATGACCAAATTGCCAAGCCGCTCGCCGGACGGAATGACGATTTGGGTGTCGGTCGGTCGGCGCTTTTCGGCCGCCTCAACCAGCTCGTCAAACGCCTTGATGCGAGCCTTGGATTTGGTCTGGCGGGCCTTGGGCGATGAGGCCATCCATTCGCGCTCACGGTCGATGGCCTTCTGGCGGGCATCATCCTCGCGGCCCTCCTGGCGCATGCGCTTCGACTTGGCGTCGAGATAGGCGGAATAGTTGCCCTCATAGGGAATGCCGCGTCCGCGGTCCATTTCCAGAATCCAGCCGGTGACATTGTCGAGGAAATAGCGGTCATGGGTGACGATCAGCACGGAGCCGGTGTAGGCGCGCAAGTGCTTTTCAAGCCACGCCACCGTCTCGGCGTCGAGATGGTTGGTCGGCTCGTCAAGCAGCAGAAGATCGGGCTTCGACAAGAGCAGCTTGCACAGCGCGATGCGGCGCTTTTCACCGCCCGAAAGATTGGTCACGGGCGAGTCCGGCGGCGGGCAACCAAGCGCGTCCATCGCCATTTCCACCTGCTGCTCCAGGTCCCACAAGTTTTCCGCGTCAATGACATCCTGAAGCTTGGACGCCTTGTCGGCGTTCTCTTCATTGTAGTCCATCATTAGCGCATTGTATTGTTCAAGGATCGCCGTCTTGGAGGCGACGCCTTCCATGACATTCTCATGCGCGGTCTTGTTGGGATCAAGCTGCGGCTCCTGCGGCAAGTATCCGACCGTGGCGCCCTGCGCCAGCCAGGCCTCGCCCGTGTAATCCTTGTCCATCCCGGCCATGATACGCAGGATCGTGGACTTGCCCGAACCATTCGGCCCCAAAATGCCGATCTTGGCATCCGGATAGAAAGACAGGTTCAGGTTCTCGATGACCTTTTTGCCGTTGTAGGCCTTGGTCAGGTCGGACATGTGATAGATGAATTGGCGAGCCATGGCGCGCAGATCTCCGAAACTGGCGGGGAAAGTTGGCGCTCATGTAGAATAAACAAGGGTGCGGGGCAATGGCAGACCGCCCCGCATCCGAATTCAACCGACAAAAACTCAACTGTGGTTCGGACCGTCGTCCGTTCCGCGGCCACGGCGGATGTGACCGGGTGCATCGTCGGCACCGCGACCGCGGCGTGCAATTTCAAACGAATCTTCTTTTTTGATCGCGGTATGGTTCGGGCCGTCATCACAGCCGCGGCAGCGGTGGACGTGGCCAGCGCCGTCATCAGCGCCGCGTCCGCGTCGCGACAATTGCATGCTGTCATCTTGCGAACGTTCGAAAGCGGGAATGCCGCCGGTTTCTGATGGTGCAACGCTGGCAAAGGCGGGTACCGAGAAAAGCGCGGTGGCAAGGAATGCGGTTTTCACAATCATGGTGCGGGTCATGTCGTCCTCCAATTGTTTAATCATGGGTTGGCAAGTCAGGCTTGCAATTGAAGGTTGACATGTATGCGCTGATGGTTACCTGACGGTTCAGTCAGGGATCGGTCAGAAACATCACGGACTTGTGAGCGGATCAAAGCGCTGCGATCGAGAAAATCTGTCAACTAAACATTTGAATTACAATAACTATTCATGGTTTTAGTAAATCTGGGACTTCGGGTCCGGACGGCAAATTCTGACATAAGTCCATCGTTCATAAAACGGCGACTGACTGTCATCATCGGTTGCAGCGTCTTGGAAAATTAATGAGCCGGACGCAGGTTTTCCTGCTGCCCGGCTCGCCCCTCTGGACACCGAATGGTTGACTGGGAGGTTCGTCCCATTCGGCAGCAGAACTATTGTGTTGAACGAAATTTGAAACGAATCTTTCTGCAATGCAACATGAATCTTCACTTTATTCATATTTTTCAATGACTTGACTGTTTATTGTGCGACTGCTCACAGTTTAGCCGTGGACGCTGCCGTCATTTTGGGCAGTTGACGAAATCGCAGGCTAAATCGCATGCTGGGCGAGGAGGAGCACCAGATGTTTTCCAGTCAGTTCAATTTAGCAGCCAAATCCGGTGCGTCACTCAATGTGTACCACGAACCCGCAATTGGCGTTGCGCGCGGTGTGGTCACCATCAATCACGGTCTGGCGGAACATGCGGCACGCTACGGGCGCTTTGCCAAAGCATTGTCGGAGGCGGGTTTCCACGTCTATGCCCATGATCACCGCGGCCACGGGTCAACAACAGCACCAGGCGTCTCTCTTGGCTCGTTTGCGGCGGAAAACGGCTGGCAGCGTGTGCTGGATGACTCGCTGGATGTGCGTATTCATGCCGAGTCGCAGCATCCTGTCTTGCCGCTGGTGTTGTTTGGCCATTCCATGGGCGGGCTTGTCGCCATGAACAGCGCCTTGCGCGATCCGGACGGCATTGATGCACTGGCAGTTTGGAACGCCAATTTTTCAGCCGGTCTGATGGGGCGCGTCGGGCAGGCAATTCTGGCTGTTGAACGGATGCTGCTCGGCTCCGACGTGCCTTCCGCCATGCTGCCGAAGCTCACATTTCAGGATTGGGCCAAGAAGGAGACCAGCGGCAGAACAGATTTTGACTGGCTGTCGCGCGATCCCGAGGAGGTGGACAAATATGTCGCTGACCCGCTTTGCGGATGGGATGCCTCGGTTGGCATGTGGCAGGATGTGTTCAAGCTGATCTTTGCCGGAGCCGACGACAGGAATTTCTCCAGATTGTCAAAGAACCTGCCTATCAACCTGCGCGGTGGAGGGCATGACCCAGCTACGAATTTCGCCAAGGCCACAAAAACCTTGGCTGGCCGCCTGTCCCGCATGGGTTTTGCCAACGTCACCACAGACATAGGCCCGGACAACCGCCACGAATGCCTCAATGATACCAATCGCCATGAGGTGGTGGATAGATTTGTCGCATGGTTGAACGACAAGGTGCGGTGACAGGAGCACAAGCCTTTGCTAGGCAGCGGCATGCTCCACGGAGGCCGCCATGCTCGCCGAACTCTTTACACTCGAACATCTCACCACGTTTCTGATCCTGACCGCGCTCGAGACAGTGCTCGGATTTGACAATCTCCTCTACATTTCCATTGAGGCCAAACGAACCGGCGAAAAGAGCGAAGCCTACGTCCGGCGCATGGGGATCTTTCTGGCGATCGGCCTGCGCATCTTGCTGCTGTTTGCGGTCCTCAAGCTGATCGATCTGTTTCAGGAGCCTTTCCTGCATTTCGACTGGGTCTATGCGACCGGCTCCATCAGCGGCCATGCCCTGATCGTATTGGTCGGCGGCGTTTTCCTGATCTACACGGCGATGAAGGAAATCTATCATTTGCTCGCCACGCACGAACTTGGCCAAGGCGAAATAGGCGCTCCAACTCGCACCATCACCAGCGCCTTCATCTGGATCATCCTGATGAACATCGTGTTCTCGTTCGACACAGTGCTCTCAGCGGTGGCGTTGACCAAAAATTTCCCCGTCATGGCCGCAGCGATCATCATTTCCGGAATTCTGATGGTGGTCATGGCCGATATTGTCGCCAATTTCCTTAAGCGCAACCGCATGTACGAGGTGCTTGGCCTGTTCGTGCTGCTGCTCGTCGGGTTCATGCTAATGTCAGAAGGCGGGCATATAGCCCATCTGGCATTCTTCGGTTACCCGATTGAACCGATGGCGAAGTCGACGTTCTACTTCGTCCTGTTCACGCTGGTCGTCGTTGAAATTGTTCAGAGCCGCTACCAGCGCAAGCTGCTGGCGGAAGAAGGAAAGACGGATCACTGATATGGCTCAAGCACCACTGAAGGGCGTGCGCGTCCTGGAACTCGCACGCATCCTTGCCGGCCCCTGGGCGGGCCAGACACTTGCCGACCTTGGCGCCGACGTGATCAAGGTCGAAAACCCTGATGGCGGCGATGACACCCGCTCATGGGGGCCGCCCTTTATCACCGGCGCGGACGGCGATGCGCTCGATGCCGCCTACTATCACGGCGTCAACCGCAACAAGCGCTCGGTGACGGCGGATCTGAAGACGCCGGAAGGCCAGGACTTTGTGCGTCGGCTGGCGGCACAGTCGGACATCATAATCGAGAACTTCAAGACCGGCGGCCTGACCAAATATGGGCTTGATTATTACAGCCTGAGGAAAATCAATCCGAAGCTGGTTTACTGCTCGATCACCGGTTTTGGCCATACCGGACCCGATGCGCCGCTGGCGGGTTATGACTTCATTGTGCAAGGCATGTCCGGCCTGATGTCGATCACCGGCGAAAGCCGCGGGCTGCCGATGAAGGTTGGCGTCGCAGTCGCAGACCTTTTTACCGGCGTCTATTCGGTCATCGGCATTCTGGCCGCCCTGCGTCACGCGGAGGCGACCGGCCATGGTCAGCATATCGACATGGCGCTTCTGGATACGCAGGCCGGCGTGCTCGCCAACCAGAACATGAATTATTTGGCGACCGGCGTTTCGCCAGTGCGCATCGGCAACGAAAACCCGAACATTGCACCCTATGAAGTGATTGCAGCGTCGAACGGGCATGTCATTCTTGCCGTGGGCAATGACGGCCAGTTCGAGCGGGCCTGCAAAATCCTCGGGCTGGATGACCTGCCCGCCGACCCGCGCTTTGCCACCAACGAAGGCCGCGTCGCCAACCGCGTTGAACTGCGCACCCACATTGCCCCGGCCGCGGCGAAATTCACCAAGTCGGAATTGCTTGCCGCCTGTGAAGGCCATGCGGTTCCGGTCGGCACGATCAACACGATCGGAGAGATGTTTGCAGACCCGCAAATCAGGGCGCGCGGCATGCGCATTGATCTGAAGGATTTCGAAGGCAACGCCATCCCCGGCGTGCGCACGCCGATCCTGATGTCGGAGACACCATTGCGCTATGACACACCATCTCCGAGATTGGGACAACACACGGACGAGGTGCTGGCGGAACTGGCAAGGCTGGAGGCTTCGCCAAAGTAAGCGCAGTTTTCCAGCGCCACGCCCCGTATCCGGTCTGGCTATTGTCAAAGCCCCCTCGACCCGCTCGGGATGAGGTTGGGAAACAGGGTGCGTGGTCCTGCCTCTGATGGTTTTAAGTATGTGACATCGCCACACACCCCGTCCGGTGTTCTTGCGCCGGCTCTCAACAAACCTTTAGCGCCTTTGCTTGGGGGCTCATCGCCCAGCGAGTTTCCGAGGCTCGCCAACAAAGCACCGGCCTTTGCCACGTTCACCCGGATCATGATCCCGCGTTCCCTTTGCAAAGAGCATAGCGATTATGCGGGAAGTTTTGGAGCGGTGGACAAACTGGTATCGAAAAATCAGAAGTTTCAAGGATTTCAATGAGTTGATATTGCCACTTGCGTGGATAGAATAGCTCCTTCCTCGTCCCTAAATACAGTGTGGGGCGAGGAAGGAGTGCCTTACGGCTTCGTCCAGGCCCCGTTCTTCTTCGACGACTTCACACAGGCTTCGACGAACGCGACACCGGCGACACCATCTTCTACTGTCGGATAGACAACATCCTTTGGAACCTTGCCGCCCTTTTTGCGCACGGCGCGGATGGCTTTTGCGGCCTCTGAGTAGATGTTGGCGAAGCCTTCGAGATAGCCTTCCGGGTGGCCGGAGGGGATGCGGGTCACGCGGGCTGCGGCAGGGCCGGAGCCGGCGCCGCCGCGGGTGATCAGCTGCTTCGGCTGGCCGAACGGCGTGTACCAGAGATAGTTCGGATCAGCCTGCACCCATTCGAGCCCGCCCTTGGTACCGTAAACACGGACCTTGAGGCCGTTCTCATGGCCGGGGGCGACCTGGCTGCACCAGATCATGCCCTTGGCGCCACCCTTGTAGCGCAGCATGATGTGGCCGTTGTCATCCAGTTGGCGGCCGGGCACGAAACTGTCAAGATCGGCGGAGAGTTCGACAAGTTCGAGACCAGACACGAAGCAGCCGAGATTGTAGGCATGGGTGCCGATGTCGCCTGTGGAACCGCCGGCACCTGATTGTTTCGGGTCGGTGCGCCAGGCCGCCTGCTTCTGGCCGGTCTGTTCAATCGCCTCGGTTAGCCAGTCCTGCGGATACTCAGCTTGCACAAGGCGGATTTGCCCGAGCAAGCCCTTCTGCACCATTTCGCGCGCCTGACGGACCATCGGATAGCCGGTGTAATTGTGCGTCAGCACAAACAGCTTGCCGGATTTGGTGGCAATGGCGGCGAGCTTCTTGGCATCCGGCAGTGTCGAAGTCAGCGGCTTGTCGCAGATGACATGGATGCCCGCTTCCAGAAACGCTTTGGCGGCGGGAAAGTGGACATGGTTGGGCGTGACGATGGCGACCGCTTCGATACCGTCCGGGCGCTTGGCTTCAGCTTTGGCCATCTCCGCGAACGATGCATAGGAGCGCGAGGCATCAATGCCGAGTTCGGCAGCGGAGGCGGCAGCGCGGGCGGCATCGGATGACAGCGCACCGGCGACAAGTTCATACTCGCCATCAATGCGCGCAGCGATGCGGTGGACAGCGCCGATGAACGCCCCCTGCCCGCCACCGACCATGCCCAGCCTGATTTTCGATGTGCATGTGACTTTTGAGCCCTCGATTGCCATGATTTAAAGCCCCAGCATTTTCTTGATCTGTTTGGTGTCGCGGGCAGCGCCGGCGAAATCGTCAAACGCCTTTTCTGTAACGCGGATGATGTGGTTGGAAATGAACGGCGCGCCCTCGGCTGCGCCGTCTTCCGGATGCTTGAGGCAGCATTCCCATTCAAGCACCGCCCATGACGAATAATTGTATTGGGAAAGCTTGGAGAAGATGCCGGAGAAATCCACCTGCCCGTCGCCAAGCGACCGGAAGCGGCCCGCACGATTGATCCAAGGCTGATAGCCGGAATAGACGCCCTGCCGGCCGTCGGGATTGAACTCGGCATCCTTGGCGTGGAACGCCTTGATCCGCTCATGGTAGATGTCAATGAAGGCGAGATAATCGAGCTGCATCAGGACAAAGTGCGACGGATCGTAGTTGATGTTGCAGCGCTTGTGACCCTTGAGAGCGTCCAGAAACATCTCGAACGTCGCGCCGTCGAACACGTCTTCGCCCGGATGGATCTCATAGGCAACATCGACGCCCGCGTCGTCATAAGCGTTGAGGATCGGCTTCCAGCGCTTGGCTAGCTCCTTGAAGGATTCTTCGATCAGTCCTTCCGGACGCTGCGGCCATGGATAGACATAGGGCCATGACAAGGCGCCGGTGAAGGAGACGGTGCAGTCGAGGCCAAGGTTGCGTGAGGCCTTCGCGGCGAGCATCACCTGCTCGGTCGCCCATGCCTGCCGCGCCTTCGGCTTGCCGTGCACTTCCTTCGGCGCAAAGGCGTCGAAGGCAAGATCATAGGCCGGATTGACGGCGACCAGTTGGCCCTGAAGATGGGTTGACAGTTCGGTGATCTCGACGCCCGCGTCGCTGCAGATGCCCTTCACTTCGTCGCAGTAGGTCTTGGACGAAGCGGCCTTCGCCAGGTCGAACAGGCGGCCATCCCATGTCGGGATCTGCACGCCCTTGTAGCCGAGCGAGGCAGCCCATTTGGTTATGGCGGGCAGCGAGTTGAACGGCTTGGCGTCTCCCGCAAACTGCGCAAGAAAAATTCCGGGGCCTTTGATTGTCGATGCCATTGTGTCCTCCCGTTCACTGGTTTTGGCGGCAGTCGCACATGACGCTGCGCGACCTGTAACGATACATCAGAGATCAAAGTCTAAGCGGGAAGATACAATGATTGCAATGCGCCGTTAGGGAAGTTCAGAGGATTGTTTACGGCTCAATCACGGGACATCAATTCGTCAGCCGTGCGTTGCCTTTGCCGAGTGGGCCAACGCCATTTGGCACCGGGACTTTGGTGGCGGCATAATCGGCGTTGATGACCAGATCAGCAGCCGAACCGATGTCAAGCTTGCGCGCGACGATCACCGTATACGCGGACTGCTCACCAACCTTGTTGGCTGCGTGGACCTTGAAAGTGCCGTTGGGGAGATAGATTGTGCCAAGCAGAAGACCGGCCTTCACCGACGAGATTTCATAGGTCAGCATGTTGACCATCGCCGGATCCTGGTAGAACAGGATTCCCGCATACGAGCCGGTTTCCGGGGCGGAAAAACTGATCGTCGTAGTTGCGTCAAAGGCAAAACGGCTGCCTTCACCGACAAAGACAAACGTCACGCCCTTGCCTGCGGAAATGCCGCCAAGATTGGATTTCAACTCACCATCCTTGATGACATAGGTGCCCGCCTTGAACAGGACGTTCGCCTTGTCCTTGATGTTGATTCCGCCGCAATACACGCCGGGCGACAACACGGTGACAAAACCGGAAACCACCTTGTTGGTGTAGTTGCATGATGCAGCTGGCGGGATGCCGCGCGCCGCAAGTGGATCCGCAACCGGGCGGCAATCGGTTGTCGGATTGGTGGTGAAATTCTTGGCCGCACCCACGACACCGCCCGCCGAGCAATTGTAGTCAGACGTCAGCAGCGAATTGTCTTTTGCGATGAACCCGTCTGTCGAAACGGAGTTCGACATGATTGCGCAATTGGGCGCGGTGACCTTGGAGGTGCCGGTCAATTGCAGAGTGCCTGATGCGCTTGGGTCCAATCCGATGACGCAAATGTTCATTTCGCCTGCAACATTCGCTTGCGCGGTCACCCGGATTTGCGGGCTGCTGCGGAAATAGCCAAGAAAGAAATAGGGGTAATAGTCCATTTCCAGCGTGACTTTGACTGTCTTGTTCGGAGCGTCAACCGCAGTTGCGATCTGCAACTGTCCAGATGGCGAAGACATTGCCGCCATTTTGGCGCCCGCCAAATCCGGTACAGGCAATCCCAGATTCTCGGAGGCGAAAGTGGCGGCAATCGAGGCTGCGATCTGTTCATCCCAGCCTTTGAGCGATCCTTCGCGTGCAGCGGCGAGCGCAGCCATGTCGGCCGCGTCCTGCATCCGCTGCATGTTGCGATGGTATGCGGCCATATCGACAGCGCCGCCGGCAACGCCAAGCAGCATCGGAACAAGGATGGCAAAGCCGGCGGCAAAATTGCCGGCCTTGTCCTTTGCCATTGCCACCAGTTGGGCTGCGAGCGTGCGAAAATCCATTCACCCACGATAACCCACGGCCAATAAAGGAGAATTTCCCGGATCAATAAAATTTTACGCAACCATGCGTTTTAGTTGCGTGAAGGTCGTCCTGGCGGCCAATCAGTTCACAAGATTGATCGTTCTTGACGGCCCAAGACCCGCAGGGACCGGAACAGTGGTCGCGCTGTAGTTGGAGTTCAGGTACATTTTTGTGCTCGAACCAACTTCCAACGACCTTACAACGACGACAGTAAACGCTGACTGGTCCGCCACCTTGCCAGGCGCTTTCAGCTTGAGATGTCCATTGGGCAGATAAATCGTACCGAGCAACTGGGCCGCAGACTTGGACGATATTTCAAACTCCGTCAGCGCCATGGCACGGTCTTGGAACAGCAGCAGTCCGGCCGTCGGACCCGAAGCCGGAGCCTTGAGATTGGTGATCGACGAGCCATCCAGTTCCATACTGCCGTCTTTCCCGGTGAAAAAGATCGTAACGCCGTCCCCGGTGAGGGACCCATTGTTCTTGGTCTCCAGTTTTCCACCGTTGATGATATAGACGCCTGGCTTCATGGTGACGATCGCTTTGTTGTCTATCAGCAAGCCACCGCAATAGACTCCCGGATTGATCGTAGCTGTCGTATTCTTGACCGAGAAATCAGTGTGGTCACAGCTGCCAACGGTCGGCTGCTGGCGCTTGTCAAGCGGGTCCGGCACCGGCGGACAATCTGTCGTCGGAGCAGGCGAAAACACGGATACACCGGAGCCAAATCCGCCCGCGCTGCAGGTGTAGGCGGATTTTACAGACGCTTTCGATGCAACATACAAACCGTCTTTCGCCGTCGAGTTTGAAAAAGCGGCGCAGCCGTCCGCCAGCAAACTCGCGTCGTCAACAATATCCACGGCTCTGGACGTCGATGGATCCAGCGCAATCATGCAAACCGGCGTTTCAGACGACAGGCTTGCAGCAGCTGTAACGCGGATTTGCGGATTCTTGCGGAAATAACCAAGCAGGAAATAGTTGTGCTGGTCCATGTCGACCGTGATCGACACCTTTTTGGCAACGTTGTCGACGATTGTCTTGATGTCGAACTGCGCTGTGGCGGAAATGCCGGCGTCTGACATTTCACTTTCGACATAAGACCGGGCGACAGACTCCACTTCGCCCTGTGACCAGCTTTTGAGAGACGCCTCCCTGGTTGCGGCCAAAACAGCCGCATCCGCAGCATTCTGCATGTCGGATTGCTGCTGGTTATAGATCATCAAATCGATGGCGCCGCCGGTCAAGCCAAGCAGCAGGGGCGCGGCAATCGCAAAAATTGACGCAAAGTTCCCGGCGCGTGAATGCGCAAATCGACAGACCAACGATGCGGCTTTGCAGAACTTCATCGAACCAAAATGGCACACAAGGCTTAAGGCGCGGTGAAATGCTCCCGGTAAATTGAACCAAACGGTCAGTTTTCCCGGGTTTGAAAACTTTGCCCAACTGAAAAAGCAAAAACTGGCGACTTACAAATCAAGCCCGGTCAAACTAATGTCAGCAGCAATAGGTCCAAATGAATTTGGAATGACAAATGGCATTGCATAACGTGGCGCGGCGCGTGGCTTACTATGCCATAAATGGCGTTTTGGACGCGATGCCGCAACGTCTGCATCAATGGCGCAAAAAGCAGTTTTTGGCCGAGTTGGAGCGCCAGCCTCTGACAAAGGCCGAGAAGGCGCGGCTTGACAGTTACAACAAGCTTGAAAGCGAATTCACTCTTGTAAACGGCGTTTCGATCAGCGCGATTTCACGAAAGCGGACGTTTTACTATTTCGACCTGAAATTATACGCCAACTGCTTCAATCCAAAAGAGAAATTACGATATGTATTTGGCGATGTCACTAACGTTCCGAATGAACCGGCGATCGTTAAAAGCAGGCCCACCGACGGGGACAACCGAAATTCGGTCATCATGAAACTTGACCGCCTGCGCCACTATGATTTCCTGCGCGACCCCTATTCCATCGCGCAAAAGCGGCCAATGGCGGTTTGGCGGGGTGTCATGAACAATGTGGCCCGGAGCGCCCTGATTGAAGGTCATGCGGGCAAGCCATACTGTGACGTTGCCGATATCGGAGCACCGCGCCGGGGGAAACCAAGAAAAATGGAAAACTTCATGAGCCGCGAAAGTCAACTCCGGTTCCGGTACATTATTTCAATCGAAGGGAATGATGTCGCCACGAATCTGAGATGGATCATGGCGTCCAACTCTCTATGCATCATGCCAGCGCCTAAGTTTGAAACCTGGTATGCCGAGAGCATGCTTGTGCCCGGCGTCCACTACGCCCGGGTAAATGACGATTTTTCCGATTTGAAAAACGTGATTGACCACTACGAAGCCAACCCAAGAGAGGTGGAGGCAATTGTTGGGAACGCGCACGCCTATGTGGCGCAATTCCGCAACAGGCGCCGCGAGGACCTGCTGTCATATCTGGTGCTGGAGAAATATCTGCGACTGGCCAAGCCCGCGAACTAAGCGCGGTGGCATCCGGCGGGGTAGCCGCTAATTAATGCACCGCTGCTGTTGTATTGGGCATCAAGGCTGGCGCTTCGTCCATAAGGCGTTTGGCAAATTCGGCGGCCAGAACGCCGCGACCGAACAGAAAGCCTTGAAAGACTTCAACACCCAGGCGCTTCAGCGCCAACTCCTGCGCCTCCGTTTCAATGCCTTCGGCGACCAGCGTCATGCCAAGGTCACGCGAGACTGTGGCGCAGGTTTCGATAATGCCGCATGACAACGGGTCGACAACACTGGCTTGCGCCAGGCCGCGGTCGATTTTCAACTCGCTGAACGGGCACATGCGCAGCATGTCAAAATTGGCCATGCCGGTGCCAAAATCATCCAATGCCAAGCCAAACCCGGCCATGCGCAAGCGGGTGAGTGTTTCAACCAGCGTTGCCGGATCATTGGGCAAAACGCTTTCAGTCAATTCGATGGTGATCTGTGACGGAGAAACACCGCTGGTCCGGACTTTCCTGGCAAAATCGACGAGAAATTCTGGATGTTCAATCACTGGTGCCGGGGCGTTGAATGAAATGACCGGAAAAAGGCCGGCCGCTTTCCAATCCACGATATCGGCAAGAACAAGATCAAGAAACTTCAACGTTTCTTCGGTCATTTTGCCTTCGCGGCTGAGGCGCTCGATATGCTGGAACGGCGACAGCAAATCGCCTTCATCTGTTTCAAGCCGCATCAGTGTTTCAGCGCCGATCGTCTCACCGGAAACCGCATCAACCTTGGGCTGGTAAACAGGGCGCAATCCAACAATTTTCGAATTTCGGAACGGTTGAACAATTTGGGTGGCGACGTTCATCTCGTTCTTGGCCATGGTCTCGAACAGGGAACGCATCTCACCTTCGCGCACCGGCTTTTGGACTTCACCCGCATATTTAAGCCCAAGCAGCCCAGCCAGCCGCGAGGCTGACTCGCGGATCGAAAGGGTTTCGCCGCTTGAAATGGCTATCCAGCCCGCATAGTGGGCATTGGACAATTCACGCAGTACAGCCAAGCCATCGAGACCCGGCATATTCAGATTGATGATGATGAGGCTGTCACAATCACTGGACCTGGCGATATCCGCGAGCGCTTCCCGCGTGTTCGGCACCTGCCTGACAGAGTTGGCGCCAAGGCTGAACAACAACATTTCTGCCACCGCGGCAAAAACGGGATCATCGTCCACAATACAGATGTCCTGGATGTAACCGGTCAAATCAATAACTCCCCTGCCCCCGAGTTTAGCGACAGACCGATAGCGAATGCTTAACCGGTTCCGGAACAATCGCCGAAAAATCACTTTTTTCTGCTTTCAGACAAAAACCGTCCGGCCCTTAAACTCATATTCGCAATTTGCAGTCATGGTGCGGTCTGCGAAGCGGGGACTGATCTTGAAACTGAACGGCGTCACACGGTCGATAAGCACGAAAATGTCGCTGATCGCGGCATCCACCATGTTTTTGTGCACCATGACGACTGTTGGCGTCTTTCTGATCGGCAATTTCCGACAAAGCGTGGATGCGGAACATGCGCGCCTGCAATCCATCGCCAGCATTTTCAGCGCAGTGCTGTCCGAACCGGTGGCCGCACATGATGAAGCCGCAGCCCGCAACGCATTGCGGGCATTGCGCGATTTGCCGTCCATCCTTCAGACTTCAGTCCGCGATGCCGACGGCAATTTGCTGGCGGAGATGGGTGGAGGCGCCGTGCTTGAACGCTCGGTGCTGCGCTCCGACGAGGTAACAATCACCGATCTCTTCAAGATTGAAACCCTTGAGATCTCGCGTCCGGTTGTCGATGGCGGCGCAACGGTCGGTCATCTGGAAGTGACAGCAGATATTTCATGGATGTCGCAAATGTTTTGGCAACGGTTTTTCGCTGCCAGCGTATTCGCCACCAGCGCAATTGCGGCGGGTTTTTTCATCGGTCAACGCCTCGTGCGGCGCGCGACAAGGCCACTGAACAATCTTGCCAATTCACTTTCGGGTATCGGCAATACCGAAACGCTGACCTACAATTTCAAACGCGAAACCGACGATGAAGTCGGGGTATTGATCGACGCCTTCAACGATATGATGGGGCGCATCGATGAGCGAGACAAATCCCTGCGCGCCTATTCGGACTCGCTTGAAGACACGGTGCAGAAGCGCACGTCCGAATTGGTGACTGCGCGCGATGACGCCGAACGCGCAAACGCAGCCAAGTCCGAATTCCTGTCGATGATGAGCCATGAAATCCGCACGCCGATGAATGGCATGATGGTCATGGCGCAAATGCTCGCCGCTGCGCCGCTGTCGCCGCGCCATTTGCGCTTCGCTGAAATCATCAATCGCTCCGGCCAAAACCTATTGGCCATCATCAACGACGTGCTGGATATTTCCAAGATCGAAGCCGGGAGGCTGGACCTAGAAGCCAATCCGTTCTCGCTCGATCAGATTTTGGCCGATGTTTATGGACTGTTTGCCGAGCGTGCCCGCGAGCGCGGTGTTTACCTTGGTTTCTCGGTTGATCCTTCGGTGCCAACAGTTTTGACCGGAGACGCAACGCGCCTCAATCAGGTCATCACCAATCTGGTCAACAATGCCCTGAAGTTCACCGAAAAGGGTGGCGTTATCATTCGCGCAAAGTCGGTGAAAACAGAAGCGGGCTTCAAGGTCTCGATATCAGTGACCGATACTGGCATTGGCATTGCCAAGGAAAAGCTGGCTTTGGTTTTTGACAGATTCGCGCAGGCTGACCAATCCATCACCCGCCGATTTGGCGGCACCGGCCTGGGACTCGCCATTTCCAAACGCCTCATTGAGGCGATGGACGGAGACATTTCGGTCACCAGCACCGAAGGCCAGGGATCAACCTTCACCGCCTGGGTGACCATGCAAGCGGAACAAGAAGCCCCGGCTCCGGCGGATTTTGCCGGTTGCCGTGTCAGGATCATTTGCGCATTGCCGATGCAGGCGGAACTTTTGGGCGAAACACTGCGTAAGCATGGAGCCATACTGGTCGACGACCAGACAATCAGCAAAGCAGGGCTGGTGCTGACGGATCGCGAAAACGAAACCATTGGCCCGGGCGAAACGTCCTTGTTTCTGGTTCCGGCGCTTGATGTTGCAGAAACCAGCTATCGCACCCGCGGCAGGCTTGAATTTGCTGTTCCTGCGAGCCGGGAGGCATTGGCAAAACTCGGTACCGCCGTAACCAGCGGCGACTTCACCAGTTTCAGCAACTTGAAACGCGTTGCCGAGCAACTGCATAACTACGACCAGTTCCGCGGTTTGCGCGCGCTTGCCGTCGATGACAACACAGTCAACCGGGAAGTGCTAAATGAAGCACTGACGTCCATGGGCGTCCATGTGGAAACGGCTGTGAACGGCGAAGATGCATTGAAACTGGCTGCCGAGAACGCCTACGACATCATATTCATGGATTGTTCAATGCCTGTGATGGACGGCTTCACCGCCACCCGGATCATCCGGGAACGGGAGAAGGACACGGGGCGTCATACGCCTGTGGTTGCCATCACCGCGCTTACCGAAGGGGCCGGCGAGAGAGGCTGGCGACAGAATGGCATGGACGGTTGGATATCAAAGCCTTTCACCATCCCTTCAGTCGCCGAGCGCATCTCGGCGCTGGTTCTGAAGAATGCCCATGGGCCGGACGCATCTGCGCGCAAGAAAAACGCCGACAGTTTCAGCCATCTGCCGCTGCTCGATGAACCGACGATTTCGATGATTGCCCGCTTGTCATCTGGGGGTTCGAACAGCACCGCGGTCCGCATTCATGGGCTTTTCACGTCTGCGGCGTCCACCGCGCTCGAAGCGATGAGATCGGCTGTCAGCAAAGGTGATCTGGAACAGCAGGTCGCGAACGCCAACAGCCTCAAGTCAGTCGCCCGCAGTGCAGGTGCAAACCGCCTCGCCGCAGCAATGGAAAAATTTGAAGAACAGGCCAAGGCCGGCCGCGGACTGGACACAGCGCAAATCAAAACGCTCAATGATCTCTTCAAGCGAAGCGAGCGCGAAATGGTTTCACGCCTCGGCCTCAAATTGGTTCTTGAAGCGAAAGCCGGCTGATCAGGCGACCGCGCGGGCCAATGCGCACTGCGACCAGAGTTCGCCCAAAGCATGGACCAGGTGGTCGATGTCGGCATCGGTGTGGAACGGGGTCGGCGTGATGCGCAGGCGTTCGGTTTTCACCGGCACTGTCGGATAGTTGATCGGCTGCACATAGACGCCATGCTGATCGAGAAGGATGTCGGAAATCCACTTGCACTTGGCAGCATCGCCAACCATCACCGGAATGATGTGGCTCGGATTGTGCTGGTGCGGAATGCCGTAGCGGTCGAGCTTGGCGCGCACACGGGCGACACGGTCGCGGTGCAGCTTGCGGATCTCGTCATGTTCCTTGAGGAAAGCGATGGAGGCCTGCGCCGCCGCAGCAATTGCCGGCGGAATGGCTGTCGTAAAGATGAAGCCGGACGAGAACGAGCGGACAAAGTCCACCAGGCTTGACGACGCGGCAATGTAGCCGCCCATCACGCCATAGGCCTTGCCGAGCGTGCCTTCGATGACGGTGAGACGGTCCATCAGCCCTTCGCGCTCGGCAACGCCGCCGCCGCGCGGGCCGTACATGCCAACGGCATGGACTTCATCGAGATAGGTCATGGCGCCGAACCGGTCGGCAACATCGCAGATTTCCTTGATCGGGCCTATGTCGCCATCCATCGAGTAGACGGATTCAAAGGCGACCATCTTCGGCGCCATCGGATCATCCAGCGCCATCAGGCGGGCGAGATCCTTGGGGTCATTGTGCTTGAAAATGCGGCGCTCTGCTTTCGAATGGCGGATGCCTTCGATCATCGAAGCATGGTTGAGCGCGTCGGAATAAATGATCAGGCCCGGAATTTGTGAACCGAGCGTGCCAAGTGCGGCCCAGTTGGACACGTAGCCCGAAGTGAACAGCAACGCTGATTCCTTGCCGTGCAGGTCGGCCAGCTCGCGCTCGAGAAGCACATGCGAATGGTTGGTGCCGGAAATGTTGCGGGTGCCGCCTGCCCCGGCGCCAAACTGATCGACGGCGGACTTCATGGCGTTGGTGACAACCGGATGCTGGCCCATGCCGAGATAGTCGTTGGAGCACCAGACGGTGACTTCCTGAGTGGACCCGTCGGCGCGGTGGCGGGTGGCGCGCGGGAAATTGCCAGCTTGACGCTCGACATCGGTGAAAACACGGTAGTTGCCTGCTGTTTTCAGCTTGCCAAGACGTTCGGAGAAATATGCTTCAAAATCCACTGGACCGTTCCCGATATGCTGTGCAGGCCGCCAAACCTGCCGGTGTGAAAGTTCGTTTACCCGTTTTGAGAAAAAAACGGGACTCCTAAATTGGAATCATTCTGAAACGAATTGTCACAGTCTGGTGACCAGTCCCTTGATCAAGGTCAACCGACACGGATTATTCGAGGCGTGATGGGAAGCCGGGCGCGCGCAGATCGGTTTTCAGCACATCCTCCAGCAGCTTGACGATCTGGGTTGATTGCGCCGCACCGCCATAGGCGGCCTTGCCCTTCATGAAGGTCTGGTTGGTCTGGCCGGCCAGATCGAGCGGTACGCCAAACTCTTTGCCGAAATTCATCGCAAAGCCGAGGTCCTTGAGCGCCAGATCCATCGTGAAGGCGATGTCATAGGAGCCGTTGAGGATCAGCTGACCTTCGGTTTCATGGACAAAAGAGGTGCCCGAACTCGCCTTGATGGCGTGCCATGCCTGGGCAAGATCAAGCCCACCGCGCTTGGCGAGCATCAGCGCTTCGCCGTCGGCAACAAGATGGATGAAAGCCAGCATGTTGGTGATGACCTTGATGACCGCAGCCGACCCGATCGGCCCCATGTGGAAAATCTGGTTTCCGATCGCTTTGAGCGCCGGAGCCTGTTCGTCGAACAGCGCCTTGTCACCGCCGGCAAGCACGGTGATGTTGCCTTGCGCCGCCAGATGCACACCCCCGGTGACCGGCGCTTCAAGGACGCGGATGCTCTTTGCCTCGGCCATCGCGGCAAGATGGCGGATTTCATCGCGGCCCAGTGTCGAGTTTTCAATCCAGATGGAGCCGGGTTTCAGTGTGGACAGGATTTCGGTGAGAACGATTTCACAAACAACGGGCGACGGCAGGCAGGTCATGACAACGTCCACACTGGCCGCCAGTTCAGCGGCGCTTGCAGCCCACTTGGCGCCTGCTTTCAGGTGGCGTTCACCGAGCTTGGAGTCCTTGTCGTTGACAGTAACGTCAAACCCTTCGCGGATCAGGCTCATTGCCAGATGGCCGCCAAGATTGCCCAAGCCGATATATCCGTAGCGCATCTCATACTCCCGCCATGTGAATCTCACCGAAAATAGCGCGCGGCGAAAGCGGAAGCATCGCAAATCCGCCCAAACGGGTCGCAAGACAACAAAGCCGGTTGGTTCAGGCCAGGAATGGCTTCAAAAGCGCGACAAGGGCAGCTCTCTTGGCATCACGAAATGATGGATCGGTTGCCATGCCAACTTCATGAATCCAGCTGCCTCGCCATTCAAAGTAAGCTTTCGAAGTATTGCCGCCTTCCACCGCGGCAAAAGCCACGTTTGGCCGCTGCGGCAATGAATGGCGATCAACATGCTGATAAAGGACCGGCCAATTTGCACCGCCCGTATCTAGCCCGGCAAACCAGTCGAGACCAAAATCAAGGTTTTTGTCCTTGACCGCCTCGAACTTAAAAAAACAATAGCCGGCCCAAAGGAACCACCGTGTATTCGCGACTCTCTGATCTCCAAAAAAATCGCGATCCGCCAACAGCCCGAACGGATCGTCAGGCATGGTTGGAAACAGGTCATGATCCAGAAACCCGAATGCCCTTGGTTCGCCCGGCATCAGGACGTTACGCCAAAGCCAGTTCAATGCCGCGCCGTGCGATCGGCTGGCATTTCGCTTTTTTGCCCAAGGGTTTTCCGGAAGCCAGATATGCAAACCGCCACAAGCTTCTACAATCTGCCGGTTGCGCTCGACCGTACTTGCACTGAGCGAATTGTCTGCGACTATATGCTTGTCGAAAGACACAAATTTTCGGCAAAGCGTCATGTGCATCTCAAGAATGGCCGGGTCTTCAAAAGCCACCGTCAAGAGAATGTTTTTGCCCGCAATCTCACCGGCGATCTGCTCAACATTGTCCGACCTCGCGCGGGAAGAGAGAAACTTTCGATCAATTCTCGCGTAGCGGAAAGACTTTACCGCATGAACAAGCGGTTGGAGCCTGATCAGGTTTTTCAAATCATATTCCGAAATCGGCTTTGGCATTTGAAAATCCGTTTCGTTCCATTAGGCAGGTAAAACAGGTATGGGATCAAGCCCTTCCAGATGCTGCAATCAAGAAGTCAATTGGCGGGTGAGAAGCAAATGGTCACAGCGAATTCTCCACAGCCAGCTCTCGAGGTTTGCCTGGCGATTTATCGTCTGCATCCGCGTGGCGGCCTTGAGGACAATTGCCTGCGAATTGCCGATGAGTTGCAGTCCCGCGGTCACCGCGTGACAATTCTGGTTGCAGGCGACGCCCCGGCACTGCCAATCAATGTCGTGCATTTGCCGGATGCATCGGCCAGAAGGTCCAATCACAAGCGCGTTCAGTCATTCGCGGAACAGGCAGCCAAGACAATTGCCAACGGCCGGTTTGACCGCTCCGTAGCTTTCCAGACGATGCCTGGCTTTGATTTTCTTTTTCTGGCCGACAAGTTCAGGAACAGTCCGCAAACGCCGTGGTGGAAAAGGATTACACCGCGGTTCCGCACCTATGCCAAGCTGGAGGCTGAATGTTTTTCTCCAGAAAGCCGCACCCGGCTGATTGGACTTTCGGCAAGCCAGATGGACCCATTTCGGCGTCGCTACAGCCTTGATCCGGCCAGGGTGCAGATCGCGCCGCCGACATTGTCGCCGCTGAAGCTGAAATCTGGCGGGCTTCACGAAAAGGACGGGCTGGCTTTGCGGAGAGGACTTGGAATTCCTCCTGAGAATGAAGTCTGGTTGACTCTGGCGCTGGCGCCGAAAACCAAAGGGCTTGACCGCAACATCGAAGCCTTGGCGCGAAGCAAGGATTGCCATCTCCTTATAGGCGGTCTTGGGGCAGCTGACAAAGGCAGCCGACCGATCATCAAGTTGGCAAAACGCCTGAATGTGGAAAGCAGAATCCATTGGATGGGCTTTTTGTCCGGCGAAACCTTGTTTTCGGCTATGGCTGCCAGCGATGTGTTGGCACATCCTGCCCGCACGGAAGTGACGGGGGCAGTCATTCTCGAAGCCATGATCAACGGCCTGCCAGTGGTCGCGACCAGCAATTGCGGATTTGCACATTACATAGTCGATGCCAAAGCGGGGGTGACA
This sequence comes from Rhizobiaceae bacterium, assembly GCA_041751995.1. GTDB lineage: Bacteria > Pseudomonadota > Alphaproteobacteria > Rhizobiales > Rhizobiaceae > JANMEX01. Next base: position 47,280 of record JBGSHY010000007.1, on the reverse strand, counting down.
ATCGACGAGCCATTTGATGTCGAAGCCTACAAAACAGCGCTGCAAAAGGTTTGCACAAATAGAGAATACTATTCCGAAAACGGAATTGTATTTGGCAAGTCTGCCGGACTTTTCGACGGTATCAACACCGTTTGCGACTGGATAGAAACTGGGAATTGAACAAACGTTCTATTACATTCAATCTGGAGATGCCGGAAATGGGGCACAAGCCTTTTCGAAAAACAGCTTTGCCGAAGTTTCCCATGACATTGGAACATAATTAGCCCGTATTTTCGCGGCCCACATTTCACGCTCGCCGGGGTTTTCGATCCAGTGCTTTATGGCAAGACTCCACGCCTCGGTGTCTTCAGGATCCAAAGCTATGGCAAAGTCACCGGCAATTTCCGGCATCGGCCCTGCATTGGAGACAAGCAAGGGCTTTCCGTTTGCCAGCGCTTCGATGATCGGCAGCCCGAAGCCTTCGTATTTCGGCGGGTAAAGACAGAAGGCGGCGTCCTGATAGAGCACGGAAAGTTCTTCGTCGTTGACGTTCTTGAGGTGCAGAACACTGTCTTTGAGCAATGGATCGGTGGCAATATCATCATAAAATGAGCCCATGTCCCAGCCAGGACGCCCGACAAATACCAGCTTGAAAGTACTCTTTTCAATTACACCGACTTTGGCCAACGCCCGCCAGGCATCGACAAGAAGCCGATGGTTTTTGCGCGGTTCGATGGTCGACACAAACAGGGCAAACTTTTGCGGATCAATCTGTTCCCGCAAAGCTGCGCCGCCAGATCGCCTGACAGCAATATCCGACCCCATGGGCACTTCTGCACTGTCGCGAATGGTTATACCGAGCGAAGCGCAATAGTCCCGGACAACTCTGCCGGTGCAGGCAGATGTGAACATGATGCGATCGGCCGTTTGAAACGCCAAATCATAGTAGGTTTTGAACCCGTCAACATCGCTTTGCTTGAACCAATGCGGAAACTGAAGCGGTATGATGTCATGGCACAAAATGACATGACGCCAACCTGATTTCACCTTCAATCGCGAGATGCTTGCAATATCGGTATGCACCCAGTCAGACTGGATCGCGAGGGTAATGTCGTCGCGCTGATACACAACGGCATCCCCCGCCAAATCGCCAAACTCCACACTGTCGATCCGTCTGCCATCGGCAAGGAAGTAGCGCGGCTTCTCATTGTCCCGGATGAGTCGCTCCTGAACCTGCCGTGCAAGGCCCGCGAGATGGGCGCTGCTTCGGGAAGTTCTGATTTTCTCCAAAGCGGCGATCAGCCGGCGTCTCGGTTTGGTAATCCACCAATAAAGCGGCTGCAGTCGCAAAGGTATGTTGTCGACGAAATGGCGCCGATGCGCGTTGAGATCGGGCATCATTGTCAGGTCAATTTTGAGGGTTTCCTCGATAATCCTTTTTGCAGTCGCCAAGGGCAGATGGCAATGGCGCCGGCTGGCGGGGTCAAACACCGTAAAACGGATGTTCGGAATATTATTCAAGGCGTAACGCGAATATTCCTGCTGGCACCGTGAAATGCCGACCGGTTGGCCGCGCCAACTCGCCAGAGTCGTCAGATCAATATAGACATTGCCCATCAGTTGTTTCCGAACTGCCCACGAGCCGGCCTGATAAACAGATCGCGCAATGCGGCCAATGCCAACTTGATCCGCAACGAACCGATCCGGCGCAAATTCGCTTCGGTCTTGAGGCGGCTGACCAGCACCCTGACCACGTTGCCCGGCAAGGATGAACGCGCCAAACGCAACATGATCGCCAATTCCGGACCTTCTTCAGGGGAAATGGGAGAAGTTTCATCGGCTCTCAACTTCAGCAAATCGGCACAGACAGCAAGCATGGGCATTGTCATGTCCACCCCCTCACCTTTGCCAGATCGTCTGCGCAAGGCAACCTGTATCGCCAGCGCGGCGGCGGACCGTTGCTGCATTCGCTTGGTTTTTGACACCTGGCCGCCATGCATGCGGTATTTCAAGGTTGGTTCTGCAAGATTGGCAAGCCCTCCGGTTTCCTCCAGCCGAAGCCAAAGATCATAGTCCTCCGCATAGGTGCTCGCTTGCCGATATAACCCGGCGTCAACAACGGATTGCTTTCGCATGATCATTGTTGGATGGATAAGCGCATTGCCGTGGCTCAACTTGGCGGCGAGCGAATCATGGTCTATTGAAACGGCCCAGGTTCCGGTTTCTTTGCCGGATTCATCAATAACAACGGCAGAACTGCCGGACGCAACGATGCCGGCATGACTGCGCATGAATTGAATCTGCCGTTCTAGTCTGTCTGGAAAGGCAATGTCATCGGCATCCATCCGGGCGATTAATTCGGAGCGCGAATGCCGAATTCCAAGATTGAGCGCTTCGACAATGCCGCGACCCCCAGTGGACATCAAGCGAACACGGGAGTCGCCGGCCGCAATCCCGGCAAGGATCGATTGCGTGTTGTCTGACGACCCGTCATCAACGACGATCAATTCAAAGTTGCAAAAAGTCTGAGCAAGAATACTGCGCACAGCGAGTTCGACGAAGGCCTCGCCGTTTCGTACCGGCATGATCACCGACACTTCAACTCCATTGCAGATGCCCCGAAATCCCACCAAATTGCGCCCTTTGGTCAACAGCAAACAGGCAGTTGCATAGCGGTCGAGCCCACACAGTCAAGTAGGCATGTCGGCAATCAACAAACCGGCCTCCTGCGTCCATCGACCATCAACCGAAGGCGGCTCGCGAACACAATGGCAAAATCAAAAACGGACCGTCTGCCGAAGCAGGCAATCACTATCCCTGATAGGTAGTCTGGCGCTGTTGGCCAAGGCCTTCAATGGCAAGCTCCATCACGTCACCCGGCTTCAGGAATATCGGCGGCTTCTGGCCCAGGCCGACGCCGGGTGGCGTGCCTGTGGAGATGATGTCGCCTTGCTGCAGGCTCATGAAGCGGGAAAGATAAGAGACAAGGAATTTGACGCCATAGACCATGGTTTTGGTCGAGCCGTCCTGGAACCGCTTGCCGTTGACCTCCAGCCACATGCCCAAATTCTGCGGGTCCTTGACCTCGTCCTTGGTGACAAGCCACGGGCCGGTCGGCCCGAACGTGTCGGCCGACTTGCCCTTGGTCCATTGGCCGGAATGTTCGATCTGGAATTCGCGCTCGGACAGGTCATTGATGACGCAATAACCGGCGACATGATCCATCGCGTTTTCTTCGGATACGTACTTGGCCGTCTTGCCGATGATGACGCCGAGCTCGACTTCCCAGTCGGACTTGACCGAATTGCGCGGGATTTCAATATCGTCATACGGCCCGGTGATGGCGGAAGTTGCCTTCATGAAAATGACCGGTTCGGGCGGGACGGCCATGCCGGATTCGGCCGCATGGTCGGCATAGTTGAGGCCGATGCAGATGAATTTTCCGGTTCCCGCCACGCAGGGACCGAGGCGCGGCTTGCCCTTGACCAGCGGCAGGTCTTCCAGCTTCAGCTTGGAGAGCTTTTTCAGCGATGCAGGCGAAATCGCCGTGCCGCCGATGTCAGCCACATGGGCGGACAGATCGCGGATGCGGCCTTCTGAATCGAGGATGCCGGGCTTTTCCTGTCCGGCCTTGCCGTAACGAAGCAGTTTCATGAAAATCTCCTGAAGGTCAGACTGTCCAGCCGCCATCGATGATGTGGGCCTGGCCGGTCGTGTAAGGTGCAGTGGCGAGATAGACGGCAAGGTCCGCGATTTCTTCCGGCTTGCCAAGACGGCCCATCGGCTGGCGGGCGATAAAGGATTTCATGGCCGCGTCATAATCACCGGTTGCGCGGAGGCGGTCATCGAGTGACGGGCTTTCAACCGTGCCGGGGCAGATCGCGTTGCAGCGGATGCCTTTGGTGACATAGTCGGCGGCAACGGATTTGGTCAGCCCGAGAACAGCCGCCTTGGTCAGTGAATAGACAAAGCGGTTCGGCACGCCTTTCAGCGAGGACGCGACCGAGGCCATGTTAATGATTGCGCCATCGCCGCGCTCCAGCATACCGGGCAGCACGGCCTTGATGGTGCGCACCATCGAGCGGACGTTGAGGTCGACGGCAAAGTCGAAATCCTTGTCGGACGATTCAAGAATGGAGCCTGGATGGACAAAGCCGGCGCAATTGAAAAGCACATCAACCGCGCCGATTTCGGCGACAAGCGCATTGACGGCGGCGGTGTCGAGCACGTCGAGCTTGCGCGTCGTGATACCCTTTTCACCGGCAAGCGTCGCGAGAGTGGTCTCGTTTATGTCGGTGGCAAGGACGTTTGCGCCCTGCGCGGCAAAGGCAAGCGCGGTGGCGCGGCCAATGCCCTGTCCGGCGGCTGTGATGAGAACGGTTTTGTCTTTGAGCGAAAGGGCCATGTTTTGGTTTCCCGGATTTGACTGATTGGTAAAGGCAGCTCAAGCTTTTGGAAAGCTCGCCGCGAAAAGAGAATTCAGCCCGTCCACGAATTCCTTCAGCGGACGATTTTTTTGAAGGCAATTGTTGAGGTGGTCGGACGCCGACTGCTGGAACGCCATGTAGCCATTGTGGCGCGGGCGAACCCATGCGCCTTCAAGGGTTGCGCGGGTATTTCGATAAAAACCGTCCGTTGCCGCATTGACGGCCTCATCCTCCCACGCATCGGCGTGGCCGGGCTGACCATTGGAATAGGCATAAAGCCCTTTTTGCACATCGCCGGATGCGACCCACCAGACAAAGTCCATTGCGGCATCCTGATGGGCGGATTTGGCTGAAACAGCCAATCCCGTACCGCCGAGCGCAGAACCATCCGGGCTCCTTGCGCCCTGGACCGGGATATCGGCGAATCGAACGCGCACGGGCCTGAAGCCATCAAGGGCGTAATTCACGTAGCCGTAGATCAGCGGGACGCAGGCGATTTTTGAATCCGCGCGTGCCATGTCTTCATAGACAGCAATAGGATCCCTGGTCAGGCACACCGGATCAACTTGCAAGAACAGTTCAGTCAGCAAATCATAGGCAGGCTTGGCGGCGGCTTCCGAATTCATGGGGGAGGCATCGGTGCGGCATGGCGTGCCAAAATGGGCGGCAAGCGTATAAAAGCACATCAGCGAATGCGGCGGGCGAAGCGGCAGCGCCACCCTGCCCTGACGCGCCAGCGCCATAACATCATCCCACGACTTGGCCGGTTCAGCGAGCCGCGACGGGACAAAGGCCTGAACCTGGGTGGCGGTATCCACCGGCAAAGCCCATTGGCGGCCTTTGTAGGTGTAACTTGAAAACGACGCGCCGACTGCCCGGTTGGCCATCGCAATCCGCTCGGATTCAAAGCGCGGAACGTCCAGCGGGGCCAGACACCCTTCATCGACGACCTGCCCGACATGCGGATGGTCGATGATGATCAGGTCATATTGCTTTGCCAGTTCCTCGACCGGAAATGACTCAAAATCCTGCAACGAACGCTGCTCCCACGAAATGGAAACACCGGTTTTGCGCTGCCATTCAGTCGAGCAGGCTACCAGCGGATTATAGCCACGCGGGTGGCTCCACGTCATTCCCTTGAGTTTGATGTTCATGGCCGCCACTCATATTCGGCAATGGACTCCGGCTTCATCTCGATCGAGAAGCCCGGCAGTTTTGGCGGCATGTAGGCGGCGTTCCGGATGACGCAAGGTTCGATGAAATGCTCATGCAGATGATCGACATATTCGATCACGCGGCCTTCCTTGGTGCCGGAAACGCAGAGGTAATCGATCATCGAAAGATGCTGCACATATTCGCAAAGCCCGACCCCGCCGGCATGCGGCCAGACGGGTAGATGGTATTTGGCCGCCATCAACAGCACGGCAAGCACTTCGTTCAGGCCGCCCATCCGGCATGAATCGATCTGCACGATGTCGATCGCGCCCTCGGCGATGAACTGTTTGAACATGATGCGGTTCTGGCACATTTCGCCGGTGGCGACTTTAACCTTGCCGATCGACTGGCGGATCTTGCGATGACCGGCAATATCATCCGGACTGGTCGGTTCTTCGATGAAATATGGATTGGTGAAAGCAAGCCTGTTGACCCACGCAATCGCCTGATCGACATCCCAGACCTGGTTGGCATCAATCATCATGTAGCGGTCGGGGCCAAGCACTTCGCGGGCGATGGTGAGGCGGCGAATATCGTCTTCAAGGTCGCGGCCGACTTTCATCTTCACGTGGCTGAATCCGGCATCAACCGCTTCCTGGCAGAGACGGCGCAGTTTCTCGTCCGAATAGCCGAGCCAACCGGCTGAGGTGGTGTAACAAGCATAGCCTTCGCGCTTGAGCGTGGTGATGCGTTCGGCCTTGCTGGACTCTGCCTTGGTCAAAATGGCAATTGCCTCATCGCGCGTCAGGGCGTCGGTCAAATAGCGATAATCGACAATATCGGCGATTTGCTCCGGTGACATGTCGGCAACCAGTTGCCAGACCGGTTTGCCCGCTTGTTTGGCAAGCAAATCCCAGACGGCATTGACCACCGCGCCGGTGGCCAGGTGCATCGCGCCCTTGTCCGGGCCGATCCAGCGCAACTGGCTGTCCCCGGTCAGTTGCCGCCAGTATTTGCCCGGGTTATTGAGGACAGTCGAAAGCTCCGTCCCGACCACCAGATGCCGCATGGCTTCGACCGCGAGGCAGACAATCTCCGTGCCGCGCCCGATGGTGAATGTTAGGCCGTGGCCTTCAAGGCCGGGTGTGTCGGTTTCCAGAATGACATATGCCGCCGAATAATCCGGATCGGGGTTCATCGCATCCGAGCCATCGAGGCTTTTCGAAGTCGGGAAGCGCAGGTCGTGGACACGCAGGGAGGTGATCTTGGTCATACGGTGATGCTTCTGGGCTGGTGGCGTTGGACGAGGAGAATGTGATCGGCAGCGAGTACGGTTTCGCCGCGCTGGTTGATGACTTCGCAGCGCTCCGTCACACGGCCCATGTCGGCGCGCTTCGGATCATCGCTTTTGTCGGAAATGGTCACGCGGGTCTTGATCGTATCGCCGATGTGAACCGGACGGATAAAACGCAGGCGATCATAGCCGTAGGAAAAAGCCACCGGGTTGATCAGAGTTGCCGTCAGGCCGATGCCGATGGAAAACACCATCGTGCCATGCGCAATGCGCTGACCGCCGGGCAAGGTCTTCGCGAATTCCGCGTCCATGTGGTGAGGGAAAAAATCACCGGTGTGGCCTGCATGAACGACGAAATCGGTCTCGGTGATGGTGCGGCCCGTGGTGGTCCGCTGGTCACCGAGGCGGTAGTCCTCGTAATGGATGATTTGTTCGCTCATGACGGACGACTTTCAATTGGTGTGGCGGGCGCAGCGCTTGAGGCATAAGCAGCTTCAACCAGAGCCATAGTGCCCCAAGCGTCTTCTGCGGAAGAGACCAGAACGCTATCCTCGCCGGCGGCATACCGCTGGACATTGCAGAACTTGCCGACAAAACCATCCGGGAACCAGGAGCCGGTGAGTGGCACCTGCACCCAGTCCGAACCGCCGGCGGGATGAATCCACAACTCGTCTGGCTCACCCTTGGGATAGTCGAGATTGACGCCGAGCTTTACGTAAGCCGCACCTTTCGTTCCGCATAAACGGAATTCGCAGGCCTGGAATTTGCGCCCGAAGAAATGGTCATGATTGATCGAAAGCGCGCATCGGACGCGATTGCCATAGTCAAGAATGGCGCTGGTGCGGGTTTGCGCCATCTCGTGGTTCGGATGGCCGATGGACTTGGCATGGATGCCCTTCGGATCGCCGAGGAGGCCACGGATCAGGTCAAGATAATGGATCGAGTGCATGGCGATTTCGATGCGCGGCAAGCCTTTGAGGAACGGCCAAAGACCCCACGGCGTGGCGAGCGCCAGCCACGCGTCAAAATCGACGACCTCGCCGAGCAGGCCCTTGTCGATGGCATCCTGCAGCGCAAGCATCATCGGCGCAAAGCGCAACTGGAAATTCACCGCTGCGGTGATGTTTTTCCCGCGCACGGTTTGGAGGATTTCCCGCGCTTCGCTGATATCGCCGCCCATCGGCTTCTGGATCACGGCAACGGCACCATCCGGCAGGGCGCGCAGCACTTCGGCATGGCGGGAGGGCGGTGTGGCAAGATCGAAGATCGCATTCTTGACTGAGGCCGCTTCTTCCAAAGTGCGAAAAGCCCTCACGCCCCATTTAGCGGCGAGCGCTTCGGCTTTGGCGAGATCCGGATCATAAAGTCCCGCAATCGGGATGCCGGCTTTCTTGAAAGCAGGATAATGGGCATCCCCCACAATCGAGCCGGCGCCGAACGTGACCATGGGGCGCGGTTCAGAAGGTTTTGCCCAAGCCTGTTTCAGGCTGGCAGGGTTGAATTCAGTCAAGATGGAACACCTCCTCCATCATGGCCCACCACTCGCCATCCTTGCGGGTTTCAAGCGGCTTTTGGCAGGGAATGCAGACAGACCACCATTCCTGGTTTTTCGGGCTTGCAGCCATCTTCGCCATATCGGCAGCAAAGTCGGCGCCAACATATTCCCAATAACCGAACAGAAGGTTCTCCGGCTCCTTCAGGTAAATTGAATAGTTGGTGATGTTGCATTCGGAGATGAGGGCGAGGATTTCCGGCCAGACTGCGGCATGCAATCTCTTGTATTCGGCGATCTTATCCGGCTGAAGCCCGATCACCATTCCCATTCTCTGGCCCATGCGCTGACCTTGCATCTGATCCTCCTCAAGCAGACGTGATGGTTCGGGTGAATTCAGCAACCGAACGGGCTTTGACAATATCCCAGTCCCAGGCAATGCCAATGCCGGGCTCAGACGGTGCGACCGCCATGCCGTTCTCGACTTTCATGCCCGACGTCGTGATGTCGTCGAGTTGGGGGATGTATTCGACGTATTTGCCGTTCGGCACCGCGCAGGCGAGACTGACGTGCAACTCCATCAGGAAATGCGGACAAACCGGCATGTCGAAGGCTTCTGCCGCATGGGCGACCTTCAGCCAAGGCGTGATGCCACCGATGCGGCCGGCATCGACCTGCACAATGTTGCAGGCGCCTTTTTGCATGTATTCGCGGAAGTGGCGGATTGAGTAGAGAGATTCGCCAACCGCAATCGGTGTCGCGGTCGAGCGGGAGAGGCGAATGTGGCCGTCCAGATCATCTGCCGGAAGTGGCTCCTCGATCCACGCAAGATCAAGATCGCGCAGCCGCTCGGCCCGGCGGATGGCCTCATCGACCAGAAAACCCTGATTGCAATCGGTCATGATTTCGAAGCCGTCGCCGACCGCCTTGCGGACGGCAGACAAGCGGGCGACATCTTCGGAGACATGCGGGCGACCGATCTTGATTTTTGAGCCGCGAAAACCCTTGCCCTTGGCCTGCAACGCATCCTCGACCAAGGCTTCTGTCTCGATGTGCAGCCAGCCGCCTTCCGTTGTGTAGAGCGGCCGCCGGTCAGATGCGCCGCCTGCGGCAATCCACAAAGGCAGGCCGCGCTTCTTGCATTGCAAATCCCACAAAGCAGTATCTATGGCAGCAAGGGCAATCGAGGTAATCGCGCCGATGGTGGTGGCATGGGTGTGGTATTCGAGATCCCGCCAGATGGCCTCAATCCGGTCGGCATCCTGTCCGATCAGGCGCGGCGCGAGATGATCGGCAAGCAGGCGCATGACGGACGACCCGCCGGTGCCGATGGTGTAAGAATAGCCGGTACCAATTGCGCCATCTGAATCGGTGATGCTGACGATTGGCGTTTCCTGCGAAACAAAGCTCTGGATGGCGTCGGTCCGCTTCACTTTTGGCGGCAGGTCGACCATGCGAAGCTCGACTCTTTCGATGCGTGCCATGGCTCAGGCCTTTCTGCCCGAAAGCGAAATGCCGGTGACGGCATCGAACAAGTGGGCCTGGCTCAGGTCGAATGTTGTTCCAAGGCTCTCACCGGTCGACAGCGCACGCGGGTTCAGCATGCGTGATACCCAATCGCGCCCGGCGAAATCGAAGAACACCAACGTTTCATTGCCGAGCGGTTCCGTGATTGTGACCTTAAGGTCGCTCTTGAACACGTCGTCCGTGGTGCCGGAGCCGATGCCATGGCCGGTCGGGAACAGATCGTCCGGCCGAAGGCCAAACGTGACCTTCTGGCCGGTGGAAACATTTGCCTTGAAGCGGTCCGGCAAAGGGATGGCGTCTCCGTTAGCGAAAGTGACTTTGCCCGCGTCAATGGTCGCTTCAACAAGGTTCATCGGCGGTGAGCCGATGAAGCCCGCGACGAAACGGGTGGCGGGATGCTTGAAGACCTGATCGGGCGTGCCGACCTGCTCGATATGCCCGTCGCGCATGATGACAATGCGGTCCGCCAGCGTCATGGCCTCGACCTGATCATGCGTGACATAGACAACGGTGGACTGCACCTTGGCGTGCAGTTTCTTGATCTCTGTGCGCATCTGCGTGCGCAGCTTGGCATCAAGGTTCGACAGCGGTTCGTCAAACAGGAACACTTCCGGATGGCGCACGATGGCGCGGCCCATGGCGACGCGCTGGCGCTGGCCACCGGAAAGCTGGCTCGGGCGGCGGTCCATCAGTTCGTTGAGCGACAGGATCTGCGCCGCTTCGTTGACGCGCCGGTCGATCTCCTCCTGTGGACGTTTGGCGATCTTGAGCGAAAAGCCCATGTTCTCCCGCACAGTCATGTGCGGATAAAGCGCGTACGACTGGAACACCATCGAGATATTGCGCTCGCGCGGGGGCAGATCGTTGACTTCCTTGCCGCCGATCAGGATCGTACCACCGGAGACATCTTCGAGACCCGCGATCATCCGTAGCGTGGTGGATTTTCCACAGCCGGAAGGGCCGACGAGCGCAACAAATTCGCGATCAGCAATATCAAGATCAATGCCGTGGACGACTTCGAGGTCGCCGTATTTCTTGACCAGTTTTTGAAGGGATACGGTTGCCATTTGGTCAGCCTTTGACCGCGCCGGATGTCAAACCGGTCACGAGATGTTTTTGCACAATGAAAGTGAGGGTGAGCGCCGGAACGATCATCACGACAGCCAGCGCGCACATGCCGCGCCAGTCGATGGTGAACTCCGAAGTATAGTCGAGAAGGCCGACGGGGAGCGTCTTAGAGTTCACCGAGCGTGTCAGCTGCGAGGCGAGCGCAAATTCGTTCCACGCGGTGAGGAAGGCAAAAATGCCAGCCGAAGCGATGCCCGGCCCGGCGAGCGGGAATTCGACCTGCCAGAAAGCCTGCCAGCGGGTGCAGCCGTCAATCTGCGCCGCCTCAGCGAGATCCTTCGGCACCTGCCGGAAGAACCCGTCGATCAGCCAGATCGTGAAAGGCACGTTGAGCGCGACATAGGCGAGAATCAGGCCGAAGTGCGTGTCGATGATGCCCAAACGCGCAAAGATGATGAACAGCGGCAGCGACAGCGCAATGCCCGGCACGGTGCGGGTCAACATGAAACCGAGGAACAGGCCCGACTTGCCCTTGAAGCGGAAGCGGGCGAAGGCGTAGCCACCAGACATGCCGATCGCGATGGCGATGGCAGTGGAAGTCACCGAGATGATCAGCGAATTGCGGAAATAGGACCAGACCGGAATGCCGCCCTGCCCGACCTTGCCGAACATGGCGACATAGGCGTCAAACGACAGATCCTGTGGAATCCACACTGCAGGCTTTGCCATGATTTCGACGGTCGGGCGCAAAGAGCTGAGCACAATCCAGAAGCCGGGCAACAGGATGACGATCATTGCAAGCGCTAGGCCGATGAAATGAGCGAACGAAAGAAGACGGCGGCGGACGCGGTGCTGTTGATTGGAAGCCATGATCACCACTCCGCTGCGATTTGCGCCCGCGCCGAGGCGAGCTTGCGGTAAAAATAGAAGGTGAAAAAGATCGACAACAGGATCGAGACATAGGCCATGGCGTTGGCGAAACCCATCTTGGCGTCGGAATAGGCGGTGCGGCCGATCAGGGTCCAGAGCAGTTCCGTGCGGCGCGCCGGGCCGCCGTCGGTCATGATTTTGACGATGTCATAGGCGCGGGCCACGTCCAGCGAACGGATGGTCATGGCGATATAGGCGAACGGCATGACAAACGGCAGCGTCACATAACGAAAGCTCTGCCAAGGCGTGCAGCCATCAACCTTGGCGGCCTCAAGAGGCTCCTTCGGCATGGCCATCAGCCCCGCAAGAATGAGAATGGCGAACACGGAAGTCGACGACCAGACTTCGGCGACAATGATCGAGAACAGCGCAAGATTACCGTCGATCAGCCAGGGTATGGCCTGATCGGTGAGGCCCAGAGACTGCAGCGCGTTGTTGACGAGGCCGACATTGTCGTTGAACAAAAACTTGAACTGGAAGCCCACCAGAATGGGCGAAAACATCATCGGAAACATCATCATGGTGCGCAGCAAACGCTGGCCCCGCGTGGCTTTTTCGACCATCATGGCTAGGCCGAGGCCAAGCGCCATTTCCAGATTGAGCGCGATGGTGAGGAGCAGAACTGTGCGTCCGAACGCCGTCCAGAAGATCGGGTCGGACATGGCTGTGATGTAATTGCGCAAGCCGATGAAAACGTAGAGCGTGTCCGGCTTGGTCAATTTGAACGGCGTGAATGACGACCAGAGTGACAACAGCAACGGCACGACAATCACCGCTGCGAGCACGATGATCGCCGGCAACAAAAGAAGCGTCGGGGTCGAAAGGCGCAGCCTGTTCATTGCCGTGTCAAATCCCGTCTAAGCATTGTCAGGGGCCGCCAGCCGGCAGCATTTCCCGATCATCGCAGCCATTGGGTACGAAGCAACCGGGTCTTCGAGTTTTGCAAACCTTATCCGCCGGGCGCTTTGCCCGCAGGGATTGGAAATGTTGCCGGGGCGAGGAGGAACGCCCCGGCAACCTGTGTACTGGCCTGTTAGAGCTTGCCTGCATCCTTGAGGATCTGCGTGGCTTTCTCGGCAGCAGTATCAAGGGCTTCCTTCGAGGTCTTGTCACCAAGAATGGCGGCCTGAAGTTCAGGATAGACAACGTTGGAGATTTCAATCCATTCGGCGATCGGCGGCACGGCAAAAGCGTGCTTGGATGCTTCCTGGAAAGCAGTCAGCACTTCCTTCTTGTAAGGATCGCTGGCTGCTTGTTCGATATCCCAGGCCCAGACTGCGGTGCGGGTCGGCAAGGGACCAGCGGCGGCTTCAAGCTTCTGGCTATCTTCGTTTGTCAGCCACCAGACAAGGGAAGCAGCTGCTTCTTTGTTTGCGCAGGCTTCCGTCACCGAGAAGCCATGGTGACCGGACCAGCCGGTGCGCTTGCCGGACGAACCTGCAGGTTGAACGATGACGCCAACATTGCCGGCAACCTTTGAAGCCTTCGGGTCGTTGAAGAACCCTGCCCAACCTGGCCAATCCAGATTGAGGGCGACCGTGCCGGAGGCAAAGCCCTGGCCGAGATCATCCCACAGGTAGTTGGTGGTGCCGGCCGGAACAGCCTTGGCCTTGTACATGTTCACGAACCAGTCGAGCGCACGCACGCCTGCTTCCGAGTTGAACGCCGGAGCGCCCTTTTCGTCGAGATAGGCACCGCCTTCGGCTACGACCATTTCATAGAAGCGGCCATTGATGGCCTCTTCCTTGCCGGCGAACTGGGTGCCGTAGAAGTTGGGCGGGTTCGCGAAGAAGATGGCCTGATCGGAGACCTGCGCCCATGTGTCTGGCGGCGCCAGATCATAGCCGTATTTCGTCTTGAACTCGGCTTTCTTGGCGTCGTCCGTGTAAAGGCTCTTCTGGTAGTACATCGCCGAAACATCGAACTGCGCGCGCGGCAGCATGGTCAACTTGCCGGCGACAGTGGAGGCCGAAATGTTGGCCGGAACATACAGTGCGACTTCTTCAGCTGGGATCAGCGGGGTCAGGTCGGTGTACAGATCCGGATACTGCGGGGCGAACGACGAATGGTTTGAGCCGACGCAGAAATTGATCGAACCGGACGCGATATCGGACTTGAATTCCTTGTCGAGTTCAAAATGGTTCTTCTTGGAAACAATGTTGACCTTGGCGCCGGTGGCTTTTTCCCATTCGGCAATGCGGGCGTAGAGCGGCTCATACTGCTGGCCGCCGATCAGCTTGGCATCAATGGTCACGCCATCGAACTTGCCGGGCAGATCAATTGCGAAGGCTGTGGATGCACCAAGTCCGAGCGCCAGAACGGCGAGCGAGACAGTGCTGAGTGACCTCTTCATGAATTCCTCCCTGAGTGAACCGGCTTCTCCCATTTCAGCCGGATTTGACTGCCCATTGATGAGCGTCTTATTTATGGATAAACAGACTATTCATATTCGTCAAGCGACATAGCGCAAGTTTCTCGGCACGTTCATCACTTGCGAAGACAGGCTGAGCAGCCGCATAAGAGAGCGGGGGAAATTGGAATGGCAACAACCGAAGACATTGACCGCTACCGGGCGCCGGCGCTCGACAAGGGCCTCGACATACTCGAGCTTCTTGCCGGAATTGAAGGCGGCATGACCCAGGCGGAAATCTCGAAAGCGCTTGGCCGCACGCCGAACGAGTTTTACCGCATGCTCGACCGACTGGTCCGGCGCGGATATGTCTCGCGTTCCGACGGCGACCGGTTTGAACTGACACTGAAACTGTTCGGCCTTGCACATTTGCACGCGCCGATCCGGCGCCTGGTTGCCCTGTCGGCCCCACTGATGCGCGAATTGGCATCGCGGGCAATGCAGGCCAACCATCTGGCAATATACGACAAATCCGGCGTTACCGTCATCGCGCAGGTCGATTCGCCGGGGTATTGGGGCATTTCCATACGTGTAGGTGCACGTATCAGCCTGTTCAACACCGGCTCCGGGCATATTCTCCTGGCGTTCCGCCCTGAGCAGGAACGGGCTCTGATGATTGCCGAACATGAGTTTCAGCCTGACGACTCCGATCACCCTGAAGATCTGGAACAGCGGCTCGAACAGATCCGCGGACGCGGTTATGAAGTGATGCCCTCGCTGCAGACGTCAGGCGTGTACAATCTTTCGGCGCCAATCCTCGGTGCGGACGGACAGGCGATGGCCGCGCTCACCTGCCCTTATATGGCGCCCATAAACCGGCCGAAAGCTCCGGACATGCCTGCAACTATCCAGATGGTCGCAGAAACAGCAGCCCGCATTTCCGCTATGGTCGGCGGGCGCAACGGCGATACGGAATCATCCGAACCCTCCCACGCCTGAGTGCAGACTTTTCCACAGGCTCAGAATTTTCATCCTTAAATTGACTATTTACATATGATTTTGATTGGTCGTATATAAATGCACCAGCGTCGGGAGGGCGCAACATGACCAGAAATACCTCGGGCATCATCGACACGCACCTGCACGTCATCGACATGGGCAAGCTGAGCTATCCGTGGCTCGCAGGCTTTGAGCCGCTGCGTCGAGACTATCTTGTCGAAACATATGAAACGGAAGCCAGACGATGCGGGATCACCGCTGCGCTGCACATGGAAGTCGATGTCGCTGAAAGCGAAATCGAGGCGGAAACCGGCATGGTCGAAGGCTTCATGGCCAGAAGCGGCGGCCTGGTGATCGGCGCGATTTCATCCTGCCGACCCGAGAATGCCGATTTTCAATCCATGCTGGAGCGCACGTTGTCAAACAAGGCGGTCAAAGGGTTCCGCCGCGTGCTCCATGTCATGCAGGACGAATTGTCAACGACCTCTCGCTTCCGGGACAACGTCAAGCGCCTGTCCAAGACAGGTCTTCCTTTTGATTTGTGTGTATTGCCACATCAAATTCCACTGGCAATCGCGCTCGCTGATCATGCGCCGGACGTGCAGTTCGTTCTTGATCATTGCGGCGTGCCGGGCATCAAGGACAAAGCGCTTGAGCCTTGGGCAAGCCACATCAGCGAAATTGCCAAGCGCCCGAATGTGGCTGTGAAAATATCCGGCGTTTCCGCATATGGTGATGCCGCGACATGGACCGTCGAAGACCTTCGCCCGTTTGTGGAGCATGCCATCAACGCATTCGGCTGGAACCGTTGCGTCTGGGGTGGCGACTGGCCGGTGGTAACACTCGGATCTTCGCTATCCACCTGGGTTGCCGCAACACATGCTTTGATTGACGGATGCTCGGCGTCGGAAAAAACCGCGCTGTTGTCCGGAAACGCCAAACGCATTTGGGGGCTTTGAGCCCATGACCGAGACCGCTTTCGCGCCGACCGTCGGCGTTCATTCGACACATCCGACCGACATGCCGCAAGCCCATGCTGCATTGCCGGTCTGGAATGCGGAAAACTGGTTCTATGAGGATTTCGAAGTCGGCCACAAAATCCGTTCACTTCGGCGGACCATTTCCGAAGGCGAATCCATGCAATTCAATGCGCTGGTTCTCGACATGCACCCTTATGTCGGCGACCAAATGTTTGCCGAGCGAGAAGGTATCTTCGGCAAAAGGCTGGTGGCCGGCGCATTCGTGTTTTCCGCAGGTCTTGGTCTTGTTGCGACCAACTGCGTCAACGCCTTCTCCTATGGCTACGACAAGCTCCGTTTCATCAAGCCGACATTCATAGGCGACACCATCTACACCATCCGCTCCAACCTTTCCAAAGCGCCGAAATACAAGGATATGGGCCTGATCAAGGCTTCCTATGAAGTGTTCAAGGGCGAAGGCGAGTTGGTGCTTTATTGCGAACATTTGCAGACGGTGCGCTACCGCGATCCGGCCAATTCTGCACCGAAAGAAAGCTGAACCATGCAGCAACAAGCGGAACAGCCGCACGCGTCAAAAACCGGTGAAGGCCTGCTCGAGGGCATACTTGTTCTCGACATGGCACAGTTCCTGTCCGGCCCGTTTGCTGCACTGCGTCTCGGCGACCTTGGCGCGCGGGTGATCAAGATCGAGCGGCCGGATGGCGGTGACCTGTGCCGCAGGCTCTACCTGACGGACACGGAAATCGGCGGCGACTCAACGCTGTTCCACGCCATCAACCGCGGCAAGGAAAGCTTCGCCGCGGATTTCAAAAATCCGGATGATCTGGCATCAATCCGTAAGCTGGTCGCCAAGGCCGACGTCATCATTCAGAACTTCCGCCCCGGCGTGATCGAACGGCTGGGGCTCGACTATGAAACCGTGTCGAAGATCAATCCGGGCATCGTTTACGCCTCGATCACCGGCTACGGCGATGATGGCCCGTGGCGCGACCTGCCCGGCCAGGATTTGCTGGCGCAGGCGCGATCCGGCGTGATGTGGCTCAACGGCGATGAGGATCAAGGGCCAGTGCCTTTCGGGTTGGCAGTCGCCGATCTGCTGGCGGGAAACGCAATCGTTCAGGGACTGCTCGCCGGACTTGTGCGGCGCGGGCGCACCGGCAAAGGCGCGCATGTCGAGACCAGCCTTCTGGAAGCGCTGCTGGACTTCCAGTTCGAGGTTCTGACGACGCATCTGAATGACGGCGGACGGGTCCCCAAACGTTCCGAATTCCGCAATGCTCACGCCTATTTATCCGCGCCCTACGGCGTTTATGAATGCGCCGACGGCTGGCTGGCGCTCGCCATGACGCCGCTGGACAGGCTGGGCAAGCTGATCGGCCTGCTTTCGATTGAAGGACTCGCGCCGAGTGAAGCCTTCACAGCCCGCGATACAGTCAAGAAGATGATCGCCAGCCATCTGAAACAGCGGTCGCTGGCGCATTGGCTGTCAATTCTGCAGCCGGCTGACATCTGGTGTGCCGAAGTGCTGGATTGGCCTGCCATGATGGAGACGGAGGCCTTCAAGCGGCTGGATATGCTGCAAACTGTTTCAAGGGTGGACAATGTGGCCATTCGCACCACAGCGTCTCCAATTCGTGTGAACGGCATGCGCCCACATTGCACGGTCGCGGCTCCGCAAATCGGCGCGCAAACCGAAAAGATCCGCGCAGAATTCGAAATCTGACTTCGCCCGTGCCTTCCATTCAAAACGCCGCCGATAAACCGGACGCAACAATCAATCGCGTTTTGCAAACGCCTTGAATGCTTCGCCGTATTCCGGATGCCAGCGCGACAAGGGCGGACGGTTCTCCGCAATGTCTCCGGCTGCCCAAAGTATCCTGCGCTCGTCCAGCGCGCGTGGCACATCATTGTCCGGGCAAAGTATGTAGAAATCGCCGCGATTGATGCTGTCGATCATGAAAACGACAGTCTGCTCGGGAGTCCATGCAGCGGCAGGTTTTTCCGTCCGGCTGCCGGCGGTCATGCCCGTGAACACAAAACCGGGGATCAGCAGATGGGCGTTCAGCTGCGCGCCTTGTGTGTTGCGCAGGTCGTGCGCCAATGCCTCAGTGAACACTTTTACGCCTGCTTTGGAAATGTTGTAGGCGGTGTCGCCGGGCGGCGTTGTGATGCCCTGTTTCGAGCCGGTGTTGATGATCAATCCCGGCTTCCCGCGCGACAGCATGCCCGGCAAGAAAGTCCGGGTTCCATGAATGACACCCCAGAGATTAACCTCGAGCGTGCGCTCCCAGGCTTCAACGGGTCCCAGCAACGTACTGCCAAGGCCGATGCCGGCATTGTTCATCAACACATCCACACCGCCAAACCGGGCAGTGACGGCTTCTTCCAGATGCCTCAAATCGTCAGACTTTGAGACATCCGTCTCCACGCTGAAAACTGCATCCGCGCGCGAAGGCGAAAACGCGGCTATTGCGTCGGCAGCAATCCGTAGCCGGTCAGCACCAAGATCGGCGATGCAAACCTTCATGCCCATGCCCGCAAAAGCCTTCGCGGCAGCCAAACCGATACCCGAAGCGCCGCCTGTGACCACAGCGACCGCGTTCTCGGTGAAGGCAGGGTGGTTGCTCTTGGTCTCGATCATTGGCGTCTGTCCTCTGGCAATTCGGGGAATCCCACATCTATATGCACATTTGCATACCAGACAAACAGGATCGCGGCCTGAACTTGTTTCCCCGAAATCGGGAAACGCGCACAACCAAAATTAAAGCCGGATCAAGCGATCTCAATTGCAGCCAATGCGCGCCATTTGCATGGGTTATTGGTGGGCCCGGAGGGACTCGAACCCCCAACCAAGCGGTTATGAGCCGCCGGCTCTAACCATTGAGCTACAGGCCCCACCTTTTGCGCGCCCGGGAATGATCGGGTAGCCGCGCGGTCCTACCCGATGCGCTGCAAGGTGGCAAGGCTTGGCGAGCAGACAGTTATTCGAAGAGCGCGGTGTTGAAAGAAAGGCAAGCCATACTTGAACCGAAACAATTCAAGGAAATTTTCTACTGCACCCAAGGAATTCAGGTCGCACAGCGTCTTAGTATGACTACAAACCGCCATATTGCCTTGCGACCTCAAGGCGAACGGCAAACAGGAGTCTAGCCCAGATGAAATCCAGCAAATTGATCCTCGCAGTATCGGCGATGGCGGCAGCTTTGAGCACATTGCCCGCCCGTGCGGCCGACGAACCCACCCCGCGGATCATCGTCAGCGGCGAAGGCGAAGCTTCAGCCGCGCCTGACATGGCGCTGATCAGCCTGACAGTGCTGCGCGACGCCGACACAGCGCGGGCTGCGCTCGATGCCAACAACAAGGCGATGACCGATGTGCTGGCCGCGATGAAGGCTTTCGGCATCGCTGAGAAGGATCTGCAGACCTCCGGATTTTCGATCCAGCCGCGCTATGTTTACGCCGACCCCAACAAGGGCGAGAACTTCGAGCCGAAAATCACCGGCTACAGCGTGTTCAATACGCTTGGCGTGCGCATCCGTGACCTGACCAAGGTCGGCGAAGTGCTCGATCAATCCGTCACGCTCGGCGTCAATCAGGGCGGCAACATCACTTTCGTCAAGGACGATGCATCCGCGGTGATGGAAGAAGCGCGCAAAAAAGCGGTCGAAAACGCAATCGCTAAGGCCAAAGTGATCACTTCAACGGCAGGTGTCGGTGTTGGCCGGATTCTTGAAATGTCGGAACAAAGCTATCAGCCAGGCCCGATCCCGATGATGCAGGCCGACATGGCAATGGCAAAGAGCGCCGGGGCGCCGATGGTTCCGGTCGCGGCCGGCGAGAACAGCTATCGCGTGACTGTCAATGTCACATTCGAAATCAAGCAGTGACGGCACGCCAAAAGTGGATAAGCCCGGCATGAATGCCGGGCTTTCATTTCGGCTTGCGACGTCGGCCGATGCCCGAGACATCGAAGCCTTGACCTACGCCGCTTATACCAAATGGATTTCCGTCATCGGCCGGGAGCCTTTGACGATGAAATTTGATTACAGCAAGATAGTGCGTATCCGCCACGTTGAATTGGCATTTGAAGACGCCGCGCTTGCTGGCGTGCTCGACATGGAACTGTCACCTGGCCATGCCTTGATCAAAAACCTGGCGGTTGCGCCGGTTTATCAAAAACGCGGTATTGGCAAGGCGCTTTTGGCCAGGGCAGACCTGTTGGGCCTGAAGGCCGGATGTTCGGTGATGCGTCTCTATACCAACGCTGCCTTTGCCGAGAACATCAGCTTTTACAAACAAATGGGCTACACGGTTGCCCGCTTTGCCCCGTTCCGCGGCGGCTTCATTGCCCATATGGACAAGCCGATTTCAAAATAAAAAAGCCCGGCATATCTGCCGGGCAAAACTGGAAACACGTCAGTTAATTGAACGTTTGATCAGTAGCGCACAACAGGGCAACCGATTTCACGTGCAAAGGTAACCTGGGCGCGATGGCCGCGCTTCACGCCGACAACCTTGATGGTGTAGGGCGACTTGAAGACCGACTGGTTGCGGATGCCCATGTTGCGGGCTTTGATCGAAGCGCGCTCGACCGTACAGCCGCGCACGACAGGGCGAACCTGGTGGCGCCAAGACGGATCGCCGATAACGATGCCGAACGAGAAGCCGGAATTGCCGTTGTGGTGATGCGGCCGGTGATGAGGAGCCGGGCTGTGAGCGGAGGCTTGCGAAATGCCGAGGCCAAGGACGGCAACTGCAAAAAGGCCGGTAAGTGTCTTTTTCATGGGGGCAACCTTTCAGTTCGTTTCATCCGGGCTGGATGAATTGACCTGAAACTAGGATGCGGCACCTGAACGGAACCGGAAGCGCCCGTTCATATTCGGTTAATCCTAAGCCTGCCGCTCAAGGCTCCTGCTTCAACAGATGCAGGAGATAATCCTCCGTTTCGGCAAGATCATCCTCGAATGCTGTCACTCTGCCGCGGATGGACATTCCGGCCTGATGAACACTATCCGGATCGCCGCTGATAAGCGGATGCCAATCAAACAGGTCCTTGCCTTCCGCGATCAGCCGGTAACCGCAGGTTTTGGGAAGCCAGGGAATTGTCCGGACATTTTCCGGCGTCAGGAGCACACAGTCCGGCACCAACTCATTGCGCTTTGGATAATTGCGGCACGAGCATTTGCCCGCATCAAACAGCCGGCAACCGACGCTGGTCCAGTGGATTTCACCTGTGTCTTCATCTTCAAGTTTGGAAAGGCAGCATTTGCCACAGCCGTCGCAGAGTGATTCCCACTCCTTGCTGTTCATGTCCTCAAGTGTTTTGGTCTTCCAGAACGGTTCGCGCATGGCAGATGCGATAGACGCCGCCGAAGACTGAGTAAAGGGCGGGCCATTCAAATGAATACCGGATGAACCGGCTGTTCAGGCGAAATTCAGCGCAGAAAGTCAAAAGACCTTGGAACCGGAATGCTGTCGTCGCCGTTGTGTGGTGACAGAACCAAAAATGACCGCATTTTGCGGAAATAAAGACAGCTGAAAGTCGTGACAATGACTTCAGACATCCGGAACGGAGACCATTCCATGAATAAAAAACTTTTGCGCCTCCTCGCCACCGGCACTGCCGCGACGCTGATTTCAGCGGGAGCGGCCATGTTGACAACTTCAAACGCCGGCCCGCTGCCGGGCGTCACCGCGATTTTCGCGCAGGCAAGCCTCGCTGATGCAGAGGCTTTGCTGCAGGACGCTCTTGCGCGGCTCGAGCGCGCCAAGAATGAGGGCGGCGATGTTGCTGCCGTACAAGCCGAGGTAGACGCAGCCAAGGCCGCTGTCGAAGCCTTGAAACAGGCCGAGGCGCAAAAAGCGGCAGACGAAGCCGCTGCCGCTGAGGCCGCAAAGGCTGCCGAAGCACAGGCCGCTGCGGATGCAGAAGCGAAAGCTGCCGCCGACGCAGAAGCTGCCAAAGCTGCTGAAGCACAGGCAGCCGCTGATGCAGAAGCAAAAGCTGCTGCAGACGCAGAAGCCGCCGGCAAAGCTGCTGCCGATGCTGAAGCCGCCAAAGCCGCCGAGGCACAAGCTGCGGCTGACGCTGCTGCCAAGGCAGCTGCCGATGCTGAGGCCGCAAAAGCTGCCGAAGCGCAGGCTGCCGCTGATGCTGAAGCAAAAGCCGCAGCTGACGCTGAGGCACAGGCCGCGGCTGACGCAGCAGCCAAGGCTGCCGCAGACGCCGAGGCTGCCAAGAAGGCAGCAGAACAGCCTGCCGAGCCAGCGCCGGCTGTTGAACCTGCCCCGGCTGAACCGGTTGCGCCCGCAGTGCCTGCTCCGGTTGTTGAACCAACGCCGGCTGAACCAGTGCCAGCAGTTGAGCCCGCCCCGGTTGAACCCGTTGCTCCAGTAGACCCTGCACCGGCAGTTGAGCCTGCCCCGGCAGAGCCAATCGTGCCTGCTGAGCCAGCACCTGCAGTAGCGCCAGCGGAAGCCGCCCCGGCTGTTGATCCGATTATTGAAAAGCTGCCTGATCCATTGCCGGAAAATGCAGCGCCAGTGCTCGACAGCGCTAAGGAAACGCCAGTGGCCCCGGTAGAAGGCGAACAACCTGCTCCGGTTGCCGCTGACCCGGCTACGCCTCCTCCGCCGCCCCCGGCAAACGATCAGGATGCACAGATTGATATCAAGCCTTTGGTGATCGAATCTGCGGTCAAGGAAGAGGGTGAGCGCATCAAGGTCCTGCCCAAGCCGGAAGCACCCAAGGATCAGGAAGTCGTCAAAGTGATCGACAACCGCACGATCTTCACCGTCAACAATGTCTTCATCATCGAATCGCCGGACGCACCGCGCCTCGCGCAAAAGGATGATGAAATCTTCGTTGAACGCCTGCCCCGCGGCCGCACCCGCGAAACCATTGTCCGCGAAAACGGCGTGCAGGTGGTCACCATCCGCAACCGTTACGGCGACATCATCCAGCGTGCGCGCATCCTGCCGGATGGCCGCGAAGTGATCCTTGCCTATTCGCCGGAATATGACCGCGAAGAAGAAGTGATCTGGCGCGATCCGGGTCTCGACCTACCGCCACTGCGCCTGAACGTGCCTGTCCGCGACTATATCCTCTCGGTCAGCCTGTTCCAGGACCAGCCGGAGGAGTTCGATGAGGAAGAGGTCTATTACGACTTCCTCGAAAAGCCGCCGGTTGAGCGCGTCGAGCGCACCTATTCGGTCAATGAAGTGAAGCGTTCGGCCCGTGTCCGCGACATGGTCCGCCGGATTGATCTGGATACCATCACCTTTGCTTTCGGCTCTGCCGACATCAAGGAAGACCAGATCCAGAAGCTCGAAAGCGTTGCAGGCGCCATGATGAAGCTGTTGGAAAAGAACCCGGCAGAAACCTTCCTGATCGAAGGCCACACAGACGCGGTCGGCACGGACATTGCCAACCTGACCCTGTCTGACAAGCGTGCCGAATCGATCGCCAATGCCTTGTCCAACGCCTTCGGCGTCCCGCCGGAGAACCTGTCAACGCAGGGCTACGGCGAGCGCTATCTGAAGGTGAATTCGGCCAAGCCGGAAGAAGTGAACCGTCGCGTCGCCATCCGCCGCATCACCTCGCTGGTGGCCCCGGTCGCGATGAAATAGTCACCGCTGGCGCGAAACATGGAAGGCCGGGAGCAATCCCGGCCTTTTTTATTTGTCCCCCTCATCCACATGAAACCTGTGCAGCACGCGGTGGAACACCGGGGCCAGCACCAGGCCAGCAACGGCGAAGATCCGCAGACCGCAGACAATGGCGTAGGTTCCGGCGAATAGTTTGCCGCCGAAGGTCCTGAGCGAGGCAAGCGCGCCCATGCCGGACAGGATCATCGCCGAGTTGGCAAAGGCGTCAATGCCGGACATGCTTTCAAACCAAGCGTAACCTGCCATGCCGACGGCGAGCGCTGCGGCGATGATCAGCACCCCTGCACCAAGATTTCTGAGCAGGCGAGAGCGAAAATGTGCAGTGGAGGCCACCGGTTGCGTACGTTTTTCGTAGTGAAACAAGCCTGTCATTTCAACTTTCCAAATTTCCGCTTTGGCCGCTGATCGTATTCGGTTTTGCCAAATAAAGATTCCGCTGTCCGCTTTCTTTTTATATAGCTGAGTTGAGCGTGGGGAAATTACTTATGTACAATAGGGACAACGGTCCAACCATGACGGTGTTTGGCCATCCAGGCCATGAGCTGGCGATACTGCAATCACTCGATGATCTGGAAGCCGAAGTGAATTGTCTCACGGATGGTTCTGGCGGAAACCATGAAAGCCGGGTGAACTTCACACTTGAAGCTCTGCAAAATATCAATGCGGCGAGTGGTCTCGTGATGGGCGCATACCCAGACAAGGCTTTTTATGCTGATCTGATTTCCGGCAATACAAAGCACATGGAACTGATTGCTCAAAACCTGGTTGAAAGGGCATTGCATCTTCGCCCGAAGGTCGTCATCGCGGACGGATTTGAATATTTCAATCGTATGCACGACATGGCCAATACGCTTGCAGACATCATTGTTACTAGCCTCACCAAAGCTGGATTCGAAACGGTTAAATGCTCCTTTCCGATTGAGTCCGCACATAGAAAATCGACAGCCCCTGTTTTCCGGAAGCGCCAACTCAATCCGGCAGAAACACAGCGAAAAATAGAAGCAATTCTTAGATACAAACCACTCTTGCACGAATACGAATGGCTCCCGGAAGCCACGCGTAATGAGATGGTCATATCTGAAACCCTTTATGAAGACCCGATACGGCTCGCCAATATTCCCGATGCGTCTGACGCCGGATACTCCTCCGTTTTCTATGAGGATTTCGGTCGCAAAAGGCAGGCGTCCGGATTGTACAATGAAATTATCACACTTGACGGGCATTACCGGCCTTTCGTCCGCTCACTCGTTTCGGCGATGACCTGAACCCGCGATGCGAATCCTGATTTGCAACAATCGTCTAACAAAGCGCACAGGCACGGAAATCGTAACTCGAGATTTTGCACTTGGCTTAAAATCAAGGGGACATGAGGTTGAAGTGATTACGCTGCACGCGGGCGCCATTGCGGAAGAAATACGAAACGCAGGTGTGCCTGTCGAAACGGAGGCGAATAGGCTACCGTTTGCCCCGGATGTGATACATGCCAATCACGAAACAATGATTGCACCAGCATCATCTGCGTTTCCAAAAGCACCGGTGTTGTTTCAGAACCATGCTCCGGGTGATGTAATTGGCGCGGGTGTGAATAATCCTGCCTGCGTTCGTCACTTCGGAATTTCGCAATTGGCTTGTGACGCAATCAGCCGGGCAACCGGGCGGTCAACTGACGGAATCATCGGCAATTTCGTCGACTTGTCTTTGTTCAATCCGCGCCAATCGCCTTTGCCGGACAAGCCGAGCAGATGGCTTGTAATTGCCGAAAAGAAGCATGGTTTGCGTCATTTTGCAAAAATTTGCGTCTTGGGTGTGTTTCACCGTGCGGTCGTTACTGCGGTAGGACCGCGAGTGTTTCGTCTCGTCGAGAACGTACCTGCGATTGCCGCCAACCAAGATCTTGTTTTTGCTTCAGCGCGCTGTGCACTTGAAGCATCCGCCGCAGGTGCGGGTGTGATCATAACCGATTATCGGGGTACGGCGGGGTTTCTGCGCGGCAACAATGTTGAGGAAGCCTGGCAGAAAAACCTTGGTTACGCACTCTTTGACAAGCCTTCGACGCTGGCTGCATTAAACGCAAGCATAAACGATTGGGACCCGCGTTCGGCCGAAACAGCAAGCAAATGGCTTCGCAATAACGCCAGCCTTGAGACAGGTCTTTCCTATCTGGAGACAATTTACAAAAGTATGATCCTGGGCAAATAACACATCACAGCCTTTCGACTGCCGGTCGACGGCTTGCAGCCGAGCCATTGCCGCAGTTAAGGTGCCAGTATTGAACGAAAATCCGAATCGGACCGCCATGAAACGCCTAGAACTCTTCGTTGAACAGATAATCCTCGCCTCTCGCTGGCTGCTTGTGGTGTTCTATCTCGGGCTGGCTGTTGCGCTTGCAATTTATGCGGTCACATTCGGTGGCAAGCTGATGTCCTTTGTTTCCAAATCGCTGTCTATGGATGAGGCCGATGCTATTCTGTCGATGCTGTCGCTGATCGACGCGGCGCTCGTGGCTAGCTTGGTGGTGATGGTGATCATCGCTGGCTACGAGAATTTCGTGTCGAAATTCGATGAAAACTCGGAAGTGCATTGGCTCGGCACCATCGATGCCGGATCTCTGAAGATCAAGGTGGCGTCAACGATTGTCGCCATCTCCTCGATCGATTTGCTGCAGATATTCCTCGACCTGACCAAATATACAAACGACAAGATCATGTGGGCGACGCTGATGCATCTGGCCTTTGTCGTCTCGGCGCTGATCCTCGCCTATGTCGACCGGCTGACAAGCCACGGAAAGCCTGCCAAGGCCGCCAAAGCCCCGGACTGAAACCGTCGAAATCACGAAAACAGCGTCTTGCCCATCTGCTGGATGATCAGCTCGCCCTTTTGAAAGGCAAAGCTCACGGCATCCTCGCGTGAGGAAAACAGGTCGGCGCGCACGAACTTGTGCTCCTTCACCTCGCCGCCCTCTTCTTTCGTAATCCGCCCGGCCAGCCGCCACTGGCCATTGTCCTTGATCGGCTCGGCATGGATGACATGGCCGCTGTACTCGCGCGTTTCGCTTTCAAACGACCCGCTTGCGCCGCCGCCTATGCCGAACAGGCGTTTCAGAAGTGACATGGGACTGCCTCCGCAAATAAACTCTCTGACCAAATTTGGGCGTTCGCGTCCGCAAAATCAATCCGCAAAGCGTGCGTCTGTCTTCAACCGAACCGATAGCTGGACGCTGTCACGCCGCCGAAGACGTTTTCATCATGATAGACGCGCGTGGCCTTGTCGTTTTCTGCAGCGCCTATGGCCGCCATCAGCGGGATGAGATGATCTTCCTGCGGGTGGCAAACGCGGGCCGACGGCGCTTTGTCCCATTGACGCAGATGCTCCAGGCGCGTTGCAGGCTTAGCCATCATGGCATCGTTCAGCCAATGGTCAAACGCTGCCGACGGCTGTTTTGCGCCGGGGCCGAACAGGCGCAGATTGTGGTAGCTGAGGCCGGAGCCGACAATCAGCACACCCTCATCCCGCAATGGCGCCAGCGCGCGACCAAGTGCGATGTGTTCGTCAGGATCATAGCTGCTACGGATGGCGACCTGCAGCAGCGGCACTTTTGCATCCGGATACATCACTTGCATCGGCGCAAACACGCCGTGATCGAACCCGCGCGAACCGTCCAGATGCGTGGGAAGGTCGGCCGCATTCAGAAGCTCGGCCACCCGCGCCGCCACCGCCGGTGCGCCGGGCGCGGCATATTTGATCTGGTAGGTGAACGCCGGAAAGCCGCCATAGTCATAAACCATGCCCGGCGCGGGTGACGACATCACCGCAAAATCATTCTCCTCCCAATGCCCGGAGACCATCAGGATCGCCTTCGGCGTCTCGCCGATTTCTTTCGGCATGTTGGCCAGCGACACTTCAAGAGAATGCATCATGCGGCGCATATCCGGCAGCCAAGGCCAAGGCCCGCCGCCATGCGAGATGAAATAGGTGGGAAGTTTGGCCATGCGAAAAACTCCGGTGCGCGGTTCGGACTATGTCTACGCTTGTGCACAGCCCTGCGCAAAGCTGCGGAACGGCGGCAGACTGGTCAAAATTTGGAGGCATCGTGCCAACCGGATGCGATGTGGCAAACGCCTAGACGGCCAGTCTGGTGCGGAATCCGCGTGCCGCGTAATAAGATTCCGCGCCGTTGTGATAGACGAATACCGTGTCGTAGCGCCGGTCGCAGAACAGCGCACCGCCAAGCGCGCGGATTGCGGATGGTGTCTCAATCCAGCTGGAAGTTTTCCGGTCAAATGGCTCAAGGCGCTGCAAGGCGCGATACTCCGCTTCGGTCAGCAGTTCGACGCCCATTGAAGTGGCAAATTCAAGCGCCGCGCCTGAAGGTTTGTTCTCCTTGCGCCCGTCCAGCGCCTTCTGGTCGAAGCAAAGGCTGCGGCGGCCAGTAGGGCTTTCCGGAGAGCAATCAGCGTAGCAAAACGTGCCGTTCAGCACCACAACGTCCGGCTCCCCGCCGGTGTGTTCCATTTCGGCGAGCGCGCGCAATTTATCCGGATTGGCCGAGAGCCGCGCCACTACATCGTCCCAGTTGACCCCGGGATGGCGGTGCATGTTGCCAGCAAACCGCTTTGCCAAAGTCTGGATCAGGTCGTACTCAGTTTGCCCACTCATGCCAGCTTCTCCGCTTGCCAAAGTGCACCTTACATTGCCGATCAGCTATCGAGGAAGCTCCGCAGCTTCCGGCTTCTGCTCGGATGCTTCAGCTTCCTGAGCGCCTTGGCTTCAATCTGCCGAATACGCTCGCGCGTGACCGAGAACTGTTGGCCGACTTCTTCAAGCGTGTGATCGGTGTTCATGCCGATGCCGAAGCGCATGCGTAAGACGCGCTCTTCACGCGGGGTGAGCGAGGCCAAAACACGGGTCGTCGTCTCGCGCAAGTTCGCCTGAATGGCCGCATCAATCGGCAGCAGCGCGTTCTTGTCCTCGATGAAATCGCCGAGATGCGAATCTTCTTCGTCGCCCACCGGTGTTTCGAGCGAGATCGGCTCCTTGGCGATCTTGAGAACCTTGCGCACCTTTTCAAGCGGCATGGCGAGCTTTTCGGCCAGTTCTTCCGGTGTCGGCTCGCGGCCGATTTCGTGAAGCATCTGACGCGAGGTGCGGACGATCTTGTTGATCGTTTCGATCATGTGCACCGGAATGCGGATGGTGCGCGCCTGATCGGCAATCGAACGGGTGATCGCCTGCCGGATCCACCACTTCGCATAGGTCGAGAACTTGTAGCCGCGGCGGTATTCGAACTTGTCGACAGCCTTCATCAGGCCGATGTTGCCTTCCTGAATGAGATCAAGGAACTGCAGGCCGCGGTTGGTGTATTTCTTGGCAATGGAAATCACGAGGCGCAAGTTCGCCTCAACCATTTCCTTCTTGGCAATCGCTGCTTCGCGCTCGCCCTTCTGGACCTGATTGACGATCTTGCGGAATTCAAGAACCGGAATGGCCGTTTCCTGCGCAATGATCTGGATGTCGGAGCGCAGGTTCTTGATGTGCTCTTTTTCGCTCTTGGTGAATTCCTTCCAGCCCTTGGACGTCAGGTTGGCAATGGATGCCAGCCAGTTCGGATCGAGCTCGGAACCGGTATAGACCTTGAGGAAATCTTCGCGCTTGACGCCATAGCTTTCGGCAAGGCGCAACAGCTTGCCTTCGTTCTGCACGAGACGGCGGTTGATGTCGTAAAGCTGGGCGACGAGAGCCTCGATGCGGGCATTGTTCAGCGACAGCGACTTGACTGCCGTGATCAACTCATCCTTGAGCTGCTTGTAGCGGCGCTCCTGCGAGGTGGACAGCGTGCCGGTCGCAGCCAAACGGTTTTCAACCTGTTGGTCCTGCAGCTTGCGCAGCTTCTTGTAGGTGTCGGCAATCACGTCGAGCGTCGCCATGACAGCCGGACGCAGCTCGGCCTCCATCGCGGCGAGCGACAGGCTGGCTTCGTCTTCTTCCTCTTCTTCCTCTTCCGGATGCGGACCCTGGCCACCGACATTGGTGATGTCGTCGTCCTCGGCCGCGCGCATGCGGCGCTGGCGGTCGTCAATCTTCTGGGCGACAACCTCAGCCGGACGTTCAACCTGCGGGGCAGCCTTGCCTTCAGGGCCGGCAAACGTCGTTTCCAGATCAATGATTTCGCGCAGCAGCGTCTTGCCTTCGTTGAGCTCCTCGCGCCAGATGATGATGGCTTGGAAGGTCAGCGGGCTTTCGCAAAGACCGGCGATCATGGTCTCGCGGCCGGCCTCAATGCGCTTGGCGATGGCAATTTCGCCTTCGCGCGACAAAAGCTCCACCGAGCCCATTTCGCGAAGGTACATGCGAACCGGATCGTCAGTACGGTCGGTCGGTTCTTTCTTGGTGGTCGCGGCGACAATGGCTGTGCCATTGGTCTCGGCCAACTCGTTGGCGTCGACTTCCTCCTCGGCGGCCTCTTCCTTGTCCTCGTCGGTGTTGTCTTCTTCCTCGACAACATTGATGCCCATGTCGGACAGCATCGCCAGCGTGTCTTCGATCTTGTCCGGATCGGTTTCTTCGGACGGAAGCACCGTGTTCAGCTCGTCCATCGTGATGTAGCCGCGCTTTTTGGCGGCCTTGATCATCTTCTTGACAGCATCATCCGAAAGGTCGAGAAGCGGCCCATCTGCAGCGCCTTCGCGCTCGTTTTCGCCCTCTTCTTTTTCTTTCTTTTTATCTGCCATGCTGTGTCGTCTCCGTAAAAGGGATGCGCGGGCCGAAAGAGCCGGATGAACCCCACCCGGTACACGGCGCTGATCTGCGAATATCCCTGTTTGCGTTAATGTGCGATTAACCTTGAGTGCCGGACCGGTCCTGTCAAAATACGCGATTTTCGTTCAATTCGCGCTTCATGCCGGATCGGCCTTCAGATTGTGCGTCAAGGCGTACAAATTCCCGGCTGTCTGATTCCGTCATTCTCCGCGACAGTCAAGCCGGTTTTCATGATTCGGGTAAAAAAGCGAATCAATTCTGGCTATTTGAGCTTCCGCGACCGGATGAAACGCCGAATCCTTCGATCAACGCCTCCATGCCTTGCGTATTCCGCATCTGATTCTGCACATCAATCAAACGGGCGTAATTTTCTTCAGAAGCATCATTGGCCAAGGCCAGTTCCGCAACTTTCAGTTCATCATGTAGTGTGCGCGAAAGATGGTGCAAGTGCAGCGCCTGCATGAAAGCCTCGCGGGCATCGTCGATGGCGGCTTCGTCAGTGGCCACCCAGAGCCGGGCGCGACGGATCATCTGGTCAACAGAATCAAGGATGCCCGGATGACCCATCGCCTCCAGACGGGCGGATATATCGGTGCGGGCCGGCTCGCGCTGGTCAGCATGGGCATCAAGGATCGCCGCCTGAAGCGCTTTCAGCTCCGGATTGAGAAGGTCAAGGCTTTCGAACAGGCCGAACACCTCTTCGACAAGGCGCGGATGGTTGATGCCGATCAGCAGGATCATCGCCTCGCGCAAGGACGGCTGCGCCTTGACGCCACGCACCAGCGCGGACTTTGCAAGACTGTCGGATACGGCAAGCCGCCCTCGTGCCGCGCCGCGCTCAGGCCGCTGTTGATAGCTGCTGCCCTTCTCTCTGGCCTGCGCATTGCGAACAGGTTTGCCGAAGAACGCGTTTTGCCGATCGCGCATGTCCTGTTGGTAGTGGCGGCGTACGCTTTCATCCTGGATGCGCGACGTGATTTCGCGCAGCCGCTGCTCCAGTTCCGCGCGGCGTTCCGGCGTGTCGTAAACCGCCCCTCCCGTTTCGCGCGCCCAGATCACGTCAATCAGCGGCCGCGCCTCGTCCAGCACTGCCTGAAACGCCTCAGGCCCGGATGCCTTGACCAGATCATCCGGATCCTTGCCGTCCGGCAGCATAGCAAAACGCATTGTCTTGCCAGGTTTCAGCTGTGGCAAAATCAAATCCGCCGCGCGCCAGGCTGCCTTTGTGCCAGCCTGATCGCCGTCAAAACACAGCACCGGCTCGGTCGCGAGTTTCCATAACAGTTCGCACTGACGCTCCGTCAGCGCTGTGCCGAGCGGCGCAACGGCATTGGCAAACCCCGCCAGCGCCAGAGCGATGACAACCATATAGCCTTCAACAGCACTGACCGCGCCCTTGTCCTGCGCGGTCTAGCGGGCTTTTGCGTAGTTGAACAGCACCTGCCCCTTGTGGAACAGTTCGGTTTCAGGCGAATTCAGATATTTGGCCGGAACATCCTTCGACATTGCCCGCCCGCCGAAAGCGATGGTGCGGCCTTTGGAATCCGGGATGGGAAACATGATGCGGTCGCGGAACCGGTCGTAGGAGACGGGAATATCGTCGCCGAACACCACCAGCCCGCAGGCTTCAATTTGGTCCTTGGCGATGCCCTTGCCTGCGAGAAATTCCTTCAGCGCGTTGCGGCTGTCCGGAGAATAGCCAAGCCGGAACTGCTGCTGCGTCGCCGCAGAAAGGCCGCGTTCGCGCAGATAGGCGCGGGCCTTTGCGCCATTGTTGGTCTGAAGCTGCTCTTCGAAAAACTGTGCGGCAAGCTCCATCACGTCAAACAGGCTCGCCTGCTCGCGG
Organism: Rhizobiaceae bacterium; assembly: GCA_041751995.1. Classification (GTDB taxonomy): domain Bacteria; phylum Pseudomonadota; class Alphaproteobacteria; order Rhizobiales; family Rhizobiaceae; genus JANMEX01. The sequence continues at coordinate 14,809 of JBGSHY010000007.1, read as the reverse complement.
TCACGCTTTTCTGCCTCCGGATCACGCGCTGGCATTGCAATGCCAGCGATTCCGGCAACTGTTTCAACGGCCTCGGGGAAGCTGAGGCCTTCAAGCTCGGTCAAATAGCGGAAATGATCGCCGGATACACCGCATCCAAAGCAGTGATACCGGCCCTTGCGGTCCTCACAATGAAAACTCGGCGATTTTTCGCCGTGAAACGGACAACATGCCCAGAAATCACCGCGTCCCGGGTTGGATTTTTTTCCGTCAAACGTCACCCGCCGCGCAACGATTGTGGAAATCGGAACACGGTCTCTGATTTCGTCCAGGAATGTGGTCGGGAAACGCATGGAATGAGCCTAAAGCATGGAATGGCAAGAGTCAGCAAGACAAGATAGCCAGTCAGCAAGGGCAGATGCGGCTTCTTCACGATGCGCGAATTTTGCCATGCGGATGGCGTTTTCGGGACTGTGAATTGCTTAGCCGTCAAACTATAAAGGCTGACACGGCAATGACCGCCGCACCAACAAAGGCAACAAGAATTTGAGCGGGTCGCTGATCTTACTGAACCTCGCAGGCGCTGTGGCGCTGCTTCTCTGGGCGACACGTATGGTGCGCACCGGCGTGGAATCCGTGTTCGGCGCCGCCTTGCGCGACACGCTTGGCCCGAAGCTGAAAAATCCGGTCTTTGCCGCCGTCTCCGGCTTGTTCCTCGCCATCATCTTTCAGAGCGCCACTGCCGCAGGCCTTTTGATCTCCGGCTTTGCCGCTCAGCAACTGATCAGCGTGACCACTGGCATCATCGCCCTGCTTGGTGCAGACCTTGGTTCAGCAGTCACCACGCGGCTTTTGAGCTTCAACCTTCAGCCGCTGATTCCCCTGCTGATCGTGCTCGGCACGGCGGCTTACATGGCAACCGAAAACCGCAATTGGCGACAGGCTGGCCGCATTCTGGTTGGCATTGGACTTTTGCTCCTGTCGTTGCGGATGATTGGCCAGGCATCAGAACCTCTTCGTGAAAGCAGGCTGCTGCCGGTGATTGTGCGGACCTTGTCGGGCGATGCGGCGATCGCGTTCATTGTTGCCGCGATCGTTACATGGCTGTTCCATTCCAGCGTTGCCGCCGTGCTTTTGATCTCAACATTGGCAGCCAAGGCGCTGATACCGGTGGAACTGGGCATTGATCTGGTGCTGGGCGCAAATTTCGGCGGCGCGCTGATTGCGGCTGCGCTCACCCGCTCCGGCACTGCCGTGCAGCGCGCCGTGCCGCTCGGCAATCTCATCCTTCGCGGCGTAGGTGCAATTGTTGCCGCCATCGTTGTGTCGAACTTCATCCTGCCGCTGGAACGTCTTGGCACCGACCCGGCGCTGCAGATCATTCACGCTCACATCGCCTTCAACACCGTTTTGCTCGCCATCGGCCTGCCGCTCGCGCCGCTGGTGGCAAAGCTAGCGCGCTATTGGACTGGCCTCGGCGTGGTCAAGACATCGCTGGAGCTGATCGACACGGAATCCACCACAGCACTGGAAGAAGCCGCACTCGCCTATCCCAAGCAGGCCATCGCCAACGCCACGCGCGAAGTGCTGCGCCTGTGTGAAACCATCGACCTGATGCTGACACGGGTGATCGGCCTGTTCAAATCCGTATCGCGCGACGACATCACCGCCATTGCCCTGCTCGACGACCGGGTCGACAAGCGCCACTCCGCGATAAAGCTTTACCTTGCGCGTGCCACCGCGATTGACATGAGCCAGGCTGAGGCAATCCAGAGCATGGAGTTGGTCGCCGCCTGCGTGAAGCTCGAGCAGGTCGGCGATATCGTGGTTCGCAACATGCTGCTGCACATCCAGAAAATGCGCGACCGAAATCTCGAATTCACCGATGAAGGTTGGCAGGAGCTTCAGTCGATGCACGCCGCCGTGCTGTCCAATGCCAAACTTGCCTTCAACGTCATCGTCACCCGTGACCTGTCTACCGCCCGTATGCTGGTCGAGCAAAAAGACCGGATGCGCGAGCGCGAAAAGGATGCCGCCCAGCGCCACTTCGACCGCCTGCGCTCCGGCTCGCCACTGTCAATGGAAACCAGCGCCATCCACCTCGACACCATCCGCGATTTGAAGGACATCAACGCCCTGTTGGCATCGCTGGCCTATCCGGTGCTGGAGGAGCACGGGCTGCTCAGGGGCTCACGTCTGAAGAAAGGTTAGCCCTTCACCCAGCCCTTGGCCTTGAACACCGCCCAGATCGACATGGAGTGGCCGCGGCCGAGATCGAACTCGGACTTGAGCATGTTGATAAGGTCCGTCGCCTTCATGTCCGCGGCATAAACGCCGCGCTCCTTGGCCAGAGCGAGTATGCCTTCCGGATCTAGACCTGTCTTGGTTTTCACCGCATCAAGATATGCCTGAAATGACATTTTATCCTCGCGAGTTTTAGCTCAGAAGAGCTTTGATCAATCCACTGGCTTTGCCGAAATCCATCGATCCGGCATATTTGGCGCGCAGTTCCGCCATGACCTTGCCCATGTCCTTGATGCCTGAAGCGCCGGTCTCGGCGATCACCTTGGCGATGGCTCCCTTGGCGTCATCGTCCGAGAGCTGCTGCGGCATATACCCTTGAATGACGGTGATTTCGGCCTTTTCCTTGTCGGCCAATTCCGGGCGCCCGCCTTGAACATAGACCTTGGCCGATTCTTCGCGCTGCTTCACCATTTTGGCAAACAGCGTCATCAGTTCACCTTCGCTTGCCGCGTCTTTGCCCGCAGTGCGGTTGGCGATGTCGAGATCCTTGATCGCTGACTGCATCAGGCGAATCGTGCCAAGCCGCTCCTTGTCGCCGGATTTCATTGCGGTTTTCATGTCTTCTGTCAGGCGCGCGCGCATGGCTTGGTTTTTCCCTGTGATTTTGCGCGGAACATAGGGATTTCATATCCCCTGCGCAATTGACCTTGCGCAGCAGCTTCATTAAGGGACAGGCCTTAGCCAGACAAATTTTCTGCCGGGGGCCGATGCAAACAAAACGCATCATGGCTCCTGATCGCGCACGAACCAACGGAGAGCGCCATGACTTCCACCCCGGGCTGGACCACCACCAAGCCGACCGCCCTTCTGGTGTTGGCCGATGGAACCGTGATCGAAGGCAAGGGCCTTGGCGCGACGGGCGTGCGCGAGGCGGAAGTCTGCTTTAACACCGCGCTGACCGGCTATGAGGAAATCCTCACCGACCCGTCCTACGCTGGCCAGATTGTCACCTTCACTTTCCCGCACATCGGCAACATCGGCGCCAACGGTGAAGACATTGAAGACCTGCACCCGGCCCGCAAGTCCGGCGCGGTCGGCGCGGTCATCAAGGCCGACATCACCAACCCGTCGAACTACCGCTCGGCAGATCACCTCGACGCCTGGCTGAAGCGCCGCGGCGTTGTGGCATTGGCCGGAATTGATACCCGCGCACTGACCGTGCTCATCCGCGAAAAAGGCATGCCCAATGCCGTGATCGCGCATGACCCGTCCGGCAATTTTGACGTGGACGCCTTGAAGGCAAGAGCCAAGGCCTGGCACGGCCTTGTCGACCTTGACCTCGCCAAGGATGTCACATCCGGCCAGTCTCAGGTCTGGAACGAGACGGACTGGAAATGGAACGAGGGCTTTGGCGAAAACACCGCGCCGACCACCCATGTCGTCGCCGTCGACTACGGCGTGAAGCGCAACATCCTGCGCCTGATCGCCGGTCTCGGCGCCAAGGTCACCATCGTTCCGGCCGATACCAAGGCGGAAGACATCCTGGCGATGAACCCGGACGGCATCTTCCTGTCCAATGGCCCCGGCGATCCGGCAGCAACCGGCGAATATGCCGTGCCGGAAATCCGCAAGCTGGTGGACAGTGGCAAGCCGGTGTTCGGCATCTGCCTTGGCCACCAGATGCTGGCGCTGGCGCTCGGCGGCACGACTGCAAAGATGCATCAGGGTCATCATGGCGCGAACCATCCGGTCAAAGACTTCACCACCGGCAAGGTCGAGATCGTCTCGATGAACCACGGCTTCTCGGTCGATGCCGATTCGCTGCCGGAAGGCGTTGAAGAAACCCACGTCTCGCTGTTTGATGGCACAAACTGTGGCTTGCGTGTCACCGGCAGGCCGGTTTTCTCGGTGCAGCACCACCCGGAAGCATCGCCCGGCCCGCAGGATTCGCACTATCTCTTCCGCCGCTTCATGAACATGATCAGAGAGCAGCGCGGACAAGAGGCGATTGCCGAGCGCTGATGTTCCTTTCCCTGTTGCGGCTTCTGACTGTTGAGCGCTCGGCAGAAGATGGCCCTCCATTCCTGGCAGCGGCCAGCGGATTGGTAGCCAGCGGCGGAAGCCTGTTTGTTGTCGGCGACGATGAAAACCATCTGGCTATTCTGAAACCAACGGATGATGTGCCAGGATGCTTGGTGCGCCTGTTTCCCGGAACTCTTCCCGGGAACCACAAGAAGCGCAAAGCAGCCAAGCCCGACCTTGAAACGCTCCTGTCCTTACCGGTCACCGACGGCTTTCCGTTTGGCGGCTTGCTGGCGCTCGGATCCGGATCGACCCCGAATCGGCGGCGGGGTGTGATCCTTCGATTTGATGCAGCCGGAAAAATCCAGGAACCGTATATCCCCGACTTGACAGCACTTTTCGATGCGGTCGACCAATCCGTGGCGGAAACCAACATTGAGGGCGCAGTTCTAAGAAGGGATGAGTTGATTCTCTTCAATCGCGGCAACTGCAACCACCCGAACACGACCGCTTTGGCATTCGAAATGGCCTCAGTCGAAACAGCCATGCCAATCATTAAATGGCGCCGGGAATTCGTTCTTACGGACGTCCAAGGTCTGCCGCTATCAATAACCGACACATGCCTTCTCGAAGACGGAACAATCCTCGCCAGCGCCGTCGCCGAAGACACGCCCAACGCCTACGACGACGGGCTCTTGACAGCCGCCGCCATTGTGCTGTTCGCGCCTGATCTGTCCATTGTCCGGATCGAGTTGATAGAACCCGCCATCAAAATCGAAGGCATACATGGCTGGCTCGATGGCGGAACCGTGCGCATGTTCGCAGTCTCCGACGCGGATGACCCTGACGCTGCGGCTGGACTGTATCAGGGCGCGTTCTGAAACGCCCCGGACTTCGCGCCGTTGGCCCAGCCCTAGCGCTCAATCTTCGGCCTTATATTTCAATTGCTGTCAGATATCCGCGTTGAACGTATCGCAGCTGTCCAGCTTGCCGCTTTTTATACCGCGGGCGAACCACTCCTGCCGCTGCGCCGATGTGCCGTGGTTGAACGAGTCCGGCACGACATAACCCTGGCTCATCTTTTGCAGCCGGTCATCGCCGATCTTCTGCGCGGCATTCAACGCTTCCTCGATATCGCCCTTCTCCAACAGACCTTTTTGCGCCGTGTAATGCGCCCAGATGCCGGCGAAACAATCGGCCTGGAGTTCGACGCGCACGGACATCCTGTTGGCATCCACTTCGCTCATCGACTGCCGCATCTGGTTGAACTTCGGCAGCACGCCGGTGATGTTCTGGATATGGTGGCCAACTTCATGCGCCAGCACATAGGCCTGCGCGAAGTCGCCCGATGCGCCGAACTGGTTGGCCAGTTGGTCATAGAAGGTCAGGTCGATGTAAAGTTTCTGATCGCCCGGGCAATAAAACGGGCCGGACGCGGCTGACGCCATGCCGCAGGCGGAGCGGACCTGCCCGTCAAACAGCACCATCGTTGGCGCGGGATATTTCTCGCCTTCGGCTTCAAAAATGCCGCCCCATGTATCTTCGGTTTCAGCAAGAACCGTCTTCACGAAAGCCGTCATCTTGTCTTGGGTAGCTGGCGCCCGCGTCGTTGTGGTCTGCTCTTCCGTGAAATTGCCGCCAAGCCCGCCGTCAGAACCGGACAGAATCGCCGTCGGGTCGATGCCGCAAGCCTTGAGAACGAAGAACAGCACGACCATCAAGATGATCGTGGAAAGCCCGCCGCCGCGCGCCACGCGCATGCCGCCGCCCGAAGGCATCCTGAAACCACCGCGTCCCAATCCGCCCGGTGCACCGCCGGAAGAGCCATCACGCTGGTCCTCAACATTGTCGCTCTGGCGACGCCCTTCCCACTTCATGGCAATACTCCTGAATTCCTGGCGGACGCGGCCTCAACGGCCCTCATCCTTCAGTTGCTTCATGGCATGAAAAGCATGCGGCATTCAACACATCAGGTTACAACTTGGGTGCGAGCACCAGCGGACAGATTGTGACGCTTGGGTAAGGAGGGTGTGCGGCCTTGCATTGCCTTGGTGGGCACGGCACAAAAGCTGAAACCGCTCACGAAAGCCATAATGATGAAAGCCGTCCGCCTCGAAGCCGTTGGCAGCCTGTTCACCAGAGAAATAGCCAAACCTGTCCCCGGACCGGATGACTTGCTGGTGCACATCGAAGCCTCCGGAATTTGCGGCACGGATCGGCATTTGTTCCACGGCGAGTTTCCGTGCCGCCCGCCCGTGACGCTCGGCCACGAATTTTCCGGCATCATCGAACAGATGGGCAGCAGTGTCTCCGGCTTCGCCCTCGGAGATCGCATTACCGGCGACCCCAACATCGCCTGCGGCCGCTGCGCCCGCTGCCATGAGGGCAAGGTCAACTTATGCGAAGCCCTTCAAGCCATCGGCATCCACCGAGACGGCGGCTTAGCCGAATATGTGATCGTCCCGCAGAAACATGCGTTCCTGCTCCCGGCAACACTCAATCCAGCATACGGCGCGTTCTGCGAGCCCCTCGCCTGCTGCATCCACGGCATCGACGTGGCTGCCATCAAGGTCGGTTCATCCGTGCTGGTGCTCGGCGGCGGCGTTATCGGCCTATTGACGGTTCAGCTTGCAAGGCTGGCAGGCGCAACGACGGTCATCCTCTCCACCCGCCAGAAATCCAAGCGCGATCTTGCCATGCAGCTCGGCGCGACGGCAACAATTGATCCCTCCGGCACAGACATTTTTGCCGAAGTGAAGCGACTTACATCCGGCGGCGCGTATGTGGTCATGGAATGCGCCGGCGTGCCGCAAACCATAGAAGAAGCGCCAAGGCTGGCCAAACCCGGCGGAACGGTCGTTATCGTTGGCGTGGTCGCGCAAGGCACAAAGATCGCCTATGAACCATTCGATCTTTTGTTCCGAGAAGTGAACATCAAGACCTCGTTCCTCAATCCCTTCACCCACCGCCGTGCAGCAAATTTGATCGCAGGTGGCCATATCGAAATCGAACCGCTGATTTCGCGGCGGATCAGTCTTGAAGAGGCGCCCACAGTCATCGCCAGCCCGCCGGCTCCTGGTGAAGTGAAGGTATTGATCGTTCGCTAGAGATTCCTGTCCACAAGGATATTTTGCGGGTTCCCCTCTCTGCTCCCTTCCCCTATAGAGCGCGCTTAGCCATTACGAATTGACATGCGAACCCGACCGGTCCTCTCCCGGTGCGGGACATTGCCATAACGGAAGAAGTTGCCATGCCAAAGCGGACAGACATCAAGTCGATCCTGATCATCGGGGCCGGTCCCATCATCATCGGGCAGGCATGCGAATTCGACTATTCCGGGACGCAGGCCTGCAAGGCGCTGAAGGAAGAGGGATACCGCGTCATCCTCGTCAATTCCAATCCGGCGACGATCATGACCGATCCGGAACTGGCCGACGCAACTTACATCGAGCCGATCACGCCGGAAGTCGTCGCCAAGATCATCGCCAAGGAGCGCCCCGACGCGCTCCTGCCAACCATGGGCGGCCAGACCGCGCTCAACACCGCCCTGTCGCTGCGCCGAATGGGGGTTCTCGAACGCTACAATGTCGAGATGATCGGCGCCAACGCCGAAGCCATCGACATGGCCGAAGACCGCGCCTTGTTCCGCGAAGCGATGAAGCGCATCGGCCTTGAGACGCCAAAGTCGATGCTGGCCAACGCCACCGAGGTCAAGGACCTTGACCGCAAGGCGCACAAGGCCAAGCGCGAAGAGCTTAAAGCCCAGTTTTCCGGCGCGGATCTCGACACGGCGCTCGACCGGCTTGAGACCGAATGGCAGCTTGGCGAAAGCGACCGCAAGCAGAAATATATGGGCCACGCCATGGCGCTGGCCGCCCGCGCGGTGGATTTTGTCGGCCTGCCCGCCATCATCCGCCCGTCCTTCACCATGGGCGGCACCGGCGGCGGCATTGCCTATAACCAGTCTGAATTTTTCGAGATCGTCACCTCCGGCCTTGATGCCTCGCCGACCACCGAAGTTCTGATCGAAGAGTCAGTGCTTGGATGGAAGGAATATGAAATGGAAGTTGTCCGCGACAAAGCGGACAATTGCATCATCATCTGCTCGATTGAAAATCTCGATCCGATGGGCGTCCACACGGGCGACAGCATCACCGTCGCCCCTGCCCTGACCTTGAGCGACAAGGAATACCAGATCATGCGCAACGCCTCGATTGCGGTGCTGCGCGAGATCGGCGTCGAAACTGGCGGCTCGAACGTGCAGTTCGCGGTGAACCCGGAAAACGGCCGCCTGATCGTCATCGAGATGAACCCGCGCGTGTCGCGCTCCTCGGCACTGGCCTCGAAAGCCACCGGCTTCCCGATCGCCAAGATCGCAGCGAAACTTGCCGTCGGTTACACGCTCGACGAACTCGAAAACGATATCACCGGTGGAGCAACACCGGCCTCCTTCGAGCCATCAATCGACTATGTCGTCACCAAGATCCCGCGCTTTGCCTTCGAAAAATTCCCCGGCGCCTCGCCAGTTCTGACCACGGCGATGAAATCCGTCGGCGAAGTCATGGCCATCGGGCGCACCTTCCAGGAGTCGCTGCAGAAGGCATTGCGCGGGCTGGAGACTGGCCTGACAGGCCTCGATGACATCGAAATCCCGGGCATAGACCGCGATGTAATGTCTTCGGATGACAAGAATTCCATCCGCGCCGCAATCGGCACGCCGACGCCGGATCGTCTGCGCATGGTCGCGCAAGCGCTGCGCCTCGGCATGTCTGTCGAGGAAGTCCACGACGGCTGCAAGATCGATCCGTGGTTCCTCGAGCAGATGAAGGGCATCACCGACATGGAAGCCCGCGTCAAGGAACACGGGCTGCCGAATGATGCTGAAAATCTGCGCATGCTCAAAGCCATGGGCTTCTCCGATGCGCGCCTTGCCGTGCTGACCGGCAAGAAGGCCAAGGAAGTGGCGTATCTGCGCAACGACCTGAAAGTACACCCGGTCTACAAGCGCATCGATACCTGCGCCGCCGAATTCGCCTCGCCGACCGCCTACATGTATTCGACCTACGAAACGCCATTTGCCGGCGAAACCCGCTCGGAAGCCCGCCCATCGGACCGCAAGAAAGTCGTCATTCTCGGCGGAGGCCCGAACCGCATTGGTCAGGGCATTGAGTTCGATTACTGCTGCTGCCACGCCTCATTCGCGCTGCGCGACGCCGGCTATGAATCAATCATGATCAACTGCAACCCGGAAACCGTGTCGACCGATTACGACACGTCCGACCGGCTCTATTTCGAACCGCTTACGGCGGAAGACGTGCTGGAAATCCTGCGTGTCGAGCAAGAGGCCGGAACGCTGCATGGCGTCATCGTCCAGTTCGGTGGCCAAACGCCGCTGAAACTCGCCAATGCACTGGAAAAGGCTGGCATTCCAATTCTTGGAACCTCGCCGGACGCCATCGATCTGGCCGAAGACCGCGACCGTTTCCAGAAGCTTCTGGTCAAGCTTGATCTCAACCAACCGAACAACGGCATCGCCTATTCGGTCGAACAGGCGCGCATCATCGCCTCTGAAATCGGCTTTCCACTGGTCGTCCGTCCGTCCTACGTGCTCGGTGGCCGCGCCATGCAGATCATCCGCTCTGAAGGCTCGCTCCAGTCATACCTGCTCGACACCGTGCCGGAACTGGTGCCGGAAGACATCAAGGCCAAATATCCGAACGACAAGACCGGCCAGATCAACACGCTTCTGGGCAAGAACCCGCTGCTGTTCGACAGCTATCTGAGCAACGCCACGGAAGTCGATGTCGATTGCCTGTGCGACGGCAAGAACGTCTACGTCTCGGGCATTCTCGAACACATCGAGGAAGCCGGCATCCATTCGGGCGACAGCGCCTGTTCGCTGCCAGTGCACACGCTCTCCGACAAGATCGTCGATGAGCTGGAGCGCCAGACTGCGGAAATGGCACGCGCGCTGAAAGTCGGCGGCCTGATGAACGTGCAATATGCCATCAAGGACGATGTGATCTACGTCCTCGAAGTTAACCCGCGCGCATCGCGGACAGTGCCGTTTGTCGCCAAGACTATCGGCCTGCCAATAGCCAAAATTGCAGCGCGTATCATGGCAGGCGAAACGCTGGATGAGGCCGTGGCAGCCTACGGCGTTCAGGTCAATTCGCGCAAGCTCGGCCACATCGCTGTCAAGGAGGCCGTATTTCCCTTCGCCCGCTTCCCCGGCGTCGATACTTTGCTCGGCCCAGAAATGCGCTCGACCGGCGAAGTCATGGGCCTCGACCGCGATTTCGCCCTTGCTTTTGCCAAGGCGCAGCTTGGTGCAGGCGTTGAGTTGCCGCGCTCCGGCACCCTGTTTGTCTCCGTCAAGGATGAGGATAAGGCGGGAGTCTTGCCAGCTGTGAAAATGTTGTCGGATAGCGGCTTCAAGGTTATGGCGACCAGCGGAACCCACAGGTACCTGGCCGAAAACGGCATCCCGGCGATCAAGATCAACAAGGTCATGGAAGGCCGCCCGCACATTGAGGATGCGATCCGCAACCGGCAGGTCCAGTTGGTGTTCAACACAACGGACGGCGCCAAGGCAGAGTCCGACTCCAAATCGCTTCGCCGAGCCGCGCTGATGCAGAAAGTGCCGTACTCGACCACGGTCGCCGGTTCCTTCTCGACATCGCAAGCCATCGCAGCATTGAAGAGTGGCAACTTCGATGTGACCCCGCTTCAAGACTACTTCTGAAGAAACCAGCCGGTTAGTAAACCCTATTGACTGGCTTTCCTTTATCCTTTAATTAGCCAATCAGTTAATTAACCATTTGGCTAATCAATGTCCCTCGATCCTCTGTCGCAAACACTGTCTGCCCTTGCTGACCCGACACGCCGGGCAATTCTTGCGCGGCTTTCAAAAGGCGAGGCGACAGTCAATGAATTGGCTGAGCCGTTCGCGATGAGCCTGCCTGCCGTCTCCAAACACCTCAAGGTACTGGAGCGCGCCAAGCTGATTTCCCGCACTCGCACTGCACAGTGGCGTCCGTGCAAACTCGAGCCTGAGCCGCTGAAGAAGCTGGACGGTTGGCTTGAGGAATACCGTGAGCTTTGGGAGGCGCGCCTCGACAGGCTGGAAGTCTATCTGCGCGAAATTCAAAAAGATATGGAGAAGCCCGATGACCGCAAGAACTGATCCAGTGCCGATGGAAATCACCAACAGCCGGATTTTCGCAGCGCCGCGCGAAGCACTGTTTGACGCGTTCGCTGATCCGGAAAAGCTGAAACATTGGTGGGGTCCGGATGGCTTCACCAACACGATGCATACATTTGATTTCCGCACCGGCGGCACTTGGCATTTTACCATGCACGCATCCAATGGCGCCGCTTTCGAGAACACGTCAACGTTCAAGGAAATCATCGCCCTGGAGCGGATCGTGTTCATTCATCATCTGCCCGTGCATGTGTTCACCATGGCCATGACCTTTGACCGAGAAGGCTCCGGGACGCGCCTGACCTGGCTGATGCAGTTTGAGCCTGCCGAAAGCAACGCCGGGCTCAAGGATTTTATCGCGGCTGCCAACGAACAGAATTTTGACCGGCTTGACGCCTTTTTGAAACGCGCTTGAAGGAGGATGAAATGAATATCGCCTATAGACCTGATCCTGCAAAGACCATCGAAGTCACCCGTCTCGTCAACGCGCCACGCGCATTGGTGTTCAAGATGTTCACCGAAGCCAAACACATAGACGCGTGGTGGGGTCCGGAAGGATTCCGCAATGAAACCCACGAGATGAGCTTCTTTGTCGGCGGACTGTGGCGCTACACGATGCACGGCCCCGATGGAAAGGACTGGCCGAATTGGATCAAATACAAGGTCATCACGCCACCTGAACTGATCATCTACGACCATGGCGGCGAGGCCGGCGAACCGGCGCATTTTGAAGGGTCGACGACATTTGAAGCACAGGGCGACAAGACGCTGGTTACCTTGCGTCTTTTGTTCCCGACCACAGAAGCCCGTGACGCCACCGTCAAATTTGGCGCAGTTCAGGGCGGCGAGCAGACACTTGCCCGGCTCGCCGAGCATGCTGTCAGTGAACTTGCGAAAGGCCCCGCGAAACTGGAAGACAAACCCTTCATCATCTCCCGAACCTATGACGCACCGCGCCAGCTTGTGTTTGATTGCTTCACCAAACCTGAACACTTGCAGAAATGGTGGGGACCGAAAGGGGTCAAGATCGTCAAGTCTGCCATGGACCTGCGGGTCGGTGGCACATATCACTACGGCATGCAGGCCGGTGATGCGCCGATCATGTGGGGCAAACAGGTTTACCGCGAAATCACACCACCCTCGCAAATCATTCTCGTCAATTCCTTCTCCGATGAAAACGGCGGCCTGACCCGCCACCCCGGCGCGCCGGAATGGCCGATTGAAATGCTCTCGACTTTCACTTTCGATGACGACTGCGGCAAGACCAGGCTGACCATCCGCTGGGAAACCATGGACAACGCCACCGACCTCGAGCGCGCAACATTCCTTGGCGGATTCGATTCCATGACCATGGGCTGGACCGGCACGCTCGACCAACTTGGCGACTATCTCAAAACCACGTAAGCTCGCACCTCTGCAACGATGCGCCGCTATCCTGAGGCGGCGCGCGAAAACATGGAGGCATTCATGCTCTGGCTCATTCTCAAGACCATTCTGACTGCGATTGTGCTCCTCTTGGTCTACGCCTGGTTCAAGCCCAAGACCTTCCGCGTCGAACGCTCGACCGTCATCAATGCGCCGCCAGAAAAGGTTTACAAAAATGTCGCCGACTTCCGAAACTGGCTGTCCTGGTCACCATGGGAAGGGTTGGATCCCGACCTCAAGCGCACCTATGCCGGGGCAGACGAAGGCCTTGGCGCCATCTATTCCTGGGAAGGCAACAAAAAGGTCGGCGCCGGCCGTATGGAACTGACCGAGGCCAACCCGAAGACCGGGGTTAGCCTCAATCTTGATTTCTTCCGGCCCTTCAAGGCAAGCAATATCACTGACATCACCTTTGCGCCTGAAGGCAACGGCACCCGCGTCAACTGGGCCATGCATGGCCCGCATCCTTTTGTCATGCGGCTGATGACAGTCTTTGTCAGCATGGACAAAATGGTCGGCGGTGATTTTGAAAGAGGCCTTGCCAAGCTGAAAGCCGTGTCTGAAAGCTGATCGACTGAATTCATAACCGCTTCGGAGGGTCTGATGGCGGAGACTGTTGAGACCGCGGCGCTCGCCGGGCGCCGCGAATGGGTTGGACTTGGCATATTGTCGATTGCCTGCCTGATCTATTCGATGGACCTGTCGGTGCTGTTTCTGGCAATCCCGGCCATCGTTGCGGATCTGCAGCCGAGCGCTGCGGAAATCCTCTGGATCAACGACATTTACGGCTTCATGGTCGCGGGCTTTCTCGTCACCATGGGCACGCTCGGCGACAGGATTGGGCGGCGCAAGGTTTTGCTGATCGGCGCGGCAGCGTTTGGCATCGCTTCGGTGTTGGTTGCCGTTTCGACCAGCGCGCAAATGATGATCATCGCCCGTGCGCTGCAGGGCATTGCCGGGGCGACCATCGCGCCGTCCACCCTGTCGTTGATCGTCAATATGTTCCGCGATGAGAATGAGCGCAACCGCGCCATCGGCATCTGGGGCACCGCCTTTTCCATTGGCGGGCTGATCGGGCCGGTGATCGGCGGCGCGCTGCTGGAGTTTTTTCACTGGGGTTCGGTGTTCCTGATCAATGTACCGATCATGCTGGCGCTGCTGCTCACAGCCCCGTCGCTTTTGCCCGAATACAAGAGCCCGACATCCGGCAAGCTCGACCTGGTCAGCGTTGCGCTGTCGCTTGGCGCGGTGCTGCCGGTGATTTACGGCCTCAAGGAGGTTGCGGCCTATGGCTTGCACCCCGAGCCGTTCATCGCCGTCGCGCTTGGCATTGCCATCGGCTTTGCCTTTGTGCGCCGCCAGAATGCGCTCCCTGACCCGATGATTGACCTGGCGCTGTTCAAGGTTCCCGCCTTCAACGCCTCGCTGATGGTCAATCTGGCCGGGGTGTTTTTCGTGTTCGGCATCTTCTTTTTTCAAAACCAGTACTTGCAACTGGTGCTCGGCCTGTCGCCGCTGGATGCAGGTCTTTGGTCGTTCGCGCCGTCGCTGGTGTTCACCTTCATGTCGCTGCATGCCTGGCGGGTGACCGAACGTTTTGGCGCGGTGCCCTCGGTGATCGGCGGACTGCTGGTCAACGCGCTTGGCGCGGCAGTGATGGGCCTCGCCGCCTATACGCAAAGCCTTTACGGCATCCTCGGCGCATCGATGATCATCGGCCTCGGCTTCGTGCCGGTGATCCTGACGACGACCGGACTGATCGTCGGCTCCGCCCCGCCGGAACGCGCGGGCGCTGCCTCGGCCATATCCGAAACCAGCGCGGAATTCGGCGGAGCGCTTGGCGTTGCGCTCTTGGGCAGTCTGGGCACGTTCATCTACCGCGCCATGATGGCGGGCGTGGACGTTTCGGCCCTGCCCACAAACGCGGCAGCGGCC
>JBGSHY010000006.1:0-61376 GCA_041751995.1 Rhizobiaceae bacterium | reverse complement strand
GCCACATTCTGGAAACCGGAAACGACAGCTTCCGCTTCAAGGCCAGTTCAGCCGCGACAGCCAAGAAACAGAAGGAGAAAGACCATGCCTTGACCCAAGAATGACCGGAATCCATAGTCAGAGGTGGCTCACTTCTCGGTGGAAAACCCGGCTCAGTTCTGAGTGGAAATCAACACCCAAGACCTTGAAAGGTCGGACATCCAATATGCGCCAAAAACACCACATCACGAAGCCGGCGGTTTATTTAAAGCGGTTAGCGACCAGCAGAATGAACCTGCGACCGAGCCGCAGGTCAGCTTGCCCGAAAGCCAATTGCCAGCGGCTGCGCCAGATGCCCCTGAAGCGCTGCAAGACAGAGATTCTGCTCAACTTTTCGACTCCACTGCACCTCAGCTGCCAGTGTATAGCGGTGAGGGCGAAGCGGACGGTTCCGGTTCGAAGTCTCAGCCCAGGTCCGCTCGAAATGGAACCCGTCAAAACGCGCCAAGACTAAGGTCGCCGGGTATCGACGTATCACGCGAAACGGAACCGGGAGCATTTTTTGGTCAATCGGCTGCTGTGCGGAATATGTCGGCTCGCCACGTCGCTTCCTGTTATGACGTCGGCATTTCGACTGTATGGCAACGGACAGTAGAGGATGGCAGCATTCCAACGCCCCTTCGGTTTTCGGCGGGGATAGCGCGCTGGCTTGATCGCAGTTTGGGATTCAGTATCAGCGGTAGCGTATCTGGTTCCAGCGGTGCCCAAGCAGCGACAGGATGATAATCAGCCCATAGAAGAACTGCACGTAGAAGCCCGAAAGGCCGACACCGACAACACCTGTTTGAATGAACGACACTGTGAAAGCGCCGATTGCGCTGCCGATAACAGTGCCTATGCCACCCCAAGGGGCGGTGCCGCCCACGAAGACTGACGCCAGACCAGGCAGCAGATAGCTCTCACCCGAGGTTGGCCACCAGGTGTAATTGATGAATACCGCGAATACTCCGGCCAACGCCGCGCCAAACCCGACAAAGGCAAATGTCTGGAGGCGGACGAGGCGGACATTAATTCCCATCTGTTGGGCGGCATCAGGGTTGTCGCCGACAACATGGACGCGCAGGCCGAAGCGGTGGCGGTTGTACAGCAGCGAACAAGCGATCACGAAGAACGCGACCCAAAAGAGGCTGGCGGGAATACCGAAATACTGCGCCGCGAACAATTTGTAGGCGAGGCTGTCCTGCAACCCGCTCAGGGCGATGGACTTGCCCTCTGTCTTGATTTGGATCAGGCCGCGCAGCATGAAGTTCATGCCGAGTGTCGCTATCAGCGAGGACAGGTTGGCATAGACAACCAGCCAACCGACACAGAGGCCAAGGACAAGGCCGGTGATCAACGCAGCGCCGAGGCCCAGGAACGGATCATAGCCAGCCTGCACAACAAGGGCGAAAACCCATCCGGTCATGCCGATCGTGGCGGGGAAAGACAGGTCGATCTCGCCAACTGTCACGACAAAGACCAGCGGCACGACAACAAAGACAACAACCGGCAGGCCAATCAGCACAGCCCGGTAGACATTCCATTGCGAGAACACGTTTGGATCACCGACAAAGAAGATCACCAACATGGCGACCGCAACCAGAAATGAACCGATCGCGGGCCGGTTGTTGGCAAGAATGCGCCGGAATCTGGATTGATCGGTATGTTTTCCTTCTGCAAATCGCCGCACCGCGTTCGCGTCGAGCACGCCTTTGGAAGTTTCTGCCTGACCTGGGGTTTCGTGGGCACTCATGCCGACCTTCCTTCCCGTGTCACCAATTCACCCTGCCCCTGGGGGTGGGCCAGTTCTTCCATGAACTTGATCAGTGCGTTGGCGGATCCGAGTTCCTTCTTTGAAATCTGCGTTGCCACCCTCCCCCGGTCCAGGACGACAAATCGATCAGAAACGTCATAAACGTGGTGGATGTTGTGGCCGATGAACAGGATCGAGCGGCCCGCCGCGCGCGCTTGTTCAACAAAATGAAAGACCTTGGCGGTCTCGGTCAACGAGAGAGCCGTTGTCGGCTCATCAAGGATGATCAGGTCACTTTGATTGTAAATTGCACGCGCGATCGCAACACCTTGGCGCTCACCACCGGATAATTGGCCTACAATTGAATTTGGTCCGAAGACCTTCGAGGTGAAGCCGATTTCCCGCATCAGACGTGACGCTTCATTGCGCTGTTTTTCTGCCTTGAGGAAACCAAATGGTCCGGTAATTTCACGGCCCATGAAAATGTTCCAGGTGATGGTTTGTTGGACTGCCAAGGCGCGGTCCTGAAAGACCGTCTCGATTCCTGCAGCGCGTGACATCGCTGCGTTCCACTTTGGCGCAGGCGTGCCGCGAACGAGAATTTCTCCGCTTGAGGGGCGGACGGCGCCGGCGAGTATCTTGATCAGTGTCGATTTGCCGGCGCCGTTGTCGCCGACAAGTCCTACGACCTCACCCTTGTCCACATGCAGATTGACGCCGCCAAGCGCATAGACTTGCCCATATGACTTCTTGACGTCCTTCAATTCGATAATTCGTTCGCCCATCATGTCCTCGCATCGCGGGAAAATGGTCCGGCCGCTAGAAAGAACGGCCGGACCGGCGTAAAGAAAAACTTAGCGCAGACCCTCAGTGGCCAGTGTCGCAACAGCTTCGTAGTTTTCAGGCGTGACAAATCCGGCGCCGGTGTCAACGTTTATGGCCCCAAGACCGTAGACGGCCTGCTGGCAGAGACTCAGGACAGGCATGTAACCCTGCAGGAACGGCTGCTGGTCAGATGTCAGTTGAACCCAGCCGCTTTTGAAGGCGTCAACGATCTGCGGACTTGTATCAAAGCCGATGTTGATGATGTCGCCAGGCTTCTTTCCTGCCGCTTCCATGTAGGTCTGTGCGTTGCCAAGCGGTTGACCGCCCGGATAAGCGATCAGTTTGACATCTGGATTGGCCGTGATCGCCGCAGTGATCACCGGAATACCGGTGTTCGGATCGGTGCCAAGCTCTTGCGGCGATTGCAGCTTCACCACCTTCATTCCGGCTGTTTCGAATGCTTCGATTGTCCCCAGTTCGCGCTGGGAACGCTCCTCCTGCGACCAGTCACTGAGAACAATCGCAACGTCGCCAGCCTTCAGGCCAAATCGGCGAACGGCTTCTTCACCAAGCGCCTTTCCCTGTGGTTTCTGCTGAGCGCCCACATAGCCGCCGCCGAACTTGGCAACTGCTTCGTCAACCGGGACATTTTGGTACATCATCTTGATTCCGGCCTTGCTGGCTTCTTCCGCCAGCGGCAGAATAGCAGCGTTGCCTGGATGCCCCATCATCGCAATCCCGTTTGGCGCGGCCGCAACGGCTTCACGCAATTGCTGAATCATCTTTTCCGAACTCCAACCGGAGAAGATATAGTCGACTTGAGCGCCGGTATCGGCGGCAGCCTGAACCGCACCATTGTAGACGATAGACGCGAAAGCATCACCTTCAGCGCCGCCTGCAAAAAAACGAATCTTCACGTCCTTGCACCAATTGTCGCGCAGAGCTTCTGCTTTGGCTGTTGAGCCAACTGCCACCAGCGCCGACGCAGCCAAAGCTACGGCTGCCAACCTATTGCCGAATGTTCTGTAAAGCATTTTTCTTCCTCCCGTTATGTGCTGTCGCACACGTTGACCAGAGACCGGGCTCTGGAATTTTCACGTTCCTTCAGTTCAGCGAAGGGTCCCCACCTTCGTAGTTCGCCGCGATGTTCAAGAAAGAACCACCCCTTGCGGCCTTCAGATGGTTCAATGCGGCGACCTGGCCGGTCATCTCCAGCGCATCGCGGTAGACCGGGTCATGCCAGCCTTCGATGTCGATGCTGCCATTGAACCCGGCCATCCGCAGCTCGGAGATGATGTTGGTCCAATTGCTGTCGCCGAAGCCGGGCGTTCGCATGAAGACGAATTTCTCCTTGCCGAACACCCCGTGTTCGCGAACGATATCCCAGCGCACCGTCGCGTCCTTGCCGTGGATGTGGAAGAACTTGCCTGCCCATTTGCGGATCTGCGGCATCGGGTCGATCAGGTAAACCAGTTGATGACAGGGCTCCCATTCGAGGCCCAGATTGTCGTCCGGCGTTTCATTGAAAATCATTTCCCAGGCATCCGGATTGTGGGCGATATTCCAGTCACCGCTTGTCCAATTGCCGTTCATCGCGCAGTTCTCGAAGGCCAGCTTGACGCCCTTGTCAGCGGCACGCTTGGCGAGGTCGGACCATATTTGCCTGTAACGCGGCAAGCTGTCGGGAATAGACTTGCCACGAAGACGTCCGGTGAATCCGGCGATGCAGTTCGCACCAAAGTGATGGGCGCTGTCGATGCAATCTTTCCATCCCTGCAGAGTGGCAATATCCATTTCCTGTTCTTCAAGCGGATTGCCGAACATGCCGAGCGTCGAAATCGTGATGTCGCGGTCGCCGATTGCCGCCAAACAGCGCTTGCCCAGCTCCGGCAGGTTCTGCCCATTGGTCGTTTGCCAGAAGAAGGGCTCGAAACTTTCAAACCCGAGATCGGCGATTTCTGCGATCCGCTCCGGTGCAGTGCCACCTGTTGCGTTGATCATCGTGCCGATGCGTATGGATTTGACAGGGTCGTTCACGGGGTCAGGCCTCTATAATTACGCGTTGCTGTTTTCGAGCGCTCTCGATGGCGGCGAAGACCATTGAAAGGCTCTTGATATTGTCGGTTCCGGCGGTCTCTGGCGGCTGCCGGCCGTCAATTGCGTCCAGAAAGCCCGCTATGACACTGGCATGGCTCAGGGTTTCTGATGGATCCGAAGGAAAGGGCACCGAAGTGTCCGCCAGTTTGCGCGAAAAGCCTGTATCGTCGGCAACCTGCCGCAACGTGAAGCCCGCCTCGCCGTCCCAAAGCAGAGTTCCCTTGGTCCCGATGATCCGCCAGGACGAGTCCCAACTGGTATCCGCACCTTCCGCACACCAGGAGCCGCGATAGGTGACGACAACGCTGTTGCCAAACTCAAAAATCGCATTTGCAGCAGCCCCGTCGCGATACCACGAGCCCTTCGGGTTGGTTTCGAGGCAGTAGACTGCCTTTGGCTCTTCTCCCGAGATGAAGCGGGCAGCGTCAAACGTATGGATTGCCATATCGAGGAGCAGCACATGTTCCATTTGGTCGCGAAACCCGCCGAAATGGGCACCAATGAAGAAATCGCAATGCAGTGCGGAAATATCACCCAAGGCGCCGCTTTGGACGGTTGCACGGGCGCGGCGAATGCCTTCTTTAAACCTGCGGTTCTGGGTCACCGCATGGATCCGTCCAGCCGAGGCGGCTGCGGCATTTATGGTTTGCGCATCGGCCAGTGACGTCGCCATCGGCTTCTCAGTCAAGACATGGCAGCCGTGCCGCAGGCTTTCGGTGACAATCTGAAGCCGGGCTTCAGGCACCGCCACGTCAAAGACGATCTCGGGCTGCAATTCATCCAATGCCGATGCAAGATTGCCGTATAGCGCAGCGTCGGCAAGTTCATGTTCAGCCTTCAGCCGCTCCGCCGCTGAGCGCACCGGGTCCACCAGACCTACCAGACGGACACGGCGCGCCAAGTCGCCGTCGCCTAGAGCTTTCGCCCAACCGGAAGCCATATGCCCGCAGCCAACAAGAACCGCCCGTCTTTGCACCAAAATCCTCCCTTCGGTTTCAGACTGCTGTCGGGGCCAGGCCTACGAAGGGCCAAGCCAGCAAAAGCAGGTGTATTTCAATCGTAATCGCTTACGGCCTCCTCGTAAGCGCTTACGACGCTATCCGCAGGACTGGTTTTGTGTCAAGTGGACTCTGAAAATGAAATGGATTCGATCATGCGCGGTATTGCCCGCCTGGCAAAAGAGCTTGGAATATCAACTGGCACGGTTTCACGCGCACTGAACGGCAAACCAGATGTCAATGACGACACCCGCAAGCGTGTGCTCGAGGCAGCTCGACGGATAGGGTACGCTCCCAATCATGCTGCGCGCGCCTTGGCTCAGGGTGGCACAAGCGCCGTTGGTTTCATGATTGATCTTGATCCGGAAACCGCCGCCAGCAGCGACTACTTCTTCATGGGCGTCTTTGACGGTGTGCAAAGTGTTCTGGCCCAAAGGGGGTTGGACCTCCTCGTGCTCCCTTGTCCGACTGGCCAGGACCATTATTCCTACCTCGAGCGGTTCGTATCGCGCGGTGTGGTTGACGCCATGATTCTGGCCGCAGTCCAGCGCGTAGACCCCCGCATCGAACTTCTGAAATCTGCAGGAATTCCCTTCGTCACGCTTGGACGCAGCGGAGCAAGTGACGACCACTCCTGGATCGATCTCGATTTCGAAGGCACGGTTACTGTGGCGCTTGAGCGGCTTATCGCGCGGGGCCATCGGCGAATTGCCGTGACCGTGCCCAAGGGTGGCGTCAACTTCGGTTACATATTTCTGGAAACCTACAAACGCCTGTTGTCGCTCCACGCCATCCCGTTTGATCCTCAGTTGGTGTTTGAGACACGCCGCACGGAAGTGGCAGGCTACGAAGTTGCAAGCCAGATGCTTGACATGGAAAACCCGCCGTCAGCAGTCTTGCTGATCTACGAGGTCACCGCGATCGGGGTCTATCGCCGCCTTTTTGAGCGCGGACTTTCGCCTGGCAAAGACCTTGCAGTTGTCGGATTTCGTGACGAGCCGACAATCCGGTTTCTCGTCCCATCGCTCACATGTTTTGGCTTGTCCCTTGGCGAGTTGGGGCGCTCTGTTGGCACAGCGCTGCTCGCACAAATTCCGCGCTTCCAAACTCAATTCCCGCAAGGACGGGTGCAGATGTTGAAGTCGCTCAATATTCACGAGGGCAACAGCGACGCACACTTCGTGATCCGGTAAGCTGGCGCTTCATGCCGACATTGGCGGTGTCGGCAAATCTGTTGTGTGAAACTATCCAATCCGCTGCGGCAGCGCGAAAGCATTCCGCCTTATCTGAAACCTTGGTTACACTTTCAGCTAATTTTCCAACATATTCCGGACTGTATTGGCCGCACCCAATTCAAAGAGCGACGTCACGTGTTTCACGAGGCACTTCTTGAATGGCGCCGAGTGGGGCAAGTCCTCGCCAAAAACTTCTTTTACCATCAGCATACCATCGACCAACCGGGTCGGATTTTGCCGGGCGACGTCACCAATGGCCTTCAATCTAAGTGCCAGTGGATCCTGAACGTCAATAGCGTGTCCACGCTCATCAATGCCGGTAACATAGCGCATCCAGGCCGCAACCCCGAGCGTTGCGCAGTCGGCAGCGAGGCCTTTCGCCAGCCTGTTCCTGATCGTTCCAAGGAGGCGTTGCGGAAGTTTCTGCGAACCGTCCATGGCGATCTGCCAGGTACGGTGCTTGAGCGCCGGGTTGGAGAACCGCGCCAAGAGCGCGTCCCGGTATGCGGCGAGCCTGTCCTTGTCCATTTCCAAGGTTGGGATGACTTCTTTTGTCATCAGTCTATGTGCAAGCGAGCGGAAGGCCGGTTCTGCGATCACCTGACTCACATACTCATGGCCCGCCAGATAACCGAGATAGGCAAGCGTGGAATGGCTGCCGTTGAGCATCCGGAGTTTCATCAATTCAAACGGTGCAACATCACTGACCAGTTCAACCCCTGCGCTTTCGAGTGGCGGCCGACCCATCGTGAAACGATCTTCAACAACCCATTGCGTGAAAGGCTCTGTGACAACAGGCCATTCGTCCCGCAGCCCCGTGGTGGATGTGACAAGAGTGCGGTCTTCATCGGTGGTCGCCGGAACGATCCGGTCGATCATCGTGGAGGGAAAGGCCACATTTGACCGGATGTATTTTTCGAGTTCTTCGCTGCGCAGGGCGGCAAAGCCGGCGACAATGCGCGCCGTGGTTCGCCCGTTTGCAGGCAGGTTGTCGCAACTCATGACTGTGAATGGCGGAATGCCTGCGTTTTTTCGAAGCTCCAGCGCGCGCACTATCAGCCCAGGTGCGCTGATGGGCTCTTCAGGGTTGGCGAGATCATGGATAATTTCCGGGTGTGATCGGTCCAGATTTCCCGTCGCCGGATCGTGGCAGTATCCTTTTTCCGTCACGGTGAGAGAGACAATGCGGATCCGAGGGTCCGTCATGGCTGCCAGAAGCTGGTTGCGTTGGGTGCTTGCATCCAGAACATCAAGCAAGCTGCCGATTATGCGATAGTCGGTTCCGGCAGCGCTTCGAATGGCCAATGTGTAGAGAAAATCCTGTGCTGCCAACGCCTGCCGCGTGTCGGGCCTGCGAAGCGATGCGCCAATAATGCCCCAGCTCGGGTCAAGAGACAGGATTGAATCGATGTAGCTCGCGACGTGCGCGCGGTGAAAAGCGCCAACCCCCAAATGCACCATCCCGGGCGTTAATCTGGTGCGATCATAGGGCAAGGAGCCACTTGCATTTGCCATAGACAAGCGTTGCGCAGTCATATCAGCCACCAATTTCGATCAGCGCCTTGATGAGGCCGGATTTCTGACGGGCCCAGACCGGAAGGTCCGTCACGGCTTTCGCAAGGCTGGTGCGATGGGTGATGATCTTGTCGAGCGGCACCTTGCCGTCTTTGATGGCGGAGATGACGCGGGAAAAATCCTCGGAAGTCGCATTGCGGCTACCATAGAGCGTCAGCTCTTTGCGGTGGAAATCGGGATCAGAGAAGGTGATCTGGTCCTTGACCACGCTGACCAGAACATAGCGGCCGCCGTGTGCCACGAAATCAAACCCGCGCTGCATGGAGGCCTGGTTGCCAGTGGCATCAAAAACAATGTCAAATCCGTTGCCATCCGTATAGTCCGCCACGGCTTGCTCGAGGCCCTCGCCGAATGGAATGGCGTCAACGCCGATGATGGCGGCTGTGCTTTTGACGCGGTCCGCGTCCCTGTCAATCAGGGCAACTTTCGCAGCGCCAGCCAGTTTGGCAAACAATGCGGCGCCAAGCCCGATCGGGCCAGCGCCAATAACGAGCGCCGCATCGTCCTCTGAAACGCCGCCGCGGCGCACTGCGTGGGTGCCAATGGCCAGAAACTCGACCGTGGCGCAGGCGTCAACGGACAGGCCGGGTGCTGAAATGAGGTTGGCTTCGGGAACCGCAATGAGCTCCTGCATGCCTCCATCCTGATGGACGCCCAACACGGAAATGCTGGTGCAGCAATTGGGCTTGCCTTTGCGACAGGCAATGCAAGTGCCGCAGGAGAGGTATGGATTGACCACGCAGATGTCTCCGGCGCGCAGATTCGAGGCACCGGGTTCAACGACCTCCACGGCCAGTTCATGACCCATGATGCGCGGATACTGCAGGAACGGGTGCTTGCCCTCGAAAATGTGATAATCGGTGCCGCAGATACCGATGCGGCGCGGCCGCACCAGGACCTCGCCCGGCGACGGACGCGGGCTCGGCCGCCTCTCAATTCTCAGTTCACCGGGAGCGACACACACAAGAGATTCAATGGACTGCACGACATTTCCTTAGCTGGTGACCACCCGCCTGTGCAGGGCCGCCCAAAGGGGCGACCCTGCTGTTCGGCGGCTTATTAGAATTGTCCCATGTTTTCCTTGGTGACAAGGGCGGCGCCGGAGTCAATCAGCGATTCCACCTTTTCGCCCTTGATCGCCTTGACGAGGGCATCGACGCCGAGTTCGGACATCTTTGTCGGGAACTGCGCGACCGTTGCATCCTCTATCCCCGCTTCGAGCGCTTCCTTCTCGCCGCAGCAGAAGTCAAAGCCGACAAGAACGATGTCATCAGGATTGATGCCGGCGTTTTTGATGGCCTGTGCAGCGCCGGCTGCAGGAGGGCCGCAGGCGGCATAGATCGATTTGAGGTTGGCATTGGAGGTCAGCAGGTCTTCGGCGACGCTGATGCCCAGTTCTTCAGTGCATTTGGTGGTGCCTTTGCCAACGATCGTGACGTTCACGCCTTTCAGCCCTTCGAGCATGCCGTTGACGCGGTCATCGAGTGCCGGAACACCGGGAACGCCCTCAAGAATGCCGAGTGTGTCGCCATCCTTGAGCTTGGTCTTCAGGTATTCGCCGGCAATCTTGCCTGCTGCGTAGTTGTCGGTCGTGGCAAGGGCCGTCCTTCCATTCCAGTCAGGAATGTTGTTGTCCATCAAGACAACCTTGACGCCCGCTGCAACGGCCTTGTCCAGGGCAGTGGCAACAGTCGGATCGACAGGGGTCAAGGCAATGCCTTTGACACCTTGCGAAACCATCGACTCGATCAGCGCAATCTGGCCCTCGATGTCTGTGGCGGACTTGCCTTGGCCGAAGGTGATTTCCACTTCCGGATGGGCGGTGGCATACGCCTTGGCCGCGTCTTCCATGGTTGCGAAGAACGGAACCGGGAACTTGGTAATGAACCCGATCTTGATCTTGTCTTCGGCCAGCGATGGCTGGGCAATCAAGCCCAGGAGCGCGAGGCCTCCCAGTAATCTTGTTATTTTCATTTCCTCACCTTTCCTTCTTCAGTTCACCATGAACTGACACACATGCCCGGTCCGCTTTCGGGATCAGGCAATCTCACGGCGTCGCTCCAACAATGAGCGACACAAGTTTTTGCTGGGTGCGGCGGCTTGGCTTGAGCTCGCCGACTTTGCGGCCCTGCCGCAGAACCACGGCGCGGTCGGCAAGTTCGATCACATGCTCCATGTTGTGGGTGATCAGGATGACGGCGTTGCCTTCCGCTTTCAGTTGCAGAATGAGGTCAAGAACCTTGCGCGACTCGCGCAGGCCCAGCGCTGCGGTGGGTTCGTCAAGGATCACCACCTTGCGGGCGAAGACGGTGGCGCGCGCCACGGCGATGGCTTGCCGCTGGCCGCCCGACATCAGCGCCACGGGAGACTCGAAACTGGGCAACCGCACTTTCAGCCTGTCGATCACTGCCGCAGACTGGCTGTCCATGGCCTTGTGATCGAGCATGCGAAGGCCGGCGAGCAGCCATTTGGGAAACGAGATCTCGCGACCACAGAAAAAGTTTTGCGCCGGCGTCAAATTGTCGAACAGAGCCAGGTCCTGATAGACTGTTTCAATGCCTGCGCGCCGCGCCGTGGCGGGCGACGTGATGTGAGCCCTTTCGCCATCAATCAGGATTTCACCTTCATCGAGCGCGTGAATGCCGCTGATGCATTTCACCAGCGTCGATTTTCCGGCTCCATTGTCGCCGAGGAGTGCCAGCACCTCATGCGGGAAGGCCTCGATGGAAACATTCTTGAGGGCATGAATGGCGCCGAAGCGCTTTTCGGCATTGCGCACTTCGAGGGCGGCTGTCGGGGGCGTTTTCATGACTGGGCACCGCCAGCCTGCACGGCGCGTGCCTTGGCCTCAAGCCGGCTGCGCAAAACGTCCGCCTCCACCGCCACAACGATGATGAGGCCGATGGCGATCATCTGGAAGAAGACGTTGACGTTGAGAAGATTGAGGGCGTTGCGAATGACGCCGATCATCAGCGCGCCGATCAGCGCATGCCCCACATGGCCACGGCCGCCCAAGAAACTTGCGCCTCCAATGATCACGGCGGCGATGGTGTCGAGTTCCAGAAGCTCGCCATAGAGCGGCGAAGCGGCGCCTGTGCGGCCGGCGAGGAGAATTGCACCGATGCCGGCGCAGGCTCCGGCAAAGATGTAGGCGGAAACCAGAACGGCATTGACGGGAATGCCCATGCCGCGCGCGGCCTGCGGATCGCCGCCGACCGCGTAGAGCCAGCGGCCCCAGACAAGATGCCTCGCCATGAAAACCGTAAATAAGGCAACAGCGGCGACGACAAAGAATGAATTCGGCACGAAGAAGAAATTCGAGCCACCAAGTGCGCTGATACCGTCCGGCATGCCGCGCATGGTCGTGTGCCCGATGGAAAGCTGCAGGGCCAGGCCACGGCAGATGCTCAGCGTCGCAAGGGTGATGATGAACGGATGGGGAAGCCGCCCGTAAACATATGTGAACCCGTTTACCGCACCGATCAGAATGCCTGACAACAGCATCGCCGCCATCACCAACGCCGATGAATCCGTAATTCTGAATGCAAGGCCGCCGATAACCGTGGCTAGC
This sequence comes from Rhizobiaceae bacterium, assembly GCA_041751995.1. Taxonomy (GTDB): domain Bacteria; phylum Pseudomonadota; class Alphaproteobacteria; order Rhizobiales; family Rhizobiaceae; genus JANMEX01. Next base: position 49,304 of record JBGSHY010000006.1, on the reverse strand, counting down.
GCCAGGTTCGAGCCGACGGAAAGATCAATGCCGCGTGTCAGGATGACAATGTGCTGGCCGATGGCCACCGTCGCGATGACGGCAATCTGGGCCAGGATGTTGCCGATGTTGATGGGCTTGAGGAAGTTCGGCGTGAGCAGGCTGACGATGACGATCAAAAGGCCGAGAATCAGCACAGGCCCGGCGTTGAGCAGGCGGAGCGTCAGCGGCAGGCGCGTTACCGACGCCTTCTGCGGCATTGGCCCCAACCCGTCCGCGGGCAACCCGGTCTTTCCTGCATTGGCCATTTGGCGACAGTTTCCCCAAATTGTTTGTTACGCATAAAAAGCCGTTGCCAATTCGAGTCAATTGGTTTTTTAAACATTAAAATACTTTAAATTATTTCGTATCGAGGCTAAGGTTTGGTGCCCGGTTGCCAGCAGGCAGCGGTGCATGAACTGCAAATCCTGTTGCTGCCTTGCCCGTCGCGCCACACGATCGAACGCTGGGCGGTAAATCTTGAAAGGCAAACCAGCGTGAAGACCGACAGCGTATACAAACGAGCCTACAATGATGCCTTGGATATCATCGCAGCGGTCGGCAGCGGCAATACTGTGCCGACCGAGCAAGCTCTCAGCCTGCAACTCGGCACCAGCCGCACGACCGTCCGAAAGGTTCTTATGGCGCTGTTGGAGCAGGGCATCATCGGTGGCAACGGCCGCAGCCGAACGGTTTCTACGAGACTCAAATCCACCAGAAAGTTTCCCTTTTACGAAACAAAGTCGGTGGCAGAGCAAGTGGAAGAGCAATTCATGGAATGGATTTCGCGCGACAATGCCCAGCCCGGAACCACAATCAACGAGTTGGAACTGGCGAGGCACTTCGGCGTGGCCACAACCGTCATCCGCGAATTCCTGAACCGGTTCCAGCATTTCGGTCTGATCGAAAAGAAGCCCAGCGCCGGCTGGCTGGTCAAAGGGTTTACCCTGGAATTTGCCATGGAGCTGTTCGAGATCCGGGAGATGTTTGAACTGCGCTCGGCACGAGCATTTGCGGCATTGCCGCCCACCGCGCCTCAATGGCCTCGATTGGCATCGCTCAAGGACGAGCATATCGCGTTGCTGTCAAAGATTGACAGCCATTATCAGGATTTCTCGGCGATCGACAGCCGCTTCCATGAGCTCATCAACACGGCAAGACCCAACCGTTTCATCGATGAATTTTACGACCTCATCACGCTTATCTTCCACTACCACTATCAATGGAACAAGCATGACGAACGCCAGCGCAATGAAGTGGCGATCCGTGAGCACCTGGATTTCATCGAAGCGTTGTTGACCAGAGACCAGACGATGGTCGCATTGGCTTGCAGCACACATCTCGCTTCAGCGAAACTGACCCTTGTCCGTTCGACGACAGGTTAGGTATCTGGGACTGACATAGCCCGCTCCGAGACAATGGCAATGCCCTCGGCGCGCTCTCAATTGGCTCGTCAAGCGGAAGGGCTTCAAGTCTGTTGATCAGACTGCGATCGACTACTTCAAGGCGACGCGGCGACAGATGGCGCTGGCGCGATCACCAACGCCTAGACCGGTGCCGCGAATTGAAGTCGTTGTCGGCATGATCCTGACATTGCCGTCTGAGACCATTGAACAAAGGCGGGACAGAGCAATGGTTGTATTTCTGCTGCTGACCGGGCTTCGAGCCGGTGCCCTTGCTTCGCTTCTTGGAAGCATATCGACCTGAGCCGCCAAGGCCGAGCTTGTCTAACATTAAACCCGTTTTGCCCAGGGGACAGACCAGCATGCAAAAATCTAAAATTTCGGTTCGGATCCGAACGATCACTTGATTCCAGCAGGCAACTCTGGACAGCTTTTGTATCGGCAAACCGAAAAGATGATCCCTGCGCTGATGTTCATGATAATCGCATATATCAAGGCAGGAACGGCCAAATCCGGCTGACCCAAAAGTGACCCGGCAACGACGATTGCCATCGCCACGTTCTGCAAGCCTGTTTCGATGACGATTGCCAGCCTTTTTGGTGCGGACAGGCCAGCGGCGCGGCCCAGCGCCATGGCCATCAGAATTGCCGCAACATTGAGAGACAAAACCGACGGGCCGACTGCGCCAAGATGGTCCATCATGGCGCCCCAATTTTGGTAGAATGTTGCTGCGACAATTGCGAGGAACACCAGTTTCGAAAGAAGATCCAGCATCGGCGAAACGCGCTTCGCAAATGCCCTCAGCCGCAGTTGGAACAGAATCCCCAGGAACAGCGGAACTGCCGTCACAGCGAACATGCCGGCCCCCATTTTGATCAACGCAAATGAAGACGCAGCATTTGCCGCCGGCGGCAAATATCCGCTAAGCGACAACGACACCGGTATGGTGATTCCAGCCGCGAGGCTTGTCACCAGTGTCATCCCGGTCGACAGCGCCACGTCGCCGGCAGCAAGCAGCGTCACATAGTTGGACGTAATTCCGCCCGGCGCAACGGCCACAATCAATAGCCCGGTAGCCGCGGCGGGCGGCAGATTGAACAGGCGCGAAATGACTATGGCGAGCAATGGCAGCGCCAACATCTGCGACGCCATGCCGGTCAGCAAGCCTTTAGGTTTCCGGAATACGTCAGCAAGATCAGCCAGCGTCAGCTTCATGCCGACCGTGAACATCAGGAACGCCAGTCCCATTGGCAAAAGCGCTTGCACCGGTGGTCCCCTTTTTTGTCCACGTATTGCGTCTGCAGCGATTGATTAAAATATGCCGCAAAATCCCTGACCAAAGTCAAGGTGAGGGCATGAGGCGGTGCTAGTGAGGGTGAAACCTCCGCTTGGAATATGCCTGATGAAATCCCGCCGACATATATTGACCAAAGGACTGCAGCTTTTTTTGCTGATTGCCGTTCCAACACAGTTGTTTGCACAGGATGGCTCGCCCGAAAGCGGTGGGGAGCCCCCTCGCCGCTTCATGATGTCGGATGTCAATGGCGCCATCGTTACCGACGAGCATTTGCTTGGAAAGTTTGGATTGGTTTATTTTGGCTATATGGGCTGCCCGGACATCTGCCCGACCAGCCTGATGACGATGGCTGCAGTGTTGAAGGAGCTCGGCAAGGACGCCGACCGGTTCCAGCCGTTTTTCGTCACCGTGGATCCGGACCGCGACACGCCGGAGCTCCTGTCGCAGTATGCCCCGGCGTTTGATGAGCGGATCGTCGCGCTGCGCGGGCCGAAAGCCTACACGGACGCCATGGTCAAGGCGTTTGGCGCGAAATACGAGTTTCACATCGCCGATCCCAAGCATCCGGAAGACTACACGGTCGACCATACCGCTTCGATCATCTTCACTGGGCCCGACGGCAAAATTCTCAAACGCTTCCCGCATGATTTGACCAGTGACGTCATCACGGCGGATATCCGCAAGGAGATGGCCGCTTTTCCGGCCGAATAAGGAGACCGGATGCAGCGGCGCACTTTTATTGCAAGCTTGGCTCTGGCTGCGCTGCGGCCATCCTTTCTGAATGCGCAGGAAGCGCCATCCGCTGCCGGTCAGGCCATTCCCATTTCACCGCGCCGTCCGGTGAACGGGCTGCAGGTGTTCGACGAAAATGGCGCGGCCGTTTTGCTGGAGGCCTATCGGGGAAAAATAGTCGTTTTGAACATGTGGGCGACATGGTGTCTGCCATGCCGCCTTGAAATGCCGTCACTGTCGCGCCTGCATGAGAAAACGGGCAAGGATGGTGTCATCGTGCTGCCAGTCGCCTTCGACTGGCGCGGGGTTGAAGGCGTCAGAAAATTTTATGCGGAACTCGGGATTACCAATCTGCCCGTCATGACCGGCGACGGTGTCAATTTGAAAAGCGTGCTACAAATGACAGGCCTGCCGTCAACTGCAATCATCGACCGCCAGGGCCTGCATGCCGTCACCGTCATTGGCGAAGCAGTCTGGGATGACGATATGACCGTCAACTGGCTAAGGCGGCTCGCCGCCCGCTGATCACACCAGATCCTTGCGGCTGAACCGCCAGTAGCCAAGGCCTGCAAGCAGGACGCCCAGCGCTGCCGGATAGGCAATTGCCCAGACGACATAACCCTGCACCCCGAAATTATCGAGGATTACATAGGACGCTGGGCCGAGCAGGATCAGCTGCGGGTCAAACAGGATCATCGACGCGGTGCGGAATGACTGCAGTGGGTTGGCCAGCGCGATCGCCACCACCAGATCCGGATGGATCTGGGTCTTGATCAGCACGGACAAGAGCAGCAGATCGAGAAACGCAAGCAGCGCCAGCCACACGAGCAGCGACACGCCGAGCGCCACTTCGGTCGATTTCGAAATGCCCGAAAGCAGGAAGCCAAAGCCCAGGAAACAAATCGCCAGCGCGCAGACCAACAGCGCATAAAGGCTGACATGCTGCCAGGGAATGCCGTGACCCTTGACCGCGCCGAACAGCACTGCCGCCGCCAGCGCGGCCAGCACCGGCGAGACGACAAGCAGCAGCCGCCCGAGAAACTTGCCCCAGAACCACGCAGCGAGGCTCACGGGGAAGGAAAGCATATATTCCAGATTTCCCGCCTCGCGGTCGCCGACGAGCGAGCGGGCGGTGGTGACCAGAATGAACAGCGGCAGCACCGCCATGGTGATCTGGATGTAAGTCACCAAAAGCCGCGACAGGCCGGTGAAACCGAGCACGCGCGATTCCGAAATGCCGGTCATGGCAAGCAGGATCATCAAGCCGAAGAACACCACAGCGTAGAAGTGAAACCAGCGGGAGCGGATGGATTCCTGGACTTCCAACCGCATGGACAGTCCCAGGCCCTTTGAAAATGCGGGTGTCACTGTGCGGGTTGCTCCGTGCCTGGCGGACATCTTGAAGTGATGCCGCGCTCCAACGCGGCCTTGCGCATCTCTTCATAACTGACCGTGCCGGCGCGCGCATCCTTCACCGCGGCATAGCCATAATCCATAGGGCTCATCTGGGCGGTCAGATAGTGGCTGTTGCGGGCGTCGAGCCAGTCCTTGCCATTGTCGCTGTCCATCACCCAAAATTCAAGCAGGCCGTCATTGCGCCACGCCTGCATTTCCAGCCAGTTCACGGCGTCGCCCATGTCGTCAAACTTGACCAGCGCCCTGTCCGGCCCACCGCGGATTTCGGCAGCAAAGCGCGGATCGGAAATTATCATGCCGCACATGGTGCAGGCTTCACGGCCATAACGGATTTCCTCCGGCCCCTCGGTCTGCCGCGTGCAGGCGGACAGCGCCAGCGGGGCGATGGCGGCCATCCCAAGAAAGCTGCGGCGACTGCAGGTGCACATGGCGGTCAATGTCTCCTTTGCCCGTTGGCGTCGATGGTGAAATGCTCGACCAGACTTGCATAGCGCAACAGCATGCCGAGGAAGCGGAAACTCTCGGCAGCAGGAACTTCGCCCTCAAAGGTCAGCCCATCATTAGCGGCCTCGAATCCCCAGCTTGCAATCGTCTTGGCAAACGGCGGGTGCGCTTCGGTGAGGCGCAGGCTGCAGTGCCGCATTTCACCGGCCTTCAGCCGGTCCACGACGCTGTCGTCCAGCACCACCTTGCCCCGGTCCATTTCAATCACCCGGTTGACCAGCGGCGCAACCTCTTCCAGCCGGTGGCTGGCAATCAGCATGGCGCTGTCCTTGCGCTCGGCCAGAATGTCAATGAAAGCGCTGCGCGCCGCCGGATCAAGATTGGCGGCCGGCTCGTCGAAAATGAACAGGTCCGCATCCCGTGCCAGAGCCAGCGTCACCAGGATCTTCTGCTTTTGCCCGCCGGACAGCCGGTAGAAAGGCTGGTGGCAGACCGCATCCAGATCGATGCCAAGCCGCCCCGCATAGGACGTGATTTCATTGGCATCCGCGCCTGCGCCATCCACCGCAAACTTCACCAGTTCGCCGACCGGCATCCGCAGCGGCGGCGGCAGTTGCGGCACGAAGGCGACACGCCGCAAGAACGCGCTGTCACGCCGCGATGGCTTGTCGTCGAAATAGGCGATTGAGCCTTCATAGCGGTAGTGGCCAAGCAGGCAGCGGAACAGTGTGGTCTTGCCCGCGCCGTTGGAGCCGATCAGCGCGATCCGGTCGCCTGAACCAATGCGCAGGGACAGCGCATCCAGAACCGGGCGCTGGTCGAACCGCTTGGTGAGATTTTCAATGGCGATCATGGCGCTCACACGATGCTGTCGAGGCCGCGGACGGTGAAGCTCAGCGCACTTTGTGGACAGGCGTCAATGCACATGCCGCAGCGCGTGCAGTCCGCGCCGATATATTCGAACGTGTCGCTCGCGTAGCCCATCTTGGTAATTTCAAGCACATGCGGCACCAGGCACACCTTGCGGCACTCGCCTTCGTGCAGGCATTTCTCCAGATCATATTTGACCTGTACCGGCGCTATTGCTCCGGTTATGCCGTAGGTTAAGCCAATGGGGCAGACATAGCGGCACCAGAAGCGGCGCGAGTAGAACACCTCGATGGTGAGCAGCGCCAGCACCCAGAGGATGGCGATTGTCGGCCCGTAGATCAGCGCGCGCGAGACGATGCCGACCGGGTTCACATACTCAAACACCGTGTAGCCGGTGAAAAAGGCAAGCGCCAGAAACGCGAGCCAAAGCACTGTGCGCAGGCCGCGGTGGAAGGGATTGTCCTTGGCATAGCCGATGGCCGCCAGCTTGAGGTGCAGCATCTCGGCCCATTCGGACAGCAAATGATACGGGCACACCCAGGAACAGAACGCCCTGCCCCCGACCAGCCACCAGACCAGCACCACTGTCACCGTGCCGATGACCAGATTGATCATGATCTCCTTGTAGGCGAGCATCACCTGCAGCGCGCTGTTGGGATCGGCCATGTGGAAACCGACAAAGCGCGACGCCGTCAGCGCGCCTTCGACCAGCTGAACATCAAACCAGTAGGAGACGATGAACATCAAATTGATCAGGATGATCGACGTCCAGCGGCGATATTTCCACTTGCGCGAAATCACCGGAAACTCATGCTCATCGGCGATCAGTTTCTTGCGCTTGGCGACCTGATCCGGAAGTTTCTTGAACTTCATCATTTCGCGGAAGGCGTCTGTCGCTTCTTCCGGCTCGGGCTTGCGCGGTGCAACGCCAAACATCATCGCGACGGAATGGAGGAACCATTTCATGCTGCACGCTCCTTCAGCACCTTCGCGTCAACCACGATGGCGGCGGGCTCGGCCGGGCACATCATCTCGCACGCCCCGCAGCCGACGCACGCATCCGCCACCACCGGCATGCGCCGCTTGTCATTCGGGTCGGCCGACATCGGCTGCAGGGAGATCGCGCCGATGATCGGGCATTCGCGCACGCACAGATCACACAATTCAAGGTCATACGGATGGTCAGCGACGCGGACCGGATTCCAGCGGTCGATGTCCACATAGCGGTGCAGGCCCTTGAATAGGTCGCCGCGCGCCAGGCCGCGCAGGCCTTTTCCGTTCATAGCCAAACAGGCATCCGGGCGCGCCAGCCGGGCGATGCCCATGGTGACCTCTTCCTTCTTGGCAATGTCATGCGACAGCGCGCCTGTCGGGCACGACAAAACACACTGCACGGCATCGCAGGAGAAATCACAGGCCTGCGCGCGCGCATCAATGTAAGGTGCGCCAAGCCCGTAGCCTTCGTCGCCGTCTGCCAGCTTGATCGCCTCGACCGGACATACCTGGACGCACTGGCCGCATTTGATGCAGGCCGCCAGGAACTCGCTTTCGGCTATCGCACCGGGCGGACGCAGCCGGTCAAACAGTTGTCTGAGAATCGGGAAATAGCCGACAAGCGAAAGGCCGACGACGGCAACACCCGCGCCGAGCGAGCGCAGCAGCATCCGCCGCCGCTCCAGCTCACGCCGGGTCAGCCGTTGTTTCGGCTTCTGCGGGGCAATGTTCTTGCCATCGTCAAAAGTATCCATTTCGCTCATTGCAGCATTTCCAATGCGCTCTTCGGCTTTTCAAGTACCTTGGCGGAAGGTAGCGCCATCAGCGGGCCGGCTTCCTTGACCAACAGCAAGGGCTGCGAAAACGGGGCCAGCCGCTCGACAAAATCGAGCGATTCGAGCGCCATGCTGCCGCGGAAGAATGCTGCGTCCGGAACCTCCATCCAGATGCGGTCGGCATAATTGTAAATCTCGAACGGACTGTCGCCCTTGCCATCGCTGTCCTGATCAAAGCCCGCGAAATCATCCCAGTAGTTGCCGTCCCATCCTTCCCGCAACGCCGTGCCGCCGCCGCGCACCACGATCTGCGAAAAGTTGGACATGAAGCCATTGTCCTTGAAGATATTGCCTTGCCAGTCCGTGTGGAACTCGACGCCAATGCCATTGTAGGCGATGCGGTTGGCGATGAACTGGTTGGTGGCTTCCGGGTCAAACGGCGAAATGTCGATGTAGATGCCGACGGCATTGCCGACGATGTCGTTATCGGCAATCACCGCGCCGGACGTTTCCTTGAAACCGACGCCCATCCCTGACGCGCCCCAGGCACGCAGCAATTTATTGTGCCGCACTTCGATATCGTTCGAGTACATCAGGAACACGCCAACCACGCAGTCAGCGATCTCGTTGTCGAGAACCTTGTTGCGGTGCGCATACATGAAGTGAATGCCATAACGGCCATGCAGGATGCGGTTTTTCCGGATGATGTTTTCGGAGGAATACCAGACGGAAAAATCGCGGGCGTCGTGGATCAGATTGTCTTCGATCGTGTTGTTGTTCGAGTACCAGAGCCGGATCGAGTCGCCCTTCATTTCCAGATCGAAATCGTTGGAATCAATGTCGGTGCGGCGGATGATGTTATTGTTGGCCTGATGCAGGTCGATGCCGAACAGCACGTTCTCAAGCCTGACATCCTTGATGACATTGAAATTGCCATTGATGCGAAGCCCGGCGTCCAGCTTGTTGTGCAGATGGCCGGAGTTGCGGATTGTCAGTTGCTTGATTTCTGCGCCGGATGCTGCGAGTTCCAGCACCGTGCCCGTGCCGCCGCCATCCAGAATGACGCCCTTGGAGCCATCGAGGATCAGGGCCTTGTTGATGGTCAGGTGCTCCACATAGACACCGGCATCCGGCGCAACCGTTGCGCCCTCCTTGGCGGCGTCAATCATGTCCTGCAGCGGCCCGGCGAATGCAGCGCCGCTGATAAAAAACACGGTGGCCAAGCTCGCAACAAGCCGATGTAGCGGGGCAAACAGGGTTGATGCGGCCGCGCGCATGCCGGTCCCTGTCACGCCTGCGCGGCGTCTTCGAGACGCAATTGCTTGCGCCGGATCAGCGCCGCCAATACCAGCAGCAACGAGGAAACGACCATCAGACCAAACCCGTAGTGCGGATAGGAATAGGTGGTGAACTGCGCCACCTTGCCTTCGCCAAACACGGTCGGCATGAACGGTTTGAGCGTGAATGCCCCCATCTCGTTGAGGCTGTGGCCATACCACCAGAGCCAGGCCGAATATTCGAACAGGAAGCCAATCGGCAGCGCCATCGGGACCAGCACCAGCAGCCAGTAAAACAGCGACCGCTCGCTCCAGGCCGCGAAGGTCATCAACGCCATGGCGCCGACGACGGCCGCGGCCAGGAGGGCTGCAACATTCTCCATGATCGCCTTCAGCTTTGCCGACCGCTCCGGCATGTTGAACCAGCGGTTCAGGCTCTTGTCATAATGCCACGCCAACACCTGCATGCCGCTGCCGGTCCATTCCTGACGCTGGGTTTCGGGCAATTTCATCTGGTCCAGATGGAAGTTTGACTTTAGGTTTGTGACCAGCGCCTCACGGGTGTTGCCGGTCTCGCCGGCAGCGGCCGCCTTTGCGGCCTCGGTTTTGGCCATCGATTCTTTCAGCATTTTGACGATTGGCGCCAGATTGTCGTCATCCAGCGAATCCTTGGAATCCTGCCCCAGCGAATCCACCAGCCCCTGCAAGTAGCCCTTGCTCTGGTAGCTGATCCCGCCAGGCGTATACATCGTCATGCCCATCCAGACGGCGACGGCGCCATAGCCAAGCACGGAAACGGCCATCCGGCTTTTGCGACCCGGCGCGGCAAACGCCAGCAACATCACGCCCATCAGCGAAAACAGGAACGGCGAGAAGCCCTTTTCCACCGGCCCGCCGGAGGCAATCGGGTACATGCCGACATAGTGGTTGATGGTATCCATCTCATGGACGCAATCGAGCGCTTCCTTTTCCTCGACTTCCTGCGAGTTGCGGATGACACAGCCGTTGCGCACGCTGTCCATGTGGAAATGGATGCGGATGCCGTCAGGAAACGTCGCTTCAGGATAGTTGGGCGCTTTGAGCGCCACCCACCAGCCCGGCGAGAAGAAGGATGCCGCAATGAGGCACACGGCGATCAACGTAAGCACGCGGTAAACAATACCGCGCCGAGAGGCAGATTGTCCGGCCATCACCACACCTGTTTGTCTTGTTGGAAGGACGGGCGCTTTCGCGCCCGCCTGTCATATCTCACTGGAAGTCAGGGTTCTGCCAGTCCGGCGCGCCAATCATGTCTGCCGAAGGCTTGAGGCGGGACACGTAATCAAGGACGGCGACGGTGTCTTCATCCGTGAACTTCTGGATCTGCTTGACCATGTCCGGATTGGCGTTGCGGCGCTTGCCTTCCTTGATCCAGTTGTATTGGCGCAGCAGATATTCATAATGCTGGCCTTGGATGCGCGGATAGTATTTGGCGTCGTCGCCCTGGCCTTGGTCGCCATGGCATTGCACGCAATTGTCCTTGTAAAGCTGCGCGCCCTTGTCCAGCGAGGTTCCGGGGCCGACACCGTTGTCCGGATTCATCGGAAGCTTCTGGATATAGGCGGCAACGTCAGCGATGGACTGCGCGCCGCCGATTTCCTGCGGCAGCGCAAACGGGTACATGGTCGGATTGTCACGGTTCAGCGCGCGGATGTCGGCAAGCTGCTTGATCAGCACGTCGCGATGCTGGCCGGCGATTTGCGGAAACGTCCCGTCCTTGAGGCCCCAGCCGTTGATCTGGTGGCAGGCCGAGCAGACTTCATAGACGTCGCGGCCGTTGACGAGATCCGGCGTCAGGCCCAGCGCTTCGTCCTGTTCGCCGCCGCCCTGGTTCCAGTCTTTCGGCGCTGCGGCCGGCGCATCTTCCGCATACACCGGCATCGCAACGCCGAGCGCGCCCGCGATGAGAATTGCTGCAGTGAGTTTCAGTTTCATGATTTTTCTCCGGTGGTTTTCAAATTTACTTCGCTGACCGGTCGATCTGTGACAGGTATGCGGCGATAGAGGCGATGGCCGCGTCATCGGCCTTCTTGATGATGCCCAGCATCAGCTTGGACTGGCCGTTTGTGCGCACGCCTTCGCGCATGTCGGTCATCTGTCGGATGAGATAGTCGCGGTGCAGACCGGCGATCACCGGATAGGTCGCGACATTGGTCTTCTTTCCGTCAACGCCATGGCAGGCGACACAGCCGAGCGTTTTGAATTTGGCCGCACCTGCGGCGAGCTCCTCGGCTGTCGGCGCGGGATCAAGCGGTTTCGGTTTGGCAGGTGTCTGCTTGGCCAGATATTTGGCGAGCAGAGCCGGATCCTTGTCGCTCAACAAGTGCAGAACGGCAGCCATGCCTTCGGTGTAGGGATGTCCGGTCGGATCCTTGCTGGCGATGCGCTTGCCGGACTTGATGTCCTGCAACTGCGTCTGGAGGTATTTTTCATTCTGCCCGGCGATTGCCGGATAAGACTGGATTGGCCTTGCGCCCTTGGGACCGTGGCAGGCGACGCATGTCTTGGTCTTATAAAGCTTTTCGCCATCGGCGACGTCATCGGCAAAGGCGCCGCTGGCCATAAGCGCTGTAAATCCGGCGAATGTCAGTCCAATCAGTCTTTTCATGGCTCTTCTCTTTTGGTGCTTGCAAAGTCGAAAACGGGCGGCAGCTGTCGCCGCCGCCCGTCGTGTCGATTACTGTGCTGGCTTTGCGCCATGCTCATCGAGATAGTTCTTGGCACGCAGGCCGATGTCGGCCGCCTTGACCTGATACTGCCACCACTGGCCGGCCCAGAGAGTGGCGTTCTGCCAGTCCTCCTTGGCCGCAGCTTCATCAGATTTGGTCTTGGCTTCGCCTGCGAACTTCAACTGATCGGTGGCGTCCTCAACAAGAGCGACAACCTCCGGGAAATCCTTGAAGTTCATGCCGGTGATGTAGGTCACGACGCTGTCGATAACGGCTTGCGTGTCGTTGCAAGTTTTATACTGCTTGTCGAAGTCCGCCTTGGTGTAGGCTTGGCCTTCGGTCGCCGTCGCTTCTTGGGCCTTCATGCCTTTTGGCCGAACGACGAGGAAGCCTGTCATCTCCAGATGCAGCGCCGAGCAGAACTCGGTGCAATAGTAGGAGAATACGCCCGGCTTGTCGGCCGTGATCTTGGCGGTCGCCGTCTTGCCCGGTTCGAGCGATAGGTTGACGCCGTAGGTGGAGACCGAGAAACCATGGGTTTCGTCTTCGGCGCGTTCGGAGTTGGTGATGACGAATTCGACTTCATCGCCTTCTTCGACTTCGACGATTTCCGGCGTGAAGTGAGAGCGGATCGCGGTCATGAAAACCTTGACCTTGTTGCCGTCACGCACGATCTTTTCCGAACCCGGGCGCACTGAATCCGGATGCTTTTCGCCGGTGCGGCTGTCTGTGCCGTAGGCATAACGCACCAGCGGCTTCAGCTTGTCAGCGGCGATCGCGGTCGCATAGTGCGGCTCGCCGAGCGGCAGCGGCATGTCGTACAGAAGCTCCATCTTGTCACCGGAAATGTCGATGAGCTGATGGTTCTGCGGATGCAGCGGGCCGACCGGATTGAAACGGTCGATGGCCAGCTTGTTCAGGGCAATCAGATACTTGCCGGCCGGCGTGACGCTTTCGCCTTCCATCGCGACCAGATGGCCGATGTTGTAGTGGATCGACAACTTGTCGAGCACCTTGCCTTCACAATAGTCCCACTTGGCGACCTGACTATCGACATAAAGTGATGTGTAGACCACGCACGGCTTGGAATCATATTGCGTGTGCAAAGGTCCAAGGCCAAGCGGCACCTGCTTGTGCAGGGCATCCTCCATAGCGATGATCGGAATGCCATAAGTGTCCTTGCCCGAGAATTTCTTGGCGTCGATTGCAGCCTTGATTTTCTCGAACGAGTAGACCGAAGCCTGCGTGTCCAGCTTGCCGCCGACGATGATGTACTTGCCGTCCGGCGAAACGTCGACGCCATGCGGCGACTTCGGTTCGGCAACCAGCACGACCAATCCCTCGTCAATGGCCGTTTGCATCGAGATCACGGCATGGTCATTGATCTTGGTGACCTTGCCTGCCTTGTAGACTTCCTCGGCTTTCTTCCAATTGATGATGTGCAGATAATCGGTGTCATTTTGCGAGCAGCCGGCTTCAAATGGCGGACGTCCCTTTTCGATGCCGCCGACATAGCGCTCCGAACAGAAGGAGTTGGTGAAGGACCAGCCGTCAGAGATCATCTTGCCGGCGTCGGTCAAATCCTGCGTGTAGGGTGGCAATTCGATGGAGAAGGAATTCTCCGGCTCGATGCGGCCCTTTTCGCGATTGAACTTCCAATAGGTCACCGCACCGCGGAATTTTTCATTGAATTCGGAAAGCGGCGCATAGCCCCGGCCTAGTACTCCCGGATACTGCGCGGCTTCGATGACATACTCGCTGTTCGGCGTGACGAACGTGCCGCCATGCTCGGACTGCATGATCGGATTGACCACGATCTGCTGCGTTTCAAAGTCGTGCAGCGAAATCACGCCGATGCGTGGCGCGGATTTGTCGTTGATGAACAGGTATTGGCCGTCCGGCGCGCCGTTGGTTTCTGTGATGGCCGGATGGTGGGTGTCGCCCCAATTGGGGTCACGGCCGTCGATCTTGCCCTGCGCAAGAACCTTCTTGGATTCTTCGTCGTAGCCATAGCCTTGCCACGGTTCAGGGGTGAAAACGGCGATGTATTTCAGGATGCGCATCGACGGCACGCCGTAGACGATAACCTGCCCGGACTGTCCGCCGGATGAGAAAACGATGAATTCGTCGCGCTTGCCAGTCGGCGTGTAGGTCTTTGCCGCGGCTAGCATGTCTTTCTGCGTCAGTCCGCGCCGCGCCATTACTTCATCAAGCGATTCCGCCGATGCAGGAGATGATGCAAACGCCGCCCCCATGGCTGCGGCGCCCGCCGTAGCCATCAGGCTTTTGCGAAGAATACTGAACATGATTTGCCCTCATGTGTTCAAGCCAGGGAAATTATGGGCGGCCTGACAAACCGTCGGCGAAAAGCCGCTCTGCCAATCGCCGCGGCAGTGGTCCCACCGCAGACAGTTTGCTTCCTTGACTTTTGTTAAGGTCGGCGGGGCGGCAAGCGCGTCTTTATTGCCGCAGGTCATCCCCTCTCAAAAATGACCTTCGGAAAGAATATGAAATACCGGCTTGAACAATGGCAGCGTCTGCGCAGCGCACTGATCGGTGTGATGCTGATGCTGCCATTGATTCCGCTTTTCAGCCCGTCCATTGCCGCCTGGGCGTCGGACGGCGACATCTGGTGCGTGACCTTGCCGTCAGGTCCGGGAGAACTGGACAGATCATCGCCTGCAACCGATACGGAGGCCTGTCTGGTCTGCCTGGCGGCGGCAGTCGGCGGCAACGCCGCCACACCTCACATCCCACATGCCAGCGTGCCAGCCGACCTGATCCTGGAAACGCTCGCCCCCGGTTCGCTCCCGGTTGCCGAGCATGGATTCTCAGACGGCAACACGCCCATCAGAGCCCCTCCGCTTCTAACCACGTCCATGACCCGCAATCCGGCGTCATGCGTGGCAGGGTGTGCCCTCACCTGATCCGCATGGGCCAGGTTGCCGGTCTTCCTTCCAATCAGGCAACAATCCCAAAACAGGACCAGTTTCATGAACCGACGCACTTTTATTGCGGCTGCTTTTTTGCTCGCCGCTTCCACACACACGCCTGCCTTTGCACAAGACATCGTGTCCGGCAACCTCACCATCTCCGGCGCCTTTGCCCGCGCCTCGCCAATGATGGCGCAGGCCGGCGCTGGCTTCATGACCATCACCAACGCAGGCGAAGCCGACAGGCTTGTCGCTGCGGAATCCGGCGCCTCCGAGATCGTTGAACTGCACACCCATATTGAAGAAAACGGCATGATGGCCATGCGCAAGGTTGACGCCATCGACGTGCCTGCCAACGGCTCGGTCGAGCTGAAGCCCGGCAGCTTCCAT
Source organism: Rhizobiaceae bacterium (assembly GCA_041751995.1). Taxonomy (GTDB): domain Bacteria; phylum Pseudomonadota; class Alphaproteobacteria; order Rhizobiales; family Rhizobiaceae; genus JANMEX01. The sequence continues at coordinate 34,047 of JBGSHY010000006.1, read as the reverse complement.
GTGATGTTCATCAACCTCATGGATGGACTGCAGGAAGGTGGCGAAGTTGACGCCGTGCTGGTCTTCGAAAAGGCCGGCGAAGTTGCAGTCATACTTCCGGTCAAGGGACCCGGCGCCATGAACTGAAATCACATCACAACAATAGCGGGCAGGCCGGGCAAACTCCGGCCTGTTTCACATTAATTCATCGGCATGATTCAGCCGTTCAGCAAACCGCAACGGCAAGCGCCGAAGCGGCAAATAGCAACAGCTGGTATAGCGCTGTCTGGGCAAGCAACGAATTCAACTGCGGCGAAACCGGCAACAGCCACATCCGCCGCACGATAAAGGCGCAATAAAGCACCACAGCGGCAAACACACTCAAGCCACTTGCGCAACTGCCAAAAAGCGCCGCGATTCCTGCCAAGGCAGCAACATTGAGAAGCGTGTATAGAAGCCTTGACGCGGGTTCACCGATCAGGATCGCCAGGGTCCTGCGCCCTCCGGCAGCATCGGATTTCCGGTCACGGTGATTGTTGACCAACAGGACGGAAGCGGCTGGCAGCCCGAAAAGCAAACCGGCTTGCCATATCTCCGGCGTTAACTCAGCACCGTGCAGCCAGGCTGTTCCTGCCACAGCTGCCACACCAAAAAACGCAACGACCAAAACCTCGCCGACAGGTGTCGCCGACAGCGGGTACGGTCCCATGGAATACAGGTAGCCGAGCGCCAGAGAGGCCAGCCCAACCGCCAGGATCGTCCAACCGCCAACAAGCACCAGATAGAGACCGGCAAAAGCTGCCAGCATAAACACCATGGCCGCAGTTATCCGCACCTCTCGCGCGCCGAGCAATCCAAGTGCCGTCATGCGCGGCGGCCCGAGCCGCTCGCCGGTGTCGACCCCGCTTTCTGCATCGGCGGCATCATTCCAAAGATTGGTGCCGATCTGGATGGAGGCGGCGGAAACCAGCGTCGCCGCAAGCACGTCAACACGCCAGGTGCCACTGCCAGCAGCCAGCCAGGTTCCGGCCAGCACGGGCGTCACAGAAAGGCCCAGCGTCTTGAGCCGCGCGGCCAACACCCACCGCCTGGAGCGGGGCATGGCAAAAAGGGCGGCTGTCTGATCTGCGCTCATCATCATGCGCCTACAAGCGGCATTGGCGCGCACTTTGCAACATGCAGCGCAGCCACTCCAAATACGAATTTTCGGACCCGCACGACATCAAATCCGGCCCTCTTCAATTCATTGCTGATGTCCTCGGCATTGGGGAACAGCCGGATCGATTCGATCAGGTAGCGATACGCCCCGCGATCACCAGCAACGATCGCGCCAAGCACCGGAATTACGAACCGCGAATAAAAGTTGTAAAGCGGCGCAAACCAAGCATCCGGCTTGGAGAATTCCAACAACAGCAGCGTTCCGCCATCCTCAAGCATGCGCCGCGTTTCCTTGAGCGCGCCAAACGGATCGGCCATGTTGCGCAACCCGAATGCCAGAGTGACGGCAGAGACCGATTGGTCCGCCAACGGCATCGCCTCGGCTTCAGCATGGAGAATGTCCACCTGACCCCCGCTTCGCTTTCTCGCGACCTCCAACATGCCGACGCTGGCGTCAGCGATGATCACCTTGCGGCCCGGCAGCCGCCGCTTGACCAGAAACGCAATGTCGCCCGTGCCTCCTGCCAGATCGATGACCGGTCCCGTCAGGCTAACGACAGATCTTGCCGCCTCGCGGGCAACCACATACTTCCAATATCGGTGCATGCCGAAGCTCATCAGATCATTCATCAAATCATAGCGCGGCGCGATCCGGTCAAACAACTCGCGCACCGTCTTGCGCCGCACGTCTTGGCTGACTTTCTCATTGCCGAAGGTTTCCTGCAGCCTGTCGAGCGCGCCGCTGTTGTTGCTGTCCATGCCCTGCCGTTTCATTGAAGCACCGAAACCAGCTTTTTCAGTATCTGATCGGGTGTTGCGTTGTGGGTGAATTGGGTCTGGAACTTTCCATCCGGGCCTATCACATAGATGATTGACGTGTGGTCAATCGCATAATCGTCCGACGCGGGGTCGCCGGCAATCTTGTATTTGGCGCCAAAAGCGGCAGCGACTCGATCAATCTCTTGCTGCTTTCCGGTCAATCCGGTGATCTTGGGATGAAAAGCCGGGCCATAGGCAGCCAGCCGTTCGCCAAAATCACGCTTGGGATCAACAGATATGAAGATAACTTCGACCTTTTCCAACTGTCCGGCATCAAGGTTTCCAAGCACGCCGCTCAATTGGCCGAGCGCAGTTGGACAAACATCCGGGCAGAATGTGTAGCCAAAATAAACCAGCAGATACTTGCCCAAAAAATCCTTGTCGCTTACCGTCCTGCCGAAGCCATCGGTCAGGGAGAACGGCCCGCCAAATGGGGCATTGGCGCTAAAGTTGCGGAATGCCAAAAACGATGCAACAGCAGCGGTCCCGAAAGCGGGAACAACAAGAAAGAAGCGGCGGGAAATTTTGCTTTTTGTGCCTGCTCCCTGTTTACTCATGATCCCAACCTGATTTCGGGTTCAAGTTAGCCAAATGTCGGCAAAGCGGACTTGATCAAACTCAAGACACGGATCAAACCAGCGACCTATTGCCAGACTGAAGAGCAGTGCTCCAAGGAAACCGGAATGAACGCAGTTCTTGACCAGAACGATTTGAAGATCATCAAGCAAACACCGATGCTTGGCGGGCTTTCCGACGATGCGCTGGGATTGCTAGTGCGGGATTCATCCGTTTTCCGTTACGATCAGGGATATGTCCTGTTCACGCAGGGCGAACCTGCCGATGCTTTTTATGTCGTGCTGCAAGGCTGGATCAAGGTCTATCGCTTGACGTCCGCAGGCGCCGAAGCTGTTGTCGGCATTTTCACCAAAGGCCAGAGCTTTGCCGAAGCTGCCGCCATCAGCGGCAATGTCTACCCGGCGTCCGGCGAGGCTGTCACCGATATCCGTGTCCTCAAGCTTTCCGCCAAGCGGCTTTACGAGCGCATCCGCGAAGCGCCGGACATCGGCCTTGCGATGCTTGCTTCCACGTCGCAACACCTTCACCTTCTTGTGCGCCAGATCGAAACGCTGAAGGCTCACACTGGCGCACAGCGCATTGCCGAATTCCTGTTGGAGCTTGCCCCGGTGCAGAACGGCTCCTGCGTGGTTGAGCTTCCATATGACAAGGTGCTGATCGCCGCGCGCCTCGGCATGAAGCCGGAAAGTCTGTCGCGCGCCTTCCACAAGCTCAAACTGTTCGGCGTCGAGATCAAGCAGCGCAGCGCCGAAATCCGCTCCATGCGGGAATTGCGCGAGCTGGCCGAAATGGAGCGCGCCGACCTGATGCGTGAAGGCAATTGATCCGCTAACTGTTGCCTGCCGCAAGCAGAAGCGTGATCAAAGCGGACGCAAACAGCAGACTGGCGATTGCCGCACCGCGCCAATCGGTTTGGCGCAGTTCAAGATAATCGAACAGGATCAGGCGTCCCTTGATGACCGTGATGAGCCCAAGTGTGCCCAGCCAGACCAGCGGCGCAGCTTTGGGCGCACCAAGATTGAACGCAAGCGCCGTCATCGCCGTCAGCACCATCATGACCAGCCACGCCCGTACCGGCCTCCGCATCACGGGTTTCCCGCCAGATAGATGACCGGGAATACCATCACCCAGATCAGATCAACCAAATGCCAAAACATCGTCACCGACCGGACATTGTCCCGCGATGGCCAAACTGCGACCAACACAAGAAGCAAGACGCCGAAAATCACATGCGCCAGATGGAAGCCGGTAATCAGGTAGTAGAGCGTGAAAAAACTGTCAGTGTCGATGGTCAGTCCAAGCCTGATCTTGGCGGCAAATTCGAGGATTTTCACAACGATAAATCCCGCACCAAGCAACGCCGCTGCGGCAAGCCACAGCGAGGCGCGACGCTTCCGCCCGCTGTCGGATGCCTCCAGTGCCAAAGCCGCGAACAGGCCGCTGGTCAAAAGGATTGCCGTGTTGACCGACCCGGCAAGCGGGTTGAGATGGGCAACCCCTGCCCGGAACACATCCGGCGCATGGATGCGCGCTCCCGCAAATCCGGCAAGCGCTGCAGCGAACACCAGAAATTCCGAGATGATCAGGATCCAGACCAGAATGTTGCCCGGCAGACCGCGATCAGCCTCGGTGTTAGCCAGCATGTGATCTGTTTGTATTTTGGCCCTCAACTGACCAGATGCCGGAATATCTGCGGCATGGCTTCGGCGAGCCGCGCCGGATGGCTGACGATGGCATAGCCATTCTGGCCGAAAATATGAGGAATGTAGCTTTCCGCCTTGCGGTCGATTGCAATGGCGAAAACCGCAAGTCCCGCAAGCCGCGCCTCAATGACCGCCTTGCGCGTGTCCTCTATGCCGTAACGGCCCTCGTAATAGTCCAGATCATTCGGCTTGCCGTCGGTGATGATCAGCATCAACCGCCGCGATGAACCGCGCTTTTTCAGCTCACCTGTAACGAACCGGATTGCCGCGCCAAGCCTAGTGTAAAACCCCGGTTTCACCGCCGCGATCCGCGCCTCGATATCCGGCCCCATCGGCTCATCAAAGCCTTTGATCGGCGCAAGAAACACCCGGTCGCGCTTCAGCGACGAAAAACCATACATGGCATGGCTGTCACCTGTCGCATTCAACCCGTGCCCGAGCGCCAGCAGCGATTCGCGCGCCACGTCAACCACCGGTCTGCCGTCAACGATGCTCTCGGTCGAGCGCGACGTGTCCACCAGTGTCGCCACGGACAGATCACGCGTTTGTCCAATCAGCTTGCGGAAAATGCGCGGCGACCCGCTCTGCCCCGCAGCCCGGTCGCAGAGATAGCGCACCGCCGCGTCGGTATCGATGTCGTCGCCCTCGTCCTCGCCCGCCTGCATGGTCCGGCGCGGCATCAGCGCTTCGAACTGACGCCGGATCGCCATGATCCGCCGATGCCGCAAAGGATCATGCGCCAATGTCTGCGTCAGGTCCGCTTCCGCGGGCAGTTCCAGAATTCGGACGTGATCCTTGAGATAGGCGCCAGTCCTGTGGTTCCACTCAGGCAGCCGGGTGCCGATCGCGAGGCTCTCCCGGTCTATGTCCTGCGGCGACAGGTCAAGGTCAAACGACAGGCGCGTTGCCGGCTTGTTGTCAACCGCCGCCAGATTGAGCTCGTCCGTATCGGAGCCCGCCTTGCGCGCGTTCGATTCGTCATCATCCTCGACCTTGCGGTTGAGGTTCATCACGTCTGCCCAGCTTTTGATGGTTTCAAACCGGTGCAGGATCAGCGAATCCCGCCGGTTGGCCTGATCGGACTTGCGCCGCTGCGCCCGCTTGCGCTCCGCGCCTTCCGGCGCTCCCTTGCCGCCATCGGCATGCTCTGCATCGGATGTGCGGCTTATTGCCGGAGCAGGTCTCCAATCAGGCCAAAGCAGAACCGGTTTGAAATTTTTGTAGCCTTTTGGCGCGGGTTTCGAACGGGTTTCGAGCGTTGATCCGCAGACGATTTTCCAAAGCACTTCCGCATCATCGGCAAGATCGCGCTGTTCGCCAAGCAATCGCCGCACCAGCATTTCGACTTGGGCTTCCATGGCGGGCAACCGCGCGGTCCGGCGATTGGACAACAGTTCCGCCCCTAGCCGCGCATAGACGCTTTCAAGCCCCGGCGCTTTTATGAGCACCTTGTTGATCTGCAGGTAAACGGCACGAAGTTTCGCAAGGTCGGCCTGAAGCGGATCGGCAGGCCGTTCAACATCAGGCTCGTCACACGCTGCCCACGCGGCAAGCCACAAAAAAGTCGACTCGTTGTCTGCCTGGCCTGCGAATGCTGCAATTTCAGGCGGCACATCAAAACTCTCGCCGTCAAACGAAGGAGATAACACCGCTTCACCGGAATGTCCGATCTGCCGCAACAAGCTGCGGCGATGCTTTGACGGATGGCTTGTCTGGTTACGGATATCGACAGAACGGCTGCCGCCCATGCCGCGCAACAGGATGCCCATGCGGGTGCGCATGTCTTCCAGCGTCACGCGGGCTTCGGGAAAGGTCAGCTCATCGTCACGCGTGCCAACCAGATGGTGCCAGAGCGTGCCGACGGTTTCTTCCGGTTCCCATGGGTGCAAGCCGGACATGGTCCGCACTCAGCCGAGCGTGACGACAACAAGATCGCGCAGGCCCGCCTTGACGGTTTCGTCGTCAGTCACCGGCTCGATCATCGCAATCTCGATGGCGCGGTTGAGGTCCATTCCGCCGGCAATCAACGTCGCCGCATAAACCAGAAGGCGCGTCGAGACACCCTCCTCGATGTCGCGGCCCTTGAGCGCGCGAATTCGGCCGGCAAGCCGGACCAGAAGTTTGGCGCGGTCAACCGGCAGGCCCGTCTCGGCGGCGACAATGGCGGCCTCATGGTCAGGCGCCGGAAAATTGAACTCCAGCCCGACAAAACGCTGCCGCGTCGAAGGCTTCAGCGATTTCAAGATGTTCTGGTAGCCGGGATTGTAGGATGCGACGAGCATGAAATTGTCGGGCGCCGCCAGCATCTCGCCGGTCCTGTCGAGCATCAGTGTGCGCCGGTCGTCAGTCAGCGGATGCAGAACAACCGTCACATCCTTCCGGGCTTCCACCACCTCGTCGAGGTAGCAGATGCCGCCGGTTCGCACCGCCTTGGTCAGAGGCCCGTCGCTCCAAACGGTTTCCCCGCCTTTCAGCAGGAATCGTCCTGTCAGGTCCGCTGACGTCAAATCGTCATGACAGGCGACCGTATAAAGCGGCACGCCGAGCTTTGCCGCCATATGGGCGACAAAGCGTGTTTTCCCGCAGCCGGTCGGCCCCTTGAGCAACATCGGCAGCCGGTGCTGGAACGCCTGCTTGAACACGCTGCACTCATCGCCCTGTGGCGAATAATACGGCGCTTTCGAAGCGGTTGTCGCATCAACGATGCCGGGGTTGCCCATGGCCATGTCCTCACTCTGCCGGTGCAGTTGCTGCGCCGGCGATCACTTCCCGGCGCGGGAACAGGATGGCGAAGATGAACACAAGCGCGCCGATGACCACGACGACGCCGGAGCCCAGCCGCATCCAGTAGAACAGCGCCAACTGGTCCTGAACATCCATGTAGCCCATGCCGTTGACCCGCTGCAGATGGGTCTGCACCACACCGGCAAAGGTCAGCGTGAAGGTCATGAACGACATGCCCGAAGCCATCAGCCAGAACGAGATCATGTTGAGAGCCTGGTTATACGGCGCGCGGCCCAGCAGATGCGGAAACGCATAAGTCATCATCGCAAGGTTCAGGCACACATAGGCGCCGAAGAATGCGAGATGCCCATGCGCAGCCGTCACCTGCGTGCCGTGGGTGTAGAAGTTCAGCGGCGCCAGCGTGTGCATGAAGCCCCAGACCCCCGCGCCGAAGAAGGCGAGCACCGAGCAGCCGAGAGCCCAAAGCAGCGCCGCCTTGTTCGGATGGTCGCGACGTCCCTTCCAGACCATTATGAAGGTGAACAAGACCATGGCGAAGAACGGCAAGATTTCGAGGCTCGAGAACACCGACCCGATCCACTGCCAGTAGCCCGGCGTGCCGATCCAGTAATAGTGGTGGCCAGTGCCAAGGAGCCCGGTGAACAGCGCCAGCGCGACAATGACATAGAGCCATTTTTCAATGACCTCCCGGTCAACGCCGGTCAGCTTGAGCATCATGAAGGCCAGCACCGAGGCCATCACCAGTTCCCACACGCCTTCCACCCAAAGATGGACAACATACCACCAGTACATCTTGTCCACTGTCAGGTTGGCCGGATTATACAGCGCAAACAGGAAGAATACCGCGATGCCCCAAAGGCCGATCAGCAACACGTTGGTGATGACGGTCTTGCGGCCTTGCAGCACGGTCATCGTGATGTTGTAGAGGAAGATCAGCGCCGCAACGACGATGCCGAGTTTCACCCACAGCGGCTGCTCAATAAATTCGCGTCCCTCCTTGCCGAGGAGAATGTTGCCCTCGAATGGATTGAACAGGTAGGTGAGCACGGCACCCGATGCGCCAAGCATCAGGATGGCAAGCTGCAGATAGGCCAGTTTCGGCGAATGCAGTTCACGCTCTGATTCCTCCGGCACCAGATAATAGGCGGCCCCGAAGAAGCCAAGCAGCAGCCAGACAATCAGCGCATTGGTGTGCACCATGCGGGCGATGTTGAAGGGCAGCAGTTCAGACAGGAAATTCGGCGCAACATAGATATAACCAAGCACAAGGCCGAACGTCACTTGCGCAGCGAACAAGATGAGCGCGCAGACGAAGTAGGCCAGCGCGACTTTCTGGGTTTGGTATTTCATGATCCATTCCTCCCCTCAACCGGAGTCCTTGGGCGGCCAGCCCTGTGTATTGATTTTGGCGACCCACTCGAAGAAGTCGGCGAGATCGCTGAGTTCGGGGTCTGTCAGATGGAAATTCGGCATTTGCCGCCGGCCTTCGACACCAGAGGGCTGGCTGGCAATCCATGCCTTGATGGCTTCCTTGGCGCCGGCAGGATCTTCCCTGCCGCCGAAGCGGTAAAACACGTTGCCAACCTCTGGCGCGAAGTAGGCGCCTTCGCCAAGAATTGTGTGGCAGTTGACGCAGGCGTGCTTTTCCCAAAGCCGCTTGCCGCGCACCACATTCTCGGTGAGCTTGTCATTGTTGGTTGATGTTGTGAGTGCGTAAATGTGGCTCTGGGCGGTCAGCGCCACAAACACCACGAAGAAAAACAGTGAGCCGCCGAAAAAGATGTTCCGCGCCTGCGATTTGGTGAACCCGTCACTCATGATCTAGCGTCCCTCCCCCATTGCAAAGGATTTGGACACCGTTAGCGAAAGCGAAAAAATCGGACTTGACGTTTGTTAAGCCAAAGCTGGCAATTGCAGAAACCCGAAACGAAAAACAAATTTGCAGAAATGCAAGCCTTAATAGCTGACGGTGTTCGGCACCGAGGACAAATCGCCATGCCAGAGGAAAGCGGAGGCGTCTTTAGGCTGGTTCGAACTGGTCATCCAGAATGCAATTGGCGCTGCCTGTGCTTTTGCTCGCCGTCGGCGACATGCCAGTTTCCAAGGAAGCGCGGCAATTGGTGAAAATCGGATCTTTCATCTTCTCGGCGGCATGTTCGGGCGACAGCCCTTGCAACAGCGGGCAAAGCGCCGGATCGAATGCTCCATTGTCTTTCATTGCTTGACACACGCAAATTCCCCACTCACTTCACAGCGCTCATTCGACTATGCAACGGTCAAGCAAATATTTCCAATTGGAAATTTGGGATTTGGGATTTGAGGAGGGACTTTTACTCTGCACCAGACGGCACTTAGTTGACGTTATGCTTCCTTCAGAGAGACGACCGCTTCGCGCTGCCATTTCAGACAATTAGGTCAGCCTTGCCGTTACCTGAAAGCAGTCACTACGATCGTCAGATTCAAATGTTAGTTTGCCTTGGCGTTTTTGGGCTCCAAAGCAGACATTCAACGCTGTCAAACACTTGTCCCAATGTTCCGCAAATGCGAACAATCAAACCGCTGATCTCAGGTTGCGATCTTCTTGCCTGTTTGATCGAACAGATGAATCTTCTGCCGGTCCATTTTCAAACCAAGCCTTTGTCCCGGTTCAATCCCAAAGCTCGACGGAATGCGCAAAATCAGCGTCTGTTCCGTCCCCTCCAACGGCGCGTATGCGAATGTCTCGGCGCCAAGATGTTCCAGAATTTCTACAGTCACATCAAAGTCGCCATCGCCCTCCGGTGTGATCATAAGATGCTCCGGGCGTATACCCGCAACAACCTTCATATCAGAATTTTGGGATCCTGGCTTGACCGTGATTGGAACGGCGCCTGGAAGTGAAAGCGTGAGTGCATTTTGTGTCAAAATGGCATTGATGAAGTTGATTGCCGGTGCACCGATAAAGCCGGCAACGAACATATTTGCCGGGTGATCGTAGAGATCCATAGGACTGCCGACTTGCTCGATCTTGCCCGCATTGAAAACGACAATCCGGTCTGCCAGCGTCATGGCTTCTGTCTGGTCATGGGTCACGTAAATCATGGTAGCGCCAAGGCGGGCGTGCAGGCGTGCGATTTCCAGCCGCATCTGCACACGCAATGCCGCGTCGAGATTGGAAAGAGGCTCATCAAATAGGAACACCCTCGGATCACGGATAATCGCGCGACCTATTGCGACACGTTGGCGTTGGCCGCCGGATAATTCACGCGGCGTACGCTCCAACAACGGAACGATTTGGAGGGTTTCGGCCACTTTTCTGACGCGACTATCGATTTCAGCGCGGGGCAAACCGTTTAGGCGCAACCCGAAGCTGATGTTTTCGGCTACCGTCATGTGTGGGAACAGTGCGTAGGACTGAAACACCATGGCGATACCGCGTTTTGCCGGCGGCATGTGGGATATGTCCGTACGATCGATCAGGATCTTGCCCGAAGTGACAGATTCCAGCCCCGCAATCATGCGCAGCATTGTTGATTTGCCGCAGCCGGACGGCCCGACGAACACAACAAACTCCCCGTCGCCGACGTCAAGATCGACACCTTTGATCACTTCGAGATCGCCAAAGGTTTTTCGGACGCTGTCGAGTTTTAAACCAGCCATGTTATTACCCTTTCACCGCGCCCATGGTCATGCCCTTGATGAAGAAGCGCTGGAAGAACAAAAAGACGAGAAGCGTCGGCAGGCTCGCAACCAATGAAAGCGCGCCCTGCACGCCCCAAGCCACAGAATACTGGCCCTTCAGGTTCACGATGCCGATCATGATGGTTCGCTTATCATCCGATTGCGTGAAGATCAGCGGCCACAGAAAATCATTCCAAATCCAGGTGAACTGCAGCGTCGAAAGCACGGCAAGCGCCGGCAGGCTAAGCGGCAAAATGACTTTGGACAACACCTGCAATTCGGTGGAGCCTTCCATGATTGCGGCCTCGCGCAGCGCCGTCGGCACCGTGGCAAAGAAATTGCGCATCAGCAGCGTGCAAATCGGAATGCCGAGCGCGGTATGAACGATGAACACAGGCCAAAGCGTATCGATCAGCCCCATGCCATTGAACAGGCGGAACAGCGGAACCAGAATGACCTGCGGTGGGAAGAACATGCCGGCAACGATGATGAGAAACAGCGTATCCGAACCACGAAACGGCAATTTGGCAAAAACATATCCGGCCAGCACGCCAAGGGTTGTCGAAGCGATCGTGCCGGGAACTGTCACGAGCAATGTATTGATGAAATACTGATGCACGGCCGGGTTGGAGAGAACCTCCACGAAGTTCCCCAAATAGAGAGAATCCGGCAGGGACCAAAGATCACCCAGGGCAATGTCTTTGGTCGTCTTGACAGACGACAGTAGCACGCCGATCGTCGGCAGCAGGAACAAGACGGCCAGAATGAATAGGACCATGAAAATGGTCGCGGGCCATGGATTGAATCGGCGCTGACCGGACTCAACCATAAATCCGGTCCACTTTTTTCAGCTGCTGAAAGTACAGGCCGATGACAGCCATGGCGATCAGGAACAGCACGACGGAAATGGCGCTGCCATAGCCCATCAGGTATTTCTTGAAACTCTCATTGTACATGTGCATGGCAAGCGTGTCAGATGAATTGAACGGCCCGCCCCCGGTCATGATGTAGAGGATGTCAAACCCCTTCAGCGAGTTGATGACCGACAACGCAACCACGACAACTGTTGATGGGGTGAGCAAAGGCAAAATGACGTGCCAGACGCGCTGCCACCGTTTTGCGCCTTCAATTTCACAGACTTCCAGCAAATCTTCGGGGATCGCGGTCAATCCCGCAAGATAGATGACCATGGCAAGACCAGTCTGTTGCCAAGACCAGGCGATGATGACTGACCAAAGCGCTGTGTCAGGCTTGGCTAGCCAGGCGTATTTGAACTTCTCTCCCGAAACCTGGCTGATCACGGTGTTCAACAAGCCCCAGTCCGGCTGATAGATCCATATCCATATCTGGCCGACAATCACGGCAGACAGGCATATCGGCAGATAGAAAATGCTTTTGAACACGCGCGCGCCAGCAACACGGGAGTCCAGCAGCAGAGCGAGGCCAAGACCCAGGCCTGTCGGGAGCACTACCGCTGCTGCAATCCATATCGATGTGTTGATCGCAGCCTGAAGAAACAGGCGGTCAGTCGTGATCTTGGCAAAATTGTCAAATCCGACAAAGCTGTAGTCGGACGAAAAGCCGTTCCAGTTTGTGACACTGTAGTAGAACGAACTGAACAAAGGCCAGATGATGAACAGCGTGAAGACGGATAACGGCAGCGCCAACAAGGCAGCGCGCCAAAACATGCCGTGTCGTTCCATTCCGTCGTCCTCAATGATGTGTAAGAACCGGATCGGCATTTGCGCCAGTCCGGTTCGGTCAAGAGATCACTTCTTGAAGGCAGCTTCCGTGTCGATTGCAGCCTGCTTGAGGATTTCATCCGCTTTTGACGGATCGTCAATGAAGCGGGTGAACATGGAGAGACCAACCTCGGCAACCGGAGGCGGCGTGGCGAGGTCATAGTTGAAGGCAAACGCCTCGGCAGCGCCGACAGTGGTTGCCGCCTTCTGCATCACGACATTGTAGCTTTTTGGATCAACCTTGACGTTGGCTGACAAAGCGCCTTGCGCGTTGGCCCAGGCAGCCTGCACATCGGTGTCGGATACCATGAAGGCGAGGAACTTTTCCGCGCCTTCAATATTGGCCGCATTGGCAGAAACCACCAAACCGTCAACCGGGCCAACTGCTGCATTCGGCACGCCGTCTTTGATCTTCGGGAATTCGAAGAAATCATAGCTTTCACCGGGCTTTTGTCCGTTGCCGTTCCAATAGCCGGTAATCCATGTGCCCATCAGCGTCATCGCGGCCTCGCCGCGCGTCACTTTGTCGGCGGCGTCTGTCCAGTCATCGGCATTGGCATTTTCGACGAAGTAACCGGCATCAAACAATGACTTCCACATTGCCAGAGCTTCGGCGACCTGCGGATCGGTGTATTTGGCTTCGCCCGACATCAGTTTGGCGCGATAGTCCGGTCCGGCTGTGCGCAAAAGCAGATAATCAAACCAGAATTGGGCAGGCCAGCGGTTCTTGGAACCAAGCGCAATCGGTGCGACGCCCTTTTCTTTCAGCGTCTTGCAGAGAGCCAGAAACTCATCCCACGTCGCTGGCATTTTGGTGACACCGGCATCTGCCAGAACCTTGGTGTTATAGAACATGCCGGCATAGTGATAGTTGAACGGAACGAGATAGCGTTTGCCGCCATAGAGCGTGGCGGAATCGGCAACCGGCTTTGAAATGACCGAATCAAGGCCGGCAGCGGCCCACGCCGAATCAATCGGATGCAGGCTGCCGGAATCGACAATGAACTGCACACGGGCGCCGGCCCAGTAAGAGAACACGTCCGGCAGACTTTTGCCGGCGGCGCGGACAAGGATGTCCGTCTTGAAATCTTCATGCCCGACCGGGCTCTCCTTCATGGAGATGCCGGTTGTCTTGGTGAACTTGGCAAGCTGTTCATTGAAGGCCTTGAGGCCAAGTTCGCCGGTGAAGTAGTGACTGATTGTCACTTCCCCGCCCTCTGCAAAAGCTGGTCCGACCATCATTGCGATCGGCAAAGCCAATGAAGCAAGCAACGCCGAACGGCGGTTGATCAAAATCATTTCATCCTCCCTAAGTTTGCGTATGCTAAACTTGCATACCTGCAATGGCACAAACTTCAGCGGAATTTTGCGATTTGTCAACATAAAGTATTGCATATTCCAATTAATTACGCTCATACTCGTTAAATTGTCGCGATCTGGATATTTGTTGCCATATATCAAACTTTCTGTTTAATATGTGTCAACAAACTCACATTCAGACACGGAGCCTTATATATGCGGTTACTGCAGTCTCTCTCGCGCGGTCTTGAGGCCATGGATTATCTGGTGAAAACCGGATTGCCTTCCCGTTTGACCGATGTGGCCGAAGCGCTCGGTGTGGATAAATCCAATGCAGCCCATGTGCTCAAGACATTGGTGGCATCCGGATATGCAGTGCAGGATGACTCCCGCCGCTACGCTGCGAGCGCCAAGCTGCTGCCTGCCGGGCGGCCCGAGCACACGTTGGAGGAAATCGTAGCTGTAAAGGAACAGTGGCACGCTGCGCTGGAGCGGCTCGTCACGGAAACAAGTGAGTGCGCCCATCTGGCTGTGCTGGTCGGCAACCGCGTTTGGTACATCGACAAGGTGGATTCACCACTGCAACTGAAGGTCGACCATCCGATCGGCGCCTTGTCGCCCTTGCATTGCACTGCGCTCGGCAAGGCGTTTTTGGCCTTCGGCAACACAGCGCTTCCGGAACAACTTACTTCTTTCACCCCACGCACGCTGACCAACCCCGTGGCGCTTGCCTCGGAAATCGAGCGGACGCGCAAACGCGGCTATTCGGTTGACGACGAGGAATTTGCTTCAGGCATTCGCTGTGTCGCAGGACCGGTGCGCGATCACACGGGGCGGATGATGGCAGCAATCGGCGTCTCGGGACCGAGCGTGCGGGTTAATAACAACAGACTTGAAGAACTCGGGCGGATTGTCAGTTCGGCAATTGCCGGAAGAACATAGGGACAGCCAAGCAATGGGCGGCAAACCAATCAATGTCGGCATCATCGGTGCCGGGCGCATCTCGGATCTGCACGCGATGGAATACCTGCAAAACCCAGGCGCCCGCATCACGGCCCTGTGCGACCGCAATGTTGCGGGCGCACGGGCCAAGGCTGCGGAATGGGGCATCGGCGGGATCGCCATAGAAGATGATATTGACCGCTTCCTCGCCCGCAATGATATTGAGCTGGTTGAAATCCTGCTGCCGCATCACTTGCATCTTCCGGTCGCTCTGAAGGCAATCGCCGCAGGCAAGACTGTGTCGCTGCAAAAGCCGATGTGTCTCAATCTCGACGAAGCTGATCAACTGGTTGCTGCAGCGGAAGCATCCGACAAGCCATTCAAAATTTTCGAGAACTTCATTTTCTACCCGCCGGTTCTGAAGGCCCGGGAACTGATTGACTCGGACGCTATCGGCACCCCGCTTTCAATCCGCATCAAATCCAATCCTGCCCGCAGCAAAACCGCATGGGATGTGCCGGCCGCAGCCAACGCCTGGCGGCAGGAAAAGACGCATGCCGGCGGCGGCCCTCTTGTCTTTGACGATGGACATCACAAGTTTGCGCTGGCTTGGCATTTCATGGGCGACCCTGAAGAAGTGCATGCCTTTATCGGAGATTGTGAAGGCCCGGGCGGCATCCGTTTCGATGCGCAGTCGATCATCTCGTTCCGCTTTCCGGGCAATCGGATAGGCAATCTCGAAATCGTGTATTCGCCCGAAATGGAATTGGTCACGCGCCACTATGCGCAGGATGACCGGGTCGAGATAACCGGCACCAAGGGCGTCATCTTTATCAATGGCGGCCATGGCCGTTTGGGCGCAACGCCGCCGGTCGTCCTCTATCGTGATGGCATTTTATCCACATACGATGTGCCAACCGGCTGGGAGCAAAGCTTCGTGCTCTCCACACGCCATTACATCAACGCCTTGCAAACGGGTGGAGCTCCAGTGCTGACCGCGCGCGAGGGTCGTCAGATTTTGCGTTTCGCCTCGGCAGCGGAGCAGTCGGCCCGTGAAGGCCGCACGATTCGGCTTGATCAGTGAGGCGATGTTGATGGATGCCCGCACCGACAATACCAAATTCGAGGCTTGCAGCTCAGCTGCTGCCCGGGCCCAATGGATCAAGGCAAATGGCGGCCTTAATGCCGCCATAGCCAGTGGCTCGTTGTCACAATCCGTCACCCTGTCGCTGGCCGAAGCACTGGTGCTTGGATTGATGCGGCAAGGCGTCACCAAGTATCTCGCCGTCTTCGGCCATGGCAGCACGGCAGTGGCTGATGTGCTGGAAGACTACGAAACGGCAGGATTGGTCCGCTGTTGGCAATTCCGCAATGAAGTTGAAATGGCACATGCCGGCACGGCGCTTTCGTGGGTCTATGGCGAAGTTCCTGCGGTGGTGACATCGATCGGTCCCGGCGCTTTTCAGGCCATGGCAGGCTCACTTGTCGCCGCATCAAACGGTGTTGGCGTCTATCACCTCTATGGCGATGAAACGACGCATGGCGAAGGCTATAATATGCAGCAGGTGCCCAAATCCGCCCAGGGCATTTTTGGGCAGATCACCCAATTGATGGGCGCTTCCTACACGCTGCATACGCCCCAAGCGCTGCGCGATGCCCTGCGCAAAGGCGCATTGACGGTATTTCATCCTTGGAGAGCCGGACCGTTTTATATCAATCTGCCGCTCAATACCCAGCCCGAAAACGTGACGCTGCGGATTGATGCCTTACCGGTGAAACCGCATTGGCCAAAGCTGGCACCAGCCTCAGACGCGGTAATCAGGCAGGCCGCTTCCGTTATTGCCTTATCCGGTTCTGTCGCCATCAAGGCCGGCGGCGGCAGCCGAAGCGCGGCAAGTCAGGTTCGCGAACTGGCGGAAATGTCAGGCGCTGCCGTGGTGCTGAGCCCCGGCTCAACTGGCGTCTTGCCGGATGACCACCCACAAAACATGCATGTTGGTGGCTCCAAAGGTTCCATCAGCGGCAATTGGGCGATGAGTGAAGCTGAAACGCTGGTCGTCATCGGCAGCCGCGCGGTCTGCCAAGCCGATTGTTCCGGCATTGGCTGGCCAAAGGTCAAAACAGTCATCAACATAAACGCAGATCCGGTCGATGTGCAGCACTATAACGAGACCATTGCGCTCACCGGCGATGCGGCCATCGTCACCGGACTATTGTCCGCCGCCGTTGCCGCTCATTCCACACATGCCGACAAATCATCCTGGCTTTCGGAAATGCGGTCACAGAAGCAGATATGGCAAGCCTTGTGCGCCGCCCGGACCAGCGGCAGCGCAATTGCCGATCCGGTCTGGAAGAAAGCGGTATTAACCCAGCCTCAGGCCATCGGCGCTGCGGATGCGTTCTGCCGCTCTGTTGGCGCCTTGAAGTTTTTTGACGCGGGCGATGTACAGGCCAATGCCTTCCAGCTGGTCAAGGACATAGCTCCAGGGGAGACTTTCACGGAATCCGGCGCTTCCTACATGGGCTTTGCGGTTTCGGCGCTTCTCGCACAGGCGCTGGCTGAAAAGGGACGCTACGGCATTGCCTTTACCGGCGACGGCTCATTCATGATGAACCCGCAAATCCTGATTGATGGGATAGAGCATGGCGTACACGGCACAATCCTTCTGATGGACAATCGCCGGATGGCGGCTATCTCCAGCCTGCAGAAAGACCAGTATGGCCGCGATTGGCGCACACATGATTCCGTTGTCGTCGATTATGTGCGTCTCGCAAGTGCAGTTTCCGGTATTGCTGCCTTTGACGGTGGTACAACAATTGACAGCCTTCAAATGGCACTCGCCGCCGCCCATGCCCACAAAGGGCTGAGCCTTGTGCATGTACCGGTCTATTTCGGGTCAGACGAAGCTGGCGGCATGGGAGCCTATGGCCGCTGGAATGTCGGCAACTGGTGCGCGGACGTGCAACATGACTGGGCCAAAACGTTGATCTGAGGATAAGAGAATGTATGGCAATTTCAACCTGCTGATCGGCGGCGCGTGGCGCGAAAGCGCGTCAGATGCAAAGCTCGAAGTCAAAAGTCCGGTTACCGGTCTGGTTATAGGCACCGTTGCATCTGCAGCCGAAAGTGATGAACAGGATGCGCTGCATTGCGCGCAGACCAGTTTTCCATTGTGGGCCGCGACGCCTGCTTGGGAGCGTGCTGGCCTGCTAAGACGGACCGCTGACTATCTGCGTTCACACGCGGATGATTTTGCATGGCGCATGAGCGCGGAAACCGGAAAGCCGCTCGCAGAAGCCCGCGGCGAGGTGTTGGCGAGCGCCGATCAGTTTGAATGGCAGGGCGAGGAAGCCAAACGCATCTATGGCCAAACCATCCCGGGGCGAAACTCACAGGAACGGCTTTCGGTAAACTACCAGCCGGTCGGCCCCTGCCTTGCCCTTTCAGCCTGGAACTTTCCCATGCTGCTTCCTGCCCGCAAAATCGCCGCGGCCCTGGCCGCTGGCTGCAGCATCATTGCACGCCCTGCATCCGAAGCGCCGGGCAGCTGCATCGCCATCGGCGAAGCTTTGATCGCCGCCGGGCTTCCTGCCGGTGCCCTCTCCATCCTCACAGGACCATCATCTCCGATGGTTGCCCGGCTGATGCGCTCGCCGGTAATCCGCAAAGTGTCACTGACGGGTTCCGTAAACGTCGGAAAAGAAATCCTGCGGCTGGCTGCCGAAGATATAAAGAAGGTCACAATGGAGCTTGGCGGCCATGCGCCGGTGATCGTTCATCACGATGCCGATCCGGTAGCTGCTGCGACCAAGCTTGCCACGACAAAGTTCCGCAATTGCGGACAAGTCTGCATCTCGCCGTCGCGGTTTTATGTCCATGCGAATATTGTGTCCGAATTCGAGGAGACTTTTGCTTCTGTCGCCCGCAGCCTCGTGCTCGGCGACGGGTTTGACCCGAAAGTCACCACCGGCCCGATGATACGTCCGCGCGCCGTCGATGCCGCAATCGATCTCATCGACGATGCGCGAGCCAAAGGCGCCAGGCTGCTGACCGGCGGCGGTCGCCCGCCCCAATTCAACCACGGCAATTTTCTCGAACCCACCGTATTGGCCGGAGTTCCGGATTCGGCGAGGATCATGCAAGACGAACCATTCGCTCCCGTCGCCCCGATTGCCGCATGGAGTGATTTTGAGGATGTGATTGCCCGGGCCAACAGCACGGAATTCGGTTTGGCAGCGTACGTGTTCACTGACGATGCCGCACTGGCAGCCACTACGGCAGACCGCCTGGAGGCAGGCATGATCGGCATCAACGAAACCCTATTGGCGACCGCCGAAGCGCCTTTTGGCGGCATCAAACATTCCGGCTTTGGCCGGGAGGGCGGATCGCTCGGCATTCTCGACTACCTTACACCCAAGTATGTTCGCCACCGGCTGAACCAGAGGCAGGCTTGATGACCCGCAAAACTCAAGGGCTGGACAACGGATTGACCAACTACGGCGACCGTGATTTTGCGCGCTACCTGCGCCGGTCGTTTGCCAAATCGATGGGCTATTCCGACGCGATGCTGGACCGGCCTATTGTCGGTATTTGCACCTCGGAATCCGGCTTCAACAATTGCCACCGCCATTTTCCGGAAATGATCGAAGCGGTGAAGCGCGGAGTTCTTGCCGCTGGCGCGCTGCCGGTGCCGTTTCCGGTTTTGTCTTTGGGCGAAGTTTTTCTGTCGCCGACTTCGCTGGTCTATCGCAATCTGATGGCGATGGCTGTCGAGGAGATGATCCGCGCCCAGCCAATGGATGCAGTGGTGCTGATGGGTGGCTGTGACAAGACTGTGCCAGCCATGTTGATGGGTGCGCTGTCTGCCAACAAACCTGCCGCCATGGTCGTCGCCGGTCCAATGATGACCGGGCGGCACCGCGGTGAGCGCCTCGGGGCTTGCACGGATTGCCGCCGCTTCTGGGGATCCTTCAGGGCCGGGAAAACTTCGGCTGAGGAGATCGCGCAAATCGAGGGACGGCTTGCCGTAACTTCCGGCACATGCGCTGTCATGGGCACGGCTTCAACAATGGCATTGATGGCTGAAACTATCGGCATGATGCTGCCGGGCTCAGCCGCCATTCCCGCAGTTCACGCTGACCGTCTGCGCAATTGCGAGGAAACCGGCGCGCTCGCCGCCAAATTGGCGATGACCAGAACGCCCCTGCCGCGCGACGTGGTCACGCCGGCTTCGATCCGCAATGCACTGCGCGTGCTTCTTGCGGTGTCCGGATCGACCAATGCCGTTATCCACATGGCCGCAGTGGCCGGGCGCATCGGCATGAAGATCGACTACGATGAGTTCAACCGCCTATCTGACGAGACGCCCGTCCTCGTGGATCTGAAGCCGGTAGGCCAGGGTTATATGGAGGATTTCCATACGGCAGGCGGGTTGGATGGAGTCTTGCGCGAGATTGCTGAAAAGCTCGAAACTGAGTGTACTGATGTGACGGGTACACGTTTGCACGACAGACTGACGTCACCTCTGCCCGATCCAATAGACCGCGCATTCATTCGCGCCGCCGCTGATCCGGTATCACCTCTGGGAGGCTTAATCGCACTTTCGGGTAGCCTTGCGCCTGAAGGGGCCATTCTCAAGCGTGCGGCGGCCACCCCCTCATTGTTGGAACATGAAGGCCGGGCTGTTGTATTTTCCTCACTGGAAGATCTGTCCAACCGCATCGACGATCCGAACCTTGATGTGAACTCCGATGACATTCTTGTCCTGCAAAACGCCGGCCCAAAAAGCCCATCCGGCATGCCGGAAGCCGGTTATTTGCCAATACCCAAGAAACTCGCTCAAGCGGGCGTCAAGGATATGGTTCGCATTTCCGATGCCCGCATGTCTGGGACAGCGTTTGGCACGATTGTCCTTCATGTCGCGCCGGAAGCGACAGTCGGTGGCCCGCTTGCATTGGTCAGAAATGGCGACCGAATACGCCTTTCTGCACGAAACAAACGCATTGATCTGCTCGTCGATCCAAAAGAAATGGACGAGCGCCGCAAGACCATGGTCCAAACAAATGAGTCAGCACCGCGCGGCTACGCCAAGCTGTACCATCAAGAGGTCATGCCGGCGCCGGCCGGATGTGATTTCCAGTTTTTGGTAGCCGAGCAACCTTCGGCTTAAGAATTCAATAAAAACTGCAAGTCGCGTTTTCCTTGACAGAGTGTGGCGCTCGGCCTTTGGCGCCGCCAATCGCTTCCTTAAATTGCTGATCGGCTTCTTCTGTATGCCTTATCGCATTGTTCGCTAAGCGGCACTTGGGACTTAACCGCTTGAGGTTCCATCAAGTTCGAAAAAACCAAGGCGGCCATCAGAAGGCTAGACGCAGTTTTTGCTGTAATTGACGAATGAACATGGTTTGTGGTGACACAGGACTTCCTTTAAGACTGTGAGTCCGCAAAGGCCCAATGCAGTCATAACGCATCGATTTTTCGAAGATGGCTTTGCGCCCCCATGTCAGTCAATCACGATCAATCTTGCTGTTCCCCAAAGCTGGAGTTCGCTTCAACGAACTGAACGCCCACAAGGGGCGGAGAGCTGCCTGACTTCGACGCAGCATATCAAGTTTTGTATTAGTCGCCGTTCGCCAACTGGACGTTCCAAGGTCAAATGCCAAGATGCAGCACTGCCGGAACGGGATCTCTCTCCTCAACGATGTGCAGCAAAAGGTTTGGGAGACTCGTGGTGAAACCGGACTTCGAACGCACGCTGGCGGCTGCGAATTCAGGGCAATGGGTCTTGACCGGCATTCATTCGACAGGAAGCTTCCCCTCGAACAGGGCGCGCAAATCGCCAATCTCGCGCTGCATGTGCTCGCGGAACAATTGCACCCGCTTGGTGCGCTGCATGTCGCGGTGATAGACCAGCCACAGCCCCAGATCGTGCTGCGGCTCCGGCGGCATGAAGCGGACCAGTGACGGCTCGCCATCTCCCATGAAACAGGGCAGATAGGCCAGCCCGGCTCCCGCTTTCAGAGCGGAAAGGGTCAGGAGCGTGTCATCAACAAAAAAGTTGTGGTCATGCTCCGGACAGGCGTCCTTGGTCCAGGACATATGGAACCCGCAGCACTCGACGCCCAGCCATTTTGCCCGGCGCTCGCCTGCATTCACCTCAGCGCAATAGGCGCGCGCGCCATAGACGGTCGAAGCAACCTTGGCCAGTCTTGTGCCGATCAGCGTATCGAGCGGCGTGTTGGTCAGCCTCAGGGCAACATCGGCATCGCGTTCGGCGAGCCTCACGAACTTGTTGCTGACCAGAACATGAAGTTCGATGTCGGGATAGGCCGTGCTGAACCGTGCGAAAGCGGGCATCAACACCGATGACGCCATGTTGTTGATGGCTGTGACGCGCAATTCGCCTGAAGCGCCGGCATCCTCACCGCTTCTGGCGCCCTCGAACCCGAGGATTTCGGCCTCGATCTTGTGCGCCGAGAGTTGCAGCTCTTCACCGGCTTCGGTCAGTTCATAACCTGATGCCTTACGTTCGGTCAGGCGGGTGCCCAGCCGCTCTTCCAGCGCACGCAAGCGCCGGGACACCGTTGAATGCTGAAGTCCCAGCCGCGTTGCCGCGCCACTGATCGAGCGCGCGCGCGCAATGGCAAGAAATATCCTTAGATCGTCCCACTGCATGTTGGCCACCCGGGTTTGTGCATTATTGCAAAAGCGGTGCCGAAATTCTGCGAATGGCCTGTAGTCTGAGGCCATGTCACGATTTCGGCAATGAATTTCTCAAAATTTGGGAGAATGGCCATGGACAACAATCAAAAGGTTTTCGACCCGGTTGCCTTCAAGCAAACCACGCGCATCCAGTGGGACGGAGCAGCGGACGCGTGGAACCGTTGGGCGCCGCTGCTGTCGCGCTGGCTTGGACCGGCGACGGACATGATGCTCGACATGACAAATGTGCAGACCGGCAGCCGGGTGCTCGATGTCGCGGCCGGGGCCGGCGAACAGACGTTGGCCGCCGCCAGGCGCACCGGGCCATCCGGCTACGTTCTGGCCACCGACCTATCGCCTGTCATCCTTCAGCATGCGGCTGCTAATGCCAAACTCGCGGGGTATGACCATGTCGAGACGCGCGTCTTGGACGGCGAGGCACTTGCCGAGGTCGATGCGGATCCATTCGACGCGGTCATCTCGCGGGTCGGTCTGATCTACTTTCCAGACCAGATCAAGGCGCTGAAGGGCATGCGCGATCACTTGCGTCCGGGCGGGCGTGTCGGCGCCATCACCTATGCAGGCGCGGACCGTAACGGGTTCTTTTCAGTCCCCGTCGGCATCATCCGGCGCCGCGCCGCTTTGCCCGCGCCCTTGCCCGGGCAGCCGGGGCCTTTCAGCCTTGGCGATCCCGATGTGCTTGCCGACCGCCTGACCGCTGCCGGGTTCCTTGATATCGAGATTAATCGGGTGGCCGCCCCGGTTCGGCTGCAATCCGCCCTGGAATGCTTGCAATTCGAACAGGAGAGTTTCGGCGCCCTGCATCAGATGATGGGCGGCCTGTCCGAGCAGGAGCGGGATGACACCTGGGCCGAGATCGAGCAGGCGCTTGGTGCCTTCGAGAAAGGCGGCCAGTTCGTGGGCCCTTGTGAAATGCTCGTCGCGTCCGCGACGAGGTAAGAGACGGATCATCCGCATTGCAGGAGCAAGCCATGACCAAGATCGCAATCATCCAACAGCCACCGGTCTATCTTGACCTGAAGAACTCAATGGCACGCGCAGTTGACCTGATCGGAGACTGCGCACGCGAAGGGGCCCGGATGGTGGTTTTTCCCGAAGCGTGGTTTCCGGGCTATCCCACGTTCGTCTGGCGTTTGCCGCCAGGGGCGGGGATGGGCAAGACAGATGATTTGTTCGCTCGCCTGCAAGCCAATTCGATCGACCTGAGCCGGGGCGAAATGGCCCCGTTGCAGGAGGCGGCGAAGGAACATGGCGTGGTCATCGTCGCGGGCTATCAGGAGCTTGATGGCGCTGTCAGCGGCAGCACGCTGTTCAACTCATGCGTCATCATCGACGCAGACGGGAAGATTGCCAACAACCACCGCAAGCTGATGCCGACCAACCCGGAACGCATGGTCTGGGGGTTTGGCGACGGATCTGGCTTGAATGTTGTGGAAACCGCAGTCGGGCGTGTCGGCGCCCTTTTGTGCTGGGAGAACTACATGCCGCTGGCGCGATACACGCTCTACGCTCAGAATATTGATATCTACGTCGCGCCAACATGGGACAGCGGCGACACATGGCTGGCGACGATGCAGCATATCGCCCGTGAGGGCGGATGCTGGGTGATCGGTTGCGCCACCGCGCTCGAAGCCTCGGACATCCCAACTGACATTCCTCATTATGACGAGTTGTTTCCGAACAAGGACGAATGGGTGAACGCGGGCGATGCGGTGATCTATAAGCCCTTTGGCGGTGTTCATGCCGGACCGATGCACAAGGAAAAGGGATTGTTGATTTCTGACATAGACGTCGATGCCGCCCGATCCGCGCGCCGCAAATTCGACGCCAGCGGTCACTATGCCCGCCCGGATATCTTCTCACTGAACGTCAACCGCAGCAGGCAGTCACCGGTGACATTCAATTGATCGTTTGCGAAATGCCAAGTTTCTTCCCAATCCAGGTCTCTTGAACTGAAATCATATCATTGGTTGGGATATCGGCTTGCCGGGTTACTGAACGCAAATCCAAGGTTTCTGTAACGAAGATATGTGCGACAAGCACGCGCCATAAAATGGCGCTCCTTCTGCGTCAGCGACATTGCCCGATGAAGCATGCTGCGGCGAGGACGATGGCCGGATCGGGGAAGCTGCCAGGCAGCTTGGGTTGAAGCGCGAACGGCAGTTGGGGGCCGAAAGCGCTTAGCTGCACGGCGCGGACGCGTGTCCGCTTTCCTCGTTCGCTCCCGAAAGCTGACAATCTCCTCCCGGCCCCATTTCGATCATTCCTCCAAGGCGCAGAAAATGACCGCTTTCTCCGCAAAATCGCCATTCAGATATGCCGTTGAAAAACGGATCGCGTGAAGCAAATATTGCAGGCGTGTGAAATGAGTGCGTCCACGGCGTCCGTGCGCCTAAGAAGGGGTATGCAATTTTGAGCACCCCCACCTTCTACCTTGAAAACAATCGTGAAAGTTCAACTTAGAGGGTATGCCCAAACTTGGGCATACCACGTCTTGATAGATAAACAGTGTTTTCCAAAAGCGTTTTTGTTTCCATAATCGGGCGGTTTTCAGCAACCCGAGAAATGGGACTGTTGTCCACATGGGTGAACGACCAGTCTTCAATCTGAAAACAGACCGTAGGCCGCTTCAGACCAAAATCATGTTGACGACGCAGAAGATAATAGGTGGACGCAAGGGTGGATATAAATCCGTATTGTCAGAAATATTGTATATTTTCCAAATATTTAACTTATAGAAATGGTGCTGCGAGGGAGGATTGAACTCCCGACCTCATCATTACCAATGATGTGCTCTACCACTGAGCTACCGCAGCATCCTGTCGAATGCGGCGGCTTGTGCCACAAGAGTGGTGATTGCGCAAGCGTGGTCGCCGCGCATTTTTCAAACTGCAAATTATTATAAACTGGCTTAAACCAGATCGAATTCCGCTCCGATGGCGTTCGAAATCCGCTCAAATCGCGATCAGACGGTGCATTTATGAAAGCCATGCAAAATTGAAAAAAGCTTCTCTCAAAGGTGCGACAAGCGAAGAACGGCGAAAGGCAAGATTGGCGGAAGCGTTGCGCAACAATCTGGCGCTTCGAAAAGCGCGCGGACGCGCCGCCAAATCGGGGGAAGATTCCAGTTTCCAGGAAGTGGAATTGAAAAATGCGGAAGCAGGGGAAACCACTCCGAAGACGGAATGAAGGTGTTGGGCATAATGATGGAAGTGCCTTCAAAAGGTCATTAACCGAAGGCTAACCCTGTTCCTTGAACCGCGCGCGTCAATAGTCTAAACGGCGCACTGGATTTTCAGGGCATTTGCCAAACACAAGCCGGCCGCCAAGCGCGGCGTACGCGAGAGACAAACATGGATCGCATCAAAATCATCGGTGGCCAGAAGCTGAATGGCGTCATACCGATTTCCGGCGCCAAGAACGCGGCGCTGCCGTTGATGATCGCGTCGCTGATGACCGATGACACGCTGACGCTGGAAAACGTGCCGCATTTGGCTGACGTCGAACAGTTGATTCGCATTCTGGGCAATCATGGCGTTGATTATTCCGTCAACGGCCGCCGCGGCCATGACGGATCGATGTATGCCCGCACGATCCATTTCACGGCGCGCGACATTGTCACGACCACAGCGCCCTATGAACTCGTCTCCAAGATGCGCGCCAGTTTCTGGGTCATTGGCCCGCTGCTTGCCCGCATGCACGAGGCTCGGGTTTCGCTGCCTGGCGGCTGCGCTATTGGCACACGTCCGGTTGACCTGTTCATCGAGGGCCTGGCGGCGCTGGGCGCGAACATCGAAATTGAAGACGGCTATGTCGTCACAAAGGCGCCCAAAGGTGGCCTGATCGGCAACAAATATGTTTTCCCCAAAGTTTCTGTCGGCGCCACGCATGTGATGCTGATGGCTGCAGCCTTGGCGCGCGGAGAAACCGTGATTGAAAACGCGGCGATGGAGCCGGAAGTCGTCAATCTGGCGGACTGCCTCAACGCCATGGGTGCAAAAATCGAAGGCGCCGGCACTTCGACCATACAAATTCAGGGCGTAACCCATCTTTCCGGCGCTCGGCACCGGATTATTCCCGACCGCATCGAGACCGGCACTTACGCCATGGCAGTCGCCATGACGGGCGGCGATGTTCTCCTTGAAGGCGCGCGGCCGGAACTTTTGCAGGCGGCGCTCGACATACTGGCGCAGACCGGAACCGAAATCACCACGACCAATTCCGGCATCCGGGTACGGCGCAATGGTCATGGCATTGACCCGGTTGATGTGCGTACCGAGCCTTTCCCGGCATTCCCGACTGACTTGCAGGCGCAGTTCATGGGCTTGATGACCAAGGCCAAGGGCATTTCGCACATCACCGAGACAATTTTTGAAAACCGTTTCATGCATGTTCAGGAACTTGCCCGTCTGGGTGCGAAGATTTCCCTTTCCGGCCAAACCGCAACGGTCGAAGGCGTTGATCGGCTCAAGGGCGCACCGGTCATGGCCACGGACCTTCGCGCTTCTTCGGCGCTCATCATTGCCGGCCTTGCAGCAGAAGGCGAAACCAATGTCAGCCGCATTTACCATCTGGATCGCGGTTTTGAGCATCTTGAGGAAAAGCTGTCGAATTGCGGTGCGAACATTGAGCGCATCACCGGTTGATCAAGAGTTCTTGTTGCACTGCGGCATCGAAAATCCTAACTGGTAACCTGAAATGGGCATTGCCCGGAATGGTGGCCTAATATGGATTTGCTGAAGCTGGCGGCGCTGGATGTGGAGGACTTGACGGTCATTTCCGCCTGCATGCAGGATGCTGTTCTTAAAACCGGTGAGATTTCCTACAAGCCGCGAGACAAACGGCTGGTTTTGCCTGTCAACCGCTATGCCTGGGAAAAGAACGGCGAACGTCTGACCATCCCCGAACGCCGCCGAGCGATCCTGCATTTTGACCGGGTCCTCGCCCTCCGCACAACCGGCATCGACCGCAAGAAACCGGAAACTGTTTTGGCCATCTTGGCTGTGCAGTTCAAAGCAACAGACGAACCAGCCGGGACTATCGAAATAAGCTTTGCCGGCGGTGCAACGATGCGGCTTGATGTCGAATGCATCGAAGCGCAATTGGCCGATCTCGGCTCGGCGTGGGCTGCCATGGGCAAGCCCAAGCACGGCGTTTGAGGGATTTGGCGAATGGCTCAATGGCTCAGATCAACCGAACCCGGCTTTGCAGACGCCTTCGCGGCATTCCTGACGACCAAACGCGAAATTTCGGAAGACGTTGACCGGGCAGTTCGCGATATCATTGCTTCAGTCCGTGCCAACGGCGACATGGCGCTGATCAATTTTTCCCGGCGCTTCGACAGAATTGAACTGACCCCCGGGACATTGGCCGTAAGCGCGGCGGAAGTTGATGAAGCGGTCGCCAACGCGGATCCCGAGGTTGTTGCAGCGCTGAAATTGGCGCGCGACCGGATTGAAAGCCATCATCGCCGCCAGTTGCCCAAAAACGACCGTTACACCGATGCCATTGGCGTCGAACTCGGCTCGCGATGGACAGCCATAGAGTCGGTGGGATTGTATGTTCCAGGCGGTACGGCAAGCTATCCAAGTTCGGTATTGATGAATGCGGTTCCGGCCAAGGTCGCAGGCGTGGAGCGCATCGTCATGGTGGTGCCGTCGCCGGACGGTAAGCTTAACCCGCTTGTTCTGGTCGCTGCCCGATTGGCCGGAGTCTCGGAAATATACCGCATTGGCGGTGCGCAAGCGGTGGCTGCACTCGCCTATGGCACTGCCACCATAAGCCCGGTCGCCAAGATCGTGGGTCCGGGCAATGCCTGGGTGGCGGCTGCAAAGCGACAGGTGTTCGGCACAGTCGGGATCGACATGATCGCAGGACCGTCGGAAGTGCTGGTGATTGCCGACAAGGACAATGACCCGGACTGGATTGCCGCCGATCTTTTGGCGCAGGCCGAGCATGATGTGGCGGCGCAGTCCATCTTGATAACCGATGACGAAGAGTTCGCCCGTTCTGTCGAAAAGGCAGTCGAACGCCAACTTCGTCTTTTGCCGCGCGGGGAAATAGCGGCGCAAAGCTGGCAGGATTTCGGCGCGATCATACTCGTTGGTGACCTTGCTGCCTCTGTTCCACTCGCCAACCGCATTGCCGCAGAACATCTCGAATTGGCCGTCGCTGATCCCGAGGCACTGTTTGATGGCATTTGCAATGCAGGCGCTGTGTTTCTCGGCAAGCACACGCCGGAAGTCATCGGTGATTATGTCGGCGGCTCGAACCATGTGCTGCCAACGGCCCGATCGGCGCGCTTTTCCAGCGGTCTGTCCGTGCTGGAATTCGTCAAGCGCACGTCCATCCTGAAGCTTGGCGCTGACCAGTTGCGCATTCTGGCGCCTGCCGCCATGACACTGGCTTCGGTCGAAGGTCTGGATGCCCATCGGCGTTCAGTCGGGATACGACTTAATCCGGGAGAGCCGGATGAGTACTGACGCCTCAAAATCACGTTTGATTGACGTTGCCCTCGACGAGACAATCGGCAGGTCCACACCGGATGTCGAGCATGAGCGTGCGGTTGCCATTTATGATTTGATTGAAGAGAATGCGTTTCAGCCCGTCGGCGACCCGACTGGCGGTCCTTACAAGCTGAAACTTTCGCTGGTTGAATCCCGGCTGGTGTTTTCCGTGACCCGCGAAGACGGATCACCGGTTATTACGCATATTCTGTCGCTGACGCCTTTCCGGCGCATCGTCAAAGATTATTTCATGATCTGCGAGAGCTACTACGACGCTATCCGCTCCTCTACACCCAGCCAGATCGAAGCGATCGACATGGGCCGGCGTGGGCTGCACAATGAAGGATCGCAAACCCTGATGGACCGGCTTGGCGGCAAGATCGACGTTGATTTTGACACTGCCCGCCGCCTTTTCACGCTGATCTGCGTTTTGCATTGGCGGGGATAGCGGATGCAGAATGACGATCAAAAACCGGATGCTGATACGCGCACAAAACCGCGCTCCATTCTCTTCCTGTGCGGGATGAATTCCATCCGCTCGCCAATGGCTGAATCGATTGCCCGCTCGCTGTTGCCACGCGACCAATTTGTCACCTCAGCGGGAGTCCACAAGGGCGAGCCGGACCCCTTTGTTGCCGCCATACTTTCAGAACACGGCCTCAATCCGCCAGAACGTACGCCCCACACTCTGGACGAACTGGAAGATGATTACTTCGAGCTGATCATCACGCTGGCGCCGGAAGCCCATCACCGCGCCCTGGAGTTGACGCGCTCGCACCCGGTCGAAGTGGAATACTGGCCACTTCAGGACCCATCGCTTGCAACTGGTACCAGGGACCAGATTTTGGATGCCTACAGACAAGTGAGAAACACATTGGAATCGAAAATTCGCGACCGATTCCTTCAGTAAAACAAGCTTGATTTCAACGGTTCACAAATTGGGCGTTATCGGATAGGTTCCGCCCAAATTTCCGGGCGCAAATTCATTCGCCCGGCAACAATCACGCAAAGGCCAAGAATGACCAAGGAAGAAGTCCTCGAATTTCCAGGAGTGGTGACCGAACTGCTCCCCAATGCCATGTTTCGCGTCAAGCTCGAAAACGAGCATGAAATCATCGCCCACACCGCCGGCCGCATGCGCAAGAACCGCATCCGCGTTCTGACCGGCGACAAGGTGCTGGTCGAAATGACCCCCTATGACCTGACCAAGGGTCGCATCACCTACCGCTTCAAATAATTCAGCATCTGGCGCACCGGGGCAATTTCATGAGTGCTTTGCAAAAGCTCATTCTCGCCTCCGGTTCGCCGCGCCGCGTCGAACTGTTGGCGCAGGCTGGCATTGAGCCGGACCGGCTGTTTCCGGCGGGCATTGATGAAACACCGGGGCGCGCAGAGCATCCCCGCTCGTTGGCGAAACGCCTTTCCTACGAAAAGGCCGAGAAGGCCAAGGCGGGTCTGGCGTCGCATGATGACGCCAGGGACGCCTATATACTGGCAGCCGATACAGTGGTCGCCGTTGGCCGTCGCATCTTGCCAAAGGCCGAACTCATTGACGAGGCGAACTATTGCCTGCGTCTCCTTTCAGGACGCTCACACCATGTCTATACCGGTGTTTGCCTGGTGACACCCAATGGCAAGTTCCGCCAGAAGCTGGTCGAAACCAAAGTCCGCTTCAAGCGGCTGTCAAAAGACGAAATTGACAGCTACCTCGCCTCCGGCGAATGGCGTGGAAAGGCGGGGGCTTATGGCATCCAGGGTTTGGCGGGGACATTTGTTGTCAAGCTCGTTGGCTCCTACACAAATGTCGTCGGACTGCCACTTTATGAGACCGTCGGCCTTTTGACCGGCGAAGGGTTCAATGTGCGGTTCAAGTGGCTCGCAGCTGCGCCGTAATTTCAAATGACAGAAGAAGCCGAAAAATCCAAAGTTGTGCCACTGCGGCCGAACCGCCCCTGCCCGGAATGCCGACGCGAATCGTCGCGCGAATTCTGGCCATTTTGCTCGCGCCGCTGCAAGGAGGTGGACATGAATCGCTGGCTGTCCGGCGCGTATGTCATTCCCGCACGTGAAGATGAAGACGAAAGTGACACACCGCCTGCGCAAGACAACTGACGCCATTCACGCTCTTTTCATGCCGAACTGATAGCTTGAGGGCAATTCAACAGCGGAACGGCCATTGCTGACATGACCCCGGTTACAATTGCGATCGTCGGCACGGGCTTTGTCGCCGACTATTACATGACAACACTGGCACGCCATCCGGGCCTCGTTTTGGCTGGTGTATTCGACAGCGATTTGCCGCGGCTGGCGCAATTCAGTGCGTTTCACAAGGTGCGCGCCTATCCGGATTTTGACAGCATCCTTGCCGACAAGGCAATTTCGATCATCGTCAACCTGACGACACCGCAAGCGCACTATGCCGTCTCGGGCGCGGCGCTTGAAGCCGGGAAACATGTCTACTCTGAAAAGCCCCTGGCGATGGATTTGGGTGAGGCTGAGGCCCTGGTTGCGCTCGCCGCACACAAGGGGCTGGTGCTTGCCTCTGCGCCCGCCAATGGCCTCAGCGATGCCAATGGGCTGGTTGCTGAACGATTAAAGGCCGGCGCCATCGGCCTTCCCCGGCTGGTCTATGCCGAGATGGAAGACGGGCCGGTGTTTCGCGAAAAATGGCAAACGTGGAAAAGCCGGTCCGGCGCGTCGTGGCCGGGTGTGCACGAATTTGAAATTGGCTGCACACTGGAACATGCAGGTTATGCGCTGTCCTGGCTTGTCGGCCTGTTTGGTCCGGTCGAACATCTGACCAGCTTTTCGGCGCTGGCATTTCCCGACAAAGGAGAAGGCGCGCGCGGCCATGTGCTTGCCCCAGACTTCTCGGTCGGCTGCCTGCAATTCAAATCCGGTGTGATCGCGCGTCTGACATCCGGTCTTGCTGCACCACGCGACCGGTCGCTGACCATATTGGGTGACACAGGTTCGATTACTGTGCGAGACTTGTGGGACAACCGCTCGACAGTGCATCTGGAGCAATCTTCCGAACCTCGCCCCCTGCTGCAGAAAGTGCTTCGCCGCGCAGAAGCAAGGCTTGGCAAGGCACTGCCTTTCAAACTGGTGCCGGGGCGCAAGCTTTCCTATCCGCTGAAGGCCTCACAGGATACGCCAAGCTACCCGTCACAAATCGATTTCATGGCAGGCATTGCCGCGCAGGCTGACATGATCAGCGGCAAAACACCGGCGTTTTATTCCGGCGCGGTATCGCTGCACATCACGGAATTGGCCCTGGCGCTGCATCATGGGCAGAAACTGCCGCAGCCTTACAAGGTCAAGAACACTTTTTAGCCGGTTGCCGGATGCGCCAGCAACATGGATATGGCGCGCAAAACAGCAGTGCTTTCTGACAATGGCATCGATTTGTGGCCGGTCTCACCGTTGCGCAAGGCCTGCATGACAGCATCGGCCTGAAATGAAAGTCCATGGCCGTCATAAGGGAACTGCAGGACCTTGTGCCCGGGAAAACTTAGCCGGGACAGAATCTTTGCCGGCGTGCCTCTGGTGCAATGCTCAACCAGCCAGCGTCCAACGCGACCTGTTGCCAATTCAACCCGTTTTGCGCGAACAAATGGATCTGAAATCCGGATAACCCCTTTACTGCCTTCTATCAGAAATGTGTTTTTCAGATTTCTGTCCAAACCACACTCAAACTCAGCGACTGCATTTTGATAGTGAAGCTTGTAGGATGCCCGCATATCAACGCCGCTCGGCGCTGCGGTCCACGCACCCGATATCTTGTCCGGCTCGCCCAGCAGATGCATGGTGAGCGACAGCGGATAGACGCCCAGATCCAGAGAGGCCCCGCCGCCCAGCGCCTTGCTGAACAGGCGGCTTTGCGAATCGTACGCATTTTTCCACGACAATGAGCCGCGAATGGTTTGGATTTCGCCGATATCTCCGGCTTCGATCATCTGTTTGACCGCAACGATACCGGGCAGAAACCGTATCCACATCGCCTCCATGACGAAGACCTTGTTACGTACGGCTTCGCGATGCAAGACTTCCGCTTCGGGCTCCGACGGCGCGAGAGGCTTTTCGATCAATACCGCTTTGCCGGCGCGAATGGCGCGCAGGGCTTGCGGCAGATGCATGGAATTGGGCGTGGCGACATAGACTATGTCGATATTCTTGTCCGCCATGAACCGATCAATATCGCTATAGCCGACCGCGCAGCCGTTTTTCTGCGCAAATGAATCGGCTGATGCCTGGTCGCGCGACAGCACTGCGGCAATCCGCGCATCTTTCAACAGCTTGAGATCACTGGCAAAATCCGATGCGATCTGGCCTGTCCCAATAATGCCCCAACCAAAACCTTGCCGGGTCTGTCTTTCTGTCACAATGTCAGTCAATCAACCCCCGCCAAGGCTCCGGTCCGCCCGAATCTGAAGCCACAGGCAACAAGACTAGCGGAAACTTGCCGGGAGTAGAACCAGTCATTCTTTTTGCGGTTTTGCGGCTGGACAGCCGGGAATCTCGTGCTATAACCCGGCCGCTTCCGGCAACACCAATCGTCCGGAACGCCATCGGCAAGCGCCCGATGTCAAGGTTGCCCAGGTAGCTCAGTTGGTAGAGCAGCGGATTGAAAATCCGCGTGTCACTGGTTCGATTCCGGTCCTGGGCACCATTGGTTTTCCGTTCGAAGATAAGACTTGCGCGATTTTGTTACGTTTTCCGGATTGATTCATCGGCGAAAACAATTCCTTGAGATCGTGCGAGCCAACCGCTGCGTGTTGATTTCCACCCAGAACTGAGCCGATTAGGCGGATAATTTCCACTGAGAATTGAGCCATGTGAACCTTCCCCCAAAGCAGCGAGCGGCGGGGGCAACGGAGTGATCCACATGCGACTTTTGAATATCATCCGTCGGATGCATTTGCGTGAGAAGCTGTCGATCCGCGAGATCGCGCGGTGCACGGGACTATCGCGCAATACCGTGACCAAACATCTTTCAGCGGACACGGTTGAGCCAAGATTCGCCACGCCGGAACGTCCAAGCAAGCTTGATCCTTTCGCCGAGAAGCTGACCGGCTGGCTGAAGACCGAGGCCGGTAAGTCACGCAAGCAGAGGCGAACACTGAAGCATTTGCATGCCGATCTTGTGGCGCTTGGCTTCACGGGCTCCTATGGCCGGGTGGCTGCATTTGCGC
>JBGSHY010000005.1:0-43971 GCA_041751995.1 Rhizobiaceae bacterium | reverse complement strand
GCGCGGACGGCTGGGGCTGGGACGACGTGCTGCCATGGTTCAAGCGCGCCGAGCGCAACGAGAATGGCGCGGATGATCTGCACGGCGCGGACGGGCCGCTGCGGGTGGCCAACCAGCGCTCGCCGGCAAGCGTGACGAAGGCTTTTGTCGAGGCTGCGGCGGAGTGCCAGTTTCCGGTCAATGCGGATTTCAACGGGCCGTCCCAGGAGGGCGCCGGGCTTTATCAGGTGACGCAGTTTTACGGCGAGGGCAAGAACGGCGAGAGATGTTCTGCGGCGGCGGCCTATCTCCATCCGGTGATGGACCGGCCAAACCTGACGGTGGTGACCAAGGCGCGGGCGCGCGAGGTGCTGTTTTCCGGGCGGCGGGCGATCGGCATTTCATACCGGCAGGGCGGCGAAGACAAGATCGCACAGGCGACATGCGAGGTGATCCTTGCCGGGGGCGCTTTCAACTCGCCGCAGTTGCTGATGCTGTCCGGCATCGGCCCGGCGGCGGAATTGCAAAGGCACGGCATTGCGGTGCGGCAGGATTTGGCAGGCGTCGGGTCCAATCTGCAGGACCATCTGGATTTCATACTGGTGTGGAAATCGCACATCGCCGAAGGGCTGGCGCTGAGCCCGGCGGGGACGCTGCTGACGATGCAGCAAATCCTGCGGTGGAAGAAGGACGGCACGGGGCTGATCGCCTCGCCGGGGGCGGAGGGCGCGGGGTTCCTCAAGACGGATCCGTCGCTCAGCGATCCTGATATCCAGCTGCATTTCGTGCCGGGGATGGTGGACGATCATCTGCGCAAGGTTCATTACGGTTTCGGCTTCTCGTGCCATGTCTGCGTGTTGCGGCCGAAATCGCGCGGGACGGTAAGGCTTGCCAACGCCGACGCGTTCGACGCGCCGCTGATCGATCCGGAATATCTCAGCGATCCGGATGATCTTGCGCGGATGGTCAAGGGTGCGAAGATCGTGGACCGGATCCTGAAGGCCCCTGCCCTTGCGCCTTACCGCAAGAAGGAAATCTACACGGCCGATGTGAAGAGCGACGCGGACTGGGAGCGGCACATCCGGGCGCGGGCGGATACGGTCTACCATCCGGTCGGCACCTGCAAAATGGGCAAGGACGGGATGGCCGTGGTCGATCCACAGCTGAAGGTGCACGGGTTTGAAGGCCTGCGCGTGGTGGACGCCTCGGTGATGCCGGCGCTGATCGGCGGCAATACGAATGCGCCGGTGATGATGATCGCCGAACGGGCTGCGGGGTGGATGAAGGAAGGCTGATCCGCACCAAAGCACAAGGCCACTACGCTGCGATTGCGGGTGACTTTTGATCCGTTTTCCGCGCATAAAGCGGCATGGCACGGTTTTTGATCATCGACGACCATCCGCTTTTCCGCGAGGCGCTGCAAAGCGCCATCACACTGGCGTTTGCTGATGTGGAGGCGGTTGAGGCGCGGTCGATAGACGAGGCGCTGAAGGCGCTGGCGGACAATCCGGTGTTTGACCTGGCGCTACTGGATTTGAACATGCCCGGCACCAAGGGGTTTGAAGGCCTGCTGGAACTGCGCACGCAATATCCGCGCCTGCCGGTGGTGGTTGTCTCGGGCCACGAGGAGGCGCGGATCATCACCGAGGCGCTGTCTTATGGCGTGGCAGGTTTCATCCCGAAATCCGCCAAGAAGGCCGAATTGGCCGCAGCCATCAGCGACGTCATGAATGGTTCCATCCACGTGCCTGCCGGCTATGACGGCCCGCAGACGGGTCAGGACAATTCCAGGGCAGAACTTCTGGCCAAGCTGACTTCGTTGACGCCTCAGCAGTTGCGGGTGCTGCAAATGCTGAAGCAGGGGCTTTTAAACAAGCAGATCGCATTTGAGCTGAAAGTCGGCGAGACGACGATCAAAGCACATGTGTCGGAAATCCTGCGCAAACTGAACGTGTTTTCCCGCACGCAGGCGGTGATCGAGGTGTCGAAGCTGGATGCCAAGGACCTGTTCCGCGACTAGGCCAGCAGATGCGCCATGAGCGCCCTCAGCTCTGCCGGGCGGACAGGTTTGTTCATCACCTCAATGCGCTGCTCCCTAGCGACCGATGCAAGTTGCTTGTCCGGGTCGGCAGTGATGATGATGGCCGGGACGTGGCGTTTTAACAGTTTGCGTGCTTCGGTGATGGTTTCCGAGCCCAGCGTGGCGCGGTCGAGGTGCTGGTCGGCAATGATAATGTCGGGCGACCAGCCGCCGGTGGACAGCGCCGTCATGGCCTCGCCAAGGCTCGCCGCCAGACGAATGTTGCAATCCCACCGTCCGAGCAGCCCGGCCATCGCCTCCTGTACGCGCCGGTCATTCTCCACCAGCAGTACCTTTGCGCTGAACAGACCGTAGACCGGATTGTCCGGTATGGCGGCGGCCCCCGAAGGCTTGGCCTCCACAGGGCTGGCTGCCAACGGCAAAATGATGCGGAATTCGGTGCCCGTGCCGACTTTCGAGCGGAATTCAAGCGGATGTTCAAGCGCCTGCGTCATGCGCCGGACGATCGACAGGCCAAGGCCCAGACCGCCTGCGTGGGCGGTTGCGGCATCCGGACCCCGGTGAAACTCTTCGAACACCAGCGTCTTCTGGTCTTCACCTATCCCGATGCCGGTATCAATCACATCAATGCGCACTTGCCCGCCGCGCCGCCGCGCACCGATCAAAACGCCGCCTTCGCCAGTGTAGCGCAGCGCATTGGACAGGATGTTCTGCAGGATGCGGCGCAGCATCATCCGGTCCGACGTGACATGCAGGCTGGTCTGGCGGATGCGCAGTTTCAGCCCTGCCTTTTGCGCCAGCGGTGCGAAATCGGACGCCAACGCCTCAAAAATATCCTGCAAGGCAAAACTGGTCAGTTCCGGCTTCATCACGCCGGAATCCAGCCGCGAAATGTCGATCAGCGTGCGCAGCAACTCTTCCATCGTATCGAGCGAGCGTTCGACCTGTTTCACCAGTGAGGAGCCTTCGGCATCCATCAGGATTTCCGACAGGCCTGACACCGAAAGACGCGCGGCATTCAGTGGCTGCAGCACATCGTGGCTGGCGGCCGCGATGAAGCGGGTCTTGGAGGCGTTGGCGGTTTCCGCCGCCTCCTTGGCCAGAGACAGGTCGCGGTTGGACTGCTCCAGACGGCGCAGCGTCTGCTTCAACTCGTCGGTCTTGGCGCGGACACGACCCTCAAGGTTGATCGCGGTCTGGAACAGGGTGAAGGCATTGCCCTGCTGGTCCATCGAACGCTCGACGCGCGCGATCAGCGCTTCGTTGATGCGCTTCAGGCGGGCAAGGTCGGTGACTTGATCGACCGTCATTTCCTCACTCCGCCGCCAAGGCGTGGCCAAAGGCAATGCCAGTCAGCGTCTGGTTCAAATGCAGTGACTGATACTGTTCGCCATAGGTGCCAAAGCCGATCACGCGGTGCTTTTGGTACAGTTCCGACATGCCCCGGAACACCTGCCGGTTTTGCGCATCAAGTCGGCGCAGGATGCAGTCAAAGCCGAGGATCATGTCGATGCCGCCGAGATTCTGGTCAACTTCGGTGAGCGCCGCGCGCGTGGATTCGACCATGCCTTGCGCCTTCGCCACGGTCAAAACGACGCCATCATCAATAGCACAGAAGAAGGAGAGCGAACGGTCCGGATTGACCTTCTGGATCGACCGGCAAAAATATTCACCGCCGACCCGCACCACCACCGGATGCGAGGCAAAGGACATGGCGTTGAGCGATTCCGGCGCTATGCCGATGGCGGCGGCATATTCGTCGGCTGCGGGCGCGGCGTTGAATTCAAAGACAATGCGCCTGTCCGGATCGGAAGCCGTCACCACCAGTTTTTGCGTCGAAGGGATGAAATTGTCCGACTTGAAAATCTGGAATGGAATGGCGGTGGAGATGATGAGGATCACGGCGCGGCCGGACCATGCCGAACCGTTGGCGAGAATGAAGGTTTTGCGGAACTCCATGTGATCGCCCGCCGAGCCACCGATCAACGGAATGTCGTCAAGGCCCCAGAATATAGCGGCGGTCACTGCCTCTTCGGCGTTGGACATGCCGTCGATCAGGCAGAGCGCAAACGGCTTGTCGTGCGCGGTGCCGGCAGTCTTCAGCGTATGCTGTTCGCGCATCGCCGCGACGGAGGCCGCGATATCGCCCATGCCGCCGCTGGCGAGATCGTCGATGACCAGCGGGGAAATGGTGAAAGCCGCGCGAGGAAACAGGACGAAAAGCACGTCGCCGTCGAGGATGCCATCGGGCGTCAGTTCGCCCGCGGTGGTGCAGCCGGTGCATTCGAGCTCAGGCAAATCTGTGCGCAGGTGTTCGGCCAGATCAACCGGATCAATCGTCGCATCCGAGAAAAACACGCACCCGAACCAGTGGCCGAGATTGCCAACTGAGCGGACCGCCTCGCACAAGGCGTCAACATACCCGCCGCGCATGTGCAGCGCCCGGATGCCGGAAGCGTATTGTGTCCAGTTCAGGTCCAAGCCCCGGCCTCCCGCCAGTACATTTTCCATATGCGGATAGGTCAGGCGGGGCTATGGAAAGTCAAGCTGTTCGTTAGGCTCAACCCTTTTCCATGAGCACATTGCCATAGAGTTCGCGGAGCCTGTTCTTCAGGATCTTGCCTGTGGCGTTGCGCGGAATGACGTCGGTGAAGACAACCGCGTCAGGAATTTGCCACTTCGCAACCTTGCCCTCGTAAAATGAAATCAACTCCGCCGGATCCGGGTTTTTATCCGCTGCCTTCACGGCAACCAAAACCGGGCGCTCGTCCCATTTTTCATGCTTGGCACCAATGACAGCGGCATCCGCGAGGTCCGGATGGCCAATGGCAATGCCTTCGAGTTCCACCGAGGAAATCCATTCGCCGCCGGATTTGATGATGTCTTTGGAGCGGTCCTTGATGACCATGTAGCCGTCCGGATCAATCGTTGCGACGTCGCCGGTCATGAACCATTTGCCGGACTTTGCCGTGCCCTTGTCCTGCTTGAAATAGCTGTCGACCACCCAATGGCCACGGATGGCAAGGTCGCCTTGGGCAACGCCGTCTTCGGGAAGCTCCTTGCCGTCATCGCCGGAAATGCGCAGCTCAACGCCGAACAGCGGACGGCCCTGGCTGAGACGCAGCCGATGCTGTTCGTCCTCGGGCAAGGTCCGATGCTTGTTGAGCAGCGCGTTTGCAGTGCCGATCGGCGAGGTTTCGCTCATGCCCCAGGCGTGGATGGTTTCAACGCCGTGGCGCTCGCGGAACGCCTTGATGGTCGATGGCGGGCAGGCTGATCCGCCGACAGCGGTGCGCTGCAGGCTTTCAAGCTTCGCCCCGCTCTTTTGGGCGGAGTTCAACAGGCCTTGCCAAATCGTCGGCACACCAGCGGCAACAGTCACGTTCTCGGCTTCGATCAGTTTCACCAGACTGTCGCCGTCGAGTCCAGGTCCCGGCAAGACGAGCTTGGTGCCGACCATCGCCGCTGCATATGGAACGCCCCACGCGTTAACATGAAACATCGGCACAACCGGCAACACACAATCGCGCGCCGACAGATTGAGCGCATCAGGCACGCAGACCGCAAAAGTGTGCAACAGCGTCGAGCGGTGCGAGTAGAGCACGCCCTTGGGGTTCCCCGTCGTCCCGGACGTGTAGCAGAGGCTGGAGGCAGTCAGTTCATCCAGTTCCGGCCACTGGTAATCAGCATCGCCCGTGGCGACGAAATCGTCGAAGAACTGCAGTCCGGGAATTGTCGCTGCCGCTTCCTCGTCACGGGGACCAAGCAGGATATAGGCCTTCACCGGCTTGAACTGGTCCTTCAACTTGGCAACCAGTGGCAGGAAGGTGCGGTCGAAAAACAGCACTTCGTCTTCGGCATGGTTGACGATGTAGATCATCTGCTCGGGAAACAGGCGCGGATTGATCGTGTGGCAAACCATGCCGCCGCCCGACACGCCGAAATAGATTTCCAGATGCCGGTAATTGTTCCACGCAATGGTCGCGCAGCGCCCGCCATCGCTCACGCCGGACTTTTTCAGCGCAGACGCCAGCCGCCGCGAATCGGCCGCCACCGTGCACCAGTTGGTCCGCACAATGCCGCCTATTGTCTCGACGGAAACAATCTCGGTATCGCCGTGATATCTTGCGGCATGGTCAATCAGCGAACTGATCACCAGCGGCATTGTCATCATTTGGCCAAGCATGAACGCCTCCCGCGTCTGTTGAACCAGCACGCCCGGGCCTCCCAACCACACGGCGCACCACTGGAATTAGTGTGGAGCAGTGGGGCGGGGAGTCAAGGCGCGGGCGCGCCATCTGCCGCGTGCTATGGCTGCCGAAGCCGCCATTTTTGCCGAAAATTGGTGATCAAGACTTGTTCTTTCGCGTCTGATAGGCCAAATGCGGATATGAATTCGGTGCGGTTTTCGCCAGCGCCTTCCCAGATCAAGGCAGATTCACATCATGATGGAAATTTTCACCCCTGAAGGTTTTACCGCGCTGCTGCAGGTTATCGGCATTGATCTGGTGCTGGCGGGCGACAATGCGGTTGTGATCGGACTTGCAGCTGCCGGTCTTCCGAAAGACCAGCGCAACAAGGCGATTTTGATCGGCATCATTGCCGCCACCGTTTTGCGCATCGGCTTTGCTGCGGTCACAACGCAGCTTCTGGCCATCGTCGGCCTGTTGCTGGCGGGCGGTGTGCTGCTGCTCTGGGTCTGCTGGAAAATGTGGCGCGAGTTGCGCCAGGGCCATGACGCTGACGAAGTCGCGGCGCAGGAAGCGCTGGCGGATTCGGACATCAATGCCGACGGCAACGTCGCGGGAGGCCAGCCGCGCAAGACCTTTGCACAGGCTGCCTGGCAGATCGTTGTCGCCGACGTGTCCATGTCACTCGACAATGTGCTGGCTGTCGCTGGCGCTGCGCGTGACCATCCGACGGTTCTTGTCATCGGGCTTATCCTGTCGATTGCACTGATGGGCCTGGCGGCCACGTTCATTGCGCGACTGCTCTCAAAGCATCGCTGGATCGCTTATGTCGGTCTTGCCATCATTCTCTACGTCGCGCTGGAAATGATCTATCGCGGCTATGCCGAAGTGGCGCCGCATGTCGCGGCGGCGATGGCGGGATAAATCAGGCTTCGGTTTGCGCGCAGGCCGAACATTGGCCATGCAGTTCGATGGCTGATTTTTCGGCATGGAAGCCATTGGATTTGGCCCACGCCGCCAACCGGTGTTCAATATCGCTGTCGGCGAATTCGCTGACCTGACCGCACTTGTCGCAGATGGCAAAACCGGCAACGCCGTGATGTTGCCCTTCCCCGTGCCCATGGGCGCAGGCCATGAAGGCGTTGATGCTTTCGAGCTTATGGATGTGGCCGAGCGCCATCAGCCGGTCCAACGCGCGGTAGACCTGCAGCGGGGCGCGGAAACCTTGCGGGCGAAGTTTATCCAGCAAGGCATAGGCCGTGACCGGCGCATGGGCGGACTGCAGCTCCGCCAGTACCAGCACCTGGTTTTTGGTCAGCTTTTCGACCAGTTTTTCATGCGATGCCATCAAAGCGCTCCAAGCCTCAAAATATGTAATAACATTACATTTCATTTGACTCATGTAATAACATTACGTAGGCATGGCCGCAACTGACCCGCCTGCCCGCCGGAGTTCCATGTCTACCATCACCTCCCACGCTGAAATTCATGACAGCCTTGTCTTTGACGGGCTGACGCTTGGCTACAACAGCCATCCGGCGGTGCATCATCTGGATGGTGCGCTGGAGCGCGGTTCGCTGACAGCGGTGGTCGGACCGAACGGGTCCGGAAAATCGACGCTAATGAAGGCGATTGCAAGCATTTTGAAACCTATGGCGGGGTCAATCCGCGTTGAGCCCGGACAGCGGATCGCCTATCTGCCGCAACAATCGGAAGTGGATCGGCATTTTCCGGCGCGAGTTCAGGACCTTGTGGCACTCGGGCTTTGGCCAAGGCGCGGACTGACCGGCTGGTTCAAGCGCAGTGACAAGGCCGAGGTGATGAAGGCTTTGGCCGCCGTCGGGCTCGAAGGGTTCGAGGACCGTTCGCTGGACACGCTGTCGGGCGGGCAATTGCAGCGGGCGCTGTTTGCGCGGGTGCTTTTGCAGGACGCCGACCTGATCTTGCTCGACGAGCCTTTCAATGCTGTCGACACCAAGACCGTCGGGGATCTGGTCACGCTGATCCGGCATTGGCATGGCGAAGGGCGCACGGTGATTGTCGTGGTGCACGACATGGCGCTGGTGC
This sequence comes from Rhizobiaceae bacterium, assembly GCA_041751995.1. GTDB lineage: Bacteria > Pseudomonadota > Alphaproteobacteria > Rhizobiales > Rhizobiaceae > JANMEX01. Next base: position 35,694 of record JBGSHY010000005.1, on the reverse strand, counting down.
GCGCGGTGTTTCCGGAGGCGTTGCTTTTGGCGCGGCAGGAGATTGCCTGGGGACCAACAGCCGAAGTGCTGACGGAGGACAATCTGGCACGGGCTCGGCGGTTCACCGAAGCCTGGAACGAGAATGCGCCGTGGTGCGATGCACCGGGCGACATGCACAGGCATGATGGACACGCGCACCACGGGCATAGCCACGCGGGCCACGATCACGTGCATCATGATCATTCGGGGCATGATCATGCCAGTCATGCGCACGGGAAATCCTGAGCCATGTATGATTTTCTGATCGCGCCGTTTGTGGATTATGGCTTCATGCAGAAGGCACTGCTTGGGACGCTGTTGCTTGCGCTGGGCACTGCGCCGGCAGGCGTGTTCCTGATGCTGCGGCGGATGAGCCTTGCGGGCGATGCACTGGCGCATGCGGTGCTGCCGGGGGCGGCAGTCGCCTATCTTCTGTTCGGGCTGGCGCTTTTGCCGATGACCATCGGCGGGCTGATTGCCGGTCTGGCGGTGGCGCTTTTGTCGGGCGCGGTGTCGCGGTTTTCTGTGCAGAACGAAGACGCTTCGATGGCGGCGTTTTATCTGATTTCACTGGCGGCCGGCGTTTTGATCGTATCGCTGCGCGGATCGAGCGTCGACCTGATGCACGTGCTGTTCGGCACGGTGCTGGCGCTGGATGACAATGCGATCTGGCTGATCGGATCGATCACGGGGGTGACGCTCGTCGCGCTGTTCGTGTTCTGGCGCGGGCTGGTGGCGGAGTGCCTGGACCCGCTTTATTTGCGCTCCGTGAGCGGCATCGGCGCGGTGGTGCATTTCGTGTTCCTGATGCTGGTGGTCCTCAATCTGGTCAGCGGATTTCAGGCGTTGGGTACGCTGCTGTCGGTCGGCCTGATGATGCTGCCGGCGCTGGCAGCGCGGTTCTGGACCAACCGGGTTTTGACCATGTGCGTGCTGGCGGTGGGCATCGGCATGGTTTCGGGCGTCGCCGGGCTTTTGCTTTCCTATCATTTGTCGCTGCCATCCGGACCTTCGATCGTGCTGTTTGCCGGGGGCGCTTATCTGGTGTCGCTGATTGGCGGACGGCGCGGGCTGATCCAATCGCGGCTTCGCCCGCACCGGCATCGTGTCGCTTGAGAAATTGATTCATTTCAAGGAGCCAAATCCATGAAACAACTGCGGAAAATTATGCTTGCCGGTGTTGCAACGCTCATCGCATCGACGTCTTTGACGCTTGCAGACGGATTGAAGATCGTTGCTTCGTTTTCGATCCTTGGCGACATGGCTGCCCAAGTCGGCGGCGACAAGGTCACGGTCATCACGCTGGTCGGGCCGGACAGCGATGCGCATGTCTATGAGCCGAAGCCTGCCGATGCAGTTGCCTTTGCGCAGGCACAGGTGGTGCTGGTCAACGGGCTCGGATTTGAAGGTTTCATGGAACGGCTCGCGAAGACGAGTGCATCCGCAGCCACGGTTGTCGAGGTGTCAAAAGGCGCCGCGCTTATTGAAGCCGGCGATGCGCATGGCGACGGAACGGTGGCTGCCAGCGACGAACACGGGCACGGCGGGATCGACCCGCATGCGTTCCAGTCTGTGCCGAACGCACGCATCTATGTGCAGAACATTACGAACGCCTTGTGCGCGGCGGATGCGGCAAACTGCGAAACGTTCAAGTTCAATGCCCGCGCCTATGATGCAAAGCTTGTTGTTCTGGACAGTGATATCCGCGCTGCAGTCGCCGCCATTCCGGCGGACAAGCGGGCGGTCATCACCTCGCATGATGCGTTTGGCTATCTGGCGCATGAGTATGGCCTGACATTCCATGCACCGGAAGGCATTTCGACGGACTCGGAGGCTTCGGCGGCGGATGTTGCCAGGCTCATTGACCAGATCCGCGAAGAAAAGGCCTCGGCGCTGTTTGTCGAGAATATTTCCGATCCGCGGCTGGTGAACCAGATTTCGGCGGAGACAGGCATCAAGGTCGGGGGCGCGCTTTACTCGGATGCGCTGTCGGCGGAGGACGGCCCGGCGGCGACGTATATCGACTTGATGCGGCACAATATTGCGACGATCAAGGGCGCGATTGTGGGCAGCTAAAAAAATGGTTCCGGTATTAGTGGAGCAGCGGCGCCCATGATCCCGGTGTTCATGGCCCTCGAAACTGAACCAACCTCCAATACATGACCTGCCATCGATTTCATTGGCAAACCCGGAAAGTCACGACAAAGCACCCGAAAAGACCGTTGGATTGCCCCGCGCGAATTGCAATCGTGTGCGCAGGCCCATCTCGTGATATTGACACTGGCAACTTTGGCAGTTGAACAGAGAGGAGGCCAGAATGGGTGTCACTGGGATTGGCGGATTCTTCTTTCGCTCAAAGGATCCGGAGGCGCTGCGGGCTTGGTATCTTGAGCATCTCAGGGTTGGCTCGGCACCTTACGGTGTGTGGAACACACAGGCCGGGCCTAGTGTATTCTCGCCGTTCGCCGCTGACACGGATTACTTCGCTGCAGATCGGCAATGGATGCTCAACTTGAGCGTGGATGATATTGACGGACTGTGCGCAACACTTCGCGCGGCAGGGATTACTGTAACCACCAATCCGGAGTGGGATATGCCCGGTGTCGGCCGCTTTGCGCGCATCCATGATCCGGAGGGCAATCCGATCGAGCTTTGGCAGCCCGATCAGCCTGCGTAATTCGGCAATCAATGCCGTTGAATTTCTGACCTTGAGGCCTTTGCCAAAAGCGGGGCTTGCCCCTCGCTAAATCCGCGCGATGAAATGCGGGTTGGCGAAATCGCTGTCGTCTGCCTGATTGCGCTTGCCGTAGAGCAGCGGTTTGCCATCGAGCGTTTCGGTGATGCCGCCTGCAGCGCGAAGAACGGCGTCGCCCGCTGCCGTATCCCACTCCATTGTGCGGCCAAAGCGCGGGTAGATATCGGCTGAACCTTCGGCGAGCAGGCAGAATTTAAGCGAAGAGCCGATGTTGACGGTCCGGCAATCGGGGCGGCATTCAAGCCAGTCCTCGGTCTCCGCGGTCATATGGCTGCGTGAGGCGACGACGCGTTCCGGGCTGTCCTGTTTTTGCGGTTCCAGCGGAATGCGTTGCCCGATTTGGCCGTCGACAGTGGCCCTGTAAGCAGCATTCCCGGCACCGGCATAGAGCACAAAGCGCGCGGGGGCATAAACGATGCCGGCAATTGGCACACCGTTTTCAATCAGCGCGATGTTGACGGTAAAATCCTCGCGTCCGGCAACAAACTCCTTGGTGCCGTCGAGCGGATCGACCAGAAAGAAGCGGGCATCGAGATTTTCGGGCACGTTTCCGGCGGATGCCGCTTCTTCGGCGACGACCTGAATATCCGGGTAGTGGCGCGTCAGGCCATGAAGGATGATTTTCTCGGCCTGTTCGTCGGCTTCTGTAACCGGAGACTGGTCATTCTTGAAGCGGGCATGGATGCCCGCTGCACGAATAGCCATGATGGCGGCGCCTGCCTCCACGGCCAGCGCCTCGAACACACCAAGCATGGCGCCGGTGTCAGATGGTGAAGTCATCGTATGAATTGAGGCGGAGGACGTAATCTTCGACTTCCTTGGCAAGGTCCGCAGAATCGCGGCCCGGCGTCTTCAGATGAATTTCCGGATTGTCCGGTGCTTCATAGGGGGAGTCAATGCCGGTAAAGTTCTTGATCTCGCCGCGACGGGCTTTCGCATAAAGGCCCTTGGGGTCGCGGGCGGCGCAATCCTCGATCGGCGTGTCGACGAACACCTCAATGAACTCACCTTTTGGCATCAGTTCCCGTGCAGTCCTGCGCTCGCTTTTGAATGGCGAGATGAAAGACACGAGGACGATCAAACCCGCATCGGCCATCAACTTGGCAACTTCGGCAACGCGGCGGATGTTTTCCACGCGGTCTTCATCGGTGAAACCAAGATCGCGGTTGAGGCCGTGACGAACATTGTCGCCATCAAGGATGTAGGTGTGCATGCCGAGTGCGTGCAGGCGCTTTTCCAGAATGTTGGCAATGGTGGATTTTCCAGAGCCGGACAGGCCGGTGAACCAGAGCACGGCCGGACGCTGATGTTTCTGCAGCGCACGGGCAGCCTTGTTCACGTCAAGCGCCTGCCAATGGACATTGGAAGCGCGGCGGAGCGGATGGTCGATCATGCCGGCGCCGGCTGTGGCATTGGTCAGGCGATCGATCAGGATGAAAGCGCCAGTGGCGCGGTTTTCGGAATAGGCATCGAACGCGACAGGAGCCTGCGTTGCCATGTTGACCGCGCCGACTTCGTTCATTTCGAGCGATTTGGCCGCTTCGTGGGCGAAGGAGTTGACATCGACCCGGTGCTTCAGCGCCGAAACGGTGGCTGTGACCTGATCGGTTTCGGTGCGCAGATAATAGGTGCGGCCGGGCATCAGAGCGGTTTCGTCAAACCAGACGACGTGGGCGGCGAACTGGTCAGCGACATGCGGACGGGCATCGGTGGCAACAAGCATGTTGCCGCGCGAAACTTCGACCTCGTCTTCCAAAACGATGGTGATCGCCTCGCCTTCAATGGCGTCTGGCTGGTCGCCATCCATGGTGACGATACGCTTGATTTTCGACGTCTGGCCGGACTTGGCGACAGCAACGGTATCGCCGACTGCAACCCTGCCGGAGGCTACCTGACCGGCAAATCCGCGGAAATCGAGGTTGGGACGGTTGACATACTGGACCGGGAAACGGAACGGCAGGTCTTGCAAGCCCTGCTCGATCTTGACTGTCTCCAAATGGTCGAGCAGGACCGGGCCATCGTACCATGCCATGTTCTTTGAGCGCGAAGTCACATTGTCGCCAAAGCGGGCAGAAATAGGGACTGGCACGATGGACTCGAATGAGAGTTCCTTGGCAAGCACCTGATAATCCGCAACGATCTGGTTGAAGGCTTCTTGCGAATAGCCGACCAGGTCGATCTTGTTGACGGCAACGACGATGTTCTTGATGCCGAGCAACGAGGCAATGAATGAGTGTCGGCGGGTCTGTTGCAAGACGCCTTGGCGGGCGTCTATCAGGACGATGGCGAGATCGGCAGTCGACGCGCCGGTTGCCATGTTGCGGGTGTACTGGATGTGGCCGGGCGTGTCGGCGACGATGAACTTGCGTTTAGGCGTCGCGAAGAAACGATAGGCAACGTCGATGGTGATACCCTGCTCGCGCTCGGCTTCAAGGCCATCCACCAAAAGCGCGAAATCAATGTTGTCGCCGTCGGTGCCGTGCTTTTTTGAGTCGCGCTCAAGTGTTGCCAACTGATCTTCGAAGATCAGCTTGGTGTCATAGAGCAGGCGGCCAATCAACGTCGACTTGCCGTCATCGACAGAGCCGCAGGTCAAAAAGCGCAGCAGTGTCTTGTTTTCCTGCTCGGCCAGAAAGGCGGCGATTTCCGGGTTGTCGTCGTACTGCTTCACGGCATCAGCTTTCAATGCGGAGACACTCATCAGAAGTAGCCCTCGCGCTTTTTCTTTTCCATCGACCCGGCTTCATCCTTGTCGATCATGCGGCCCTGACGCTCCGAGGTGCGGGCGACCAGCATTTCCTGAACGATGGCGCCAAGGTCAGTGGCATCGGAGTCAATTGCGCCCGTAAGCGGGTAGCAGCCAAGCGTGCGGAAGCGGACGAGGCGGTTTTTGACCACTTCGTTGTCGCGCAGCTTCATCCGGTCATCATCGACCATGATCAACATGCCATCACGCTCGACGACCGGGCGGTGCGCGGCGAAATAGAGCGGCACAATCGGGATGTTTTCGAGCAAGATATATTGCCAGATGTCGAGTTCGGTCCAGTTCGAGATCGGAAAGACGCGGATGGATTCACCCTTGGCGACGCGGGTGTTGTAGATTTTCCACATTTCCGGACGCTGGTTCTTCGGGTCCCAGCCGTGGCTGGAATTGCGGAATGAAAAGATGCGCTCTTTGGCGCGGGACTTTTCCTCATCGCGGCGCGCGCCACCGAAGGCGGCGTCAAACCCATGAAGGTCAAGCGCCTGGCGCAATGCCTGGGTCTTCATCGTGTCAGTGTGGACTGTCGAACCGTGATCGAACGGGTTGATGCCGCGCGCGCGGCCTTCTTCGTTGGTATGGACCAAGAGGTCGATGCCGAGCCTTTTTGCTGTCTGATCACGAAAGGTGATCATGTCGCGGAACTTGAAGGTCGAATCGACATGCAGGAACGGAAAAGGCGGCTTGGCCGGGAAGAAGGCTTTCATGGCCAGATGCAAGAGCACGGACGAATCCTTGCCGATGGAATAGAGCATTACCGGCTTTTCGAAATTTGCCGCCACCTCGCGGAAAATATGGATTGCTTCGGCTTCGAGCCGTTTAAGGTGGGTGAGATTGCGGTCGCTCATGTCATATCCTGAATGCGGGCGCGAAAGGCCTGCCTTTGCGCGATTAGTTACCACTGGCGAGAACAGGGAAACAGGATAAGCTGCCTGTAATTTCATGTAGTGAGGGAATTATATGCAGGAAACAGCGGGATGGGCGGAAATGCATTCCGCCACAGGCTGATGGCAGCAATTAATTTAGCGTGGCGAACGCTGTTTCGGCGAAATCGGACGGTCTCGCGAAAGTTCCAGAGACCTTTCCGGCGGCGCTCACTGAGGCAGGATATTTTGATTCAGCCTGAAAAGGTTTTCCGGATCGTACTTCCGTTTGATCGTCTGGAGCCTTGAATAGGTATCTGCACCAAAAGCATCGCGCACCAGGTTTTCACCCTCGCCCAGCCCAGGAAAATTCAGATACATCCGGCCGGTGGAATGGCGTTGTGATGATTGCCAGGCATTTTTGACCCAGGCAATGTTCGCAGCGTCGTCGGCGGGTCGGGACCAGATGGCATCCAGACTGAACATGTATGGCATTGAGCGGTCGCCGAAGGCGGTCGCATCCGCCGCGACACGCTGCATGGCGCCGCCGAATTTCCAGATAGAGGCGTAGGTCATTTCGGAGGGGCGTTTGGCCAACAGCGCCGTCAGGTCCTTTATGACATCATCGCCCAGGCCTTTCAGATAGGTGGATTTCCAATAGCAGCGGTCGCGGCCCTTGGGGAAAATGGCATCGTAGAGGGTCTGGAGCGTGCGGTAGGGAACGGGGCCGCTGAAATCGAGGAGCGGGTCGCCGAACTTGCGCAGCGGCATGGTGATGCGTTCACCGTCCTCGGCCAGGCCGTCATAGACAGCCGCCAGTGTAATAACCCGCTTTCCCCAGGTGTGCGCCGGATAGGCGTCGTCCTCGGGAATGGTTGAAAACTCGGCGAGGCCGGTCAATTCGTCCGGTGCCGTCTCCATGAAGTCCCGCCATTTCGGCAATATTTCATTCGCATTTTCCTCCAGATAGACAGGCGCGCAGAACATCAGTTCGGGTTCGACGGGATGAATGCGGAACTCGAAATTGGCGACAATGCCGAAATTGCCGCCACCGCCTTTGAGCGCCCATAACAAGTCCGGATTTTCGCTATTGCTGGCGCGGATCAGGTGGCCGTTGGCGGTAACAATATCGGCTGCCAGAATGTTGTCGCAGCTCAATCCGCGGGTTCCGCGAAGCCAGCCGATGCCGCCGGACAGGGACAAGCCGGCAACGCCCGTTGCGGAAATCAGTCCGCCGGGAGTGGCGCGGCCAAAGGGGGTTGTGGCGGCATCGACGTCGCCCCATGTGGCGCCACCCTCGACAAAGGCGCGGTCAAGCGCCGGATCGACGCGAACGGCGTTCATCAGCGACATGTCAATCATCAGGCCGCGGTCGCAGACCGCATAGCCAGCGACGTTGTGGCCGCCGCTGTGGATCGCGATGGCAAGTCCCTGTTCGCGGGCATAATTGACGGACGCCATGACATCGGCCGCATTGCGGCAGCGGGCGATAAGAGAGGGGCGGCGGTCAATCATCCCGTTCCAGACACATCGCGCTTCGTCATATCCGGTATTGCCCGGTTCGAGCAGTTGTCCGCGCAACCGGCTTGCAAGCTCAGCATGTGACATGTCCAAACCTCCATCTAATCACTGTAATCTTGGACCCGCTGCATTGATCTGCAAAAGGCGAAAATGCAGAAACGCGTTCAATTCTGCCATTGATAGGCCAGAAAATGGAAGCGCAGGGAAAACGGACAACGGCGCCATTCTCGCTGTGCGGAAGTTTCTGCCTCGGCCATGTTGGGGATAATCGACCTTTTTTCGTCGCGAGGCCGGGATCGGTCGTTTGTTGCTTCAGGCGAGACTTTCCGCGCAGCGGACAGCGTTGGGGTGGCATCGACGCGGACGCCGATCTCAGCGACATGTCAATCATCAGGCCGCCGTCGCAGGCTGCGAAGCCTGCAATATTATGGCCACCGCTTTGAATCCCGATGGCCAGAACCTGTTCTCGGGCAAAAAATCACAGACGCCATGTCATCTGCCGCGTTGCGCCAACGGGTGATGAGCGACGGGCGGCGTTCGATCGTGCTGTTCCAGCCACGCCTTGCTTCGTCATCTCCGCGATCGCCCGGTTCGAGCAGTTGTCCGGTCAACCTGTCTGCAAGCTCAGCATGTGCCATGTCCAAACCTCCATCTGATGGCGGCAATCTTGGACTGGCTGCATTTATCTGCTAAAGGCGAAAATGCAGAAAGGCGTTCATTTCCGCCAAAAATGGGCAAGAAAATGGAAGCGCAGGGAAAACGGGTCAACGTTGCCATTCTCGCCGTGCCGGAGGTCACTGCTTCGGCAGTGTTCGGGATGTTTGACCTTTTTTCGTCGCCGGGCCGGGATTGGTCGTTTGTCGTTTCGGGCGTTGCCGGGGAACAGCGCATGTATCCCTACGTGGTGTCACAGTCCGGCGAGGCGTTCCGCGCGGCGAACGGGATTTGGATCAAGCCCGATTTTGCTCTCTCAAACTGCCCTGCGCCGGATGTGGTCTGCATTCCGGATTTCTTCGTCAACCCTGGCGAAAACGTTGCTGGCGTATGCAAAGAGGAGGCCATTTGGCTGAGGCAGATGCACGACGGCGGCGCGATGCTGGCCAGCGCCTGTTCCGGCGCGGTCTTGCTCGGCGAGGCCGGATTTCTCACCAATTGCGAGGCGACGATCCATTGGGGTTATGTTTCAACGCTCACAAACAATTATCCCGGTGTCAAAGTCCGTGTCGACCAGTCGCTGGTTTTGAGCGGCGAGGCGCAGCGGATCATCATGGCCGGTGGCGGATCAAGCTGGCAGGACCTTGCGCTCTATCTCATCGCCCGGCTGGTTGGCGTTCGTGAGGCAATGGAAGTCGCAAAGGTCTACATGCTGCAATGGCACGATATCGGCCAGCAGCCGTTTGCAGCGTTGATGAGCCTGCGGCAAACCTCGGATGGCGTTATCAGGAAATGCCAGGAGTGGCTGGCCGCGCACCACAAATCCCACGCGCCAGTCGCATCCATGGCCGCGTTTTCAGGTTTGCCCGAACGGTCTTTCGTCCGACGCTTTGCAAAGGCAACCGGCATGAAGCCGTTGGATTATGTCCACGCGCTGCGGCTGGAGGAGGCTAAGCAGATGCTGGAAAATTCCGAAGAGCCGTTCGAAGCCATCGCCTACGCAATCGGCTATGAGGACACCAGTTTCTTCGGCAGGCTATTCCGGAAGAAGATCGGTCTCACGCCTGCGCAATACCGCCTGCGGTTCGGGGCACTGCACAAGGCGTTGGCACAGGTCCACAAATGACAATTGCGGGCCAAGACCAAATGGAATTCCGGATGAAAAACGCCAGCGCAACGGCTATTCCTCCCGTTGCAATCCGGCCTGCCAGCAACTATACACCGGCTCGCCGTCACGGATGAATCATCCGTGCCTTGTTGGGGCGTAGCCAAGCGGTAAGGCAGCGGATTTTGATTCCGCCATTCCCAGGTTCGATCCCTGGCGCCCCAGCCAGACCTTCCCGCTCCTAACCGGCGGAACGATTTCGGCTTGGAACGGCCTCCAAGGCAGCGCTTAGCTGGTCGATGCCATGGCTGTTTCGCGGAAATGGTCCACGGTCCTTCTCAAGCCTTCGTCCGTGCCAATCATCGGCCGCCACCCGGAAAGCGCCGATTGCGCCAGAGAGATGTCGGGCCGACGCTGGCGCGGATCATCTGACGGCAACGGCGTGTGAACGATCCGGCTCTTGGAGCCGGTCATGCCAATGATTTTTTCGGCAAGCTCGAGAATGGTGAACTCTTCCGGATTGCCGATGTTCACCGGGCCGGTGAAACTGTCATCCGTTGCCATGGTGCGGATCATGGCTTCGATGAGATCATCGACATAGCAGAACGACCGCGTCTGGTGGCCGTTGCCATAGACGGTGATGTCCTCGCCGCGCAGGGCCTGCAGAATGAAGTTTGACACAACCCGTCCGTCATCCGGGTGCATGCGCGGGCCGTAGGTGTTGAATATGCGAACCACCTTGATGCGCAGGTGATGTTGGCGCCAATAATCGAAGAACAGGGTTTCGGCGCAACGCTTGCCTTCGTCATAACAACTGCGGATGCCGACCGGATTGACCCTGCCCCAGTAATCCTCGGTCTGGGGATGGACCTCCGGGTCGCCGTAAACCTCGCTGGTGGACGCCTGAAGGATTTTCGCACCGGTGCGCTTGGCAAGGCCGAGCATGTTGATTGCGCCGTGGACGCTGGTCTTGGTCGTTTGCACCGGATCGTGCTGATAATGGATGGGTGAAGCCGGACAGGCGAGATTGTAGATTTCATCGACCTCGACAAAGAGCGGCAAGGTCACGTCATGGCGCATGGCCTCAAAGCGGCTGTTTGGCAGGAGATGGGCAATATTCTGACGTGAGCCCGTAAAATAATTATCGGCCGAGATGACTTCATTGCCCGCTTCAAGAAGCCGCTCGCACAAATGCGAACCCAGGAACCCGGCGCCGCCGGTGACCAATATGCGTTTCATGCGTACTATCCTGAAATTGCGCGTAGCAATCTATAACTGCGAGACCAGATCGAAAGCCAGTCAATAGATAGTCCGGCGCGACTTCAAGTTTCACCTGAACTTTCCGCCATCGAAAGCTCAAGTCACCTTGTAGGGTAGTATGCCGCGATGGTTGTGGTCAATTTCGAGTGCGCTCTTGATCGGCGGGACGGCGCGCTGGGCGCAGGTTTTCCGCTCGCAGATGCGGCACGAGATGCCAATCGGTTCGAATGCAGCACGCGAGGCGAGGTTCAGACCGTCGGAATAGACAAACTTGTCGGCATCGGCGATGTCGCAGCCGAAAGCGATGGCAAAACGCGGGCGCTCGGCATTGAAGCCGGAACCGCCTTTGGAGATTTCCGTGGCGACTGAAAGATAGCGCGAGCCGTCCGGCATTTCGGCAAGCTGGCGCAGAAACCGGCCCGGCATTTCGAAGGCGCGATGGGCGTTCCACAACGGACAGGCCGCGCCATATCGCGCAAACTGCAACTTGGCAGCGGAATGGCGCTTGGTGATGTTTCCGGCGCGGTCGATGCGGGCGAAGAAGACCGGAATGCCCTTTTGGCCCGGGCGCTGCAGCGTCGAAAGCCGATGGGCGACCTGCTCGATGGAAGTGCCAAAACGATTGGCGAGCAATTCCAGATCGTTACGCATTTCCGCCGAAGCGCGCAGAAGCGGGCCATAGGGCAGCACCAGCGCACCGGCGAAATAGTTGCGCAGGCCGATCCGGGCTATATCGGCGGCGTCCTTCGTGCGGAATTCGGCTTCGGCGACGATGGCCTCAATCGTGTCGGCCATTTCCAGCGCGCCGACCTGATAGGCGATCTGGAAACAACGGGTGGCGGACGGCGCATAGAGATTGAGATGCAGCGTTTTGCTGTCGGGATCGAAATGGCGAATGGAGCCGTCGCTGAGGGCGCTGAGTTTCACCCGCACACGGTACTGGTCGTAAAGATGGCGGGTGAGCACGGTCGCCAGATCATTGGCAGGGATGTCGAGACGCACGGCGAGAAGCTCGGCGGCCCGGTCGAGACGATCGACGTAATTGTCGAGGAAGTGGAAGAAGTCGCGGACCTCTTCATAGGGCGACGGATCGGCGGCGGTGGAGTGGCGGCCAAGCGTGTCGTCCATGGACGCCAACTGCTCGGAAGCCCGGCGATAGGCCTGATGGCAGTTGATCAGCGCATGAGCCAACTGGGGCGCGTTCTGGGCGATCAGCTTGAGGTCTTGCAGGCCGATGGTGAGCCCTTCGAACAACGGATCGGCCAGCGCTTCCCGTGCCGCTGACATCAGCCGGTCCGACTCGCCTCGGGAAAATTCCGAGATTTCAATGTTGAACCGCTCGGCCAGCGCCAGAATGATGGTGGCTGAGACCGGCCGCTGGTTGTTTTCAATCTGGTTGAGATAGGATGTTGAAATGCCGAGCCGCTCGGCGAAGGCGGCCTGTGTGTCGCCTGCCCCGTCGCGGATTTCGCGGACTTTCTTGCCGATGTAGAGCTTGCCGAGTGCCATGTTCGCAACTTTGCAAAAGTGTGTTTGCCATTTTGTATATGACACATTCGTGCATGTTCAAGGCTTTGCATAGTGCGCAATTCGGCTAAGGTCTTTTCAACTCGCGGGAGGAGACGGGCAAAGAGCCTGCCCGCATGACAATTCGAGACGGGAGCAGACCCATGCATGAAATGCTGGACCGGTTGGAGCAGCGGCGCGAACAGGCGCGGATGGGCGGCGGGCAAAAGCGCATCGACGCGCAGCATGCCAAGGGCAAACTGACCGCACGAGAGCGGATCGAAGTGTTGCTCGATGAAGGCTCGTTTGAAGAATATGACATGTTCGTCACCCATCGGGCGACCGAGTTCGGCATGGCGGAGCAGAAGATTGCCGGCGACGGCGTGGTCACCGGCTGGGGCACGATCAACGGGCGCATGACTTATGTATTTGCGCAGGATTTCACCGTGCTCGGTGGCTCACTTTCGGAAACGCATGCCAAGAAGATATGCAAGGTCATGGACATGGCGGTGAAGAATGGTGCGCCGCTGATCGGGCTGAATGATTCAGGCGGGGCGCGCATTCAGGAGGGCGTCGATTCGCTTGCCGGCTATGCCGAAGTGTTCCGCCGCAACGCTGAAGCCTCGGGCGTTGTCCCGCAGATTTCGGTGATCATGGGCCCGTGCGCGGGCGGCGCGGTTTACTCGCCTGCCCTCACCGATTTCATCTACATGGTGCGCGACACGAGCTACATGTTCGTCACCGGGCCGGATGTGGTGAAGACCGTCACCAACGAGATCGTAACGGCGGAGGAGCTGGGCGGGGCGGTGACGCATACGTCGAAATCTTCGGTCGCCGACGGTGCGTATGACAATGATGTCGAGACGCTGGAACAGGTGCGGCGGCTGTTTGACTTTCTGCCGCTGAACAACCGTGAGAAAGCGCCGGTGCGGCCGTTCTTTGACGAGCCGGAGCGGATCGAGATGCGTCTCGACACGCTGATCCCCGACAGCGCAAACAAGCCGTATGACATGAAGGAACTGATCCACGCGATTGCCGACGAAGGCGATTTCTTTGAGGTGCAGGAGGCGTTCGCGCGCTCGATCCTGACCGGCTACATCCGCATCGAAGGCCAGACAGTCGGCGTCGTCGCCAACCAGCCGATGGTGCTGGCAGGCGTTTTGGACATTGATTCCTCGCGCAAGGCGGCGAAGTTCGTGCGCTTCTGCGATGCGTTCAACATTCCGATCCTGACGCTGGTGGACGTGCCCGGCTTCCTGCCCGGCACGGCGCAGGAATATGGCGGCGTCATCAAGCATGGCGCAAAGCTGCTGTTTGCCTACAGTCAGGCCACTGTGCCGATGGTGACGCTGATCACCCGCAAGGCCTATGGCGGGGCCTATGACGTGATGGCCTCCAAGCATATCGGCGCGGATGTAAACTATGCTTGGCCGACAGCGGAAATCGCCGTGATGGGCGCCAAGGGCGCGACGGAAATCCTCTACCGCTCCGAACTCGACGACAAGGACAAGATCGCGGCGCGGACCAAGGACTATGAAGACCGTTTCGCCAACCCGTTCGTGGCAGCCGAGCGCGGCTTCATCGACGAGGTGATCATGCCGCATTCGTCACGGAAGCGGATTGCACGGGCGTTTGCGGCTTTGCGGAAGAAGAACGCGAGCCAGCCGTGGAAAAAACACGACACGATGCCGTTGTAACCAACACCCGGAATTGAGCGAAAAATCATGTTCAAGAAAATCCTGATCGCAAACCGTGGTGAGATTGCTTGCCGGGTGATCAAATCGGCGAAAAAGCTCGGCATCAAGACGGTGGCGGTTTATTCGGATGCGGACCGCGATGCACTGCATGTGAAGATGGCGGATGAGGCGGTTCATATCGGGCCGGCGCCTTCGAACCAGTCTTACATCGTGATGGAAAAGATCATCGATGCGGTGAGAAAGACCGGCGCGGAGGCTGTCCATCCCGGCTACGGGATCCTGTCGGAGAACGCCAAGTTTGCGCAAGCTTTGGCGGCGGCAGGCGGTGTGTTCATCGGTCCGCCGGTCCTGGCCATCGAGGCGATGGGCGACAAGATCACCTCCAAGAAGATTGCGATGGAAGCGGGCGTTTCGACTGTGCCGGGCTTCATGGGACTGATTTCCGATGCGGAACATGCGGTGACGATTTCGCGCGAAATCGGCTATCCGGTGATGATCAAGGCGTCTGCCGGCGGCGGCGGCAAGGGGATGCGCATCGCCTGGAATGATGCGGAGGCGCGCGAAGGCTTTGCGCTGTCGCGCTCGGAAGCCAAGAACTCGTTTGGCGATGATCGGATTTTCATCGAAAAATTCGTCACGCAGCCGCGCCACATCGAAATTCAGGTGCTGGGCGACCAACATGGCAACGTGATTTATCTCGGGGAGCGCGAATGCTCGATCCAGCGGCGGAACCAAAAGGTGGTCGAGGAAGCCCCCTCGCCTTTCCTTGACGAAAAGACCCGCAAGGCCATGGGCGAACAGGCTGTGGCTTTGGCCAAGGCTGTCGGGTATTTTTCGGCCGGCACGGTCGAGTTCATTGTCGATGGCAACCGCAATTTCTACTTCCTCGAAATGAACACCCGCCTGCAGGTGGAGCATCCGGTGACAGAACTGATCACCGGCGTGGACCTTGTGGAAAAGATGATCCGCGTGGCGGCGGGCGAACCGCTCGGCATGACACAGGATGATGTGAAACTGAACGGCTGGGCGATCGAGAGCCGCCTTTATGCCGAAGACCCGTACCGCAACTTCCTGCCGTCAATCGGCCGCCTGTCGCGCTACCGGCCGCCGGCGGAAGGCGTGCGCACTGATGCGACGATCCTGCGCAACGACACAGGCGTTTACGAGGGCGGCGAGATCTCGATGTATTACGACCCGATGCTCGCCAAGCTTTGCACCTGGGCGCCTGACCGCTTGACTGCCATTGACGCAATGGCGCAGGCGCTGGACGATTTCGAGGTGGACGGCATCGGCCACAATCTGCCGTTCCTGTCGGCGGTGATGATGCATGAGCGGTTCCGTTCGGGAAACATCACCACGGCGTTCATCGAGGAAGAATTTCCGGATGGTTTTCAGGGCGTTTCGCCCGACCCGCGCCAAATCCGCGACCTTTGCGCCATTGCGGTCGCCATGCAGGTGACGCGCGAGGAGCGGGCGACTCAGACCTCCGGCACGATGGAAAACCACAAGCGCAAACTTGGCGCGGACTGGGTGGTCAGCCAGAAGACGGACTCCTTTACGGCGCATGTCACCCATGATGGTGCGGCGCTGATGGTTTCACTGGATGGCGAAGCGGCACTTGCGCTGGAGAGCAGTTGGAGGCCAGGGCAGCCGCTGGCGAAATTCACCGTCGACGGGCGCAGGCTTTCGGTGAAGGTTTCGTTCAACGGCTCACACCTTCGGCTTCGCCATCGCGGCATGGACTTGGCGATGACCGTGCGCCGCCCTCGCGTGGCTGAACTGGCCAAGTTGATGCCGGTGAAGGTGCCCAAGGATACATCGCGCATGTTGCTGTGCCCGATGCCGGGACTGGTGCGGGCTATACTGGTCAATGTCGGCGACACGGTGGAGGCCGGTCAGGCGCTGGCCATGGTCGAGGCGATGAAGATGGAAAACGTGTTGCGCGCCGAGCGCAAGGCGACGGTCAAGCGCATAGCCGCCGCAACCGGGGTTAGTCTTGCGGTGGATGAACTCATCATGGAATTCGAGTGAGGATCTGGTCATGACGCAGAAAACCATCGCAGACTGGAATCGCCTCGCCGAGCGCGAGCTGAAAGCCTCGCCCGACACCATCGTGCACAAGACGCCGGAAGGCATCGACATCAAGCCGCTTTATACGGCGTCGGACGTGGCGGGGATTGAACATCTGGCTTCGCTGCCCGGCTTTGCGCCCTTCCTTCGCGGACCGCGGGCGACCATGTATGCGGGGCGGCCTTGGACGATACGGCAGTATGCCGGCTTTTCGACAGCCGCAGAATCCAATGCGTTTTACCGCAAGGCGCTGGCGGGCGGGCAGAAGGGCCTTTCGGTCGCGTTCGATCTGGCGACCCATCGGGGTTATGATTCAGACCATCCGCGCGTCGTTGGCGATGTCGGCAAGGCGGGCGTGGCGATTGATTCTGTCGAAGACATGAAAATTCTGTTCGACGGGATACCACTGGCGGACATGTCTGTGTCCATGACGATGAACGGCGCGGTGATCCCGATCCTGGCGAATTTCATTGTCGCGGGCGAGGAACAGGGCGTGTCGCGCGCCGAGCTTTCGGGCACGATCCAGAACGACATCCTCAAGGAGTTCATGGTCCGCAACACCTACATTTATCCGCCCGAACCTTCGATGCGGATTGTGGCGGATATCATCGACTACACGGCACGCGAGATGCCGAAATTCAACTCGATTTCGATTTCCGGCTACCACATTCAGGAGGCCGGTGCGTCGCTGGTGCAGGAACTGGCATTCACATTGGCGGACGGCCGGGAATATGTGCGGGCGGCGATCAAGAAGGGCTTGGACGTTGACGCCTTTGCGGGGCGCCTGTCGTTCTTCTTTGCCATCGGCATGAACTTTTTCATGGAAGCGGCGAAGCTGCGCGCGGCGCGCTTGCTGTGGTCTCGGATCATGGAATCCTTTGGACCCAAGAAGGCAGATTCGCTGATGCTGCGCACCCATTGCCAGACATCGGGCGTGTCGCTTCAGGAACAGGATCCGTACAACAACATCGTGCGCACGGCGTTCGAGGCGATGGCCGCAGTGCTGGGCGGCACGCAATCGCTGCACACCAATTCTTTCGACGAAGCCATTGCTTTGCCTACGGAATTTTCCTCCCGTATCGCCCGCAACACGCAATTGATTCTGCAGCATGAGACGGGCGTGACCAATGTGGTCGATCCGCTGGCAGGCTCCTATTATGTCGAAAGCCTGACACAGGAACTGGCCGACAAGGCCTGGGCGCTGATGGAGGAAATCGAAGGTCTTGGCGGCATGACCAAGGCGGTGGCTTCGGGTCTGCCCAAACGGCTGATCGAGGAATCGGCGACCCGCCGTCAGGCGGCGGTGGACCGGGGCGAAGAAGTGATCGTCGGCGTCAACAAATACCGGCTGGAGGAAGAAGCCAAGATCGACACGCTGGACATTGACAATGCCGCCGTGCGCAAAGGCCAGATTGAACTTTTGACCCGCATCAAGCGGCAGCGCGATCCGGTGCGGGTTGAGGCAATGCTGGCTGCGCTTGCGGCCGTGGCGCGCACGGGACAGGGCAACATACTGGAAGCCGCCGTTGATGCGGCGCGGGCGCGGGCGACGGTCGGCGAGATTTCCGATGCGCTGCGCAAAGTCTACGGCGACCATGCGGCGACGCCGCAGGTGGTGCATGATGTCTACGGCGCGGCCTATCACGACGATCCGGAATACCGGAACCTTGTCGGGCGCATCGCGGAAATTTCCGCCAGCAAGACCGGCACGCCGCGCGTGCTGGTGGCGAAACTCGGCCAGGACGGCCACGACCGCGGCGCCAAGGTCATTGCCTCGGCATTCGGCGACATCGGCTTTGAGGTGATTGCCGGTCCGTTGTTTCAGACACCGGAGGAAGCGGCGGCGCTTGCGGTCTCCGAGAAGGTCCATGTCGTCGGCGTCTCCTCGCTCGCCGCCGGCCACAAGACCCTCCTGCCCCAACTCGTCCAATCGCTGAAAGCCAATGGCGGCGGCGACATCATCGTTATCTGCGGCGGTGTGGTGCCACGCGGGGATTATGAGTTTTTGAAGGACAATGGCGTGGCAGAAGTGTTTGGGCCGGGGACCAATGTGCTCGATGCGGCAAGGACTGTGCTGGATTTGATTGAGGGGCGGAGGCGGAATTGAGACCTGAGCCTTACTGCTCGTCGTCCGGCTTGGGCGCGAGGGTCGCCAGTGTGGCGCCGGTTTCGTCGACCAGCAGCAGCTCATTGTCTTCGATCAGGAAGGATTTGACCTTGGCGGCCAGCGCCAGCCAGTCTTGTTCGGCTTTCATGGCTTCGGCTTCGCAGGCCATTTTGGTCACGCCGACAATGGCGAGCGACAGCGATGAGCCGTCGTCGCCTTCGACATAGGTGCCAAAGCCGCGGTTGCAGCCGGTAAACGTGGCGATCTTGCCGTTGTCGAATGTGAGTGTCTGGTCGGATGAGCCCGAAGCAATCCAGGAGGTGCCGGAGAGCATCGCGGTCAAGACTAACAGCACGGAAGGCGACATTTACGCAAACTCCAACAATGGGCCGGTTCCAATGCCATGCAGCTGTGGCAAAATCACGACCCGCGATAGGTCGAGTAGGCCCAGGGGCTAATCAGCAGCGGGACATGATAGTTGCCCTCTTCGTCGGCGATCCAGAAGCGTACGGGGACGACATCAAGGAACGGAGGGTCTGACTGCTCCGTGCCCTGCAAGGTGAAATAGTCAGCCACGAAAAAGCGCAGCTCGTAGTGGCCGGCTTCAAGCGAGGTTCCGGCCAGCAGCGGCTCGTCGGTGCGGCCATCGGCGTTGGTCAGAATGTCTTTCAGATGCTCGACCTGGCCATCGCCGAAGCGGACAAGGACGATGCGCATTTCGGCGGCCGGGCGGCCGGTCGAGGTGTCTAGAACGTGGGTGGAGAGCTTGCCCATGTGAAACCTTTCAGGAGATGAGATCGGCGAGCCGGAAACCGGCAATGCGGGCGATCTGCCTCAGGGCCTCAGCCCTTTCAGATTCGGCATCGTTCAACAAGCGGGTTTCGAAGGCAGCGAGGATCGAATGCTTGTCATGGCCGCGCACGGCGAGGATGAACGGGAAATCGAATTTGGCCTTGTAGGCATCGTTGAGGCGGTGGAATTTGGCGAACTCTTCGGCTGTCAAGCGGTCAAGGCCAGCGCCTTTTTGCTCTGAGGTGGATTCGGCGGTGAGTTCACCGGCAAGCGCGGCCTTGCCGGCCAGATCGGGATGGGCACGGATGAGGGCGAGTTGCCGGTCGAGGCCGGCCTCGTCCACGACTTTAACCATGGCTGTGCGGAGGGCTTCGATGTCAGCGAAAGGTTTGGCGGCATAAGCACCTTCGGCGACCCAGGGGGAGTGCTCGAAGATAGCGCCGAGAGTGGCGACAAAGGCAGGTTTGGAGAGCTGGTTGAGGGTGGAGAGGTTCATTGCGCAGGCCGCTCTCCGTCTCGGCTTCGCCGAGCCACCTCTCCCCATAAATGGGGCGAGGTTAAACGCACCGGTGCCTTAGTTTTAACCTCGCCCCGCTTGCGGGGAGAGGTGTCGCGGGCGAAGCCCGTGACGGAGAGGGGCCTGCGCGAAATCCTCATCCCGCCATCCTCTTTCTCAATTTCCCGATCGCTTCCAGCACATGTTCCGGCGTGGCAGGCGCTTCGATGTCCGGGGCAAACCGGTTGCCTGCGATCGAGGCGATGGCGTCGCGGATTGCGAGCCAGACAGAAATGGCCAGCATCAGCGGCGGTTCACCTATGGCCTTGGAGCGGAAGACTGTCTCTTCCTTGTTCGGCAACTGGTCGAGCAGCGACACGTTGAACACCGGTGGCACGTCGCGGGAACCGGGAATTTTGTATGTGGAGGGTCCGACGGTGCGCAGGCGGCCGTCCTTGTCCCACCAGAGTTCCTCGCAGGTGAGCCAGCCCATGCCCTGAACGAAGGAACCTTCGATCTGGCAAAGGTCAATGGCCGGATTGAGCGGCGTGCCGACGTCCTGGACGATGTCGGCGCGCAGGCATCGGGTTTCGCCGGTCAGCGTGTCGATGGCGACTTCGGCGACGGCTGCGCCATAGGAGAAGTAATAGAACGGGCGGCCGCGCATGGTATCGCGGTTCCAATGGATTTTCGGTGTTTTGTAGAAGCCGGCCTCGGACAGCTGCTCGCGCTCCAGCCATGCCATTTTGGCGAGTTCGCCAAAGGGGACGGACTCGTTTCGGGCGTGGACGCGGCCTTCACGGAAGGTGATGACCTCTTCGCCGACACCGAAATGCGCGGCCGCCACTTTTGCCATCCGGCCTCGGATTGCCATGGCCGCGTTGAAAGCAGCCATGCCGTTGAGATCAGAACCAGCGGAAGCCGCCGTGGCGGAGGTGTTGGGGACCATGCCTGTCGCTGTGGCAGTGATCCTGATTTGGTCCATGCCAATCTGGAACACTTCTGCGACCACCTGCGCGACTTTGACGAACAGGCCCTGGCCCATCTCGGTGCCGCCATGGTTCAAGAGCACGGAGCCATCCTGATAAACATGCACCAAGGCTCCCGCCTGATTGAGCGAAGTGCGGTTGAACGAGATGCCGAATTTGACCGGCATCATCGCCAGACCACGGCGTATGATCGGGTTCGTCGCATTGTGCGCGTCGATTTCGGCGCGGCGGCGGTTCCAGTCAGAGTTGACCAATACAGCCTCGGTCACTTCCGGCAGGCGGTTGTCCTCGACTGGCTGGCCGTAGGGCGTCACCTCGCCGGTATCTGGTCCGTAGAAGTTGATGCGGCGCAGTTCATTCGGGTCCATGCCGGTTTCACGGGCGATGGTGTCCAAGATGACTTCGATTGTGATGACGCCCTGCGGGCCGCCATAACCGCGGAACGCGGTGTTGGAGACCGTGTTGGTCTTGCAGGCGTGACCGGCAAAGCGGGCATTGGGGACGAAATAGGCATTGTCGGTATGACAGAGCGCGCGGGCGATAACAGGACCGGTGTGATCGGGCGTGTTGCCGGCGCCGGCGAGATACTCGATGTCGAGCGCGGTGATGCGGCCCTTGGCGTCAATGCCTGCCTTCCAGTTGGCCACCATGTGGTGGCGCTTGCCGGTAGCGCTCATGTCGTCGCGGCGGCGGAGGCGCAGTTTTACCGGACGGCGGGTGAGTTTCGCCAAGAGTGCGGCCGCTCCGGCTATGATTGCCGGCTGGCTTTCCTTGCCGCCGAAGCCGCCGCCCATCCGGCGGACCTGACATTCGACCTTGGAGGCAGGGACGCCCAAAATACCCGCCACATGGTGCTGAACTTCTGTCGGATGTTGGGTGGAGGAATGGACCAGCATGTCGTCATCCTCGCCCGGGATGGCGTAGGCAATGTGGGTTTCCAGATAGAAATGGTCCTGCCCGCCGATGACTTGCTTGCCGGTGAAGATGCGGTCAGCAGCCGTAAAACCAGCGGCGATGTCGCCTTCAGTAATCTTTTGCGACGGCTGGACGTAGGACTTTGCGGCGTGGGCGGCTTCGACATCGAGCACGGCTGCCAGAGGTTCGATGTCGAGCTTGACGGCGTGAGCTGCTTTCACGGCCTGCGCCATCGTCTCTGCAGCCACCGCACCGATGATGCAGCCGCGGCAGTCGACGATGTCGTTGGCAAACAGCAATTCGCCTTGCAGGATCGGCCCGACTTCGTTGTGGCCCGGTATATCGGCGGCAAGGACGATGCGAACGACGCCGGGCATGGCAAGCGCGGCGCTCGTGTCGATCGATTTCAGCTTGCCATGCGCGACCGGCGACAGGATCAGCGCGGCGTGGAGTGTGCCGGGGAGTTCTGGCATGTCATCAATGTAAACGGCCGCGCCGGTGACATGTTTCAGGGCACTGTCGTGGGCAAGGCCCTTGCCGACAATGCGGCGTTCGATAACGCTCATGCCATCACCTCAACTGTTTCGCCAGCCAATTCCGCACCCAGGCGCAGCGCCAGATTGCCGGCGACCTCGGTGCGATACTCTGAACTGCCGCGCCAATCCGACAGCGGCTTGAAGGCTTCACGGATGGCATTGGCGGTTTTTGCAAACACGGCACTGTTCGGGGTTTCCTCCATCAGCTCGTTTTCCGCCGTTGGCACACGGCGCGGGATTGCCGCCATGCCGCCAAAGGCGACGCGGGCGGAGGCGATCCTGCCGTCTTTCATCATCAAATTGAACGCGCCGCAGACGGTCGAAATATCCTGATCGTAGCGCTTGGAGATTTTCCAGACGCGGAAATGCTGACCGGGAACAGGCTTGGGCACGCAGACGGATTTGATGATTTCATCTTCGTGCAAGGCGGTCTTGCGGTAGTCGATGAAGAAGTCTTCGAGCGGCATGGAATGCTCGCCGCGGCCGGACGCCAGCGTGATTTTGGCTCCAAGCGCGATCAGTGCCGGTGGCCCGTCGCCGATCGGGCTGGCGGTGCCGATGTTGCCGCCAATGGTGCCCAAGTTGCGGATTTGCGTCGAGCCGAAGCGGCGCAGCAGGGTGGCGAAAGACGGATAGGAGTCGCCGACATGGGCGAGCACTTCGGTCCATGTCACCGCCGCGCCGAACGTCCATTGCGCCTTGTCCTCGCTGATGGCGCGCAGTTCTTTTACGGCGCCGGTCCAGATTGCGACAGGCCATGAAGATTCATGGTCAGCCAGCGCGACACCAAGGTCCGTTGCTCCTGCAACAATGACGGCGCTCTCGTTGGCGGCGCGGAGATTATAGAATTCATCGAGCGTAGAAGGACGGTGAAAAACGCTGCCCAATGAATCTGTTGCACCTGATTGCAACGGTTCTGATTCAGGTTGAAGGAGCTTGATCACGCCACCTTTTGCGACGGCTTTTGCAGCCTCGACAATTGGCTTGTAGCCGGTACACCGGCAGAGATTACCTGCGAGCGCATCGTGGATTTCGTCTTCTGTCGGACTGGCGTTTACAGACAACAAACCGGCGAGAGACGTCACAATGCCCGGTGTGCAAAAGCCGCACTGTGACGAGCCGTTTTGAGCCATCGCGTCCTGGATCGGGTGAACAGTTTCGGTCGACAATCCTTCGACAGTGATGATGCTGCGGCCTTCGATCTGGCCCATCGAAAGGATGCAGGAATTTACTGCTGAAAAGCCAGAGCCATCCGGGTTGGACAGGAGGATTGTGCAGGCGCCGCAATCGCCTTCGGCGCAGCCTTCCTTTGTTCCAGTGAGGCGGATGCCGGTGCGAAGCCATTCGAGCAACGGCGTGTCAGGGCGGCAATTGGCTTCGATGGGTTTGCCGTTCAGCGTGAGGCTGATCTTGTCTTTTGTTGTCATCATTGTCCGATCAGTTTGGTTCAGGATTGGGCGACGGTAAAGCCCTCACCGGGATAGAAATATTCCTGCAGATTGTTTCCGGGGCCAGAACGGTCAATCACAATGAAATCGCAGACCGTTTCCAGCGATAGCAGCGGATGGTGCCAGACGCCGCGGCCATAATTTACGCCCTGCCCGTCGGTTGCCAAAAACGCGCGCGGCGCTTTGGGTGTGCCGTCATCGTCCTCGGCAACGACGAGCAAAAACGGGAACTTGCCTAGCGGAATGAATGCCTGGCTGCCGAGCGGATGGCGTTCGACCATCTTGATGGACACTGGCAATGCAAACGGCTGGCCGCGGAAAATCGAGACAATCGGCTTGCCGCCTTCGGGCGCAACATCAATCGCCATCAAATCATGGAAGCGCTCGGTAGAGCCGCCGTTGATGATGCGCAGTTCCGCGCCTTCGGCTTCGATGACGTCGCCAAAGGGCGCGAAGGCTGCCTTGGTCAGCGGCTCGATCCGGATCGCTGTTGCTGCCATCAGGACCCTGCGGGGTGGGTTTTGGCCCAGTGACGGGCAATATCGATGCGCTTGGCAACCCAAACCTTGTCATGGCTTTGGACATAGTCGAGGAAGCGCGCAAGCGACGCGGCGCGGCCTGGACGGCCTACCAGTCGGCAATGCAGTCCGATCGACAGCATTTTCGGCGATCCGGCCGCACCTTCAGCATAGAGCACGTCGAAGGAGTCCTTCAAATAGCTGAAAAACTGATCGCCGGAATTGAAGCCTTGCGGCGTGGCAAAACGCATGTCGTTGGTATCGAGCGTATAGGGCACGACCAGCTGTTTCTTTGCCCCGTCGGCCACCCAATAGGGCAAATCATCGGCATAGGTGTCGGCGTAGTATTCGAAACCGCCCTCTTCCATCACCAGTTTCAGCGTGTTCTCCGAGCAGCGGCCCAAATACCAGCCAAGCGGGCGCTCCCCGGTGAGTTCCTTGTGGATACGGATGGCTTCGTTCAGGTCGGCGCGTTCTACTTCAGCCGGGATGTCGCGGTAGTCGATCCATTTGAGGCCATGGGTGGCGATTTCCCATTTGGCCTCCATCATGGCCGCAAGCTGTTCGGGCGCGCGGGCGAGCGCGGTGGCAACGCCGTAAACGGTCACATCCATCTTGCGGTCGTTAAACATGCGCCACAGCCGCCAGAAACCGGCGCGGGCGCCATATTCATAAATTGATTCCATGTTCATGTGGCGCTGTCCGGGCCAAGGGGCTGCACCGACGATTTCGGACAGGAAAGCTTCTGACGCCTTGTCGCCATGGAGGATGCAGTTTTCGCCGCCTTCCTCATAATTGACGACAAATTGCACTGCGATGTTGGCGCCGCCCGGCCATTTTGCATCCGGCGGATTGCGCCCGTAGCCGGTCATGTCGCGCGGATAGAAATCTGTGGAAAAGTCGAACACAATTGTCCCTCAATTGACGCCATCTTGGCCAAGATGCGATATTTTATCAACCGGTCAAATCAAGGCGTTTGCGACACAAACAATAGCGTTTTTTTGCACCAAAAAAGTTCCCTCAATAATTGTTACAACCATTGTGAAAAGTTTCACTTTGGCCAACGGTTTTTTTATCTAACTGATATTGTTTCGGTAAATTGACGTCAGACGTCAACTGGACAGCAACTTTTAGGTCATCACCGGTTGTAATCGGATTCAAGCCATGGTCTAAAGGCCAGTAGAATTCAATACCGTAGGACGGCAGACTGTGTTCGACTCATGATCAAAAAACTAGTCACCCACAGTCAGGCCCGGCTCAAGCGCAGCATGGGAACTTTCCATGATGTCCTGATGGCCGCACTGTCGTTTCTTGCGGCGAATTTTGTGGTTACGGGGCTGACAGGAATCCCGGTGGTTTCGGGAGTTTTCGAAAAAGCGGCGCTTTTCACATGTCTTTGCGCCGGAATTTTCTATGCTTTCGAACTTAACCGCGGGTCGTGGCGATATGCCTCAATTCCGGACATTTTGGCGATTGTGAAATCGGCCTCGCTTGCTGTGCTCGTCTATGTACTGATGATTTTCAGCTATAGCCGCGGCGCAGGCTTTTCCCGCCTCATTCCCGTACTGCTGTGGTTCTTTCTCGTTTTGGCGCTTGCCGGCCCGCGCGTTTTCTATCGCCTGGTGCGGGAGGGCGGCTGGATCGGGCTGGTCAGAGAAAGCAACCGCATACGCCCAGGGGCAAAATCCATTCTGGTCTATAAGGCAAATGACATTGCCGATGCTTATGTAAGAGCCGTTAAATCGCGCCGGGACGCAAAAATTCATATTGCCGGCATCATTGATGAAAAAGCAATCAAGGGCACACGCACAATTCAGGGGCAAAAAATTCTTGGCGGTCTTCGCGACATCGCAGAGGTCGTCAGTGATTTGAGCGAAAACCATGGTATCGCAATCGTCGAGTTGGCGGTCGCCGATCATGGTCTGGATAAAAAGTCACTGAGCGAGCTGGTCACGCTGGCGGGCGACGCCGGCCTCCGGGTCAGCCACATACCGGACATTGTCAATACGACCGGCACAAACCCGGCGATGAATCTGGAGCCGCAGCCGATCGAATTGACGGATCTGCTCGGGCGGCCTGAGATCAAATACAACTTCATAGAAGTGACGCGGTTCATTGACGGCAAAACCATCCTGCTGACCGGCGCCGGCGGCTCGATCGGTTCGGAACTCGCGCGGCAGATTGCAACATTTAATCCACGCCGGTTGATTATCGCCGACATGTCGGAGCATTTTCTCTACACAATCGACATGGAGTTGCGCGAAAGATTTCCCAATCTTGAAATCATTGCGCGGATTGCCGACATCCGGGATGAGCGGCGCATCGACAGCCTGTTTGAAAAATACAAGCCCGACGTTGTTTTCCATGCGGCCGCGATAAAACATGTCCCCTTGGCCGAGCAGAATATCGCCGAAACGATCAAGACCAATGTTTTGGGCACCCGAAACTGCGCTTTGGCAGCCATCAAGCACAAAGCCTCCGTCTTTGTCATGATTTCCACCGACAAGGCGGTCAACCCGACAAATGTCATGGGTGCAACCAAGCGTGCCGCTGAGACTTATTGCCAGGCGCTTGATCTTCAGGATCACGGAACGCGTTTCAAGACCGTGCGTTTTGGAAATGTGCTCGGATCCAATGGCTCGGTCGTTCCGCGGTTCGCGGCGCAGATTGCCAAGGGTGGACCGGTCACTGTCACCCATCCCAATATCGTCCGATATTTCATGACCATTCCGGAGGCAGTTCGGCTGGTGTTGCAGGCGTCGTCGATGGGCATGACATCCAATGAGCAACGCGGCAAAATACTGGTTCTGGATATGGGCGAGCCGGTGCGCATCGCTGATCTTGCAGAGCGCATGATCCGGCTGGCGGGTTACAAGCCGAATATTGAAATTAAAATCGAATATGTGGGCTTGCGGCCGGGAGAAAAGCTTTTTGAAGAGCTTTTCGACGCGCGCGAAGTTCAAAATGCCGAGCAGCATGCGTCCTATTTTGTTGCATCGCCAAGGGTCGTCGAGCAAGAGGCATTTGAAAAGATTGTCAGGGACATGGCCTTTGCCATAGAGTCAGAGAATGTCACCGCGGCGCTAAGCCGGTTGCGGTTTGCAGTTCCGGAGTATGATGACAAAAACGGTGTTGAAAAAATCGATCGGTTTGAGCAAAAAGTCGCCAGGCTTTACCCCTCCAAAGCGCTCTCAAGCATTGGCGCCCGCGCCTGATTGTTTGACTGGTCTCCAATGACCGGAAAGAGCAATTTCCCCGATTGGGATCCGGAAACAGGCTGCAATTCATCCAAACCATCGCGAATTGGCGACAAGATAATCTGTTTGACCGCGCCGAATCCGGGGCCTTTCACTTTTCATGGCACCAATACCTATGTGATCGGCAAGGAAGCCCTGGCGGTCGTTGATCCCGGCCCGGAGATCAGTGAGCACTATGACGCGTTGCTGGAATTGATCGCAGGACGCCCGGTTTCACATATTTTCATTACCCACACCCATCGTGACCACTCGCCTCTGGCGCGGCGTCTGGCCGCACATACCGGTGCGCAATGCCTTGGCGAGGGCCCGCACCGCTACACCTCGGGTCAGGCGGTTGGCGAGGGCAATGCACTGGACGCCAGCGCCGACCTTGATTTCATGCCCGACCGGAAACTCGGTCACAATGAATTGGTAGACTGCGGCGAGTTTCAAATCCGTGCCATCGCCACGCCGGGCCATGCCGAAAACCATATGGCCTTTGCGCTGGAGAGCGAAGGCGTGCTTTTCTCCGGCGATCATGTGATGGGCTGGGCTACAACGATTGTGGCGCCGCCGGACGGGTCGATGGAAAGCTACCTCAATTCGCTCACGCTGCTTGCCAAACGCACGGATCGCATTTTCCTGCCCGGGCATGGCGGACCCGTTGAAAAGCCGCAGCGGCACGCGCGAGCCTTGAAGACGCACCGGCTCGCACGGGAGGCCGCCATTTTGCAGCGGGTGCAAGCTGGCGATCAAAATGTGCGTGATATCGTCGCCAACGTCTATCAGGCCACAGACAAGCGCCTGCATGGCGCCGCTGCGCTGACCGCCCTTGCCCATCTTGAGCGCCTGGTGCAACTGGGGAAAATCAGAATTGAAGGTGTGCTGGGTTTCGAAGCCGTCTTCAAACCTGTTTGAATCGCCGGCTCAGCCGGGCGGTGTGGTCTGAATTCGGATGTCCAGCGCATTCATGAACTCGACAATTCTCCGGGCGTTGGCCCCAAGGTCAAATGCGCCAAACCTCGAGGCGCTTCGCATATCGACATAGGTTGACTCGCCCTCATCGGTCACGCGGATCGCAACGTCATCAACAAAGCCGAGGACAGTCGTTGTCACTTTCGCTTCGATCAGCCATTCTCCGGTCGTCCGTTGAACCGGCTTGTCAAACAACGGCTGCCATCCATTTTCCAGAACAAGTGCGCCTACCTGCGCGGCAATGCCTTCAGAGGACAATTGGTATCGCCTGCCTGTCACATTCTCATAATATTGCTTCTGCAAAGCCACATTGAGCCGCGGGGGCTCATTGGTGTTCATGCCCGGTCCCCGGGGCGCGTGCGATGAAAAATGCGGCGGGTCTTGTGTGTCGGTCGAGACATCCGACAAGGGCGCTGTCGTTTGGTATAGCCACATGGCGGCAGCGGCGGGTAAAAGGACGGGCGCGCTGAACGCCAAGGCCCAGCCAGACCGCCTGCCGCCAATTGCTGCCTCGCGCCACAGCGCGCGCAAACCGAACAATGCAAACAGCGCGCCCGACAGTCCGAGGAACACGGATGCCAACAGAACTAGTACGAAGTTTTGGTCCGAAAGCGTGCCAATACGATGTGCAATAATGGAAGTGCCGGCAAGCACAGGCGCGAACACAGATGGCGGCAACGCCCAACGTGCCGCCCGGGAAGGGCGGCGCACATACTCCCGGCGCATCATGATTGTGGTTCCGCATTCATGCTTTGCCCCATAAACGCTTGCACGCTGCAGTGCAAACCTGAGGTTGGATTTTGCGAAATTTCACCACCCGCCCCATTGTTGCCTTGAATGCTAAGCAAGTTGATTAACGGGGGGCATGTTGCAAGGGAGCGCACACATGCCACAAATCAATCAGGCCAACGCGCAGGTCACCAACAAGGCAATTCAAAGCCTGACCGCGCCGCAGTTTAATCAGGACCTTGAAAACGTCGAGTTGCTCATGGCACTGGAGGCGCAGAATCTTGTCGGCGCCGGCTTCGACAATTCTGTCCGTCGCGCCTCGGAGGCCATAGGCGCCGAATTTCTGTTCAACATTCCGGCGCCGTCGAGCATGCCGTTTCAGCGCGCCGCTTTGGTGCGGCTGCCCGATGGCAACAATCAAATCGTGCTGGTCACGTTAAGTACCGACGGTGTGACCATGGACGCACAACCTGAACACCCCGATACAGCACATTTGTTCCGGCTCGGCGAAGCCTGGCTGGCGGTTGTCGACCAGTTCAGGAAACTGTCTTAACTTTGGCGCGCTGGCGGATGGACGCTTGTGCCGCCGCCAGCCTTGCAATCGGCACGCGGTAAGGCGAGCAGGATACAAAATCGAGACCGGTCTCTTCAAAAAACTGGATCGATTCCGGCTCGCCGCCATGTTCGCCGCAGACGCCGAGCGCGATGTCAGGGCGCGTGGCGCGGCCGCGTTCACAGGCTATCTTGATCATTTCGCCGACACCCTCGCGATCGAGTGTCATGAACGGATCGCGCGCCATCAGGCCCTTTTGCATGTAGGTGTTCATGAAGGTTGACGCATCGTCGCGCGAAATGCCGTAGGTGGTTTGCGTCAAATCGTTGGTGCCGAAGGAGAAAAATTCCGATGCCTCGGCTATCGCCCCTGCCCGCATGGCTGCGCGCGGAAGTTCGATCATGGTGCCGACCAAATAGGTGAAATCGACACCACTCTCGCGCATGACCTGTTTGGCGACTTCCGATATGCGCGCCTTGACGAATTCCAGCTCTTTCATCATCGACACCAGCGGCACCATGATTTCGGCGACAACCGGAATGCCGGTCTTGCGGCCGGCCTCTACCGCAGCCTCGAAAATTGCCCTGGACTGCATTTCGGCGATTTCCGGATAGCTGATAACCAGGCGGCAGCCGCGATGACCGAGCATCGGGTTAAACTCGTGCAGCGCATCGATTCTGTCACGCAGCTGTTCGACGGTCAGGCCCATGGCGGAGGCGACTTCGACGACCTCGGCAAAATCCTTCGGCAAGAACTCATGCAGCGGCGGATCGAGAAGACGGATGGTGACCGGGAGGCCAGGCATCATCTCGAACAATTCGACGAAATTCTTGCGCTGGATCGGTAAAAGGCGGGCGAGCGCGGCACGGCGCTCAGCTTCGGTTTCGGCAATGATCATTTCGCGCATGGCAGAAATGCGCTCTTCGTCGAAGAACATCTGCTCGGTGCGGCAAAGACCGATGCCTTCGGCTCCGAACATCTTGGCAACGCGGGCGTCTGCAGGATTGTCGGCATTGGCGCGGACCTTCATGCGCCGCGCCTTGTCGGCCCATTTCATCACCATGGCAAACTCGCCGGAAAGCTGCGGCTGCAGCATCGGCACGGCGCCCTTGAGCACCTGCCCCAAACCGCCGTCGATGGTGATGATGTCACCGCGCTTGAGACGCATGCCGGCGCCGATCAGCACGCCGCTCTTGAGGTCCACCTTGAGATTGCCTGCACCTGTGACGCAAGGCTTGCCCATGCCGCGCGCGACAACCGCCGCATGGCTGGTCATGCCGCCGCGCGTGGTCAATACACCTTCGGCTGCGTGCATGCCGTGCACATCTTCTGGGCTGGTCTCAGAGCGCACCAGTATGGATTTGCGACCATCGAGCTTGAGCCGCTCGGCCTCTTCGGAGGAGAACACGATTTCTCCAGTGGCGGCGCCCGGCGACGCGGGCAGCCCGGAGCCGATAACAATACGCTCCGCCTCCGGGTCGATGGTCGGGTGCAGCAATTGGTCGAGCGCGGAAGGGTCAATGCGCATCAGCGCTTCTTCGCGGGTGATGATGCCTTCGGCGGCCATATCGACGGCGATGCGCAACGCGGCGCGCAACGTGCGCTTGCCGGTGCGTGTCTGCAGCATCCACAGTTTGCCGCGCTCAATGGTGAACTCGATATCCTGCATGTCGAGGAAATGGTGTTCCAGCCGGTCGGCAATCGCGTGAACCTCCGCGAACGCGTGCGGCATCGCTTTTTCTAGCGACAGCTCCATCGACCGTGTTGCCTTGCGTCCGCGTTCAGTCAGGCTTTGCGGCGTGCGAAGCCCGGCCACGACATCTTCGCCTTGCGCATCGGGCAGGAACTCGCCATAGAGGCCCTTTTCGCCGGTTGACGGATCACGGGTGAATGCAACGCCGGTGGCTGAATCCTCGCCCATGTTGCCGAACACCATGGCTTGAATCGTGACAGCAGTGCCCCAGTCATCTGGAATATTGTGCAAGCGGCGGAAGGTGACGGCGCGGACGTTTTTCCACGACGAAAACACCGCGCGGATCGCCGCCCAAAGCTGGACCTGCGGATCCTGCGGGAATGGTTCGCCGAGCTCATCCTCGACCAGGATCTTGTAACGGGAGACGATGGATTTCAGGTCTTCGGCGTTGAAACTGGTGTCGGACGTGATTTCACGCGCGGCACGCTCTTCTTCCAGCAACTCTTCAAAGAAGCCATTGTCGAGGCCAAGCACCACATCACAATACATCTGGATAAAGCGGCGATAGCAGTCCCACGCGAAACGCGCGTCCCCGGTTGATTGCGCCAAGCCTTCAACGGTTTCATCATTGAGGCCAAGATTGAGCACCGTATCCATCATCCCCGGCATCGAGGCGCGTGAACCGGAGCGGACAGAGACCAACAACGGGTTCACATTGTCGCCGAAAGCCCGCCCGGCTTTAACGCCCAGCGCTTCCAGCGCTTCGGCAACACCGTCCTGCAATTCATCCGGCATGTCGCGGCCGTGCTCGAAAAACCAGCCGCACGCTTCGGTGGAAATTGTGAAGCCCGGTGGAACAGGCAGGCCAAGGCGCGCCATCTCGGCAAGGTTTGCACCCTTGCCGCCAAGCAGCGCCAGATCGGCAGCGCTGCCCTCTGCAGAACCGCCGCCATATGAGTAGACCCACTTGGCCACTTATATCCTCCTGCCGCACAGGTTCCCGCCTGTTTGTTGCAGCTTCCTATGCGTGACACTGCTTATGGTGCAGTGCAACAAGAAAATTGTTGATCTGCGGCAATAAGCCGAAAAAACAGACGAATTACCTATGGATTTCGAACACTTCACCCTCGGCTTGGTACCTGTGCCGGTCCGCGAATATGCTGCTCACTGTATTGAAAGCTGCCTGCGGCACTTTGCATCTGCGACTTGGTTGGCACGCTTTCCGTCTTTGCGCCTGCTGAAATCACGCCTATTGTCATAGTTGTATAAAAGTCCGGAGGCTTATTGTGAGTGGCGCAAGGGTGTTAGAGATCGGCGAACATGCGTTATTCTCTGCAGCCATGCCGGACATAACCGAAGCGTATTTTACCGGTTATCGCGCGCCTCACCGTAGGCAAAACCCGTTTTTTGGCATCCGTGCCTTTCTGCGCACCCTGCGCGCAGCCCGGCGCGGCGACTATGACCTGATTGTGGTGGCGCCGCCATTTTATCCCGGCTGGAGCCCACGATCATTTCTGGCGGCCTTCAAATTCACAGTGCTGAAAGGCCGCCCCGGCGAACTTTGGGGCGCGCTCATCAGTCCGCTGACCTTTGCCCTTCTGCGGTTTTTTCCAGGCGACCGGATGATTGCTGTTGATCGGTCCGACAGCTTTGGCCTGCCGCGGCACAGCTTCTTCCTGCTTGACAAGGCGCGCGCCTTTTTCAAGCGCGAGTTGCCAATCGATCATTGGCAGACACTTTACGGATCCGCCCATCGTCGCCTGCCGGGCGCCAGCTTTCGCCGAAAGCGCCTGTGGCTGGAGCGAATCGGCAAGGTGAGGCCAATCGGCCTTGGCTTGCATTCAGAATTGGCGGACGCGGCTCTTGCTGCCGGAAATGCCGTAAAACGCCGCGACCTGTTTTTCGCTGGCGCGATCGACGGCAACAGCAGCGTGCGGGCGCTGGTGCCCGCCCAGTTGGCAGCGCTCAAGGCGGCGGGCGTTGATGTCGACTGGCCCGAACAGCCGGTGCCGCGTGCGGAGTTTTATCAGCGCTGCGCGGAGGCATGGCTGGTGCTTTCACCGGCCGGGCTCGGCTGGGACTGCTACCGGCACATCGAAGCGGCGCTTTGCGGTTCGGTGCCAATGGTCAGCGCTCCGTCTATCGACCGCTACCGGCCATTGGTGATCGGTAAGCATTGCCTCGCCTATTATCCTGACGAGGACCGGCTGGTTGAGATCGTCAAGGCAGCCTTGTCCGACAAGGAGAGCCTAAAGGAGATGGCCAGCGCCGCCAGGGCGCATGCAATTGAAAATTTAACGGAAAAGGCGATCTGCGCCGCGCTCTTTGCGGAATTTGCGCCTCCAACAAGCGCAACTTCCGAGTAGCCGATGCGGTCATGTCAAATGTGCGCGCCAGAGGCGCCTTCTCAGCCGGCTTGGCCTTGCAGTCTCGAATTCAAAACCTTTTGCCTCAGGCATGGCAAATAGTTGACGACGTCTGCTCCATAACGCGGTAAGATAACTCTTGGATGTTTCTGCCGAAAAAGACACACAGAATGTCAGATTGCCAGCAGATACCGAAGCCGCAAACGGAAACGTTGAGGGCAGTTTTTAACGAGTTGCCCCACAATCGTACCCGGGTTTGTCGAACGCTTGTGATTTTCTTTCGTATGTTTGGGTTATTCCTCGTTGGTGCAGCGCTGGTTTCATGCGACGACAGAAACAATGGCGGCCGCGCGAGTTCCTCAACGACACCGAACCTTACCGAATTGGAAGCAATTGGCGCAGTAAAGGCTTACCTTTTGGGACAAAGCCGCCCTGCGACTTCCATGCAGCCCACTTGCCGCTGGCGGACTCGACTGGACAGAAAAGCGTGCAGCCAGATTGATGTCGATACGGATCCAAACAAAAAAGACGCGTTTCTTGCCAGGTGCAAGCCGATAGGCGGCACGGGATCGGCGCGGTACGGGTACAAAACAGTCCCTGTCCGGTATCAAGACTGCCGCAATCGAAAGGTCACGCGGCAAGGACCTTGCCCGAGGCCGGCGCAAGGGGGCGATTGGACCGCACGCTATTCAGGTGCTTTGTATGAATGGCAGGTGGATGTGCACGGCTCCTCGAGGGGCAAGAATTCCTGGAACGTGGATGACGCAAGTCTCAAGGTAACGTCGGATCAACCGCCGTGTTAGACGTGCGCGCAAGATGAGGCTCGCGGTCGCTTAACTCGCTTCCCTGATCTGCTCGGCGGTCTGTAAATCGACGCTGACCAGCTGGCTCACGCCCTGCTCTGCCATGGTGACGCCGAAAAGGCGGTTCATGCGGGCCATGGTGATGGGGTTGTGGGTGATGATGACGAAGCGGGTCTCGGTCGTTCGGGCCATTTCGTCCATGAGGTTGCAGAAGCGCTCGACGTTATGATCATCAAGCGGCGCATCGACTTCGTCGAGCACGCAAATCGGCGCGGGATTGGTCAGGAACACGGCGAAAATCAGCGCCATTGCCGTCAACGCCTGCTCGCCGCCCGAAAGCAGCGTCATGGTCTGCGGCTTCTTGCCGGGCGGGCGGGCGAGGATTTCAAGGCCGGCTTCGAGCGGGTCATCGCTTTCGATCAGCTGAAGCTCTGCCGTGCCGCCGCCGAACAGATGGGTGAACAGGCGCTGGAAATGGCCATTGACCACGTCGAATGCGCCGAGCAGACGTTCGCGGCCTTCGCGGTTGAGACCTTGGATGGCCTGGCGCAAGGTCTTGATCGCCTCGACCACGTCTTCGCGCTCGGAGATGATGGTTTCCAGACGCCCGGAAAGCTCGGACTGCTCTTCCTCGGCGCGCAGATTGACGGCACCCAGACGTTCACGCTCGATCTTAAGCCGGTCGAGGTTGCGCTCGGTGAGTTCTGCAGGCGGCAGCGGATCGTCGTGGCCAAGGCCGGTCAGCTTGAACACTTCGTGCGGCTCGACCTGCGCCACTTCGCGGATGCGGGCTTCGATCTCCGCGCGGCGATCGCGGGCGGCGACCAGGCGCTCTTCGGCACGGGCGCGGTTTTCGCGCGATTCAGACAAGGTCTGGATGGACACTGTCGCGGCGCGGTCAAGTTCCTGTTGCCGGTTTTCGGCTGTCTGCAGCCTGTCGGCGGCGTCCTTGCGGGCAGTTTCGGCCAGAGACAATTCGCTCATCAAGGCGCGGCGACGGGCTTCGAGTTCATCCGGTCCGTCGGCCAGTGCGCCAAGTTCGCGCGCGGCTTCCTCGCGACGCTCGTTGAGCGAGCCGATCTGATTGTGGGCATTCTCACCGCGCGAAATCCAGTTCTTGCGATCGCTTTCGATTGCCACAAGGCGTCGCTGGCGGGCCTCCGCCTCGCGCTTCAGGCCTTCGTGCTTTGCGCGGGCCTCCGCCAACACGGCGCGGCCCTGCGCGACTTCTGTCGAAATTGAATTCAGACGGGCGGTGACTTCAGCCAGATCCGGTGCCGAAAGGAGCGCGGCTTCCGCATCAGCAAGCAGCTTGGCGGTTTCCTC
>JBGSHY010000004.1:0-14275 GCA_041751995.1 Rhizobiaceae bacterium | reverse complement strand
ACAGACCGCATTCATCACTGGGCAAACTCACGCCCAGCGAATTCGCCATGAAAATGGCATTGCAAAAACAGGCAGCTTAAGGCCAAAAATGAACCCACGGACTCCGCGCAAAAGCGGATGAGACACGGGTCTCAGGTCAGTTCGGCTACAACACTTTGGTCCCGATTAGCGTTCTCGTTCATGATCAGCGGCAGTCGTTCGCCTATCAATCGACGCCCGCCACGCAGAGCAGAGGCCTCATGGCCTTCGACGTCGAGCTTTATCGCCTCAACTGAACCGGAGAGACCGGCTTCGTCAACAATCTGATCAAGGGGCAATCCTTTTACCTTGAGTTCGATGATTTGAAACCTGTTCGTCTCGCCTTCCTCGGGCAAGTGTGATGGAACAAGACTGGCAAGATGATCGGCAAAATATTCGGTCAAAGTGCCGCCGGTTGAGGTCAGGCCAGTTACCGCGACACCGTTTACGGCCGGGATGTAGAATACCAATTCACATGGGCTCTCGGTTGCCGCCAACCCGGCAAAATCATACCGGCCATTTTCGAATTCCTTGAGATAGGCCAGTTCGCGCGCGTTCTCCGGAAGGGCTTCAACTGAGAATATTCTAGCCTTTACTCCCTGATGCCTCATAGCCAAAACACTGTAACCCCAATGTGCGCCTACATCGAGAATTACGGCATCTTCGCCAAATATCCGAAACGGCATGAATGGCGGAAGGAACCCGGAAAACTGCTCTTGAAACTCGGCCGGATCCGCTAAAATTCTTGCCAAGTAGCTACCATAATGAGTGAATTCAGCTTTCTCTCGGGGCAGCAAGTCATTATCGCGCAAGCATCCAGCCTGAAGGCGCTCATAAAGGCGCTTTGCCTCGATTGTGAGTTCTTCTATCGATTGCATTCAGACTGCATTCCGCATTGATTCCGAGAAACCTAGTTACCGAATTAGTTCCTTGAATATCTTCTGATATTTCCGGCCAATAACTGTCCAATCGGCATGCTTGACCACATTTTCACGAGCAAGCTTGCCCATGGTTCTAAGGGCTTCGCGCTTTCCAGTGGCCAAGCCAGATATGGCAGTCACGAAATCCTCAACTTCAACAGTCAAGAACTCCTTTTCCGGATCGAACTTAACACCGCGCGCACCAAATGGCGTGGAAACAATCGTCAATCCGGCAGCTGCATATTCAAATATTTTTATGTTGGTTCCTGAGCCGGTTTCCATCGGATTTAGCCCTACATCAGCGATATGGAATGCCAGCCATTTCGTGCTTTCATCCACTTCGCCAAGCATGACCACGTTCGGCAAATCGCAATCAACCAGGCTTGAGTAATTGCATATGCTGCCAAGCATCAAAAAAGTCACGTTTGGCAGTTTATTGGCAAATTCCATCACGCGATCAGCCGCTTTAAAATTTGGATGATGGAAACTGCCGGCAAAAATGGCAACGAGGCGGCTATTCAGTTTAAGTTTGTTTCTGAAAAATTTCCTCTCGTCAGTTGTCAATTCGGGCACACCCAACGCGTCAACACCATTCTCGATGATTTCGATTTTATTCGCGTCAACTCCGTATAGTTTTGAGAAATTCGCAGCGTCGTCATGAGAACATGCGATGGAAACGGCGGCACGCTCCAGTGCGGTTTTTTCTATCTTCCTTATTTCTTCCAAATAATCCGGGTGATTGCCCAAAACTTTTTGCTTTTGAAAATATTCGACATTTTGGGAATCGAAAACAAACGGCACTGGATTGTCGCCCATTGCGTCGAATAGTGCGTAAGTGGAATACGGATGTGCTGAAACAGCGGCAGAGGCGCCGTCAAGGCAAACAGATAATACACGTTGGTATTCAGGGCATAGCTTCCAATGTAGCGTGTAGGCAAGATCAGCGGCCATCTCGACCTGCCGATCAACCTGATGCTCCATATCACGAAAATTGGTACCAACAGCGACCCTGATCTCTTTCAAATGCGGGCTGAACACCAATGTTCGGCTTGTGCCGCTTCGTTCGGGTACAATAATTTCGACATCGAAGCTTTTTGCCAATTCTCTGGCAAGAAAAAATATCCGTCTTTGCCCGCCGCCCTGTACTGGCCAAACAGGGTAAAAATTCGCAATAACAATTTTCTTTTCAATGCGCGGCATTACTTATCCAGTCCATCTAAACATTTATATAATAGAAAATAAAAAGAAGCGTTCACTTGCGATTTTTTAAATATATAATTAGCCCGCATCCGGAAATACGATCTGAACGGTTTCGCTACCGCATTAAAATTTAGTGAAAATAATTTTGAAGTAATTAACCATAGTACAAAAGCTACCATATCGCCGTAGACTCGTGTACTGCTACGCTCCTTTCTATTCTCTTTGTCTAATTCGAATATGAACCATAGCTTTGCTCCGGGCCGGAGATCTTTTATCAGTCGCTCTTTTTCTTCCGGCGTCGCCAACCGGTTTCGTAGTGCAAGCGTCGCCGCGTCAATAAATTCATCGCCTTCAAATACAAACAACTCGCTGACATGCCAAAGTGCTTTCTGCGGAAGAAACCGCACAAGCGACCTTTTGTTTTTCGTTTCAACGCGAGGCGAAGCCGGAATGTCCAGGAAATCTGGAAATAGCAAGTAAGGGTGAGACTTGGCTTGAAGCTCTAACATGCTTTTGAAAATTTGGTGTGAGACATCAGGCATTCCGAGAGACCTCATTAATGCACATCAATGCGCTTTTCTGAATAAGCGAGAAAGTCCAAACGGCATCACTATTTTGGTTTTCTTCGAAGTTGAAATCTCTGCTTCATTGACTGAAATCGAATAGATCTCTGTCGCGATGCGACGAAAATTATAACGACGAATTCCCCGATCATGCTCTGGAATAGTATTCGGGTGATTTAATGTAATTGCTATGCTTTGATGTGGTGGCATTTGAAAAGAGAAATTTTCAATTGTCTTATTCAAACTAGGCTTGAGTGGTACGTTTTCGCCATTCAAGATGACTGTCGCGCCTAAGGCTGCGTCCTCATATACTGAGCGATATTCCAAGCTAAGGATAAGTTTTTTGCTGGTTGATTTCGGTACCGTGAATGAAATGGTTGACGATAAATCAGTGGTCGTTGCAAATTTCCCAGCTTCCGATCTCTCCAGACCACGCACTGCGAAGGTATCGAATTTCGTTTCGTTGGAAAGCGAGACTGTGTCACCAAAACTTATGCTTCTATCGATGTGATACTTGTCCATCGATAGTGGAAATTTCGAGTAATTATAGTTTTGCTCATACCAATGATCGCCGTCTGCTGGAACAGCATCAATATGAGTACGCCGCAAGACACCGGTTGTACCGAAGACGCCGAGTTCATCATACATGCGGTCGGAGCGAAGTGTATCGAACATATTGCCAATTGACGGGATGTGAATGTCATCAACAATCAACACTCCGCCTTTCTTGAGGAACGGATACAAAATCGCGTACTCAAGGTCAGGAAACGGATACCCATGTGGTCCATCTATAAGGATCACATCAAACAGTGTTCCTTCTGGAAACCTGAAACCGGGAAGCGTTTTTTGTGTTGGTCCGTAGACGAACGTCACCGCCGATGCAATGAAATCGGCATCAGACTGCACCAGTACTACTGAACTGTCCGGCAAATTGCGATCATCATAAGCAAACACAAAATGTGACTTCGACAAATTCGAAAACATGATGGTCGATTTTCCACAGCCGGTTTCGACCGAAGTAATGTCTCCCTGCGGCAATACTTTTGAAACAGCAAGAAGTATGTCGGATCCAAAAATGCCTGCCCTGTGGCTCGAGCTATCCAATCTTTCAAGTATATTTTTGATGCGATTATTTGGCATTTAGAAAATTCCCTAAAGGTAAAACATCAAACCAACTGCAGTGTCTGCGATGCGAACAGTTTCTGGAAGCGGCCGTTTTTTTCGAACAGGTCTTTTGGTGTGCCCTGTTCGACCACTTCGCCGGCTTCAATCACCACGATCTTGTCCGATTTCGAGATTGTCGACAGCCTGTGGGCAACAATGATTGTGGTCCTGCCTGCCGACAAGCGTTCGAGCGCTTCGCCGATCAGTGCATCGGATTCGGAGTCTAGCGCGCTGGTTGGCTCGTCCAAAATGAGTATTGGCGCATTGCGTAGGATGGCGCGGGCGATCGTGATGCGCTGGCGCTGTCCGCCGGAAAGATTGCCGCCGGCTTCGCCCACTTCCGTATCATAGCCATTGGCGAGCTTGCAGATGAAATCATGGGCGTTGGCAGCTTTGGCCGCCTCAATGATTTCTTCTTCGGTCGCGCCATTGCGGCCCTGGCTGATGTTGTGGCGGACAGTGCCGGTGAACAGGAACAGGTCCTGTCCGACAAAGGCGGTGCTGTTGCGCAGCGACTCAAACGTGACGGTCTTGATGTCCTGCCCGTCGATCAGGACCTTGCCTGCGTCCGGATCATACATGCGCATGATCAGGTTGACGATCGTCGATTTGCCGCTGCCGGACGGGCCGACAAGGGCTGTTGTCTTTCCCGCATCAAAGATAATGTCGAGGTCAGACAGGATGGCCACATCCTGATTGTAGGCAAATGACAGGTTTTCGAGGCGGACTTCGCCTTTTGAAACGGCAAGTGTCTTGGCGTTCTCGATCTCGATCAATTTGATCGGGTGGTCGAGCAATTCGAACATCGATCTCACACCAACCAAACCGGCTTCAAGAGAAACCCGCATGCGCGCCAGCCGCTTCGCCGGTTCGTAAGCCAGCAGCAGAGCAGTGATGAACGACATCAGTTCGCCCGGCGTCTGGCCATATTTCAGCACCAACACACCGCTGAGCGCGAGCATGCCCGCGATGGCAAAACCTGCCAGCGTTTCCATCAACGGCGTCGTGGCGGCCTCCACGCGGGCCATGCGGTTGCTCTGCCGCTCTATGTCGCCAATCGCCTTGTACATGCGCGATTGCAGGCGATCCTCCAGATGGAAAGCCTTGATGACCCGGATGCCGACTGACGTTTCCTGGACAATGTGGATCAACTGGGCAATCGAGGCCAGTTCCTGCGTCATGTAGAAGCGGGCCTTTTTCAGAAGCTTGCGCAAGCCGATAAAAATGACCGGCCCAACACCCAGCGCGCCAAAAGCCAGAAGCGGCTGCTGAAACGCCATCACGCCGATCAGGCCGAGCAGAGTAAACAGGTCCCGCACGAATGACGTGACGATTGTATCGATAACCTGTCGCACAGCCTGGGCATTGTAGGTGATCCGGGTCAGAAAATCAGACGAGGAAATGCGCTGGTAGAATGTCGCATCCTGAGCCAGAAAATGGTCATAAAGCTTCTTCTGTTGATCCGCGATAATCCGGTTGCCGGCCTTGGACATGAAATAGGTCTGAAAATATGAAGCAAAGCCCTTGACGACAAATATGACCAGAATGACGCCCGCAATAAAATAGACCCGATCCAGATCCTTCGAGACCATCATCCCGTTGACAATTTCCCGCATGATGTAGGCGGCAAATGCGGTCGTCGAGGCAACGAAAATCATGCAGACAATTGCAAAAATGTAATTTGCACGCTGCTTCCGGAAATTTTCCTGAAGCAGGCGTTTGATCAGGTTCATTTCAATTGTCATTCACACAACCTTTTGGCATCTGGGTTCACCGGTTTCCGATCGCCAGATATTCGGTCAAGGCGAACACCAGATGGTAGAAAATACTTGCCGGGACGTCTGACGATTTCGCACGTCCCTTTTCATCAATCATGTCAATCCACAAGCCTTCCGGCGCCGGCTCGATGTGCCACCGGAAAAGACGTGCGGCGCGCGCCTCGATCTCCGGTTTCATGTCAGGACCGCCGGTGCGGTCCAATGCCATTGCGGCCTTCAAGGCTTCTGTCTGGGGCCAGGAGCGCGAGGTGCGCACCAGCGGAATACCCGTTTTTGAAACGGCATCATAGGCCAAACCTGTCGCCCTGTTCAGGCCGTTTGCAACAGCGCTGGAGTAAAGCTTGCGGGCGTAGCCATTGAACTCTTTGCGGCCTGATGCGGCGCCATAGGCGATAAGGAGCGATGCCCATTCGAAATGATGCCCGGGCTCGGTCCATTCGCCTTTTTCGCCGTCCAGCGGTCGCCATTCTGCATCAAAGAACTCAAGCAAGGCCCAATTTTCCGCATCGAAGAAATGCCGGGCAAAAAGATCGACGATCTTTGTTGCCCTGTCGAGATAGGAGGTCTCGCCGGTGACCCGGTGCCACGCCAGAAAAGCCTCGAGCAGGTGCATGTGCGGATTTGAGCGGCGCGGCAGCAGGCTTTCAGTCGTCTCGCGGAACGACTGGCCATCGTCGACCGCCAAATGCGTGTCTATGAAGGCGAATGTTTCTTCACCGAGCTTCAGTGCCCTGGGATGACCCGCCTTGTATGCATAGGCGAGCGCCAACAGGATGCAGGCATGGTCGTAGGTATCTTCGACAGCGTCAGCAACTGACCCATCAACATTCAGTGTCCGCACCCAGCCGCCATTTGGCGAGCGTCCGCACTTTTCAATGAACCGGATGCCGTGGTCGATCAAATCCATGGAAGGGCCGGTCCAGCCCATTTCATGCGCTACCCCGAATGCATAGATCTGGCGACCCATGGTGCGCATCCGTTTGGGCCTCAACACCGGTTCGCCGCCAAACGTCAGCGCTTCGTAAAATCCACCGTTTTCCTTATCAACGCCTATGGTTGACCAAAGCGGCAGGGTTTCTTCAAACAACCAGTGGCGAATGCGTTTTGCGTGGGCGCCGGCATCCGGCATCCGGTCATGCACCGGCGTGACGCGCGTTTCTAGCCGGCCGGTTTTCTCAAGCCGCTCGACGATCTGTTTGACGTTCTGGCTTTTGGAAACCGGGGCGACAAAAGTGGCGTCCTGTGTTGCCACCACCGCCATGTCCCGCAGTCCGATCGCGG
This sequence comes from Rhizobiaceae bacterium, assembly GCA_041751995.1. Taxonomy (GTDB): domain Bacteria; phylum Pseudomonadota; class Alphaproteobacteria; order Rhizobiales; family Rhizobiaceae; genus JANMEX01. The sequence goes on along the minus strand of JBGSHY010000004.1, from coordinate 7,351 downwards.
ACAACAGGCGGCCCTCCGAGCGCAAGTAGCTGTTTTTGCAATCAAAGGCGACAACATCTCCAATGATGACATTGCCGTCTGTGTCTGTCTGGCTAACATCCAGAAGCGATTGCCAGGAACCGAGATCACTCCAACGGAATTTCGCCGGCACAACGGCAATGTCATTGAGCTTTTCCATAATGGCGACATCGACAGATTCAGACCGGATCGCCCCATAGATATCCTGCGGCAGGAAAAGTCCGCTGGATTCGGACTCGGCTTTTTCCATTGCACGGGCGACGTCGTTCCAGATGTCAGGCGCATGCTTCAGGAAGGCATCTCGCATCGCAGATCCCCGGAACAGGAAAATGCCTGCATTCCAGAAATAGTTGCCCGCAGACAAATAGGTCTCGGCCTTGGCACGGTCTGGCTTTTCAACAAACCGCTGAACCTTGCGGTCCGGCTGGCCATCCAATTCGGGACCGGATTCAATATAGCCGTAGCCGGTATCGGGAAGTGTCGGCGGGATGCCAAAGACGACGATACGATTTGACAATGCGGCCGTGACGCCAAGCTCAATGGTGGCCCAGAATTCTGCCGTGGTGGTTATTTCATGGTCCGAAGGCACAACAAGCGCCAAGCGGTCGCCGTCGGCCAGTGCCATTTGCGCGGCAACTGCGACCGCAGCCGCGGTGTTGCGCCCCTGCGGCTCGAATATCCCGCGCCCCCCCTTGAGGTCGATCCCTTCGAGGTCAAAGACAACGCGTTCGGCATGACGTTCCGCGGCGATCAGATTGACGCTGACGGCCCCGGCCTTGCGTGCTGACAGGCGCTTGACCGTCTTGACCAACATGGTGTCGGCGCCGGACAATGCGTGGAACTGCTTTGGGTTGTCTTCTCGCGACAGCGGCCACAGACGTGAACCAACACCACCACTCATGACAAAACCGAGAATTTTTTCGCCCACTTCGATGCTTTCTGACATTTCCCGCTTTTGCCGCCAGCCAGCAGCACTGCGTCGGTTTAGTCCGGTTTCCGCGCAAAAGCCAACGACCCGCTGTCAGACAGGCGCAGTTTCGCCCAAGTTTCACTTGCTGGACTCACTGTTGGTGCACGCGATCGGTAAAAACACGGGACAAGCAGCACGTCAAGATTGCATTGAACTGACCGGGTTTAACAATGTCACTTTCCTGATCAATCGGACTTGCAGCGGACAAATCACCTCGCTATAAGGCCGCCACTGGTCTCGGAGTGTAGCGCAGCCTGGTAGCGTACCTTGTTCGGAACGAGGGGGTCGTAGGTTCGAATCCTATCACTCCGACCAGTATTTCCCGAAAAATACGGATGATCCAATGGCGGCTTGGCCGCCATTTGTTTTTGGATGAAAAACCGGCAGCCAAAGCCGCCGGTTTTGAATTATCAAGCAACGGGAAAACTACTCCGCCGCGATTTTGGTCTTCCGGCCATGCGTCCAGGCCGGAAGCATCGAACCGTGTGCTGCAATCAGGTCTTCGGTCAGACTCCAGATCTGGTCTAGGTCAAGCTCAGCTGCAGTGTGCGGGTCCATCATGGCGGCATGGAAAATATGCTCGCGGTTTTCGGTCAACATCGCCTCGACCGTCAGCTCCTGCACATTGAGGTTGGTGCGGATCAGCGCTGTCAGTTGCTTGGGCAGCGCGCCGATATAGGTCGGCTGGATGCCGTTTTCATCGACCATGCACGGCACTTCCGCAGCGCAGTCATCCAGCAGCGAGGTGATGCAGCCGTTGTTGCGCACGTTTCCGTAAATCACCGATGGCTGTCCGGTCCAGACCGAGTTCATGATCGAGGAGGCGTACTCATGGCTCTCCTTGACCTCGATTGTGTCGGCGCTCTTGAACGCATCCGCCTCACCCTTCCATCGGGCGATCTGCTCGACGCAGCGCTTGGGATATTCATCCAGCGGAATGCCGTATTTGTCGATAAGGTCGTCGCGGCCATCCTTTATGAAGTAGGGCGTGTATTCGGCGAAATGCTCCGAACTTTCGGTGACGAAATAGCCGAGGCGCGTCAGCATTTCGTAGCGCACCTTGTTGGGGCAGCGCGGGTTCCAATGGCTGGGCTTGGGGAAGCGGCCTTCGCGGTATCCGGCCAGCAGGTCCGGGTAAAGGTTGCGGAACGAGCCATCGTCCATGCGTTCTTCAAAGTTCAGATAGAAGGCCATGTGGTTGATGCCGGCGGCGCGGTAGCGGATCTTTTCGACCGGAATGTCGAGATCGCGCGCCAGTTCGTAAGCCGTGCCCTGCACCGAGTGGCAAAGGCCAACCTGCTTGATCTTCGGGTATTTGGCTGAAATCGCCCAGGTGTTGATCGCCATTGGATTGACGTACTGCAGCATGATCGCGTTTGGGCAAACCTGCATCATGTCTTCGCATATCTTCCACAGGTGCGGAACCGTGCGCAGGCCGCGCATGATGCCGCCGACGCCGAGCGTATCGGCAATGGTCTGGCGCAATCCGAACTTTTTTGGGATTTCAAAGTCAATGACGGTGGACGGCTCATAGCCGCCGATCTGGAAGGCGACCACGACAAAGTCAGCCCCTTCCAGCGCCTTGCGCTGATCGGTATAGGTCACGACTTTGGCGGGGGCGTTCAATGTTTTGGCAAGCTTGCCCGCGACGATTTCGGATTCGGCAAGCCGTTCCGGATTGATGTCCATCAGGGCAATGGTCGCCCCTTTCAGCGCCGGCCGGTGCAGGACGTCGCCAATGATGTTTTTCATGAATACGGTGGAACCGGCTCCAATGAAGGTGATTTTCGGATTGCGGCGCATGTCTACCTCTTGAGATAAAGTTGGAATTGCCGACGGGCCGGGCGCGAGCCGGCCCGTCGGTTGTGGCGTCAGTTCCCTTGGGAGGATTCATACTGCCGCCGAACGGGATTCGCCAAACAGAAGTCTGGCTTACTGGAACAGGGCGTTGACCTCGTCGTTGGCCGCCTTGAAGGTTTCGGCCGTATTGCCATCGCCCAGCATCACCTTGTCCATCGCCGCATTCAAGACCGACGAGACTTCGTTGCCGTGGTCAGCAATCGGGAACGGGAAAGTGGTTTCCGGCGTCGCCAACATCTTGAAGGCGTTGACGTCCATGCCGTTTGTCTTGTGCGCGGCAACCGCTGCGTCAACAGCTTCCGGACGGGCCGGGAACACGACAGCGGCGTTGCCGATGATGGTCTGGCATTCCGAGGTGCCAAGGTACTGGACCCATTTCCACGCCTGATCCGGGTTCTTCGAGCCGGACCAGATCGAGTCGGCCAGACCGTTGAACATGGAGCGGCGGCCTTCCGGACCTTTGGGAACCGGCGCAAAGCCGATGTCGAACTTGGAATTGTCCTTGTACCAGCGGATCATCCACGACCCATCCGGTGACAGCGCGCCCTTGCCTGCAGCAAACAAGGCCGAACCGCCGATCTTGCCGGCTTCTTCCTGGCTGACATGATGGCCGGCCGCAACTTCGCCCTTGATCCAGTCAAACGTCTCGGCGAGCTTCGGATCGTCATAAGAGAATTTGCTGCCCCATGGCTTGTCGATGTATTTGAATCCGCTGGAGACGGCGAGCCAGCTCCACTCGGTCTGGCCATAATCGCCCTTGCGGTTTGAAACCATGCCATAGGTGGCAACCTTGGTCTTGTCGAAGCCTTCCTGATCGCCGTGTTTGCCGGCCTGATCGACGGAGAGCTTGGCGAGAACCTTGCCGAACGAACCGCCATCCTTGGGGTTCCAGTCGAGGTTCATCATTTCCTCTTCCGCCACGCCAGCGTCCGCAACCATCTTCTTGTTGTAGACGAGTGCGACTGTGTCCCAGTCCTTGGGCAGGCCATACTGATGGCCTTCCTTGTTCCAGCTTTCGGCGAGACCCGGAATATAGCCAGCCATGTCAGTCTTGTCGGCGGCGATCCTGTCGGTCAGATCGACCATGACTTCGTTGGTCAGGAATTCGGGAAAGCGCGACAAATGGTTGACGAACACGTCTGGCGCTGTGCCGGCGACGAAACCGGTGGTCAGGTTGGTCCAGTAATTGTCCCAGCCTTCCTGCTTGACGTCGATCTTGATGCCCGGATTGGCGGCTTCAAACTTGTCGGCGCATTTGCGGTATTCCGGCGACTGGTTGCCGTCCCACATCCAGTAGGAAATGGTGACGTCCTCGGCGCGGGCAACGCCCGACAACAACGCCGAAATGGCTGTGGCCGAAGCCAGGATTTTTGCGATTCTCATATTTTCTCCTCCATTTAACACGACCCGTGCCGGGTCACTTCATCCCGCTTGTTTGCAAGGAATCGACAATCCGGCGGCCAAACAGCATCAGCAGCACGATGACCGGGATGATTGACAAAACGACAGCGGCCATCAGGCCGGTCCAGTCTGGCTGGCCGTCGCCGACCTGGCTCTTGAAGTCCGATAGGGCGACCGCCATCACGCGCACGCTTTCGTCATGACCCGTCAGGAACGGCCAGAAGAACTCGTTCCAGGCGTTGATCGACAACAGGATGGCCAGCGTCGCCAGCGGGCCTTTCTGCAACGGCAAAGCGATGCGCCAGAAGATCGTGAACGGCTTGCAGCCGTCGAGCCGCGCGGCCTCTTCCAGCTCCTTGGGTGTAGACAGGAAGAATTGGCGCAGAAAGAACACGGCGAACGGCGCCATCAGGATGTTGGGCGCGACCATGCCGGCAAAGGTGTTCAGCCAGCCGATTTCCTTGATCAGGATGAAATTGGGAATGAACAGAACCATCGACGGAATCATGGTCGCGGCGATGAAGGCGTAGAACATGACGTCCCTGCCCCAGAATTCCATGCGGGCAAAAGCGTAGGCCGCAAGCGCTGAGAAGAAGATTTGGCCGGAGACAATCAACCCCGTGTAGATCAGCGAATTGCGGATCGCGATGGCGAAGTTGATTGGCGAGGCCTTGATTGACGACAGGACAATATCGCTTTCCATGCCAAGCACACGGGCGAAATTTCCCGTGGTCAAGTCCGTTGGCCACAACGACGAGTTGGAGGTGAAGACGGAATTGGGATGCGAAAGGCCGGTCTTGATGGCCACCCAGATCGGCAACAGCGAGACCGTGCAGAACAGGAGAAGGCAGAACCAGGCGAAGATGCGGCCAATTGACAAGTTTTTCATCACTGTGTCCTCACGCCAGATCCGAATCGCCGCCGCGCATCACCCGCATCTGTATGAGAGTGATGCCAATCAGCAGGGCGAACAGGACGACGGACAGCGCGGACGCATAGCCCATCTTGTTGAAACGGAACGCATTCTCGAAAATATAGTAGAGAATGACGCGGGTGGAGTTTGCAGGGCCTCCGGTGGTGGTGACGGCGATGACGTCAAACACCTGGAACGAGCCAATGACGGACGTGACCATGATGAACGCCATGACCGGGCGCAGCAGCGGCAGCGTGATGTAGCGGAACTGCTTCCATTCGCTTGCGCCTTCAATGCGCGCCGCCTCGTAGAGATATTGCGGAATGGATTTGAGGCCGGTGTAGAACAGGAGTGCGGTGAAGCCGACATGACGCCAGATGGAGATACCCGCCACCGACATCAGCGCATAGTCCGGCGAGGTCAGGAACGGCACCTGGGTTCCGCCGATCCAGCGGATGAATTCATTGGTCATGCCAAGCAGCGGATCGAGCATCAGCAGCCAGACCATCGCCGCGACAACGTTTGAAATCAGGTAGGGTGCGACGATGACGGCGCGCAGCACGACAGATTGCGACAGCCGGTCGGCCAGCACCGCGATGCCGAGCGCCAACGCTGTCTGCAGTGGAATGTTGTAGAGCACGTAGAGCAGCGTGACCCACATCGAGTGCCAGAAGTTCTTGTCGTTCCAGATTTTCACATAGTTGGAAACGCCGACCCATTTGCCCGGGCGCAATAGGTTCCAGTCGGTGAAGCTGATCTCAACGGCGCGGAAAATCGGCAGCAGATAGAAGACGGAGAAGCCGATCAGGGCCGGCAAAATGAACGCCCAGCCAACCAGATTTGACCGCCGCCTGCGGGCGCGGCGCATGCGCTCGGCGTCTGCCGACGGCACGAAAACAGGGATTTCCATCCAGACCCATCCTCCCAAACGGCCTTACAGACTGTCACGTGTCAGTCGCAGTCAATTCGTAACTAACACGTGTTAGTTTGATCTAAGCGCAAATCCTGTTAGCTGTCAACGGGAAGATTTCGGGGAATCATTTTGAAGGCGGCGACGAGACATAAAGTGACCAGCCATGACGTGGCGCGCGAGGCGGGCGTGTCGCGCACCACCGTGTCGATGGTGCTGTCCGGCTCGACCGCCGTGGTGCTGGCGGACGAGACTCGGCTGCGCGTCAAACAGGCAGCGGAACGGCTCGGCTACCGGCCAAATTCCGCCGGACGGATGCTCGCCTCAGGCGCATCCAAAACCATCGGGCTGATCGTTTCCAATCCAGACCTTTTGCTGGTGGATGGGTTCATTCCGCCCACGCTTTACGCCATTTCGAAAATCGCTGCCGGGCATGGTTACAATGTTCTGGTCGAAAGCCTGCCGGAGGCGAATGACGACCGCGCCTTTTCCGATCTGGTGCTGACGCGGCGAATCGACGGCATGATTGTGCTCAATCCACGAACTGAGGATCCGCAGCTGGCGGCACTAATCGAGCGGAATTTCCCTGTCGTGCTGCTTGGCACCATCCGCCACCCGAAGGAAGTGACGGTCAACATTCCCGGTACGCATGACCTGCAGGAAGCGGTCGATTACCTTGTCGGCCTTGGCCACAAGCGAATCGGCCATGTGGCGATTTCAAAGCCGGGCTCGAACGCCACCGACTACCGCATCATGGAGTTCCGGGAGGCGCTGCAAAAGCATGGTCTCGACCTTCCCGACAGCCGCATTGCCTATGGCGATTTCAGCGCCAAGAGCGGCCACGACGCGGCGCTGGCGCTGTTCAATCAGGCGCCGGACATCACCGCGGTGCTGGCGGGCAATGACACGATTGCGCTCGGCGTGATGCGGGCGGCGCGGGAGCTTGGCAAGTCCCTGCCCCGCGACCTTTCCATCATTGGCTACGACGACCTCCCCTTTGCCGCCTATCTCGAACCGCCGCTGACTACCATCCGCTCCAAACCGATCGAACAGGGCGAAACGGCAACCCGCATGCTGATCGACTTGATGCAAGGCAGAGCTGCGGCAAAGCCGGATGTGGACCTGTCGACCGAATTCATCGTCCGCGGGTCGTGCGCGGGGCCGCTGGGCTGATCCAGCACCTATATGGATGCCATACCCTCAATCTCCGCCCTGTGCCTCTGCATGGCCAGAAACACCTGATAATCCCGGTCAAACCGCGCGGCGGCGTTCGGGTCGG
>JBGSHY010000003.1:0-59859 GCA_041751995.1 Rhizobiaceae bacterium | reverse complement strand
GGTGCGCCATATGCGCCGGGCGCCTGGGCGCCGGCATTGCCGAAACGGGAGGATGGCGGCGTGGCTGCCGGGGCAGGGCTTCCCATGTCGAAGCCGGTTTCCTCGTCCTTTTCCTGCTCCTTGGTGAGGCGAAGGCGGTTGATGACCGTATCGAGCGAGACGGCTGCGCCGCCGGCGGCGAGCTTGGCCTGATTGGCATAGATGTGGCTGCCGGGCAGCTTGGATTGCGGCACAACTTCAAACATCATGCGCATCGGCGTCGCCAACGCTTCGCCGAAGGCGATGGCCTCGCGGTTGGCGATTGATGAAAGGAACGAGATCGTGCTCTTGGCTGCGCCGGACACGGCCTGGCGGATGATGTCCTTGTCGCGCTCGTTGCCGAGACGCATGGCGAAAATCGTGTTGCATTGTGACAGGATGGTCGAATCCAACTCGCCGGGGCGCTGCGTGATGACGCCGAGAAAGACGCCGTATTTGCGGCCTTCCTTGGCGATGCGGGCGATGGCCTGTCGGGTCGGGACAAAGCCGGCGGATGAGTCTGCCGGGATGTAGCGGTGGGCTTCTTCGCAGACGACCAGCGTCTGGATGGTGCCTTCCGACCACAGCGCCAGATCGAAAGCGAGGCGACAAAGGATAGAGGCGACCGAGTTGACGACTTCGGTCGGAATGCCCGACAGCTGGAACGCGCAGATCGGCCGGCCGTTTTGCGGGATGCGGAAAATATGGCGGATGATCGGGTCAATGTTGTCTTCGACCGTCTTCGCGCCAAACATGAACTTGAAGCGCGGATCATTGACGACCGAGTCGATGCGGTTTTTCAAAGCGCGCAGGTGAGGCCGTTCGGCCTTGCCGTCAAGAAGGCCGATGCGCTCTTCAATCAGATTGAGCAGCTCGACAATGCGGTAAGGCACCGGCGTGTCGGCGGTGAAAGTGGTGAATTCCTTGTCGCGGCGCAAGCCGCCGACCTGTGTTCCCGAACCCTTCTTGAACCGTTGCTTGGCCAGCGGAATGAGATCGCGCAAGGCATCGAGTTCTTCGGGTATTGCCGGGCGGCCGCGAAAGATGACTTCCTGGAATTCTTCGAGGCGGAACATCCAGAATGGCAGTTCGAGCGTTTCGGCTTCAACCGTGATGGCGTGATCCGGGAAGGCGGACGAGAATTCATTGTGCGGATCAAGGATCAGCACGCGGATGTCCGGGCGCGTCTCGACGATCTTGCGCAACAGCAGCGTGACCGCAGTGGATTTGCCGACGCCGGTGGTGCCGACAACGGCGAAATGGCGTGACAGCAGCTTGTCGACGTCGATAAGGGCGGGAATTGTGGGGTCCTGCGCCAACGAACCGATGTTGACTGACTTCTGGCCGGAAGCCGCGTAGACGGCCGCCAAGTCGGCGTGACGGATACGGTGGGCGACAGCGCCCATGTGCGGATAGGATTTGATGCCGCCGGAGAAATAGGGATTGGATTCAGCCGTGTCCTGGCGAATTTCGCCGGTCAGTTCGACCATGATGTGGACGACATGGTCGATGTTCGGGTCCCAATTCGGGTCTTCGGCCTTGATCTCGTAAATCAGCCCGACAATGCGGTTCATGCCGACGCGGATGGAGATAAGCTGGCCGACGGCCCAATAATCTTCCGAAGCGCCGGAGGATTTGCCGGAAATGGCGGAAATGATGGCGCGGCTGCCGTCGCATTCGATGACGAAGCCTTCCGAACGGTTGCGCTTGAAGCCGGCAGGCATGCCTTCGATATCCGTTGATGGCGCTGCACCTACGTCCACGCGCTGAACATCATCTGCGTTTGTCTCACTTCCGGCGGTCATACAGCATTCCCCTTGCCCACTTGGGACAATCTCTACCGCAGGATGCTTAAGGTCCCGTTCGGCGGAATGGTGAAGGAAGTGTGAATGCGACCGAACGCCCTGCCAGAAATGGAGCCGGGGACATCCTCGGCTCCTGCGGATTCATCCGGCGGCAGCCAGGTGGTAATAAGCGATGTCCGGGGCCGTTGTTTCCGGCAACACAGGGTGATCCCGCTCGGAGGTCCGTTCATTGCGCCGGGACCGGTCAATCAGGGGCACGACAACATGCATTGCCGCTGCAAGGAAGCCAAGCACAACGGCGTAGGTCAAAAGGATTGTGGTTGCCGGAACTGAAAAATTCAATTGCGGAAAAGCGCCGAGCACAACCGGAACATACCAGGACGTCGCGGAAATCGCGCCGGAGACCAGGAACGTCGAGCGTTGAAACCTGCTCATACCGGCAAACAATGTCTTGCCGATCTGCGCCTTGATTCTTGGCAATATGACCGTGTGGATAAATGCGCCGTTGACACTGAGGACACCGACGATGGCGAGTTTGGCCCAAATCTTTTCATTGGTCAGTTTCGCAGGGTCGAACAGCGCATAGTGCACGATGAATCCGATGCCGCTGATCCAGAGCACGATCAGGCCGAAGTTGACCACATTGGCGGAGAAATGCACGAGCTTCCAGTTTTCGTTCGTGAGCGTTCCCGGAACGAAGAAGCGCAGCAGCATCAAATCCAGCAAGGTTTCCGCGCCGAGACCGAGGGCCAGGCCGATGAAATGCACGAAGCGCAAGGAGGTCTTTGCTGTGACCACCGGATCGGCAGTCAGCAGTTGCATGTAAACTGACATGTCCATGTTCAAAATCTCCATTTTTTTTGAGATCTGCGGCCGTTCAGAAACTGCTTTTTCTTCATGAGGCCTGGACGAAATTGTTAACAAGCGCGGCGAAAGCGTGACGATTCAATGGCAATAATGTGGCGGCGCGGGAAAAGCCCGTAATCCGGCACATGTGCGTGCGCAAAAAATGTTGCATCGGAAAACGCCGCGTGCGGTTTCATACCAGCTGCTGACGGGGCGCTGACAGATTGCTGACAAAGGCACAGGCAGCAAACAGCTATGGTGCACATTGCCGTTGAATCGAAGCGTTGAAAGTCCCATTCCGGCGCTTTTGGCGTAGCCGCGCAATCGGCAAGCGAAGTCCTCAAGCGTCCGAGCGCCCGGACCGGGAAACAACTTCATTGTGCACTGCAGCAATTCGCCGCTTGTAATTGGCAGTCAGGACGTTAAATTGCCGATGGGAGGTCCACGGGACCCTTGATTTGCCATGCGCATAGCACTGAAACCAAACCCTGATTTCAAACCGCCGCGCGGCGTGCACATGTGCATCCTCGGCAAGGCCGATATTCCGCTGCTTGAAGAACACCTGACGGGACTTGACGCCAAGGGGCGGCATGACCGGTTCAACGGCGTTCTGGATACCGATGGCATCGCCGACTATGCGCGCCGCTGCATCCATCCGGGCGTGATGGTGATCGCCGCCGAGAAGGACGGGCATGTCATTGGCGTCGCCGAACTGCATCCGGCCAACATGGAGATCGCCGAAGCGGCTTTCAGCGTCGATGCAAAGTGGCGCGGACATGGCGTTGGCTCGGCGCTGTTTGCGCTGATTATCGAAGCGGCATGGTCACGCGGACTGTCGCAACTGGAGATCACCACGCACGCCGACAATGACGCGATGAAGAAACTCGCGCGCAAGTTTGGCGCGGAGCTGACGTTCGATCATGGCGATGGCACCGGGCGGATCGACCTTGACGGCATCCAGTTCACCGAGGAAGGCGCGGTGGCTTAAGCCGGCATCCTGATCTGCAGTTTCACGTCGCTTGGCCGCGCTTCCACTGCGCGGTCGAAGGCTTTGACTGAATCCGCAAAATCAAACGTCGCGGATATCAGCGGCTTCAGATCGACTTTGCCGGAGGCGATCAGCGCAATGGCGCGGTGGTATTGGTGGGCGTAGCGGAACACGGTCTCGACACGCAATTCCTTGGTCATGGCGGCAGAGACGTCGAAGCCGACGGGATTGACGGGCAGGCCGACAGCGACAATCGTGCCGCCGGGGCGGGGCAGGGCCATCAGCGTTTCCCAGGCCTTTGCCGAGCCGGAGCATTCAAACACCACATCCGCACCCCAGCCTTCGGTCAGCATCGAGACTTCTGCAGCCAGATCCTGTTCGCGGATGTTGACCGGAATGACGCCCTGATATTGCGCGGCAATGTCGAGTTTCGGCTGGGCGAGATCGGCGATGATGACTCGGGCGCAGCCGCCGGCCAGCGCGGCGATGGCCACCATGGTGCCGATCGGCCCCGCACCGAGCACCACGGCGGTGTCACCCGGCTTGATGCCGGCCTTGTGCGCCGCCTGCATGCCGACCGCAAACGGTTCGACCATCGCGCCTTCGGCAAAAGAGACATTGTCTGGCAGCTTGAACGTGTAGTTGGCCGGGTGGACGACATGCGCAGTCAACACACCATGCACCGGCGGCGTCGCCCAGAACTGCACCGCCGGATCGACATTGTACATGCCAAGCCGGGACGCCCGCGAATGGACGTCCGGTATGCCCGGCTCCATGCAGACCCGGTCGCCGGCCTTCAAATGCGTGACGCCTTTGCCGGTCTCGACAACGGTTCCCGCCGCCTCGTGGCCAAGCACCATCGGCGCATCGACCACGAACGGGCCGATCTTGCCGTGGGTGTAATAATGCACGTCCGATCCGCAGACGCCGACCGTATGGATGGCGATCTTGACCATGCCAGGCAGCGTCTCCAGCGGCAGTTCAATGTCGCGAAGGGCGAGTTCGTGCTGGCGTTCAAGGACAAGGGCGATCGGCATGATGCTGGTTCCCGGGGGCGGCGCGGCATGAAACCGCTCAAGGTGTGAATGAAGACAGGTTCTCTTGTATCGCCAGCGGTCGCGCTAGGCAATCAATCCGGAAATCCATAATGCTCCACCATGTTGCGCAGTTGGATATCATTGCCGTGTCCGGCGATGTTTTGCTGCTGCAGGTGAACTGACTGACTGCCGGGCCATTCCAGAACGCGTCTTGGAGGGCCTGCCTTCCTAGCGGTTTTGCCGTTGAGGCGAAACATCCAGTATAGCCAGATATCATCGCCGTTCGGACACAGGTCCTTGAAAAGCGTTTGGTTGCAGACATCGCGATGAAAAGTTTCAGGGGGATACAGGACCCCGAGGACACCGGTGGGGAACACCAGCTTTGAAGCCGGCATCTCTGTTATGTTCTTTCTCCACCGGCTATAGGGCTCAGGGAGGCCGTCTCCTCCGAGTGTGATTTCGTGGGCGCGATGGCAGACGACATTTTGCCCGTCAGTGCGAAGCCCCAGCACCAGCTCTTCAAGCCATTCTGCCCAATAGTAGACATCATCGTCGGCTGTCGCGACAAAACAGTCGGTTGAAAGGCGCAGCGTGTGAATGATTTTGTCGTATGACTTCAGATCGTCGCATTTGGCGATTTCAAGCCCGTCTGCAGCGAAATGGCGGATTTCGCCCGTGAGGAGGGCGTGATCTTCGTTCGAAACCCATAGGATAATTTTGTCCGGACGCATCGTTTGCGAGAGCAAGGACTTCAGCACCAGCGGCAATGTCTGAAACCGGGCGGCAAAACTCGTCAGCGAAACGATCAGGGGCTTTGGCAATCCGTGCGGTTTGCCGAGGACAATCCCGGAGGTCTTCCTTGCATTCAACTCCTGCAGGGCAGCCGCAACTCTCCGCTTCTTCTTGTAACGGCGCATCAGGTCGGGGATGGAGAAGGGCAGTTTCATCCCAGCCATGCCTGACGCAGCCATTCGATGTCGCCGATATGGCGATACCATTTCTGTCCGCCACCGGCGAAGACTTCGCTCATTTTCGGATTTCCGGCAAAAACGACAATTTTTGCGCCTTTGGGCAAAGCGGGCGAAGAGAAAAAGCTTCGCGCAAAGCCGGAAACACACTGGTTCTTGAAGCTGACGCACCATTCGCGAGGCCAATAGTCAAGGACACCTTTTGCCGCCAGACGGGCGCTTTTGAACTGCTGCGAAATTTCGTATTTTGCAGTCGCGTCGGCCGGATCGGCAAGGAATGTCTCAAGCACATCGCTGTGCGCGCCGATCTCGTAGCGGAACACCGAACTGTTCCCAACACTCGCCAAAAACCGGTTCCTGCGCGGATTCAGCCTGCGCAGCGGCTTGAAGCGGAACAATTCATCGTCCCGAATGATCCGGAAAGCCCCCGGGAGATCGAAAAACGGGCCAAGGTCATCCACAATCACCACGTCGAGATCGAGAAACAATGCCGTTCCTTCAAGGTTTGCCAATGTGTGGCCAAACAGTCCGAGTTTTTGCCAGCGCGTGTCCTTGTGGTTTGGCGGCAAGCCGAGCTTCGGCAGCGGGAATGTCTCAATGGCGGAATTCAACCCGAACGGATCGTCGGTGAAACAGACGAAACGGTGCGGGCGCTTCAAATGGCGCGTGACGCCGGAATGAAGATTGTTGACATATGCCGGTCCGTACAAATGCCCCCACTTCATGCAAATGACGTTGACCGTCATTGCGCCCGGAGACTTTACTGCACCTTCGCTTTCCATCCCACCTGTTTATCCGATTCCATGCGGCATTGCTGCTGGCTTCTTGGTTTGTCCAGACGGGACCAGATCTTGTCTTCTTTTTTGAAGTTATGGCTTTTCGTTGGCCCATTCACTCCAAGCCAAAAGGGCCAGCGCAATGCACTGGCTCTTTCGGAAAATTATGGGTTCAAGGTCTGGCGATCCCTCCTTTCGCCCGCAACGTGCGGCCGTTGGGCTTCAGTGTCACCTTGCCAAGCACCGCCGGCTTGCGGATGCATTTCTGGCCTTCGAGCTTGAAGCCGGGTTTGCACAGGATCGAGACGGTTGGCTTGGCGATGCATTTTCCGTTGCGGCGGATTTCGGTGAGCTTGCAGGCTTCGGCGATCAACGGTTTGCGCACGCATTTCTGACCGACCAGCTTGAAGCCGTTGGCGCAGTCGATGATCACCTTCGGTACGCAGCGTCCAGAGATGCGCTGCTGGTTGGCCTTGCAGGCGACGACGATTACCGGCTTGCGGATGCAGGTCTTGCCTTCGAGCTTGAAGCCGGGCTTGCAGAAAATGCTGATGTCGGGCTTTGACGCCTGCGGAGCAGACGGGCGCGGCTTCGGATCGACGACGAGGTCGTCGGCAGACGGGTCGATGGCCGGGTTGTTGCAGGTGTAGGCGAGCGAACCCTTGTCGATGGTCACGCGGGCGTTGTTTGGCTTCACTTCCTGCAGCGTGCACTGGATGGTGCGGGTGCGGCTGACGTTGATGTCATGCGCGCCAAAGGCTTCGAAGTTTGAGCCGCCCTGGCTGAAGGACTGGACGGAGCCGGCAATGCCCTGGCCATTGCTGCAGCTGATCTTGTAATTGAAATTGCCCGGTTCATTGCGGGTCACGGCAAAGAACACCTGGCCCTTGCGCGGGCAGGTTTTGCGCGAGCCGGCGCTGTCGGCCATGGTGACTTCGCCTGACCATGACGCTTTCGCACGATCCGGGTCGGGCAATGTTGGCTGGGCGAGATCATTGCTGCCCGTGTCCACTTGCGGCTTGGGTTTTTCCGGCGGGAATACGGGATCGTCGCCATGGTCCGGCAAGCCGTTGGTCAGCCCGCCGCCGCCTGCACCGGTGCAATGGACGGTGATGTCCTTCCACTGCGTGGTGGGGGCAAAGGCATCGCCGACCACATCGGCCTTGAACTGCAGCCAGGTCGTGGCTTCGAACTTTTCGGTGCGGACGAAATCGGCGAAATAGCCGTTCTTCTGCGCATCAAAGGATGCCTAGGCGGATTTGAATTCGCTGGTGATCGGGCCTTGGCCTTCTTGCCGCCAAAGCCTGATGTCGACGCCGCCGGCCTTGCTGGTTTGAACCCGCGTGGTGACGCGCAGCGCCGGGCATATTGCGGCTGGATTTCGCCCGTTGCTGTTGGCGCCATTGATGGTGGCGAGGAACAACTTGATGTCATCCGGGCTGAATTCGCCCTGGTCGATGGCAATGTCCGACGTCGGTGATTTGATCACCGGATCGCAGATGACTTTGACGGCAAAGCTGTCCCGGCGCCAATGGTCGATGCGGTTCGGATAATAGCCGTTGGGCGAAGCCTCGGTGACCAGATGGATGGAATGGTCGATGCCGGTGTCGGCGACGAAGGTGGCGGGCATCGTGCTGTTGAAACTGTGGCTTTTGGTCGGGCCATCGGCTGCCAAATGCTTGTTGCATTCCTTGATGAAATTCTGGCCTTCCGGCAATGGCGCGATGGCGTTGGCGCTGCCGAGCGGAATGTCGGCGGGATCAAATGAAAACTGCCGCGTGCCGGACCAGTCCCGCGCGCCGACGCCTTCATCCCAGACGCGGGGCATGACATCACACGGATCGCCGCCACAGGCGCCGAGCACGACAGCAACGCGCTCGACAAAGCCTGGCCATTTGAGGTCAAGCTTCATTTTGCCGGAAAAGCCGACAGAGCCGCTTTTCAGCTTGTTCCAGGTCTTGCCATCGGTCGAAATGACATGGATGGGCGAGGTTGCGCTGTAGGCCTTGAACGACATGGATTTGACCTTGGCGACCTCATTTGCCGAAGCTGCACAGGTCATCAGTGCGGACGCCATGATGAGCGCCATGGATGTTGAAACATTTGCGGTCTTGCTGGACATGATGTGCTCCCACGTTTGAATTCTCAGAAGTGGGTCGCGGCCGGGCTGGAAAAGGTTCAGTTGAAAGCGCCTGATTGAAGAAATGACGGTCAGAGGCAGGAAACCGCGACACTTGCCTCGCGGGGAAAATTGGAATTGAATGTGCGGCAACTGTGGGGCCCGAAACCGGGAGAACAGCGGATGTTTTGCAAACAAGCCTGCCTATCATTGTTGATGACGATGGCGTTCGCCGACAGCGCCAGCGCGGAATACGAGGCCAACACAAGCGATGGGTCGTGGATGGAGATCCGCGAACCCGTGGAGAATGAAGGCGACACGCTGCTCCAGCTTTCCTGCGGCCCTATCGGCTTTGTCGATGTTCATCTTGGCGGTGTGTTCGCTATCGGCAAGGGCGAGCACGAGGCGGTATCGGCGACCTTGTCCGCGGGCAAATTGACGGCGCAGGTCAAGGGGCTTTCGATCGAGTCCTCCGACTTTGAAATGACCGGCGGTATCGAACTTATCACCGCGCTGCGGTCCAACGACGTATTGTTTGCCGTGCTGACCTCCGGCGAGGAGATATCGCTGCAAGGTGGCGAAAGGCCCGAACGGTTCACGCTTACAGCCGATGTCACCAAGGCGATAAAGTCGTTTCTCGAGACATGTCCATGAGTTGATCGCAAGGTCTTGGGACTTGTCCGGCGCGATCCAACCGCCCGCCGCACTTGACCAGCTGACTCATCGGCCAGTGCCAAATGCCCCTATTTTGAATCCCACATTCCTGAGGACGGCAATCAGCTGTCCCAAGCCTGAACGATGGTTTGCCTGACGATGCCGCCCGGCCCGAGTTCGGCCATCGCCGAGGCGGTGACGCGGGTTCCGTCTGAATAACGGCAGCCTTCGACGTAGGCGAGATGCGTGCCATCAACGACACCGCTGTCCAGCGTGTGCGTCATGTCGCGGCCGCAGACATCCTCTAGCCATGCCCCGATGTCCGCCGCACCCTTGATGATCCGGGGCTTGCTCGGCGGGTTCATGGTGTCGATGACAGTGATGACCGCATCGGCAGCGTACAGCGCCTTCAAGCCTTCGGCGTCACGGCCTTCGACTGCTTTGCGGATGGAAGAAATGGTCGGCTGGTTCATGCTCATGGCTATCCCCCCGATCAGAATTGATCTGTTGAGTTGCGGCAAGGCACTGGCATTTCAGATTGGCATAGCGGCGCCAATCCGGCGTCAATCGCTGTATACAGCGTATATTTCAGCGGCCGGTTTGTCAATTGAGGGCGGGATGGTGTGACCGCGCGACGACACCAGCTTCAATTGGCATTGGTTTCGAAAATCATCGAGGTGAATTCCTGACAGCTTATCAGCCATTGTAGTCCCGGCCCGCGCTCACGAAGCCGTTGTCCATAAACCAAAGACATACTGTCTCCTTTTATGGCGTCCAACGGCTGGAACGGATTTCAAACGCTTGATGCATATCAACCAGGATGTGCGACATTGGCGCACACTATCCTCTGCGTGATGTAAAATCGTTTCATTGCCAACAACAGGAGGAACACATGAAAATCGGGAAAAATCTTCTGCGGCTTTCACTGGTGACGGCCATTGCCGGATTTGCGCTGTCGTTCGGATCGGTTGCCTATGCCGAACCGGATCAGGCGTCGATCGCCCGCGGCGGCCGTCTATATGACAAGTGGTACAAGGTCATCAAGGTTGAAGCGCCGAAGGAGCCGCACAAGCTCTATCCGGCTGCCAACGCAAAAATGGCGGCAGATGCTGCAAACAACTGGCGCTGCAAGGAATGCCACGGTTGGGATGGCTTGGGCGCTGCAGGCGCCTACAAGGAAGGCAGCCATGCCTCCGGCATCAAGGGCATCAACGGCATGATTGGCGGCGATCCCGCCAAGGTGGTTGAACTGCTCAAGGGCGACCATGCCTATGGCGACAAGCTTGCCGAGCAGGATTTGACCGATCTGGCGAATTTCGTCGTGGCCGGACAGATTGATTTCACCAAATATGTCAGCGCCGACAAGAAGATCATTGGCGACGCCGCAGTCGGCAAGCAGATTTTCGAGACTGTCTGCATGAACTGCCATGGTCCAGATGGCAAGCTGCCCAAGGACATGCCGCCGCTTGGATCTTTGACCAGCAATCCATGGGAAGTGATGCACAAGGTGCTGAACGGCCAGCCGGGTGAAGTCATGCCGGCATTGCGCGCCATCGACCATACGGTCGCGGCCAATGTGGTTGCCTATCTGGCGACGCTGCCTGCCGAATAAGATTTCGGTCTGAATATTGATGCCGGGGCGGGGATACCCGCCCCGGCGATATTTGCACAATTTCAAATTTTCGAGGTCATCATGTTTTCAATTCCCAGGCGTCTTTGGCAGTGGTTCAAGAAACCGAGCGTGTTGATCGGGCAGGGCGTTTTGCTGTCGGTCGGCCTGTTTGCCGGCATCATTTTCTGGGGCGGGTTCAACACCGCCATGGAAGCGACCAACACGATGGAGTTCTGCATTTCCTGCCACGAAATGCGCGACACGGTTTACGAGGAATACAAGACCTCGATCCATTTCAAGAATGCGTCGGGCGTGCGCGCCATCTGTTCGGATTGTCACGTGCCGCATGCGTGGGTGCCGAAAATGATCCGCAAGGTACAGGCGTCCAACGAGGTCTGGCACAAGATGCTCGGCTCGATCAACACGCCGGAAAAGTTTGAAGCCAAGCGGCTTGAGCTGGCGACCCATGTCTGGGACACGATGAAGGCGACGGATTCGCGCGAATGCCGCAACTGCCACAGCTTTGATGCGATGGCGTTCGAGCATCAGCGCCCGCGCTCGAAAGAGAAAATGGAACCGGTGGCGACCGGCGTGAACCTGTCAGAAGGCTCAACCTGCATCGACTGCCACAAGGGCATCGCGCACAAGATGCCCGTCGTGCCGCGGGATGATTGAAGGCGGGGCGGGATTTTTGCGGCGACGGCATTGTCGGCGCAAATCCGGGGCTCGTAAAGCAAGGTGCAGCGGCTAGGCGCGATTGAAGAGTGGTGAAGGATTCAGAAAGAGTTTAACGCACTATCACCGTAATCTAGAGAAGGAAGATTTTGTTGCATAATTTATTTGGTAGGCATCGCAATTATAGGATTTTTCTAATATTATCTATTTTATTTATTATAGCGTTATTTGCAATTAAATTAACTCAAAGAAACGATGAAATATTTATTAGTACGATACAAAATAACGATACCAAAAGTATTTTTACTAAAGATTTTTTTGGCAAACAGCTTTATTTTTCACCACCTGGGTTTTGCTTTTCTGCTAGCTGTCTAAAAGGCGCAATGATAAGCAAATTAGACCTGCAAACTGATTTGAAAAACTATGTAGATGACCGCAATTATTGGAATGTTGGAATAATTTCAAAAGACGAAAGAACGCTCATTATTGAATCTTATTCGAACGCCAGAATTAAATGGCTATCTGAGGCTGACAACAAATTTGACGATTCACTATTCAAGATAATAAGTGTCGAAAAATTCACAGTAAGTCTTACGCCAAATTTGGAAATTGTAAATGTGACGTTAGAATCTGGTGAGTACTATGAGTGACGTATTTGTTTCTCTATAAAACGTTTGGAATTGCTGTGATAGCCAACAAAACTCAACCTGTGGGTGAATAATATTCTGTCCGGGGTGTAGTGTGCTGCCGCCGTAATGTACATTAGCCGGATGCGGGACCGAAACGCCCGCGTTTGACATAAGGCGCGCTGCATCAATCAAGCGGCAAAGCTGACAAAGGCGGATCGCTGCAGTCACGGATTATGCCTGCGGTATGAAACGGAACATTGTCCATCCCCCGTGCGGGTGATGCGCTGCTCTCCGCAAAAGTCCATTCCTTGAAGCCGCAACCGGCCATCAAAGGAGGCGGACATGAAGAAGCAGGCAGTCATATTTTGCATTCTCGCCATAGCGGCGACAGCCGGTGTCTCCGAAGCCAGGCCAAAGCGCTCCGACGGCGGCTCGTGCGACAGTGTCGGCACGGCGCGCAAGACCGGGACGGATGAGCAGGGCAACAAGCTCGATTGCCTGTGGGACACCTGTACCTTCACTCAATGCAACACCAGCGGCGGGCAGATCAGCGGCTGCGTGCAGAAGACCGAATATTCCAACGCGCGTGACTGCAAGGCGGCGGCCAAACCCGGCATCAAGGGGACGAAAGTCCCGGGCTTGAGCAATGGGACCCGGCTTTTGAAGCAATAGGAACCCAACCAAAGCGCCGGCGGAAAAAGGTCTGGCGCCATGCGGACGCAAGAGATTTCGAACCCACCATTCAGGAAAGGACATCAACATGAAACGCAGGTCCACCTTTTTACTCGCCTTGTTTGCAGCTGCCGCAATGCCTGTCATGGCTTTCGCCGCAGCACCCGTGGGCGCCATGCCGGCATTCCAATTCACTTCGGACATTGTTCTGGCAGCACAGAAAGGCAGCGGCGGCACAAGCTTGGGCTATTCGTGCGATGGTTTGCAGTGCACTTGTCAGGGCGATGACGACTGCAATGACTTGTTCGGTTCGGGCAAATGCGGCGACATTGCCAGTTGCGACAATGATACCGGCATCTGCAAATGCCTGATTTTCAAGAAGACGCCGCCCAAGAAAATCCGCCCAGTGAGCCCCGGGACGGTCCCGCTTTTGAAAACCCAGTGATTGGAGCTTTTGACGTACTTGCGGCGGCGGCTGTATTTAACAGTCGCTGCCGTTCAGTTGAGTTGCACGGCGTTTGCGCCCCTTGACACCTATTGTGCCTCATTCTAGTCTGACTTCCATGAACATGACCATTCTCGTAGTAGGCACGCGCGCGGGCAGGACGGTGTAACCGTCTGGCAACAGCCACCCGTGCGCGACAACAGGCTCCGAAAGGAGCCTTTTTTATTGCCGAAAATTTCTCTAGACAGTCTCCAACCCATTCCCGCCACGGACAAGAACACCAACCGGCGGAATAAAAGACGGACAGGACGCATGACCACAGCGACAAAGACAGGCGGCGCGGCTGCCAAACGGGATGTGAAGCGCGATTTGGGCGCACGCGAGATGACGGGCGCGGAGATGGTCGTGCAGGCGTTCCGCGATCATGGCGTCAAGCACATTTTCGGTTACCCGGGCGGCGCGGTGCTGCCGATCTATGACGAACTCTACCAGCAGCCCGAAGACGGCGAGGTTGTCGAGCATATCCTCGTGCGCCATGAGCAGGGCGCCGGACATATGGCCGAAGGCTATGCCCGCTCGACCGGCAAGGTCGGCGTGGCGCTGGTGACCTCAGGTCCGGGCGCAACCAACATCGTCACGCCGCTGCAGGATGCGCTGATGGATTCCATTCCGATGGTGGTGATTTCCGGCCAGGTGCCGACGTCACTGATCGGCTCGGATGCGTTTCAGGAGTGCGACACGGTCGGCATCACGCGGGCCTGCACCAAGCACAATTGGCTGGTTCGCTCGGTCGATGATCTTGCGGTGACGCTGCACGAGGCGTTTCACATCGCCATGACCGGCCGTCCGGGCCCGGTGCTGGTTGATATCCCGAAGGATGTACAATTCGCCAAGGGCACCTACACGCCGCCGGTTCACATCGAGCGCAAGAGCTACCATCCGCGCACCGAGGGCGACCTTGGTTCAATCCGCGCGGCGGTCGAATTGATGATGTCCGCCAAAAAGCCGGTGATTTACTCCGGCGGCGGCGTGATCAACTCCGGACCGGAAGCGGCGCAACTGCTGCGCGAACTGGTGGCGCTCACCGGTTTTCCGATCACCTCGACGCTGATGGGCCTTGGCGCCTATCCGGGGTCCGGCGAAAACTGGCTCGGCATGCTCGGCATGCACGGCACCTATGAAGCCAACATGGTGATGCATGACTGCGACGTGATGGTGAACATCGGTGCGCGGTTTGATGACCGCATCACCGGCCGGCTCAACGCCTTTGCGCCGCATTCCAAGAAGATCCACATCGACATCGACCCGTCACAGATCAACAAGATCGTGCATGTCGACGTGCCGGTGCTTGGCGATATCGCCAAGGTGCTGAAGGTGATGATCGCAGAGATCAAGGCGTCGAAGAAGCAGCCGGAAAAGACGGCGCTGAAAGACTGGTGGACGCAGATCGCCAGGTGGCGGGCGCGCAACTCGCTGGCCTATCCGATGAACCGCGACGTGATCATGCCGCAATATGCCATCGAGCGGCTTTACGAGAACACCAAGCATCTCGACACCTACATCACCACGGAAGTCGGCCAGCACCAGATGTGGGCGGCGCAGTTCTATCATTTTGAACAGCCGAACCGCTGGATGACGTCCGGCGGACTTGGAACGATGGGCTATGGTTTCCCGGCAGCCATCGGGGTGCAGACCGCGCACCGGGATTCACTGGTCATTGACATTGCCGGCGATGCCTCGATCCAGATGTGCATCCAGGAAATGTCCTGCGCCGTGCAGCACAATCTGCCGGTCAAGATTTTCATCCTGAACAACCAGTACATGGGCATGGTGCGCCAGTGGCAGCAGCTGCTGCATGGCAACCGCCTGTCCAACTCCTACACCGAGGCGATGCCCGACTTTGTCATGCTGGCAAAGGCCTACGGCGGCCACGGCATCTATTGCGACAAGCCGGCGGATCTCGACGGCGCCATTGAGGAAATGATCGACGTGAAGCTGCCGGTGATCTTCGATTGCCGCGTCGCCAATCTCGCCAACTGTTTCCCGATGATCCCTTCCGGCAAGGCGCACAATGAAATGCTGCTGCCGGACGAAGCGACGGACGAAGCCGTGGCCAACGCCATCGACGCAAGCGGCAAGGGGCTGGTGTAAACCCGTCCCCTGCATCAAAACCCATTCAAGCGATCCATCAAGGAAAAGCCATGAACGCCGCAAAACAACCTTCCGGTTCCGCCTATTTCATCGTCAAGGAACGCGAACTGCCGGAGAGCCACACACTGTCCGTATTGGTCGACAACGAGCCGGGCGTGCTTGCCCGCGTGATCGGCCTGTTCTCCGGACGCGGGTACAACATCGACTCGCTGACGGTTTCGGAAACCGAGCATGAGAGCCACCTGTCGCGCATCACCATCGTGACACGCGGCACGCCGCATATCCTTGACCAGATCAAGAACCAGCTTGACCGGATCGTGCCGGTGCACGGCGTTACGGACCTTACGGTCGTTGCCCGTCTGCAGGGCGGCGACAAGCCGATCGAACGCGAGTTGGCGCTGGTCAAGGTTGCAGGCGGCGGCGAGAGCCGGGTCGAGGCGCTGCGGCTGGCCGAGGCGTTCAACGCCAAGGTGATCGACGCGACGGTCGGGCATTTCATTTTCGAGATCACCGGCAAGCCGACCAAGGTCGACCAGTTCATCCAGATCATGGCGCCGCTCGGCCTCATCGAAGTCTGCCGCACCGGCGTTGCCGCAATGAACCGCGGACCTGAAGGCATAGCGACGGACGCGCCGGATTTGTGACACATCTTGTCCCGACGGATGTCGCGTCCGCTCAGCCCTGCGCCGGACAATGACTTGAGCTTGAAGTAGGTCGCACTTTATATGAACACTGCCACATTCCTCTCGCTTGTCGGTTTCGCTTTCGCGACTTCGATCACGCCGGGGCCGAACAACATGATGCTGTTTGCATCAGGGGTGAACTTCGGCATCCGGCGGACGGTTCCGCACATGTTCGGGATCAGCGTGGGGTTTTTCACATTGCTGATCGGTATCGGATACGGGCTGGGTGCGTTGCTGGAAACAGTGCCGCTGCTTTACACGGCGATCAAGTTTGCCGGCGGAATTTACCTTTTGTGGATCGCCTGGACGATCGCCAACACGCATGAAATCGGCGAGGCGAAGACCGGGGCCAAGCCGATGACTTTTCTCGGTGCCGCAGCATTTCAGTGGGTCAATCCGAAGGCTTGGGTGATGGCGGTGACCGCGATGGCGACCTACACCGATGCCAATGCGTTCCTGGTCTCGGTGATGCTGGTCGGCGCGGTTTTTGCCATCGTCAATTTGCCAAGTGTTTCGGTCTGGGCCGGATTCGGTTCCGTGCTGCGCGAATGGCTGTCGGTGCCGCCGCGCTTGAAGTGGTTCAACATTTCAATGGCGGTGCTTTTGGTCATCAGTCTCTGGCCGATGCTGAAATAGTTCAAACCGGGATTGGTCCCTCGGTTGCAAACAGCAGGACCCGGCTGTCTTTTCCGAGCGCAAAGCGCGCGCAGAGCGTGCTGCTTTCGAGCGCTGTCAGCAGGCCGGCAAAACCTGTTGCGCCGGACGGCGTTGTCGCCGGGCCGCCGTGGGCGAAGATCGTCTTCACTGCGTCAAGCAACGAGTCTTCGGTGACGGTCATGGCCTCGACGCCAAGCGCCTGAAGGCGGGTGAGGGCAGGGGCCGAGGCTTCGCCGCAGGAGAGCATTTCAGCTGATGTGTCGAGTGTGCCGTCGAAACGGACGACGTGTCCGGCGGCGAGGCCGGATTTGACGCAGGCGGCGGATTCAGGTTCGACGACGATGATTTTGGCCGGGGTTACGAGGCGGGCAATAAGGCCGTCTGCGATAGCCGCAGCGAAGCCGCCGACACCGGCCTGCAGGAACAGATGGGTTGGCGCTTCCATGCCGCCAGAATCCAATACATCGCGTACTTCGCGGGCGATGACGCCGTAGCCGGCCATGACATCGGCAACGGCCAGGTCGTTCGGCAGGTCTGTCGTATCGGCGATTAGGATGCCGTCACCCTTGCGTGCCGCATTGGCCGCAGCTTCAACGGCGTCCTCATAAGTGCCGTCAATGCGCACGATTTCCGCGCCTTCATTCAAAATGCGGTTGGCACGTGACTGCGGGACGATGGCAGGTAGGTAGACGCGGGCAGGCGCACCGGCGAGTTTGGCTCCGGCGGCGACGGCGAGGCCGTGGTTGCCGTCGGAGGCGCAGACCAGCGGCGGCAGGTTCTTATGCGGGCCAGTGGCGACGAGTTCGGCTATGGTGGCGATGCCTGCATGGCGGGCAAGTGCGCGAAGGCCGGCATACATGCCGCCGAGCGACTTGAACGAGCCGAGCGGTCGCTTGCCTTCGTTCTTGATGATGATAGCCGCAAGCCCGAGGCTTGACGCCAGCAAAGGCAAGGCAACGAGCGGCGTCGGCTGGTAGCCGGGCCAAAGGGCGAGGAGTGCGTCGGGCGTGTCGGTCATCAGCTCAGAAAGCGCGAAGCGCGCGGCAATGCAATGGTATTTGCGACAACCTTGCCGGTTTCATCCGGTTTTTGTCACGCGGCCCATTCAGGCGGGGCGTTGAACGGGGTGCCGAAGCGGGCGAACCAAAGGCTCTTGGCAATGCGGCGTGCCTTGTCCTTGATGATGATGCGGCCGTAGGGGTCAAAGATGCGGTCGACGGATTGGTCGAACAGATTGAGCCAGAGAGCGAAGTCGGTTTCTTCCAGCTCGGCAATGCCATTGTGGGCCGGGACCGGGCGGCCGTAATATTCGCCGGTGGTGAGCAGTACCGAGCGCCAAAATGACTTCAGCTTGTCGAGGTGGGCGGGCCATTTGCCGTTGAGGCGAGTGTTGAAGATCGGACCGAGGCGCGGGTGGGCGCGCACTTCGGCGTAAAACTCGTCGACCAGCCGGGAAATGTCATCGGCTGAAATTTGCGTGTGCGCGCCCTTGCGGACGCGGACTTCTGTGTCTTCAGTCATGATCTCATGTCAAATAGTGGAGGGCGATTGGCAGGGTGACCATGCCCCAGACGCTGGCGTTGATGAAAGAGCGGAAAATGCCGCTGTCCTCATCCACAGTCACACCGATTTTGCCCAGGATGAAGTCGCCCGGCCAGAACAGGATTTTCAAGGCGATGTTCATGGCGTTTCCTTAAAAACTGGAATATGAAATACTTGTATTACGATGTGCGCTTAAATGCAATATCTGAAATACCTGTATTTGGATATGCGACATGAGACTGACACTTCAAACTGACCACGCGCTACGGATCCTGATGGCCTTGGGCCAAGCCAGCGGGCGGATTGTTTCGGTTGATGAATTGGCGAAGTCATTCGCGGTTTCGAAAAACCATCTCATGAAGACATCGCAGGCGCTGATCGCTGCAGGATTTGTCACAAGCGTGCGCGGGCGCAGCGGCGGGATAAAATTGGCCAAGCCGGCAGATGAAATCAATATCGGCGATGTAGTGGCGACCATCGAGCCGGATTTCCACGTGGCGGAATGTTTCCACAAGGCAACCTGTTCGTTTCTTCCGTCCTGCAAGTTGCGCGGGCTTTTGGCACAGGCGCGGGCCAATTTCATGCAGACGCTCGGGAACCAGATGTTGAGCGAGATTATCGCGGTTTAAGGCCGCTTTATCGACCAGACCTTGTGCTGAGCGGTTGGCATCCACATATGAATGGCGCGGTCGAAACCGCTCCCGGCGTGGCTATGCAATCTTGCGCGCAAACAAGCCGGTGACGCACCAAAAAGGACGAAACCCATGAATGCCCAGGCTGATGACTCAAATATCGATGAAGCTGTTGTGATCGACGAGACGTCGGCAACGGCAGGGGCGATGCCGCAAAACATCTGGTTGCACGGTTTGACCGTGATTGTCATTTTGGCGCTTTCCCATCTCGCGCTGACGCTGATGGGCGCGAGCGCGGTCATCCAGTTCTTCTGGATGCTGCTCAAGAAAGAACGCAACACGCAGATTGTCGAGTTTGGCAATGGCGTCGCCCACTGGCTCTCCGTTGCGGCGGCATTTGTCACCGGCAAATCGGATGACAAGCCGTTCCCGTGGGGTCCGTGGAAGGCCTGAACGTTTTGGCCTTTGTCCGTTGCGCCGGTCATGGCGCGACGGCAGGCGTTTGCCAGTGAAGCGTTGCCGCGGGCAGCGAATCCTGCCATCACGCCCCGATGCAGTTTTCTCCCCAACAAGATGAGGCGCTGAAGGCGGTTTCGCGCTGGTTGAAAGACGGGCGCGGGCCTTTGTTCCGCCTGTTCGGCTATGCCGGAACGGGCAAGACGACGCTGGCGCGGCATTTTGCCGAAGGGATCGGCGGCGAGGTTCAGTTTGCGGCGTTCACCGGCAAGGCTGCGCAGGTGCTGCGGTCCAAGGGCGCGGTCAATGCGCGAACAATCCACTCGCTGATTTACCGCCCGAAGGGCGAAGAAGAGGTTTCGGACGAGACGACCGGCAAGACCTTGATGACGCCGACGTTTTCGCTCAACCGGCAAAGCCCGATTGCCAAGGCAAAGCTGATCATCGTCGATGAATGCTCAATGGTGGACGAGCAGCTGGGCCGCGATTTGATGAGCTTTGGCACGCCCATTCTCGTTTTAGGCGACCCCGGCCAGTTGCCGCCGATTTCGGGCGGCGGCTATTTCACGGATCACGAGCCGGACCATTTGCTCACCGAAATTCACCGGCAGGCACGCGACAATCCGATCATCCGCTTAGCTATGGATGTGCGCGAAGGGCGTGAATTCATGATCGGCGACTATGGTACGACCCAAGTGATTTCAAAGTCCGACGTGACCCAGGATCTGGTGCTGGGCGCCGATCAGGTGCTGGTCGGCACCAACCGCACGCGGCGGCGATACAATCAACGGCTTCGCGAATTGAAGGGCTTTACCGCCGATATCCCACAAGCCGGCGACAAGCTGGTGTGCCTGAGGAACGACCCGGCCAAGGGTCTGCTCAATGGCTCGCTATGGAAAGTGATGACCTCTTCCAAGGAAACCGTGAAGCCCGGCATCAATCTCTTGATCTCGCCGGAAGATGACGAGCCTGGGCGCGGGGTATCCAAGATCAAGCTGCTCAAGCAGCAGTTCGAAGACCCGGAAGCGGATATTCCCTGGCAGACGAAAAAACGCTTTGACGACTTCGACTTCGGTTATGCGCTGACGGTGCACAAGGCGCAGGGCTCGCAGTGGAACAATGTCGTCTTGTTCGACGAAAGCTATGCGTTCAAGGACATGCGCCAGCGCTGGCTGTATACGGCCGTTACCCGGGCGGCTGAGAGACTGACGGTTGTCAGATAGGTTTTGATGCCTTCGGTTCACGGTCCTTGAAGAAGACGATGGCCATCAAAAGCGTCCCGACGAAAACGACTACAGAACCGAATATGACGAGATCGGCATTCCCGGTCGCGTCCACAACGATTTTGCCTGCAACAAACAGGACTGCGCCAATCTCGTAAATCCAGAACTGGGGCTTGGCGAGTCGGGACTGTTTCATGGCCGGGAAAAACCGGTAGATCAGGCCGAACAGCACCGAAAGAACAAAACCGACAAGGTTTACATGTGCGTGCGAATTGCCGAACTGCAGGTTCTCGCTTGCGCCGAGCCACATGCCGAAAAGCATTCCGAAAAGCAGGAATGCAAACCCGGCGCCAATATAATATTCGTCAATCTTTTTCATGCTGACCCCCAACACGGCATGATTGCCGAAATGGAAGATACACCCGAATGCCGACATCCGAAACGCCATGAAAATTGCATCAGCTGTATCAGCGCCACTTTTGCGAAACTGTTACAGATTTACAGATGCGGGATACATTCCGGGAACCAAAAGCGGTGAATTCTTGCCGCACACGCGCAAATTCGAATGATTAACAGGTTGCGTTAACGACGGTGTGTCACTGTTGGTTTTTGACACAGGGACCAACGGCAATGAAACCGGCACTTTCGATTTTACTCTTGCTTGCCATGACAAGCGCCAGCGCGGCTGGCACACCGCTGTTCGGCGGTCTTGAACTGCCGCAGGGTTTTGATGGAAGGCATGTGATCGGCGCGGGCTTTGGGCTGATCGGCATTTTGACTGGTTTGGTGTTTTTCATCTCCACCACATCACAGAAGCGGAAATTGCAGAAAAACAAACTCGCCTATGAAACCCAGCTTAATGCGTTTCGTCAGTCAATCCACAAAAGCGGGTTCAGCCGCTGAAGACTTTTTGAGCTATCCCCAGTTCGATCAGCGGCATTGATGCAACGCATCAGGCTTTTGTCATTGAAGTCGCGTTGGCAGTGTGGAAAGTAACCGGCTGTCAGGGCGGCGGGCGTTCCGGTTGAATCGGGGCTGCCGCTTCAGGCTTATGCAATGTTGCATCGTGTTCGCGAAAACCGCGCGCGTTCTTCGCGATGCTCTTGAGAGACCGTCATGCCTGCCAAACTGTCCGTCAACATCAACGCCATCGCTTACCTTCGCAACCGCCGGGACTTGCCGTGGCCAGACCTGATCAACCTTGGGCGTATCGCGCTAAAGGCTGGTGCGCATGGGCTGACGGTGCATCCGCGGCCTGATGAACGCCACATCCGCTTTTCAGATTTGGCGCCGGTGCGGGCGTTGATAGACGACGAGTTTCCGAACGCAGAGTTCAACATCGAGGGTTATCCGACGGACGAATTTCTGGCGTTGTGCGAGGCGCATCAGCCGGAGCAGGTGACGCTGGTGCCGGACCATCCTTCGCAGCCGACATCCGACCATGGCTGGGATTTTGCGGCCAACGAAGCGCTGCTCAAAACCGTCGTGAAGCGGCTGAAGAAAGGCGGCATGCGGGTGTCCCTGTTTGCCGACCCGTCGGTTGCGGGGCTGGATATCGCCAAATCTGTCGGGGCTGACCGTGTGGAGTTCTACACCGGACCTTATGGCAGCCAATTTCATGATCGCGAAGGCGCCAAGCGCGAACTGGCGAAGCTGAAAGATGCAGGCGCGGCCGCGACCAGACTTGGTCTGGCCATCAATGCAGGCCATGATCTGACTGTTGCCAATCTGCCCGGGCTTTGCAAGGCGATCCCGAACCTTGCGGAAGTGTCCATCGGCCACGGGCTGACCGGCGATGCGCTGGAGTTCGGCATGGCAGGCACAATCCATCGGCATTTGAAAGCCCTTGGCTCTTGATTATTTGCTTTCTGCGCGTTGCCGGCAGGAATTGATTGCCCAAAGCCATGGCTCGTTTCCCTGCCTCAATCCGGTCCGGCATTGAATTGATTGTTCTCGCCGCCTGATCGAGATTGACGAAATTTGTCGCGCGGAATTTGAACTATGGGCGCAAGCCTGTCTCCGTCCTGACATTTAAAGCGGCTAAGTTGATCGTGATATCGCGCATGCCGATCAAACTGGCGACGGGAATTTCGAAAGGTGGCCACGAAATTGCAAATAGACCCCATACTCCCGTCGCGGCGTCTCGAACGGATTGCATCCGTTTTGAAAGCGGGGAGAAGCCATGCGGTCGGTGACATCGCTGACCGGTTCGGCCAGTCCGGTTTTGGCTTTGTGATCCTGCTTTTGGCGCTGCCTGCGCTGATACCGATACCGGGGCCGTTCGGTTTTGTTTTCGGCTCGTGCCTGGCGCTGGTTTCCGTTCAGGTCTTGGCAGGAGCGGAACGGCTATGGTTGCCTGGCCGGGTGCGAACGATGCAGGTCGATGGCGGAAGGCTGAAATCCGGCATCAGCCATGCCGCAGATTGGCTGCGCTGGACCGAGCGATGGATACGCCCGGGGCGCGGGCCTGGTTGGGTTATCCATCATCTGCGTCCAGTTGTCGGCGTCCCGGTTCTCGTTCTGGCGCTGATCGTGGCGATACCGATTCCGTTCGGCAACATTGTGCCGTGTCTGGCGCTGATGTTGCTGGCGCTTGGGCTGATCGCGGAAGACGGGATGGCGCTCGCGGCGGGCCTGGGGCTTGGACTGGCCGCAGTTTTATGGACCGTGATACTGTTTGCAGCAGGGTCGCGTCTTGCGGACTCTGCCCTGTCATTGTCGGGCTACATTTAATCGAGCCCTGTATTGTCGTGTCTGGAGGATCGTCAGCGCCAACAGCCCGTCGTCAGAAATACTGGCGGCAGCCGCGCAAATCCTTGCGTAAATCATTCGGATTCTTCGATGTCGAGAAAGCCACTGTGTCCCCGAGGTAGTAGGCATCATAGTCGGCTAGTTTCTTGGCGACATCCGCGCGATCCAGATTGAGGGCCACATTGCCAATGCGCTGGTCAAGGCTGAGGATGATTTCCTGCGGGTTTCTCTTGAAGTGCTTCTCCTGCAGGATGTCCATCATGACAAGGCTGCGGATCGTTGAGTTGCACCAGTAGGCGTAGTCCGTGTCCGCGTCGAACTCCGGGTGGGGCCCGCCATCAGCGGCAGGAGCGGAAGACGTCCCTTCGCCACTGGAAGCTTGTGCGCGGGCCGGGTTTTCTGCAGCGAGCAACGCGGTGGCCAAGGCCATTGAGGCCACAGTCATTTTCAGCATCATAAAATCCCCGCCGTTGGTGAATGTTGTCAATTCTGCCGTTTGGAAGGCAATCTTGCAAGATGGACAAACTCGGCGCTTGCAACAGTCCCCGCGCTGCGCTATTGCCGAACCGTAACGTTCGTTACGGCAATTTTGCAAACCAGAGTGCGCGTAATCTGATGACCCTTCATGTTGAAACAGCGGAACTGACTGAACGGCAGATGGCCGTTCTGGATGCGACGTTGGCCGTGATGGTCGAGGAGGGCGATGCGCTGACAATGACGTCGGTTTCCCGCCGCGCGAGTTGTTCCAAGGAAACGCTTTACAAGTGGTTTGGCGACCGCGACGGATTGCTTACCGCGACGGTGCGGTGGCAGGCTTCCAAGGTGCATGTGCCGCTGGTCGACAAGGCCAAACTGGACCTTACAACCTTGACGGCGACGTTGGAGCAATTCGCCCGTGACTGGCTTAAAGTGATTTCAAGCGGCACGTCGATTGCGCTGAACCGCATGGCGGTCAGCCATGCAGCGTCGGGCAAGACCAAGCTTGGCTCCATTGTGTTGAAGAACGGACGTCAGGCGATGGGCCGGCGGCTGGAGCCGGTGCTGGAAGCGGCACGCGACGCCGGTCTGCTGAATTTCGACAATGCGGACGATGCGTTCCGCACTTTTTTCGGTCTCGTACTGCGGGACGTGCAAATCCGTCTCCTGCTTGGAGACGAACTCAAACTCGCCGCGCCGCAGATATCGGCAGACGCCGCACGGGCGACGCAGCAGTTCTTGGCCCTTTACGGGGCTGCAAAAACACTCAAACGGGAAGGATAAAACCATGCGTGTTTATTATGATCGCGACGCCGATCTCAATCTCATCAAGTCCAAGAAGGTCGTCATCGTCGGCTACGGCTCGCAAGGCCGCGCCCATGCTTTGAACCTCAAGGATTCGGGCGCCAAGGAGCTGCGCGTCGCGCTGAAGCCGGGTTCGGCCACCGCCGCCAAGGTGGAAGCGGACGGCTTGCAGGTGATGTCGGTTGCTGATGCCGCCAAGTGGGGCGATCTGTTGATGATGGCGACGCCGGACGAACTGCAGGCGGACATCTGGAAGAACGACATTGCTGCCAACATCCGTCCGGGCGCGGCGATTGCCTTTGCGCACGGCCTCAACATTCATTTCGGCCTGATCGAAGCGCCGAAGACCATCGACGTTGTGATGATCGCGCCAAAAGGCCCGGGCCACACGGTGCGCGGCGAATACCAGAAGGGCGGCGGCGTGCCGTGCCTGATCGCCGTTCACAATGATGCTTCGGGCAACGCCCATGATCTGGCGCTGTCCTACGCCTGCGGCGTTGGCGGCGGCCGTTCGGGCATCATTGAAACCAACTTCCGTGAAGAATGCGAAACCGACCTGTTCGGCGAGCAGGTTGTTCTGTGCGGCGGTCTGGTTGAGCTTATCCGCGCCGGTTTCGAAACACTGGTGGAAGCGGGCTACGCTCCTGAAATGGCCTATTTCGAATGCCTGCACGAAGTGAAGCTGATCGTCGACCTGATCTATGAAGGCGGCATCGCCAACATGAACTATTCGATCTCCAACACTGCCGAATGGGGTGAATATGTCACCGGTCCGCGCATCATCACCGATGAGACCAAGGCCGAGATGAAGCGCGTCCTGAAAGACATTCAGACCGGCAAGTTCACCTCCGAGTGGATGCAGGAATGGAAGGCCGGCGCTGCCCGCTTCAAGGGCATCCGCCGCATGAACGACCGTCACCAGATTGAAGAAGTCGGCGAAAAGCTGCGCGGCATGATGCCGTGGATCGGCAAGAACAAGCTGGTCGACAAGGCGCGCAACTAAAGGCGGCTAACAATCTGCGGCGGCAAACAGCACCTGCTGGTTATGCGGCACGCGCCGCGGGCCCAGAATAGCTGTGCCCGTTTGGGTTCTGACAAAATAAGAAGGGCGGCCAAGAGGCCGTCCTTTTTCATGCGGTCCAATCCGGTCAACTTGCAGATAGTGCTCCTGTCCGCTGCTGGAACAGGTTCAAAATTAGGCGTTACGTCAATCATCAGGATTTGCTTCTGCTTGACGGAAGTTAAGTCCGGTGCCCGACCATTTGTGTAGCTGTTTGACGAGGACGCCGGACGCGGCATTCAAGAAAGCAGTCCATAATCGGGAGGTGCGCATGAAAAAACTATTGTTAAGTTCGCTGTTGGCTTGCCTGATCGCAGGTGGCGCAATGGCGCAGACGGCTCCGGAGGAGGAAGAGTATTACGGCAGCGAAGCTATCGCTGACGGCAAGGGTTCCGTCGACGTCAAGGTGGTCTATTTCGCCAACGAAAAATGCTGGCAGATCAAGGACGCGCGGGAAGGCGTCCCGGATGTTGAAGCCGATCAGCCGACCGGGTGCAATCTTTATGTGACTGTGAACATCGAGAAAAAGGGCAGCGACTGTTCGCTGACCAGCATCCCGATCAAAACGGCGCTGAGCGTCCCCGACAAGAAGGGAAAGATCACCCTCGATATTTTCTTTGTTGATGAGCGCGGCGTGGTCACCCGTTCACAGCGCCATCGCATCCAGCGCGACAGTTGCACGGACGTTTGTTAGCCACACCCTTCCGCGCGCCACATGTCCGTTGGCAAAAATTCCTGCACCGCGCTGTTGGTGTTGATGTCCCCGTAATAGAGCCCGACGCCAATTTCGGGCGTCAGGATGGCAGCCGGGGCAGCAACGCCCTTGTTGGGCAGTTCGAGTGTTTTGAAGTCCTTGTCAAAAAGGAAGATATGGTAGGACGCGTCTTCCGGCGCGTCTTTCCATGACGGCACGAGATAGTTGAACGAGTAGCCGTTCGATGCGGTCATCGAGTATTTGAATTCGCGCGTTGGCGTCTTCAGTGTCGCCTCGAGATTGCTCCACGCGTTCGGTTCGGCGGCAGGGCGGAAAGACAGCGTATAGCCGGCAGCCTCCGGCTGAACATAGGTCACCTGATCAATAGCGCATTCGGCAGACAGGGCTGGAGCAGCGGAAACGGCAAGCACGACGGCGGCGATAAGCAATTTCACTTTGTTTTTTCCATCAACAGGACATCGAGTTTGGATTCAAACTGCGGGGCAGGGAACTCGAAGACAAGATTGTTCCTGGCCCTGCGGGTAACGATGGCGACCTGATCCTGTTGCGGATCCTGGCCATATTTGCGCGTTGGATCATCGTTGACATGGCCCGCTCCCACGAAAACCAGTTCGGTGTCGGATTGGGTGTAGAGCCTGCCGGTAAAGCGCTGTGACCCTGAGATTTTTTCGACAAACCAGCCTGCGCCATCATCGGATATGCGGCACTTGAACCAGTTATAGGGCGTGATTGGCAGACCGCCGCCAACCTTGATGACCCTGCATTTCCAGTTGCCAACCGGATCAAAGTCGCCGGAAAGCGGCAGCTTTTCTCCCGCAAGAGCCTTGGTAAGGATGTCGATTTCCTCTGCAGTGCCTCCGCGCAAGCCTTCAGCAAGCGCTTCGGCTTCGGTTTTTTCAAAGTTCTCCAGCCGCTGCTTGTCAAATGGCGAGAGCAATTTGTCGAGTGTGCCGTCGGCAAATACGGGTGCGGACATCGAAACAGAAAGCAGGATCGAGAAAAGGATTTTACGCATGGCCCATCTTCGGTGTTATGTGCGGCGAAATCATGAAAGGCGAAAAGCCTTCGCAGGGGAACAACATGAGCCATTCAGCCGACATTGCCAAGATCAAGCAGCAGGAAGAAACACTGGTGTTTGAAGGATTTTCCGAAGCCGACGCGTTGTCGATCGGACTTGATATCATTGACCGAATCAAGGCAGCGAACGGGTTTGGCCTGATCGAGGTCCGGCTTTGGGATCGCCAGCTGTTTGCCTTTTCAATGCCCGGCGCAACTCAGGACAATGCCGAATGGGTCCGGCGCAAGGTCAATGTGGTGCGCCGCTTTCACGTTTCCTCCTACCGCAAGGCTCTGGAGCTGGCCGAAGCGCAACGGAGTTTCAATGCGGCTTTTGGCATGGACCCGATGGATTATGCCGCCGCGGGCGGGTGTTTTCCGATACGCCTCAAGAATGGTCCGGTTGTCGGATGCATTACTGTTTCCGGATTGCCGCAGCGGGATGACCACCGTATCGTCGTCGAAGCCGTTTCGGTTCATCTTGGCATGGATCCGGCAAAAATCGCCCTGGATTGAGGAAATTGTCCCGAAACGGGGCAAATTTTCTGGCACGCATTTCGCATCGGTATGGCCAAATAGGAGGCAATACCATGTATTTCACCAGTGATTCACAGGCATCCGTGCAGATAACCCACACTGCCAAGACCGAATACAAGGGCGATGAGCGCCGCACTGAACATCGTCGCCGCATCCTCAAGGGTGCCCTTGTCCAGTTCAACAATGGCTTCGGCAGCCTTGAGTGCGTCCTGCGCGATATGAACTCTAATGGCGCACGCGTTTCCATGGGGCAAACCGCAGGCGTCCCGAGCCGGTTCCGGCTGAGCATTGCCGGCGAGCGCACGCCGATTGAAGCCATCATCCGCTGGCGGACGCCGCGGGACATGGGGCTTTCGTTCCTGATGCGGGGTGACTGACGTCCGGCCGGAGCTTCACCGCTCCGGCAGGCTGCTTTTGCTTGCTTCCGATGCCGGACACTATATCAACGGCACACTGATCACCGTTGACGGCGGGCAAAGCGTCACCGGTTAAATCCGGAGGCTCCATGTCAGTCCGCATTGCGACGTTCAACATCGAAAACCTGATGCGCCGGTTTGACTTCACCGGTTATCGCAACGACTTGAACGCCGACCGGTCTATGCTTCTCTTTGACATCAAGGATGAACGCCAATACCGCGACATTGAACAGGCGCGGATGGTGGCTCACACGGACGACACGCGCCAGCACTCGGCTTTGGCTATTGCCGACACCAAGGCAGACATCATCTGCCTGCAGGAAG
The DNA here is from genome assembly GCA_041751995.1 of Rhizobiaceae bacterium. Lineage (GTDB taxonomy): Bacteria > Pseudomonadota > Alphaproteobacteria > Rhizobiales > Rhizobiaceae > JANMEX01. The sequence goes on along the minus strand of JBGSHY010000003.1, from coordinate 31,131 downwards.
TCGACAATATTGACATCCTGAACGCTTTTGAATTCGGCTATTTGTTCAAGATGATCGGCAACGGCTACAAGCAAAAGTATCTCGTCGAAGGCAACGACACGCGCGGCATTGATGTTGCGGTGATGATGCGCGACCGGACGAAGAGCGGCGAGGCCATTGAATGCCTGAAGGTGACTAGCCATGCAGGACTGACGTTCGACGAAATCAATGGCTACAGTGAAGGCGTTGCAAAACTCGGAATCAATTCCAGCGAGCGGATATTCCGGCGCGACTGTCTGGAACTTGAGTTGAGAATCGGCGACCGGCCCTTGACGCTGTTTGTCACCCATTTGAAATCGATGGGCGGGCCGCGCAATGGTGTGGATGGCCGGACCTCAACATTGCCGCTGCGGATTGCAGAGACAAAAGCCATCCGGCATGTGATCACCCAACGCTTTGGCGAAGGCGAAACCGCCAGGCACAATTGGCTGATCTGCGGCGACATGAATGACTATGTCGAGAAGATCGAAGTTCGCGACAATGGCCGTGACGGTTATGATTTTGAGCCTGCAACAGATCCGAACAGCGCCCTGAACGTCTTCCTCGCGGACGGCTTCTGCGAGAACCTCGTGGCGCGGCGCGATGTGATGGACCGCTGGACGCTGTTCCATTCTCGCGGACCGGAAGAGCGGCACCTTTGCCAGTTGGACTACATGCTGGCGTCACCAGCGCTTGCAGACAAAAATGCAGGTAGGAAACCTGATATCATCCGCCGAGGGCAGCCTTACCGCACAATTTTCCCGGCTGGACAGAATGTCGAGCGCTATCCGCGCGTCGGGTGGGACCGGCCCAAGGCAAGTGACCATTGCCCCGTGGCGATGACGTTCGAGATTTGATCGGCCAAGACGTCAGCCCGGTGCAAAAACAATTTTGGTGAACGACGAAAATTCACCCATCTCATTGCCTTCGCCGTCATATTGCTTGCCAGTCCCGACGGTGACTTCAATCTTCTTGCCGATCATGTCCTCGGGCATTGAGGCCTGCTCGTTCCAGGGCACGCACTCGTCGGCGACGCAGAGGGCAGTCAGTTCTTTGCCCTTGTCGGTCGCAATGGTCAAATAGCAATTGTCGCCGCACTCGTAGCTTTTGATGGTGCCGGTTTCGACTTTGTCTTCGGCAATTGACGGCGTTGCCGAAACAAGGCCAACAACAAGTGCGGTGAAAACTGAAGCGCGCATTGCCGACTCCTTTGGATCAGAAGCAGAAGCTTAGCGGCGCTTGCGAATGAAATCCATTCGTCACTGCAGCTTATTCATGCCTCAACGCATCAATCGGGTTCAACCGGGCGCCGCGCAGCGCCGGAAAGAAGCCAAACACCAATCCGATGGCGCCGGAGAAACCTGCGGCGAGGGCGATGACCGACAAGCTCGGATTGAACGGAATGGCAAAGACATATGACGCCAGCGCTGCCAGTCCCAATCCCAGTCCAATCCCGAAAACGCCGCCAAGCAGCGCCAGCACCGTGGCCTCCACGACAAACTGCGTGAGAATGTGCCATTCCTGTGCGCCGATGGCCAAGCGGATGCCGATTTCGCGGGTGCGCTCTGTGACCGAAACCAGCATGATGTTCATGATGCCGATGCCGCCGACCAGCAGACTGACGCCCGCAACAGCGCTCAGCATGCCAGTCATCACGCCCATGGTGCTGGACATGGCGTTGGCGATCTGGGTCTGGTCGCGGACGTTGAAATCATCATCCTGATCCGGCCCGATCTTGCGGATTTCGCGCATGATGGTTTCGATCCGGCCCTGCATTTCGGACGTGGAAACACCGTCGTTGGCGGAGACATAGATCGTCTCGACCTTGTTGTTGCCGGCAATGCGCCGCTGGAAGGCCTGCAGCGGCATGATGACGACATTGTCCTGATCCTGGCCGAAGCCTGATGTGCCTTTGGATTCAAGCAGGCCGACGACCGGGCAGTTGACGCGCGCGACACGGATGATCGAACCGAGCGGATCGCCCGAGCCAAAGAATTGCTTGCGCACGGTTTCACCGATGACACAAACAGGAATGCCGCCGCGAGTTTCCTGCTCGGTAAAGGTTCGGCCGGCAGCCACCTCCCAGTCACGCGCGGTGAAGAAGCCGGTGTCCGTGCCAGTGACAGATGCCGTCACGCTTTCGGTGCCATAGACGACGCGCACGGTTTTCTGGCTGGCTCCGGATACGGCCTTGGCGCCAACAAGATTGGCTTCCAGCGCGTTCAAATGCTTGACTTCGAAATCACGGGCCTGGACCGGCACGGAACCCGGCGTCGGCGGCTGGCCCGAGCGGACTGTCAGCAAATTGCTGCCAAGTTTGGAAATGTCCGCCTTCACCTTCTCGGTCGTGCCTGAGCCGATGGTGATCATCGCAATGACTGCGGCGACGCCGATGACGATGCCGAGCAGGGTCAGAAACGAGCGCAAGGCGTTGCGGCGAATGGAAGAGAGGGCGAGGCTTACTGTTTCAAGAAACATGCGGGCGTTCCTCGTTCTTGACGTCGGAAGCGATCTGCCCATCGACGAAGCGGATGATGCGCGAGCCGTAGGCGGCAATTTCGGCTTCGTGGGTGACCATGACGACGGTCAGGCCGCGGTCTTCATTGAGGCGGGTCAGCAGCGTCATGATTTCATGGCTTCGGGCCGTATCAAGGTTGCCTGTCGGCTCGTCGGCGACAAGCAGTGCGGGTTCGGTGACGATGGCCCGGGCGATGGCGACACGCTGCTGTTGACCGCCGGAAAGCTCGGCTGGCGTGTGCGTCAGACGGTCTGATAGCCCAACAAGCTCCAGTGCGGCTTCAGCCCGCAGCTTGCGCTCACGCCGCGGCGCGCCGCGATAGATCAACGGCAGTTCGACATTGTCGATGGCGCTGGTGCGGGCGAGGAGATTGTAGCCCTGAAAGACAAAACCGATGTAGAGATTGCGCAAGACCGCCCGGCGGGCGCGGTCGAGACGTCCCGCATCGACGCCCATGAATTTGTAATCACCGGAGGTCGGCGTATCGAGGCAGCCGATGATGTTCATCGCCGTTGATTTGCCGGAACCGGACGGACCCATGATGGTGACGAATTCGCCGTGATGGATGCGCAGGTTCACGCCGGCCAACGCATTGACCTGCGCTTCGCCTTCACCGTAACTCTTCCAGAGATCGGTGAATTCGATGAATGGCTGAGCGGCCATGTCTCAGCCCGCCTTGGCAGTGGATTCGGCAGTGATAACCAGATCGCCTTCGGCAAGGCCCGAGATTATTTCCGTGACCAATCCATCGGTGGAGCCGGTCTTGACCTGCATCGCGGACGGCGCGCCGTCCTTCAGCACGTAGAGCGTCCGCGTGCCATCGGCCGCGGCCTTGGCGGGTTCCTTTGCCGTATTGCGCGGGAAGCGTGGCATGAACAGGCTGGTCAGGCTCCATCCGGTCGATTTGGCCGCAGCGGCCGGTTGGTAACGGAAGCCGCCGTTCGGAACTGTCAGAACGCCGTTGGCTTCGCGAGTGATGATATCAACGTTCGCCGTCATGCCGGGACGCAGCGTCAGGTCCGCGTTGTCGACGTCGAGCTGCGCCTCATAGGTGACCACATTCTCGGTGGTTTGCGAAGCGTAGGAAATTTTGGAAATGAGCGCATTGAAGCTCTTGCCCGTGAAGGCATCAACAGAAAACCGTGCCTTCTGCTTTTCGGCGACGATGCCTATATCGGCTTCGTCGATGCCTGCCTCCAGCTTCATGCGGCGCAGATCTTCGGCAATGACAAACAGGACTGGCGCGGACAGCGAGGCAGCGACAGTCTGGCCGGGATCAACCGACCGGGTCAGGATGATGCCGTCAATCGGCGCATAAATCGTGCTTTTGGAAAGTGCCGATTGCTGCACTTTCAATTCGGCTTCGGATACGGCCAGATCAGCCTCGGCGGTGGTGACTGCGCTTTCGGCGCGGTCACGTTTGGCGACGGCGCTGTCGAGGTCCTGCTGTGAAAGCGTGCCGCGCGAAGTGAGGCTCTTGGTGCGCTCAAGCGTCTGCTCGGCTTCTTTCAACGTGGTCTTGGCGTCGGCGATGCGCGCCTTGGAGGCGGTGACGGAGGCCTCCGCCTTTTCCACTTGCGCGGCAAGTGTCGTGGTGTCGAGCGTCGCAAGAATGTCGCCTTTTTTCACCGGGTCATTTTCCTCGAACATCACATCGCGTACAACGCCGGACTGTTCACTGGACACATCCACCTTTGTCAGCGGCTGCAACGTTCCGGATGCGCTGACCAGTACGACCAGGTCGCCTTTGGCGGCGGCTTGAGTGGTGTAGGTTTTTTCAACGGCCGAAGACGCAGTCCAGGATTGGTAGCTGTAAAGACCGCCAATCAACAACAATGGCGCCAACGCGTAACCAAACCAGCGTCGCCAATTGCGCCGTCCTCGCCCGCTTTTGTCCAGCGACAAGGCTGCGGCAATATCGGGGTTACCGGCCATGGAGCGTTTGCCCGCTTCCTGATCCATCAATATTGCCTTTCCGAGCCATCAAATTGTTTGACTGGTAAGTCGTCGGTTGACGGCCAGAATACAAATTAAATCTTGGTCATGTTTGACCGGGAACAAGTTCTGGACGGAAACAATGCGAAAGCTTGCCTATCTGGTTTATGATGTTTTCACGAAAACCGCACTCGCCGGCAATCAATTGGGCGTCATTCCGGACGCGTCCGGCCTTTCCAGCGCTCAAATGCAGGCAATTGCACGTGAATTGAACCTTGCCGAGACGATTTTCTTCCTGCCGCCGGACGACCCGGACCATGCGGCAAAGGTGCGGATTTTCATGCCGCTTGGTGAATTGCCATTCGCCGGGCATCCAACAATTGGTGGGGCTGTCGCATTTGCAGGTCTTCACAATCTGTCCGAAGGAGCCTCTGTGGTCCTTGAAGAGGGTGTTGGGCCAGTGCGCTGCACGGTTTCGGCCGGAGCGTTGGGAGGACACTCGTCGTTTGTTGCCGCGCGGGTTCCACAGGAATTGCCGTTTGGCGGGCGCGTTGATGATGTGGCGGTAGCGCTTGGTTTGACCCATGAAGATCTGGATTTGGCGTTTCACGGTGTCGTGATGGTTTCCGGCGGCGTCCCGTATGTCACCGTGCCGGTGAAAAACCTTGATGGATTGGCCCGCGCGAAAATCGATTCGGAAGCATGGATGGCTCTCGACATTCAACGTGAGGGCAAGTTCGCGGCGCCTTATCTTTATTGCCGCACCAGCGAGGGCGGCTTTCGAATCCGCATGTTTGCGCCATGGGACGGGATACCCGAAGATCCGGCCACAGGTTCCGCAGCGGTTGCGTTAGCAGCAACGCTGCACAAGTTCCAATGCAAGACTGACGGGAACTATGTGTTTGATCTCACCCAAGGTGTTGAAATGGGCCGCCCGTCGGAAATCGGCCTGGCGTTTTCGGTCAAACGCGGCGCATTGCATGACGTGACAATCACCGGACATGCCGTGAAATTTGCTGAAGGCACGTTGTTTTTGCCCGGCTGACGATTTTTCGCCTGTGGCGCTGGACAGCGCAGGAGCCAGTGTCTATAGAGCGCCTCGTCCAGCGGCGTTCGCCGTCGGCAGAGTGGGTGCGTAGCTCAGTTGGTAGAGCAGCTGACTCTTAATCAGCGGGTCACAGGTTCGATCCCTGTCGCACCCACCACTCTTTTCAAGGACTTAGCGGATGTCCTCAATTCCCTTAGTCTCTTTCTAGTCTCTCAAATCGCATAGTTCAGCCGCTTGCCGCCATGGTCAGCCATGTTCACCTTCCATCTTTTTAGATGAGATGAGTCTTATTTTTTGAATCTTGTTCAATGGGTATTCTTAGTAGGAAATCTTTTCCGCCCAAGAACGGAAAGCGTTTCCGGCCTTGACCGGAAATATTTTCCGGCACCCTTTGGAAGTGGCTCAGCTGTTGAGTGAGCGCGCCTTCAGGTCGAGGTGATAGATATTCACACGTCCCTGTCCCTGCTGCTGGATGGTCAGGAACTTCTTGGCCTCAAGCTCTTTTAGATAGGTGCGCACCGAACGGGATGTGACGCCCATGTCTTTGGCGAGCGTTTCCTGTCCGGGAAAACAGAAATCGTTCTGCCATGCATAGCTGAGGAGCATGGTGTAGACGAGCTTTGCGCCGGGCGAGATCGCCTTGTGCCGGAGCAATGCGTTCGGAACTTGCGTGAAGCCTTTCTGAGAAAGCGCATCAGCGCCGCGCAGCACAATGTTGCGCTGTTTGAGCAATGATCCAAAGGGGCTGAACCCGTTTCCATGGCGTACCTCCATGGATGCAATTATACCCTATCGGCTATCCGATTGCCCAACCGGGTTCTCCACACCGTCATGGGTTTGATGTTCGGTGTAGACCGGTTCGCGTTGCGGCGCGCTTTCGCGTTGCGCGTCTTCCCTGCTGCCAGCAACCAATCGAAACGTATTCGACAGTTGCGTCTGCAGTTCGCGGATGAGGAAGTTGGTCTCGCCGTCGCGCTCCAGCATCGCGGCGATCTGATTGTCCTTCACCTTGATCTGTTCATCCTTGACGTTGATCTGTCCCTTGAGGAAATCAACCATGCCGTCGTCAGCTGCATACGCCTGCATGCGGGTTGATGCAGCTTCATGCGGGCCTGGTTCCGGCGCTGATTTGCCTGGCTCTGCGGTCGCATGCAGCTGCACGTCCGGCAGCACATCACTGGCTGTACGTTCATGCACCTGCATGCCGGTTGATGCAGCTGCATCCAACTCGGCGGCGTCAACTTCAACAGCATCTGTCCGCAGATATTCAAGCAGCTGTTCCACCGAAAGGGGAGTGGCGAAGTAGCGGCGGAGCAGCCCGAGCTTGACTGCATCAAGCCGACCTTCGCGGCAATAGCGCTGGATCGTGTCCTTGGATTTCTCGATGCCATTCTCAAACAGCAGCAGACGGATTTCGTCGACGGATACACAATAGTCTTTGGGGAGGTCGTCGGCAGGCAAGAGCAAAGGCATATCTTCAAGTGCAGCTGCATGCACCTGCATCGGGTTAGAGGCGACTAATTCGGTCTCTGGCTGTTTGGGTTCGTCAAACCCGCCGAAGCTCGGCAGCGGCCTTTGGTTTCTGAATCCGGATTGGTCTCCCATCGAAAAATTATACCATGCTGCTAAAACTGACAGTCCCGCCCTGTGCCAAGCCGGGGCAATCAACAAGACGAAGCGCTTGAACTCAAAATATTAAAGCGATCACGAAATTATTCAGCGTTATCATACAGTTACACGCCACACCGCGTTGAACATAGGTGCCGATAGCGATCGGTTAGGGGCTTATTGATGCCGGATAGATGGGTGTCCTTTAAACCAAGAGGACATTGAAATGGCAATTCTTCAATCGCTCTACTCCACGATCTGAATGCCCGGCTCGCCGATAGACCTCACAACACGCCAACCATCAACGGAAATCGCTGCAGTTCGAGGCATTCAATCGCAACTGAGTCTCGCTCAGCAGTAAGAAGATTTTGACCCATCGCGGTTCTCACTGGAAACGGTGAATCAGAAACCTTAAATCAGATACGCCAACCCCATGGACATAAGTTGACCGGCGATAAGAAATGTTGCATAAATGCAACTCGCGAGAACAAAGCGACATGAGTGTGTTATATTTATTAGGGGGTTGGTGCGATGGATAAGTTTGAAGTTGCGTTTCAACCTTTAGGCTGTATCACCAAATCAAATGAACTGGAGTACAAGGATGTCGTCAGATCTTTCGACCGAACTCGTAAGAAATCTCACCAATCAAGATGAGGCCGCCGAAGAACTCAATCAGGAGTTGTCGGCTCGCCTTAAGAAGTTAGCTGATGGTGGATCGATTGATGTCAAGGCAATGTGCGCACGTGGCAATGATGTTACCACCGTTGGAAAGCTTTGGGCCCTTAACAACCTCCTAAGGCTTGCAGAAGATGGCGACTATATCGAAACCGCCTACCGCGCTGGTCGATAGTTGACTATGTAATAAGTAGTTCGTAATATCTAATTGGTGGCACGCGGGTGTGCCACTTTTTTTTTGGAATTGAAAATGGTTGGCTTGGACATTGTCGCTTCGGTATTCAATACTATCGAACAGGCGTCAGTGCTTACATTTATTACTGGTCAGAATAGGCAGTTTCCTGTTGATGAAATTAAATAACCAAGTTTCTCGCGGGCTATGCTAACCATGATTACTTGGTTAGAGAAATAGATATACTTAAGAAAGACGGATCAAACCAAAATTTTGTTAAATTAAAGCCAACAGATAATAATATACTGTCTGTCGTGGTAATAAATCCGCGACCAACCTTCGATGGAGATATTAAGCAAGCTCCTCGAGAGATTATTATATATCTGAATTCGGGATTGAAGAAGAATAGTGAACGATCTGTATTGAACCATTGCTGGTGCCGATTTTGTCTTATAAAAGAAATTTCTCAAGCAATATTGTATGAGGATATTATTAATTCAAAAATGGTGTACCCTATTACCATACAATTTGAGGATGTTACAACATTGCTCTCGCAGCTAAATAACGAGCACTTTTCGTTGTTAGACTTTGATGATGAGCAATATGGAATAGGACTGGCTGTGGAAAATGCTGCCGAACTTCTAGCTATTGGCTTGCTTTTCCCATTTACTGATGCCTTGCAAATCCAAAAGGCTTTGGTTGAACGGAGAGGTAGTTTTGATGCATTGCGCTCGTTCGACTATTACGGAATTGCTGAAAGATACAAAATACCAGTGCGTTATGCAGAAGTCATACTTACTTGGTCAGGTTTGGAAAGTTTTGTCGCTGATATTGATCGTGCGTCGATAGGGCTGTTGTAAAGTTGTGGTCCGAGTTCATGGGAAGGCTTTTATTGGACGCCTCAACCCTGAAGGGTTCGAAAACATAAAGTTTTCTTCGTGCAATTTTAAAAATTGCTATTTTCCTTCCATGAAGAATTGTCAATTTGACAACTGCAAATTTGAAAGTTGCCAATTTCTATCCTTAAATGAAGCTTTATATAAAAAGTATAACGTCTATAAAGCGCATAAAGATGATAAAAATCAGGGATTTGTACAAGATATAAGTTTCTATAACAGCATTATGTCTAATTGCGAATTTCGCTATACAAAAATTGAGAATTTGGATTTCATTAAATGTACGTTTAAAAATATTTTATTTTCAGATGTACATATTGATGGGAATTTGATTTTCGATAGTGTAAAAGGATTCGGAACAGTAAAAGCAAACGACAAAGTAATATTTTCAACGTATTCAAACGAATATGTTTATAAAGAACGTGTTGGATTATTTGATAAATTGTTTTGTTGGAGCTCAATAAAATTTCTTTCTGATCTTCCTATTCCTAAAATTGGGTTTGGAATAATCTTTCTTATGGGCTTTATTTTGCCGCTATATAATTATATTGTATTAAAGTTCTGCAATGCTTTTGTTAATTATAGCGACCTTGATTTTGCTAAGTGTACAAGTTTTGTTTTCAATTTTGAAAAAGTGGAATTTGAAAAGTATTTTACTATAGGTGTACTACTGTTTTTCCTGCTTACTTCAATTTTACATAAATCTTTAGAGCCAAATTTATTAAGGGAATATAATGTTGCTCGGTGGCAAAGAGAGTTAAGAAAAAGTCGAATAGAATGGAATTTTCTAAATACAGATAAAAGGTTTTTTGTGATATTAGTTATGGTACTTTATGCGCTAGAGATTATATATCTGTTTTCATACTATATATATAAAATTATATTGTAAGTCGCCTGTAATAAGATTAAGATGATAAAGATATTGTCTTTAATATTGTGTTATCTTCTATGAAATTTGATTTTATGAATGTATTTACTGATGGTATAAATAAATATGGCCCTAGTTTCTAGGGCCTTTAGTTTTTTTGATATAAGTCTGTTGAGTTGTTTTCTAATGCGCTCCAATTGTCCGCTTTGCGGATCACTGATGCCGTAGACTTCCCGTGCCATGGTGACGGTTGCGTCTCCGGCAAACAGCGGCATTTGCATGTGATGGTTGACCGTGTGGCGGCCACCCCAGATGCGGAACCCGGCTGCGGTGTAGGCGACAGATGGGCCGTCGGGACTTCCGCTGGCGCCGAACAGGCCGAGCGATTCAGCGAGCGCTGAGCGCAAATCGGCATCACTCATTCCGGCTTTGAATTGCTCACCATAGCGATGCACGAGACCGCGCGTGGCGAGCTTGAAGATTTCGATCTTTTCGGCCTGGGAGAGCGGCGGGGAAGGGGAGGCGTCCATCAATATTCCTCCGCCAACATGATCGTCATGACCCTAGTTGTGATGTCAGGGTTGGCAGGGTCTTCCGAGCCGTACTCGAGTGATTGATCGTAGTAGTCAATCTTCCAGAAGACGCGGTTTCCGCTGAAATCAATAGCGCCGAAGTCATTTTCGTTGTGCGGGTCATTGTCACCGTTGAATTGATCAAAGGCGGCAATGGCCTGGACAAGTCTTGCGACGGCAACAGCGCCCAGAGACTGGACGCCTGATGTGATGATGATTTTGCCGTTTGGTGCGCGGCCTTTGCGAAGTTCGTCATTCAGCCTGCGAATGGTTTGTGTTCTCGTTTCCATGCTGGTTCTCCTTGCGTGCGCCAGGCCCGAGACATTCGGGCGCGGCGGCCGAAAGGAGATGGCTGCGGGCAGGGAAACCGGGGCGAATTGGCTGTTCGGCAAAGCCTATGGCAAGCGTCGCACAATTTTAGTTTTGCGCACCTTGCCGATAAGAGGCTTTGTTTGAGCCGCATTTTCGATGAGGTTGGCGGTTTGCGGCGGCCCATAGATTGCGAAAGATCAGGTGCTCTTTCTGCTCCGCTTGAATTCTACCATATCCAACCGGATTTTGCGAAGGGCGCGCCAGCCAAGAAAAAGCCCTCCGGGTTGGAGGGCTGAGAGCTAGGCAAGGTGGATCGCTGCAATGGATTTCACCTGCATCAATTCTGCAAGCGCATGAAGCTGTTCAGCTAAGAGATCGCCGGTGAAAAACGAAATACCGTTTTCAACGCCGTTTTGAAACGCGGCCATCACCTCCATCGGATCGCGCATCAGAGTCACTTCCCCACCAGTGATTTTGTCACTGTTGAAGATATGCAGCACCGGATCGAAATCCTTCGGGAAGCTCAGGTCGCTGCTCTCCCCTTTTACTCCATACCCGCAATAGGCAACGAGATGGCCTTTCCGCCAATCATGGATTGGAATGGCAAGCTTGCCGCGCATGATGCCCTTTGGCGCATAACCTGCACCGAAATGGCGGCAGGTCTCCACTTCCAATCCGATGGCCCGAAGGGTTTCATGATCAGGCTCGAGATAACCGAGAGGCTTGAGGCTTCTAACGTCCTCTTTTGGCCTCTCCTCGGGGAGCTTGTTGTGACGGTTGCCGGTGCTCGGGGCTGCGCCGTTTTCTGCTGCGGCGCTGTCCCCTGCCAGAAACGCAGCGGCTTCTTTCATGCCGACTGATCGGATGTGTGAAGCCAATGCGATCACATCGCCGCCGCTGTGGGCGGCAAAGCAGTAAAAGGCGTTCTTGCTTGGTGTAATCACCAGCGCGCGGTCGCCACCTGATTTGCAGGTTGGACATGGCCCGCGCCATTGGCTTTGATGTTCGGTCAGTTTCAACCCGAGAAGGTCGATGGCTGAGCGAACGGAAACCTGCTGCTTGATGGCAGCAAAATCAAGAAATGACATGGGATTCCTCCTTGGGGATAACCTCACAAAGAACGAGGGCTCTACCCAGTATAATGTAACAGGATCAGCAACTTGGGAGTAATCCACATGTCACGAGGCGACAAACCAGCCTACAACGTCCGCGCCCGGCAAGAGCCGAAAAGCGACTATCTGACAACCGTCGGATCGGCCTGGAAATTCAGGGAAGGTGATGGATACGTTGTCCGCATTCATTCCCTTCCGGTTGACTGGGATGGCAGCTTCATACTGGTGAAGCCGCTGGAGCCGGAGACGGCACAAACAACAGAAGCGAAGTAATTCCAAGGGGCCCTCTCGGGCTCCTTTTCAAATCATATCGAAATCGCCAGAATAGATGGATAGGAGACTGTAACCGTGGCTCCAATTGTCATTTTCGGAGCTTGCTTTAGCCCGGCAAGAACAGGTTCTTAGTAGATGTAAAGGTTAAACGTAGGTCATCTTTCTTTCAACGAGGTGTTTCCCACTTCGACAAGCGGTGAAACAATATATTCGAGGATGCGGCGGGTACCGGTTCGTATCTCAGCCGTTACAGCCATACCCGCAGCCAATGGCACATCAATTCCATCTGCATTGATGGTCACTTGATCCGGAATAATGGTAATCGGATAAACGAGACTTTGGGTAGGTTGGGAAGTTTGAAAAGTGTTTTGAGCATTCGGCGCGAGTGTAGGGTCGCCCTCTGAACGCATTGCATCGCTTGCTGGTATGGAATCACGTCCGACATGAATGACTTTTCCTGACAAGGTGCCGTAACGGGTGAAGGGAAAAGATTCCACCTTAATGACGGCGTCCTGACCTTCATGAACAAAGCCAATATCCTTGTTCTCAAGAAACGCGCTAATTTCCAATTTGCTGCCTGCCGGCACGATTCGCATCAATTCCTGGCCAGAAGCTATGACCTGACCAATTGTGGTGACGTTCAGGCTCTGTACAATACCAGATATCGGCGCATGGAGTGTCATGTTTTCAATTTTCGTAATCTCATTTGCCAACCTCTGCTCCAATTCATCAATATTTCGCTCAGCAACAATAATGTACGAAATGTCTTCTGACATATATTTATTTTTCTCTTTAATAACCTCAGAATTTAGCACCGACAAGCTGGCTTTTGCTTCTTGAATCTGCCCTTCCTCTGATGCAAGGATTGCCTGTTGCGTTTGCAATGTGGCTTTGAAATCCAATACCTGAGCCCTGCTGCTCGCATTTTTGAGTTTTGCAAGTTTCTCCTGCATATCGAGCCGCTCCTGCAGGGAAGCGATCAGATTGGTTTCAGCCGAAGCCGTGGCTGACAGCCTGTCGATTTCGGCCTGTTTCTGGTCTTTTTGCGCAGCCAGGCTGACAAGGGTTGAATGCAATTGAATGATGCTGATCTTCAGGACGAGTTCTTCACGCTCCCGGATATCAGGTGGAATATTGTCTGGCCACTTGATTGCCGCGCGGCTCTGCAGCGTCTCCAAAGTGGCTGCGTCGATGTCAAGAGGTGTTATTTCTGTCAGGATTTCAATTGACCTTCTGCGGCGAATTGCTTCGGCTCGCCAAGATGCAAGACTTATCGCCACAGCAGCCAGATCGTGTTTTGCCAAGCCTGGGTCTTGGGTGAGAACAACGTCACCCGCCGTTACCAACTGCCCGTTTTTTACGTCAATTGATTTCACCCTGCCGGTTTCCAATGGCTGCACGATTTTTACGTTGCCTGTTGGTTGAATCTTGCCCACAGCAGTCGCAAAAATATCAGTTGTGCCTATCCAGGACCAAAATAGTGCAAGTGCCACAAATACGCAGATAAGGATCAAGAGCGCCATCCGAACGGGAGACGGCGGTGTCTCAAGGATCTCAAGAGAAGCCGGCAGGAATTGTTGGTCAAACCGATTCGCTCTTGGGCCAACAATCCGTGATTGCGCCTTTTTGTTTTTCTTTGAAATTGCATCCCTTTTTTGCAACTCAGAAGCGGCAAGACTCATGACAAAGCCTCATCTTTCAAATTGACAATATCATCATCGGGCAGGCCGGCCATTTCTGACCGGTCGTTTTTCGTTTTCTTTCGGTCGCCTTCCAGTTCAATGCCGGCAGGCGACGAACTCGCCTGGCGCCGCGCATCCTGCGCAAATTCACTCATCATTCCCTGCGATTGGTCGGTCTGCAATTGCCAAAGGTGCGCATAAAGCCCGTTTGGCCGGACCACCAGTTCCTCATGCTTTCCAGACTCGACAACCTTCCCATCGGCAAGTCCTATAATTGTGCTGCAGTTTCTCACGGCCGCAAGTCGGTGGGCAATTATGATCACCGTCCGGCCTTTGACAATTTGCCTCATGTTCTGGTGGATGATCCGCTCGCTTTCATAGTCGAGTGCGGACGTCGCCTCATCAAGAATTAGGATTGGAGGATTGGTCGCAAGCGACCGGGCAATTGCAATCCGCTGCCGTTGACCACCCGACAAATTACTGCCGCGCTCTTCGATTTCTGTGTCGTAACCCATCGGCAGCTTGTTAATGAATTCGTCCGCCCCTGCGAGCTCTGCCACGCGCATGACATTTGCCCTGGACATCGCCGGATTGGAAAGCGCTATATTGTCGTGAATCGTTCGGTTGAAGAGTAAATTTTCCTGAAGCACGACACCAATATTGCCGCGCAACCAAGCTGGGTCAACTTGTGCGATATCGATGCCGTCGACCAGAATCTGACCTTCTGCAGGCGTATACAGCCGTTGAATCAGTTTCGTCAGGGTCGACTTGCCGGACCCGGATGGCCCTATGATGCCAATGACCTGACCGGCATCAATTGTCACCGAAATATTCTTTAAGACGTCCAGTGCGCCGGGTCTGTATGAGAACGTAATGTTCTTGAGCTCAATTTTTCCCTTTGGCACCGGAAGAGTAATGAGTGACGCAGGCATTCGTTCCACGGGACTATTTAGGATGTCGCCTAACCGGTCTATCGATATCTTCACCTGCTGAAAATCTTGCCAGAGCTGTGAAAGGCGGAGAATGGGTTGAACGACCTGTCCTGCTATCATATTAAATGCAACCAACTCCCCAACTGTCATGACGCCATCCATTACAGATTTTGCGCCAAACAAAAGAAGTGCTGCCATGGTCAGCTTGCTGACATATTGCATCGAGTTCTGCCCCAGTGCCGACAGCATGGTCGCGTCGAAAGAGGTGCCGACATACGCGGCCAACCTGTCCTCCCATTGGTTTTGCATCGACGGTTCAACGGCGGACGCTTTGACGGTTTGAATCCCAACAATTGTTTCAACCAAGAACTGTTGACTTTGTGCACCACGATTGAATTTTTCTTTTATCTTTTCTCTCAAGATCGGGCGAATGAGTGTCGTAATCAACAAATAGAGGGGTATCGAACCTAAAACTATCAAGGTCAGCAACCAAGAATAAATCCAGAGAACTGCAATAAATATGAGGGTGAAAAAAAGATCAATCGCTGAAAAAAGCCCCTGTCCTGTTAAAAAACTTCGGATTGATTCAAGTTCATGCATGCGGGCAACGGTCTGCCCCGCCGGTCGGGTCTCAAAGTAGCCAAGCGGCAACCGCAACAAGTGATGAAACAAGCGTCTGCCAAGCTCAACATCAATCCTGTTTGTCGTATGACTCAAAGCATATGTGCGCAGATGCTGCAGCAACACATCGAATATGCCCAAAATTGCGAGACCGCCGACCAGCACAAACAAAGTCGAATAGCCTTTGTGCGCCAGAACTTTATCCACGACCACTTGAAAAAACATAGGTGTCACAAGTGCAAAAATTTGCACGAAGAATGATGCCACCAGGACATGACTAAGCGGCTTGCGGTATCGCCAAATCGAAGGGAGAAACCATTTTAAGCCAAAGCTTTGTGGATCAATCCCCGCACCGCCGAGACGGCGTTTGATCAAAATTACCTGTGGATCGATGAGTTCGCACAGTTTCTCAAAACTAAGATCGTCAAAAACCCGCTTCACCGGGTCCATGAGCCGGAAATTGCCTTCCGCTGTCGTCCCGTTAAATACGATGAATTTTCCGGTCTTGAGGCGCACGATTGCCGGAACCGGAATTGTCATCATTCGGTCGCGATTTCGCGTCTCTATCGTCCGCGCATTCAGTCCTACAAGCCGCGCTGCGCGAAGCAAATCCCCTGCTGCAGCTGATTTGCCAACTATTGACAGCTCTCGTGCGATAATTGCGGCGTCAGCCGCGATTCTGAAATAATTGGAAATAGCGCACAATGCAGCCAGCCCACTATCGACCTCGATTGACCTGTCGACTTCACTAAAATTTTCTTTGCCTGGGATATTGGTCGGGCCATGCGAATTCAAAATGCTACCTATTCAGTTGTGCGCCTCATAAGTGAATTATTGCCGTTATATCTTTTTCTTTGCGTAATAAAATTAGATAGCGGCAAACCTGCGTTTGCCGCTATCTGGCATTTAAGTTCAAATAACACTGAAGTTATTGAATGCAACAGTCGTTCCTGCAGTGAGTTGGGCGAATTTAACTGCTGCTCCAGCTCCTGATCCATCAGCGTCATAGGAGAGCAAGCCCGTGTTGCTGTTATACACGATCCTGTCATCAGCATCCAAAGCGCCAACTGCGAGATTCTTGAACGCCGAAGAACTTAGCGTTCCGATTGTTGTCAGCGTCGTGAATATCGTATGGTCGAGTCGGAACATGTCGCTGGCGGTTGCAAAGTCCGTTATCGTATCAACATTCGTAGTCGCATTAAGAGTGGTGTTGAAGACATAGGCATCAAGGCCAAGCCCGCCGGTGAGCGTGTCGTTGCCGAGGTTGCCGAAAAGGACATCGTTTCCGGCTCCGCCGCTGATATTATTGTTTGCAGCATCCCCCCAAATCGTATCATTTCCTGAGCCCATCTCGGCGTTTTCGAAAGCACCCTGAACAAGGGAGTAGCTTATGTTCGCGGTGCCCGCATACACAACGGTGTCCACACCCGCGTCACCGGAGAACCAGTTGTCGAATTCATCAATGATAATTCTATCGTTGCCGTCACCGCCTTGCAGGGAATCCGACCCGGCGCCGCCGGTCAGAATATCACTTCCCCCACCGCCAAAGAGGGTATCATCTCCGGCTCCGCCACTTATATTATTGTCAGATATCCCGCCCCAGACGCTATCATTTCCTGAGCCCATCTCAGCGTTTTCGAAAGCACCTTGGTCGAGCGAATAGCTGAATGAAGCGGTGCCCGTGTATGCGACCGTATCAATACCAGCGTCTCCGGAGTACCAGATGTCATTTTCATCAATGACGACCCGGTCATTTCCGTCACCGCCCTGCAGGGAATCCGCGCCAAGTCCGCCAATAAGCGTGTCGTTGCCGCCACCGCCTTGAATTGCATCATTGCCGCCGCCGCCATTGATTATGTTGTCAGAGATTCCGCCCCACAAAGAGTCATTCCCAGAGCCCATCTCGGCGTTTTCGAAAGCACCTTGGTCGAGCGAATAGCTGAATGCCGCCGCACCTGCATAAACGACAGTATCGATGCCAGCGTCTCCGGAATACCATGCGTCGAATTCATCGATGATAATTCTGTCGTTGCCGTCACCGCCCTGCAGATTATCGGCCCCAGCCCCACCGGCAAGGACGTCATTTCCACCCAACCCAAGTATAGTGTTGGCACCGGAATTGCCCGTTAAAGTGTCGGCCTGAGTTGCAAGCCCGGTCGCATTTATTGCGGCGGAGCCTGTAAGGAACAATTTTTCAACGTTTGCCTTATTCGTAAATGTCACGCCAGAATAAATTGCGTCATTTCCAGATGATGCGGCTTCAGTGACGATATCGCTCGTGCTGTCAACAATGTAGGCATCGTCACCCGCTCCGCCCACCATTGTGTCAATGCCCGCGCCGCCATCCTGAACATCGTTGCCATTCCCGCCATTCAATGTGTCATTGCCAGACCCGCCGTAGAGCCAATCGTTGCCATCGAGCCCATTGATGGTATTGTTTGTTGTATTGCCAAAAATGGCATCGTTCAAAGCCGAACCGCTGGCAGAAGTCACACCGGTTGCAAGGGCAAGCGTGCTCGCGACCATACCATTCAGCACGGCATCAGATGTTCCTACCAGTGCAGCCGCAGCTCCAGTGAAGCTGACTGTGTTGATGACCACACCGCTTGCACTGATGTTTTTAATATCGGCGCTGGTGACCGTTCCAGCGGAGTTTTTGTGCAGCACCACCTCTGAAACAGTTCCATCATTGCGCGTCACCGCCACTTCTTTGTAGCTGATATAACCCGCATTTGTTTCGTCTTTGAGCAGGGTTTTAGTCCTGCCGTCAACGCTCAAAGTCAACGTTCCCGTTGCATTCACCGCACCGGCCAAATTGTACCCAGTCATGGTTGTGACTGACGATCCATCAATGTTTTTCGAAGTTACTGAAAGAAGGTCTGTCGTCCCGTTGCCGTCATAGTCGGCAGTTAATGTCTCTGTGCCTTTGCCAGGATCAACGATTGTCATAATGTTTTTAGCGATTGAATTGGTCCAATAGACTTCCCCAGGAAGCAGATAGGAAGCAGATTGCGATACAGCAGTATTAACAATCGTCGTTTTTACCGACCCATTCAGATACGATTGAATGGTTGTGGTCCTATCTGTTGCAGCATCCCCATTCAGATCGTCGGCGATAGTCGTCAGCAGACCGTCTGCACTGGATGCCGTTGTCGACTTGGAAATCAATGTCCCGGTTGTTGAGTTGATCAGCAGCTGAACTACCGGATTCACATCTGTCGACGTTGCAGGCGTAGTCGTCACAAAAGATGTATTGTAATCGCTTGCGACCTTTGTCGTGCTGCCATCACCATTAATGGTGATGTTAACGACTCGCTTGCGCTCAAACGTATTGTCTCCTGCGGCATCCCATGCAGTTATTATTTTGAGGTGGTCAGCTGTGGTGAACACCACTGTTTGATTGCTCTTGACGCCTGCACGGAAGCCTGTCGTTACCGCAGCATTCGACCCGTCAATATATTTGGTGTCCAGCTCCTTTTGGTCAATCGTCCCGTTCCCATCGGCATCCCGGTCAACGATAACAAACTTTTCATCCGGCTCTGAATTGACAATAGTGGATTCCGTCACCTGTCCGTAAATGTTGAAAGTAGTATTCGTTTCAATTTTTGAACCGTCTGCCAATCTATCAACAGTATTGACTTTAGATTTCTCATAGCCACTAAAGCCATCTGCGTCTTCAGATATAGTTATGGTGCGCCCGTCGGCGCTGGTTGAAGTCAGGTATTGAGACTCCAGAGCTCCTCCCGCTTTATAGTTGGTAATTCCGCGATAGACACTGCCGTCAAGGTTTATAATTGTCTCATCGACCGAGGATTGGTATGCAACTGTTGAACCGTTTGCGTACCATTGTTTTGATAAAATCAGACCATTTCCGCTTGAATAAGTCACATATTTATTTTCAAGAACTCCACCTGGGCCAAAATAGCTCATAACATTGATTTTGGTTCCATCTGGCGCCAATGTGGTCACATCAGTTGATGACTGGTCAACCACCCAGTCGCCGTTGTTGTCGAATTCTTTGGAGACTGACAGACCGCTGCCCGAGGTCGTCGTGGCAAGCCGGTTTTTCAAGACGGCTGAACCGCTTGTGTAGTCGTAATTGGCTGTTGCGACAATAACAGACCCGTCTGCCGAAGTTGTGTTTGTTATAATTGTTTTGTCATTTACGAGTGTCCCGGCAGCATTAAAACGTATAACTTCCTTTGCAAAATCGAGCCAGGTATTGACGGTCGACATCCCAACAATTTGTATCCCATTCGCGCCGTAATTTGTATTTGTTGTACTTATGTGCCCGTCTGCATATATATAAGTTTCCGATTTGTAATCAACTATGCCATTACCATCTATGTCTTCGGTAACGGTTTTGTGCAATTTGTCGCCGCTCATCCATGTTATTGAACGACTTTCAAGAGTTGTCCCAGTCTTAAAAATTGATTGGGTCAGTGTTGAGCTGCCGTCTGTGCCGAAGGTTACAACGTCAGTCTCCGAGCGATTTACCGTGCCGGAACCAAATGAGTCCCATTGCGTTGTTTTGCTCAATCCATTGCCGCTGGCCGTAGTGATAGTCCGATCACGAAGCGTTGTTCCGGTCAAGAAATTGCTGTCGGTAGAAGTGATGCTTCCGTCAACGTTGTAGACGCTTACCAGCGTGTTTGATTGGTCAACAACACTGTCGCCATTTTTGTCGAGCGTCCTGCTGACATTGAGTGTGTTCGCACTGACCGTCGAGATCAATTTGGACTTCAGCGTTCCTGTCGACCCAAAAGTGGACACAGTGGTTGTTGTCGATCCAACGGCATTAAGAGTGCTGATTTGACTTGCGTCGTTGAAACCATTCCCATCAAGATCAATGAGCTGGGTCGATGTTTTTTGGTCCGACGAAATTGATTCTTGCGTGGTTCCGATGACTTGGCCCAGGCCATTGTAGTTGGTGACCAACTTCTGCGCAGAACCATCGCGGAACAAGGAACTGTCTTCAAATCTGACAGAATCGAAACTGCCGTTGCCGTCTTGGTCGACTCTCTGCAGCGCGGTTAGGCCGGTATCGCTGATCGAACCGATTGACTTGCTGACGAGGCCGGTGCCTGCATAGACGTTGGTTGTTGTTGTTGACCAACCATCATTTCCTATCACCGTTGTCTCTTCAATCCGACCGTCAACAACGTTGTCCGCGTTCTTGTCAATTTCGGTTGTTTTTGTCAGCCCGTTTCCGCTGACCACCACCGTCATCTTTTCCAGCAATGTGCTGTTGCCCGACAGTTTTGACTGCGTCTCTGTCTGACTCCCGTCTGCGTTCAGCATAGTGACGTCACTTGTCCGCTGATCAATGAGGCCGTCATTTTCGAGATCAACGGTCAAAGTTTTTACCAGGCCGTTGGCGCTTGTCGTCGCGACGGATGTCCGCAAAGTTGCGCCATTCGCGTTGAGAAAAGTGTCCGTTATCGTCTGATTTCCACTCGCATCGATCTGAACAATCCGGCTTTTGTCGATATGGTTGTCGCCGTTTTCATCTACCGTTGATGTAATCGTTCGGCGATCAGCACCGGTTGTGACGACAGCGACTGCAAGAATTGAAGCGTTTTGGCTGGTTACCTGCTGGGTAACCGTTTGGCTTCCGTTTGGATTCAATACCTTTGTTTCTGTGGTGGTCAGATCATAAATGCCATCGGTATTTCGGTCTTGCTGCTGCGTGGAGATCAAGCTATTGGCCGAAATAGTCGTCAATGTCTTCTGAATCACTGTCCCATTGTTCGAGGTTACCGTCACCAATTCCGACTGGCTGCTGTCCGGGTTGACCGTGATGTTATCAGTCGCCGTGCGTTCGAATACGGCCCCGTCGCCGGTAAGATCAACTTGCGTCGTTTGCGATCTGCCGTCTGCCGAAGATGTCAGGACGGTTTTCCCAACTAGTGCATTGTTTGGAGCAAAGCTGCTTGTGGTTGTCGTGGTGACGCCGGACGCATTCACCATGATTGTCTTGACTGTGTCGTTGACACCGTCGCCGTTTGCATCGGCGTTGACTGTGATGGATTTCTTGTCAGCGCTGGTTGATGTGACAGTCTTTGAAGTCAGTGCCCAATTTCCGTTGCGCACTTCAACAGTCTGAACGCGGCTTGTATCTGGGTTGACAAGGGTTGAATCAGTCGTCGTTGAATCGGCAAACCCGTCGCCATTGATATCTGTCGCCAGAGATTTGCTGAGACCGTTTGCGCTGACCGTGGAGACGGACATTCCCCGGCCGGTGCCATCAGCATTCAAGCCTGTCGTGACGGTAGTCAGCGTGCCGGAACCGTCTTTCGTGATCACGGTTGTTGCGCGCAAATCGTAACTGCCATCTCCCACATGATCAGTATCGACAGTTTTATTTGAAGCGTTTGCGCTTGTGGTGGTCACTTCGCCGCCGAGCAGTGTCCCATTACGGCTCGTTTCGGTTACGGTTTTTGTTCTGCTGCTATCAGTGTTTATGACCGTTGTTTCAGTAGAGATGTGATCATAGAGAGTGTCGCTGTCTGCGTCCGTCTGAATTGTTTTAGTCAATCCATTGGCGCTTGATGTTGAATAGACACGCGACAAAACCGAGCCATTCGCGCTCAGCGCGTTTACAAGTGTGGACGAAGATCCATCCGCATTCTTGACATATGTTTCGATCTGGTCGGCTGCTCCATCACCGTCCACATCAAGGGATGTCGTTACCGTCTTCTTGTCGGCGCTGGTTGCAATTGTCGTCTTGTCGGCGAGCGAACCGTTGGCGTTAAAATCAGAAATGGTGCGAACCCGAGAACTGTCCGGATTGACAACTGTGTTGTCTGTCTGGGTTCTGTCAATTGTGCCATTGCCATCGTCGTCAAAGCTCGTCGCGCGCAACAGATGATTTGCGCTTTCTGTCAAAACATTGCGGAAGGCAATGCCGCCGTCATTGTTGGAGCCAACAATGGTCGTTGTGGTTGAGCCATCAGGATTTGTCACCGCAGTTTTTGCGACCAGATAACTCGTATTGTCTTGCGCAAGAATCGCGTCGCCGACTGTTCCAGTCGAACCGTCTGTCTTCGTGTAAGTTGTGGTTCCGGTTATCATTGAACCGTCAGAAAATGTCTGACCGCTACCGCCTGGCGTCAGATCTATCGAGGCGATTCCCAGTGATGCCAATGACACTAGACTGCCATTGACCCACACTTTGAATTCGGACCAGCGGGCATCACCGGAATCGAGTTTACCGTTCGAGTTGGTGTCAAAGACTTCCTTGATTGCCTGCAGATCGCTTGAAGCCCCGGTTGCCCAATCTGTAAAGGCGAACTCTTTTTGCTGGCTGATTTTTCCGTCGCCATCAGCATCAATCACCAAGACACCAGTGCCATTGCCGGCCCAAGCTGTTCTTGTTTGATGACCATCGCCATTAAGGTCGACGAAAGTTGATGAGGCCGACAAAGTGTCGACATTGATCCCATCGCCCGACAGGTCAAGAAGGACCGGTTTGCCTGTGGTGCCGCTATTAGATGATCCGCTTGAGTTGTTTGAACCCGAGCCCGAATTGGAACCGCCGCCGCCTTTGCCGCCCGAGCCAGTCGAATTTGTGGTTGAAGAAGAGGGAGACGAAGAGGAGCCGCCTCCCTTGCCGCCCGAACCAGTCGAATTCGCGGACGGCGACGATGAAGGCGATGAAGTGGACGTTGTATTGCCACCTTTGCCAGTGGAGCCCGCATTGGTGGTTTGGGTTCCCGGCAATCCTGTTGCAGTACCGGTATTGGTCGCATTACCGTACGCCGAATTGGAACCGCCGCTTTTTCCGCTTGATCCGGTCTGTTGAGAATTGATGGCATGGTCGATACGCGTACTGAACGCTGTATCAGTTGTATTTACGCCGCCTTTTTGGGCGACGTTATAGGCCGCTGCCAATGCGTCTTTACGAGAACCACCCGCTGCGATGGCGCTGCGTGCGGCCGCCTCAGCGATATCGACAGGGTTGGCATTTTCCCCGCCGCGAGAATTTACAAATCCTTCAAAAACAGACCGATCCAAGGTGATTGCACGGCCGGAGGATGTGTAGCCGACAGGATTCCCGTTTCGCCCACCAGAGTCTTCAACACCTTGCGCGGCATGTCCCAAGCTTATGGCGTAGTCCACCGGGACATTGGCAATCGTCGCCATATACACCGCTGTCGACAACCCTTTTATTTCTTCATGCGCCCAGCTAAAAGACAAATTGTGAACTAGGACACCTTCTGCAATATAAGTATGGAAATCCTCAACTTCAAAATTGTATGTCTGCCAACCCTCAACTTCAAATTCCGCAAAAGCCACCGACCCAGAAGACAGACCTGAAACCTTCGTACGTCCACCATATAAATGAGCGTTCTCCTGTGACCAAACAATGCGCCGCCCGATTGCTTCGCGAACAGAACCATCGGATAAAACTATACGCGCGGTGCCACCTCCACGAAATAACAATTCCGAAATAGTCGGATAGTTGCCAAACTCATCCAAAAAATGATGGCCAGGAGTACAGGTTAAAGTCTTTTCTATGCCTGAGATCGAACTAGCATTGTAAATATCTAGTTCTATCCATTCCTTAGTAAAGTTCTTGTAAAGCCTAATTACCCTTTTATGAGCAAAATTCAAATGTCTTTTGCTTCCGGAAAAGCAGTAACTACTTACAATATCTCCAACCGCCAATTCAGATATTTCAATTGCATTTCCGTCTGAAAGGGTAATTTTGGTAAAATGTGGAAAACATTTTGATGAATCTGCGCTTATATAATTAATAGTATAACCGGGATTCCGTTGTAATCCGTTAATGGCATCATCGAATTTGCTAAAATTCTTTAAAATCTTGCTAAATAAACGCGCCGCACCGGGGATACCGGGTACACCGGACGCAGGTCTAATCCTTATTTTTACTTCACCCCATGAAAGATCACTATTCGCTGGAACGCCGGTTTTAATAGTAAAGAAATTACTTCCACTTCCGCCAATAGGTACTGTTTGTTCAACAGTTCTACCTAAGTCTGGATTAAAATAGCTGAAATCTGCAAATGCTATAGAACTTTGGCCAAGTTGCTGAGCAGAAGCTGTAATAGAGAAGTTTACGTTCACCGGGCCAGTCGCAGACCAAAATAAGGCTGACAAAATGTTTGAATTTTGACCTACATCAGTATCTATTTGATCATATTCACCAACATTCATTTTTTAATTCCCATTACGATTGCAAACAAGTTGAATTTAGCTACCGCGATATAAATTGAAATAAATATAAATACCAACAGGTATAAATATCTAATTATCACACTTATTTTAAATCTACTTTTCTTAATAAAATACCATCGTTTCATTATGTCCACCCTAAGGCTATAAACTAAGATAAACAAACCACTTAGATCTGACAATGATACCAATCAAAGACTATTTTGTCGGACCTCAAACCAAATATGCGCCCCCAACATACTTCGCTCCAGCTGCTCGCATGAGGCGATCTGTGGCTTTTATATGGGAACCCGTATTCAGGTTTATGAATGAATGGCTGGCGTTATACGAGTCAGCCCATTGCTTAATTGCCGCGACAAGGGCCAAAAATGTCTTGGCTCTCCGAACGGGGCCTATGTCATTGAGATTCACGGCAATGACCTGAACGGTTACGAAAAGAGGTCCATCAGAAAGAATATAGGAATCGGCAGTCGCCCATGCGAGACCGACGACTTCGCCATGCCATTCGACGACCAAACCTGCTGTTCTGGGTGGCCGCGACAAAAGCTGGCTCATGTTTTGATTGAACTTCCAATCAGAGAACGGTTGATCGCGAAATTCCGATGTCGCGTGCTGCTGCCGCAATATGTTGCGTACTGCTTCAGTATCCCGCGCCTCAACGAAACGAACGCGCATACCCGGATTTTTGGGTTTTGTTTCAACGGTTGCGCGATTGTTGACAAAGGTATCCAAGGCACTTCCTTTTACCCGGCGAGCCGGGCAATTTACTGGCAGCAGCATGTAACGGACTTCGAAGCACTAATGTCGAGCAGTCGTCAAGGTTGTATCGCCAGTGAACGAGAAGTTGGATACAGGGCGTCTGAGAGATGGGCTGTTTTGCCGCACATGGCACGTGCTGCAATTAGACTGAAGGTCGCGGCAAGGCGAAGATTTGGCCGGCTTCTAAACATCAATCCGAAAACTGCCGCTGCCGCCGCGCAGCCAATCCCCTTTCAATAATCCATCAATCTGCTTGGCCGGTTTGAAATATTTCCCGAACTGCGGACATGCCTGAAACAGCTGGTAGCTGTTACCGCCCGGCGAGACTTCGGCGGCGAGCTTGAGCATGTTGGCCATGGTCGCCTCGCTGGTGGTGACGTTGAGCACCAGCAGTCCGGCGGTGAGTTTCAGATGCTCCTTGTAGAGCCCGCGCCCGACATATTCGCGGTATTGCAGGAAATTGCGCAGATGGCTTTTGCGGTTGAACTTTGAAGCTCGCGACGGTTCGGTTGCGCGGTCGGCTTCGACGACAAAGAAGCGGAATGAACTCTTGCCGCCGTGATGATATTCGAGACCGAAGACGGCGTCCGGGATGAGGTCACTTTGAAGTGTCTTGCTGGTCTTCGGGTTCTTGAATGGAACTGAATATCGCAGTGCGGTGTTGGCGCGGCCAAGGATGGCGTGCTGCGGAATGTAGGTCAGGTTCGGATCGCTAAGCGTGGCAAGCTCAATCGATGCGGTGATGGCGGCCACCATGTAGCGGTGTTGCCAGGGGCCTGACGGGCCGTTGCCGGTTTCGTGCCAAAGGCAGTTCTGTTTCAGGGCAAGCTCGCCAGCCTTGTTGAGATCATAGACCAGATCCTGATAGCGGGCGTCAAAAGTCTGGAACTGCTGCCATGGCCGCGTCAGATAGGAACCTCGATGCGGCGTTTCGGACTCATTGAACAGGTCGGTCATCCGGTCGCGCGAGCGCTTTTCGGATTTGGCGAGATGTTTGGAAAATTCATGCAGGAAGGTCGATGACAGCGGGCCATGCTCATGCAGTTTTTGGAACCACAACAGATCGCGCGGCTGCGGCGTCACGCGCTTGGCCGTCGACAGGGGCCGGTCACGGCGGCGGCGGTCGATCGCATCATGGGTATGGGTGGCTGGATCAGAAATCATGGAACTAATGATAGCATCCGGCATCACCATTTTGGCGAGGCGTCGGTGCTTGGGCGATCCAGATCTGGGTCGTCAGCGTCTTTCTTTTCCGGTGCTTTCGGCGATTTTGGCTTTGGAGCGGACGTCGGCTTTGACTCTGGATCGCCATCTTCTTTCGGTTCTTCACTTCCCTGTTCGGGCGCCGGGTGCGCGGCTTGCGAGGCCTCAAGATAATGCACCGCATAACGGCGGCGCATTTCTTGCTGCAGGGCATTGCGCTCGGCTTTGCCCATGCGCGGCAGCTTTTCCATTGTCCCGAGTTCAAACCGCAACGGCAGCGCCGTGGTGGTCATTCCCCTGACCGAGGCGGCAAATGATCCCTTCGGCATGCTCTCGATGAACTCCGGTGTGCAGCCAAGCATTGGCGCAAGCGCCCGTGCATCCTTGTTGGACACGCCGCCGGCGAATTTTATCGCGGTGTTTGCGCCGAATGCTTCCTGCAATTTTGGATCAAGTTGGCCAAGATATTGGTGCGCCAGCACCATGCCGATCTTCTGCTTTCTGGCTTGGCTCAGGATCAGTCCGATGTTGCGGTCGAAATAATCGGCAGCTTCGTCGATATAGACAAAGGTCGGCAGGCGTTTGCTTTCGGGCAGGGTGGCACGCTCCTGCGCGGCTTGCGCGATCAGCGCGATGAAAAACCGGCCAAAAATTTCCGTGCCGGTTTCCTTCAGCAAATCCTTGGCGGTGTTGATCAGGATGACTTTGCCGGAATTCATTTCCGAGAAGAGGTCAAGCTTGGAGCGCGGGTGCGAGAACATCCGCTCGAAGGTCTGGTTTTCCAGAATGCCCCAGAGGCGGCGCAGCACCTGCTTCTTGGTGTCGTTGAATTCGCGCGAGGAAAACTCGGTCTCGAAAAACTGCCGCGCGGTGCCGGTGAGGGTTGCGATATAGGGCGCGAACTTCTTTTCGCTGCCCGGCTCCATCAGTTCACGCAGAGTGTGGATGGTGGCGTCGGGGATGTGCAGCATCAGCCGTGTGACATAGCGGAAGATCACATTCTGCTTTTGCGTCATCTCGGCAGACAAAAGCGAGCCAAGGACAAAGTCATAGAGCTCGAGAATGGAATTGGTCAGCCGCTCGCGCTCAAGCATCGGGTAGTGTTGCAATCGCTCCATGCCGACATCAAACAGGTTGAGCGAAACCGGATATTCGACGTCGCTCGGATCGATGATGCAGATGCGGTCATGCAACGGTTCGCCTGGTGCAAAACATTTAAGTTGCGAGATGGTGCGGATGAGGTCGCCCTGGCTGTCGAGCACGATGATCGACGCGTCGCCGCTTTCCACGGCGGGCAAATCATTGGCGATGAGATATTGCAAAGTCTGGGTTTTGCCGTGGCCAGAACCGGCGACAATGTGGTGGTGCTCGAAGCGGGTGCGGGTTGGGATGGTGAACGGGATGGCGCCGTCAAACAGGCGCGCCAAGGGCGTGCCGCCGAGATAGGTTGAAACCAGTTCGCGCCGGTCATTGATGTCGGATTTTGACGGCGGTTTTGGCGCGCGGGAAAAACCTTTGGGGTCGGCGGGATTGCCGCCGGATGCCAGGATCAGATTGCGGTCAAGCCGTTCGCGCAAACGCGGGAACAGATCGGCGTCAAAAATGTCATCGTCCAGAAACGATACCATGACGCTTTCTGCCACCGGGCCGATATCCTTGATCATGTCGAGCTTGGCGGTCGGCACGGTGATGCCGCTTTCGCCGCTTAGCGGCAAAGGCGCGGGTGAAGAATCGGACACAAAATAGAAGGCGCGGGCAATTGCTGTGGTAAAGAGGTCGATGCTTTTGTCGAAATCGTCGAACAGCTTCTTCTGGACTTTGAGTTCATCGCGCAACGCCCAAAGCTCTGATACCGACCGACGCTCGGACCAATCCACTTTTGGAACCACAAACATCGCCTCGTAATCGATGAGGTCGGCCACCAGTTCGTCGATAAGGTTCTGGTCAACGTTGTCGAACTTGCGCGACAGGCGCTCGGCAACATCATCAGCGATGTTGTTGATCAGCGCTTCCCTTCCGGCTTCGCTCGAAAGGCCATGCGCATCGAACAGCGCTGTCAGCTGATCAAACACCTCGCGCGTCAGCGCGGCTTCACTTGGCTTGAACAGGCCGTGGAAAAACGCATGCAGGCGCGCATAGAGGTGCATCAAATCCCCTTGAGGGCGATGAACTTGGCTTCGGCTTTGGTCAAGGCTTCGATTTTGACGGTCTCGGTGCCGTCCCAATGTTTGGCCGTCTCCATGACCTGGCGTAGGATCGAAACGACGGTGCCAAGCCAAGCCTCTTTGCGAGCCAGATCAACCACGCTGTCGCAAGTGAACGAACGGCCATGGATGAGATCGCGGACCATGACACTTTCACGGTGGCGGTCGTAGTAGAAATAGCCAGCAGCAATGCCTGCCCCAAGGCCCAGGATCATTGCCAGCGTGTCGCTTGATTTCCACAACAGGATCATGACTGCCACGAATGCAGCGAGGCCGATGCCGATGGATATGCGCATGAGGTTTGGCTGGAACACGTCGATCAGTTTGGCGCTGTCGAACTTGTAGCGTTGCACGATATGCTTTTCGTCATCATCCAATTCCGTCTGTACCCAAAGATTGAAAGTCACTTTTCTGGAAACACCGCTCGTTTGGCCGCGCTTGAATAAAAGGTTCATGAAAAGTCTCCCCATTGCCCGAATGGTATTGATTACCCAAAGTTGAAAACCGTCAAGAGCCAGCAATCAAAGCTTGGCAATAAACCGCGCCAGTTTTGCTTCGATCAATTTGCGGTCAACGGCATATTTGGCGCGGGATGCGTTTTTGATTTTTGCGGCAGATGTTTGAAATAATGGGTGCGCAATCTCCGGCATGATCAGCCGCTGCGTCTGGAAGCCGTTGTGCACATAGGCAGAATAGGGCGGCAGCTCTGACAGGCGGTAGTCGTCATTGTTCAAGCGAAACTCCGGCTCGAGCGTTTCTGCGTCAAGGACGCCAATGCGGAAAGCGATTGTTGTGCCGACGGTGCCGAGGAGCGCAGAACGCAGACTGTCGGGCAGCTGATCAAGATACTGGTGCGCGAGCACCAGCGACACGCCGAACTTGCGGATGCCAGACAGCATCTCGCAAAGGGTCGCGGGCGCAAACAAATGGCATTCGTCGACATAGACATGGAAGGACCGCCGGTCGCTGGAGCGGGTCAGCGCCGCCAGATGCAATTGGCTCATCAGCAGCGAACCGATCAGCGATGACTTTTCCAGGCCAAGCTGGCCTTGTGGCAGGCAGGCGATGAAGATCTTGCCCGTGTCCATCATCGATTTGAAATCAAGCCGGGAGCGCGATTGCGATATCGAGGCCCGAAGCGCCGGATCAGAAATCAGCGCGCCGATCTTGTTCAGCGTCGACAGCGTCCGCTCGCGCTGTTCCCTCTCCGGCATGTGGGTTTCAAAATCGGTACGCCAGAAATCCCGGATCACTGGATCGCGGACTTTCTCCAAAACCCGGCCGCGAAATTCCGGACTGGTCAGCAGAAACTTCAGATGAAACAAAGTGCCGCCCGGATAGTCGATCAGCGCCCGCGCGCCATTGTATAAAAACTGATCGAGCGCCGGCGTTGAAATGCCGCCATAGCCCCAGACCGACTTGAACGTATCGACCAGAGAGGAGGCGACAAACCCCTGCCTCTCCTCGGGAATTGTATCGAAAATGTTGAAGCCGATGGCAAGCTCAAACGGATTGAAATAGATCACGTCCTCGCGCCGTGACGGCGGAATGTGTTTGAGTATCTCGTCTGCCGCGTCTCCATGCGGATCAAAGAATGCAATGCCGTGACCGGCCAGAATGTCATCGATTGCCCAACGCACCAGCGAAGTTGACTTCCCCACTCCGGTCTTGCCGATCACCCAGGAATGGGAAAAGCGCCGGTCGTTGAGGACCGGAACCAGTTGGAACTGTTTTGTCTCGTGATCGAGTTTGTTGATAAGGCCCAGTTGCATTGTCAAAAGGCGATGCATCATCCCGGCGCACAGAACCTTGCTGTGCGGACATGCGCGGCATCATGCACCGCCGTTCGGAAGAACTGTCCATTACCAGTATACCGCCGCAAGCACCGCGCGCCCAGCGCGCCTTATGCGGATGCCGGCCAAGCGGAACAGTCAGTAAGGTAGAGTCATACTGTAATGTTCCGCCCACAGTCGTCTGGACCGCAGGGCCATGACTTCACCCGGCTTACCCCGACTGAGCGTGTCCAAGACATCGCACGGGCGTGGGCTTGTGCTGTCCGTAAGGCAGCATAAGGCGGGTGAAGTCATGGCGTGCGCCTGACGAGCTGTGTGGCGGGAAAGTGAACAGTGAACCCATATGTTTGGGGATAGGTATCAGCCCCGCATGGGGATACAGGCGGCACATGCGTATGCACAACGAGCAGCTGTTAACTGGGGGGGTGAGCGGATGGATCAACCCCCTTCGAGACAATTTGTCGAAAGTTGTCAAGAATTTGCCGTTCGGCATCGTTTAATGTTGTCTGCCAAATTTCTGCAAGGGTGGGTATTGCGAGGATTGCGTCCCACGGCATCAACGGTAGGTTTTTCAATTGACCAAACGGGCCGTCTGGCCTGCTGCCGGTTTCGTGGACACCGAGTTAGTGTGTTTCCAATGAAACTGGAGCGAACGAATGCAAAGACGAAAGTTCAGCCGCGAGTACAAGCTTGAGGCAGTGAAATTGGTGCGGGATCGCGGCGTCGGTGTCG
>JBGSHY010000002.1:0-5291 GCA_041751995.1 Rhizobiaceae bacterium | reverse complement strand
AAGCCGCGCCGCGCCGGTGGCATGAGCCTCGCAGGAAAATACGCCGACAGCGCCCCTTGCATATTTGTGTGTCGTCACGGAAGGCCGGGGCAGGTCACTTTCATAGGAGTGTGGGCTATTCTCAAATAGCTTTGGATTGATTGTACCGAGCACACACGGGCTGATCCCGATATCGGCTACATGCACCTGCCCGCACAGCGCCCGCCCGGGCTGGAGCAAATGTCCCGGCTTCTTGCGGAAAAAGGTCACCGTATGGTCTGCCCGAAACGCCTCGCCATCCGCCGTGCCGGTGAGGCCGGACAGCCCGCTCGGAAGGTCGACGGCGACAACAGGCACCCCGCTTTCCCGCACCAACGCTGCCGCCGCAGCATCCGCGCCTTCCAGCCTGCCCTTGAACCCGGCGCCATAAAGCGCATCAATCACCACATCGCCGGCGGATATTGCAAGATTGCCAAGCGGCAGGCATGCGCCGCGCCAACGCGCTGCAGCCTTGGCGGCATCAGAATCCAAGCGTGGCTCGGCATTAAGGTGCAGCGCCACCATAACGCCGCGCTCTCTCAAGAGCCGGGCGACAACGTAACCATCGCCGCCATTGTTGCCCGGACCGCACAAGATCACGGCGCGCTTCACATCGGGATAATGCTCAAGCACCACATCCTTCACCGCATGTCCGGCCGCCTCCATCAGCACCAGACCGTCGATGCCGGAAGCAATCGTCAGCCGGTCGGCTTCGCCCATTTCGGTTGGTGTGAGGATTTCATGGCCGTTGGATTTGAAAGGCGGCATTTGGAGTTTCCCTTGGCGATGCCGACTATCCCGTCTTGCGCCGCACAATTCAAGCGTTGCCGCAGTGATGCGTTGCTATTGACCAGCCTTTTTCCGCTCTTCCATCAAATTGGCGGCAAGCAGCAAGATCGTGCCGATGGCCGTCATCAAGGTCAGCCAAAGCCGCCGCTTGTCACGCGCGGTTTCTGCGACGGCCTTTTCCTCTTGCGCGACAAAGAACCGGTCCTGCATCGTGTGCTGCAAGGTCAGCGCCCTATCGAGAATGTCCTTCTCGAAAGCGTTGAGGGCGCTGTAGCTCGCATAGCTGAGGTCCGCCCGCGCCGCTTCAGACAGTTTGCGGTATTGGTCATTGGTGCTTTTGAAATCAAACAATCCGGCAATCGCCATTTCGCCCAAGATTGCGCGGAACGGAAAGGCGCGGTCGAGGATTGCAAGTTGATACATTTGCCCCGTCACGCCTTTGTTGACGGTGATGTCCGCGGGGTTCAGCGCAAAAAGCAAATTGGCTTGCACATAGGAATTGAAATATTCCGACTGCGTCGAGCGCAGCGTCGCCGCACGCGATTCAATGCTGCGCATTTCCGTTGTCCGGGCGCCGATCACGTCGTCATAGCTTTCTATGAAGAAAAACTGCCCGATGCTGCCCATCAGCGACAAGACCGTGGCAAGGATCAGGGTTGAAGTCTTCAGCCAGAAAAGCTGGCTTCTTTTGCGCCCTGACGGGCTGGCCTTGACCGCGCTCATGGCTGCTTCCCCGCTGCCCCACGAAATGAAGCTAGCTTGAACCTTGAAGCCAATCAATCATGCACCTTGGCCTGCCGGGCAGCCCCTAACGTCCGCCTTCAATATTGCGGTGGCGCTGGGCAATGCCGCCCTTGCCGTAAGGATAGTCGGACATTTCCGGCGCGCTTGCCGCGCTCAGCATGGCGATTTCATCTGCCGACAAAGTGAGTTTCGCAGCCGCCAGATTGTCCGCCAACTGGTCGCGCTTGCGCGCACCCAGAAGCACGGATGTTACAGCAGGTTGCGCCGCCACCCAGGCTAGCGCCACCTGCGCCATCGAAACACCACGCGCCTTGGCGATTTTTCCGACGGCGTCGATCACATCCCAGGTCCGTCCCTGCGCATTGCGCGGACCGAAAGCCTCCATGCCGCGGTTGGGATCTTCGCCCAGGCGCGTTGCGCCGGTTGGCACAGTGTCGCGCTTGTATTTGCCTGACAGCCATCCACCCGCCAGCGGCGACCAGGGCAAAAGGCCCATCCCGGCATCAAGACATGCGGGAACAATTTCATGTTCAATATCGCGGACGAGAAGATTGTATTGCGGCTGCAGCGTCACCGGCGCGGTGTAGCCGTTCGCCTTGGCGAGCCAGGCCGCCTTGGTCAGCTGCCAGCCAAGAAAATTCGAGAAGCCGTAATAGGCGATCTTGCCATTGCGCACACTGTCATCGAGAAACCGCAGCGTCTCTTCCAGCGGCGTCAGCGCATCAAACGCGTGCATCTGATATAGGTCGATCTGCGCGACGCCGAGACGGCGCAGGCTGTTGTCCAGGGCCTGGCCGAGATGTCGGCGCGACAGGCCGATGTCATTCGGCCTTTTGCCCATCGGGAAACGCCCCTTGGTGGCGATCACCATCTGCGCGGCCTCAGCAGTGCGCGATTTCAGCCAGTGCCCGACGATCTCCTCGGAAACACCGGCGGAATACACATCCGCCGTATCGATGAAATTCCCGCCCGCCGCCGCATAGCCATCCATCAGTTCAAATGAGGTTGCCTCGTTGGACTCAGCGCCAAAAGTCATGGTACCGAGTGCATAGGCTGTGACTATGGCTCCGCTGGAGCCAAGTTTGCGGTATTCCATCTTTCATCCTCACGCTTTGTAAAATTCGGCAATCGAACGCCGCCACATTGCTGCGGCAGCGTTCAAATTACCAGACACCATCACAAAACGGCTCTAAAAGGCGCGGCATTCAGATCCAGGCGGGACCGATTTGGCGGGACCGTTTTGCCGACAGGTCTGTCAGAGCCGGCCAGTCAGTACCAGCACAAGGAGAATGATAAGAACGATGCCGATGCCGCCCATGCTGCCGTGGCCGTAGCCGTAGCCGTAGCCGCCGAAACGTCCGCTGAAGCCGCCGAGCAAAAAGATGATGAGAACGATGATAAGAATGGTTCCGATGGACATGGTCGCTGTCTCCCTGACGAGCATTGCTGAAATCAGGCATCGGCATCACATGAACTGTGAAACCCCTGATCAAAAGCTGGAAAATGCACCTGCATTCCGCTGCAGGCCGGATTGGCCGCAATACGCTATTTGGTTTCGATCTTCAGGCTTCCGTTGCCGAGATTGATCTCTATTCCGGAGGTTTTTTGCTGTTCCTGATAGTACATGTATCCGGCGACAACAGCCGCAAGTGCGAACAGACCAGTGACGAGATAAAGCGCGTTGCGGCTCATGTTTGGTCCCTTGAGAGAATGAATAATGCAAATTTCCATGGTCAAAACGTTTGGCGGACCAAATGGTTCCGGTCAGGGATCAACAATATTGATGTCGATGGAAAATGCCGCATAGCGCCGCTTCATGCGCTACGTGGAAAAAGCAAAAGGCGGGCAGGGCTCCTCCGCCCTTGCCCGCCCGATCGCAATGCGATCAACTTTGGAACCTATTCAGCCGCTTCCGTGAATTTCGGCATCTGGCCGTTGGTCACGATCACCGGGATCAGCATGTCGCCCCAGTTGCCATTGCCGCAATGGTGGCGGGCTGAGCGGACGAGCTCGACCGAAACGCCGGCCTCGACGGCTTTCATCACCGACTGGTTCAAGCGGTGCAGATCATTGGCGACCATGCGGATGACCGCCTGCTGGTCGGTGTTCATCGCCGAAGCCTGTTCTTCGGCACGTTCCTTGACGCGGGGTTTCATGGCCATGTCGCTCTCCTCTTTGCCCTTGATGACCGCTTGTAAAAGCCTGTCATGGTCTTTCGGGCGATGCTGCATTTGTCTGCTTTGACAAAGGCCCCTTGCGGATTTCCTCTGCCGGTTCATGACTTTTGTTACATTGCACTGCAGCGAAATGGCGAGATAAATCGAATAATTGCTGCATTTTGCAGGGTCACGCTGTCTTGTCCTTGACGAAAAAATTCTGTAAATTTGTCATAGTTGTAAAAACGACGGGAGGCAGCGCTTGTAAAGGCGTTGTAAAGAACACAATGGCCGAACAGAAAATCTTCGCTGGCCCCCGCATCCGCCGCATCCGCAAGGAGCGCGACCTGACGCAGACCGCGATGGCCGAGGCCATTGGCATTTCGCCAAGCTATCTGAATCTGATCGAGCGCAACCAGCGCCCGCTGACTGTTCAGTTGATCCTGAAACTCGCCGCCACCTTCAAGATCGACCTTGAGGATTTGCAGGGCGAGGCGGGCGGCAGCGTCGCGGACTTGCGCGAAGTGTTCGCCGATCCATTGCTATCCGCCGAATTGCCCGGACCGGAGGAACTGATCGAAGTTGCCGAGGCCGCACCGAATGCCGCCGCTGCCATGGTCAAGCTCTACCGCGCCTACCGCGAAGGCCAGGAGCGGCTGACCGACCTGTCGGCGCTTCTATCCAAGGATGGCCGCACCACCGCGACTTCCGGAGCACGTCTGCCGCTCGACGAGGTGCAGGAAGTACTGGCCTCCCGCGCAAACCATTTTGCCCAGATCGAGGAGGAGGCCGAGAGTTTTCTCAATCTGCTCAAACCCGCCGATGATCTGGAAGGCGCGCTGAAAGGCTGGCTGCGTTCGCAGCACGGCGTCACCGTCCGCGTGCTGCCCGTCGCCACCATGCCGAACTGGCGCCGCCGCTATGACCGCCACTCGCAGCGCCTGTTCATCTCGGAGCGCCTGTCGCCGTTTGACCAGCTACGCGAAGTCGCGATGGAGGCGGCGCTTCTGCGCATGCAGGTGGCGATTGCCGCCGAGATCGAAGGGCTGAAACTGTCGTCGCAGGAGGCCCGCCGCATCGCCCGCTTTGAGATGGCGCGTTATGCCGCCCACGCGCTGATGATGCCGTACCAGCCGTTCCTGCAAGCCGCGCAAAAGGCGAAGCACGACATCGACGTGCTGCGCTCGCGCTTCCGTGTCTCGTTCGAACAGGCCGCCAACCGGCTGACAACACTGAACCGGCAGGGCGCAGCTGGCATTCCGTTTTTCATGCTCGAAGTCGATCAGGCCGGCAACCGCTTCCGCCGCGCCGGCGCGCAAGCCTATCCGCAATCGCGCTTCGGCGGCGGCTGTCCGAAACTCCCCGTTCACACCGCCTTTGCCCAACCTCAGCAAATTCTGGTCGAGAGCGTTGAAATGCCCGACGGCGCGGCCTTCATGGTCATTGCCCGCACGCTGGAAGGCCCGCATGGCGCGTTCAACGAGCGCCCGCGCCGCACCGCAATCCTGCTCGGCTGCGACATCTCGTTCAAGGATGAGATTGTCTATGGCGAAGCCCTGTCCGGCCCGCGCACCCCGGTCGGCC
>JBGSHY010000001.1:0-82361 GCA_041751995.1 Rhizobiaceae bacterium | reverse complement strand
GCGCATCTCAAGGCACACGAGCAGTTTGTATTGACGATGACGGAATATGGCTATGGCAAGCGCTCATCTTCGTATGATTTCCGCCTGACAAACCGCGGCGGCAAGGGCATTCGGGCGACTGATGTGTCCAAAACGGCTGAGATCGGTCAATTGATTGCGGCATTCCCTGTGGCTGATGCCGATCAAATCATGATGGTGTCAGATGGCGGGCAGTTGATCCGTTGTCCCGTCAATGGCATTCGCATTGCCAGCCGTGCGACCAAGGGTGTGACGGTGTTTAACACAGCTGATGGTGAAAAGGTTGTGTCGGTCGAGCGTATCAGTGAGCCGGAAGGTGACGACGACCTTGAAATCGCAGGCGATGCAAATTTGCCGACTGAACCAACGCCTGCCTAGTCAAGGTTCAATTTATCAGAATTGAACCTTGCGGGAAGTGTGGTTTTGCGCGGATTCATTGTGAAGTGCTAACGCAGTCGCGACGAGCATAGCTGTTGTCATTGCAGCGCAGAGTAAAAGTAAGATCATCATGTTCGTCCTTTATTTTGGTGTTCGCTATGTTTTTAATTGCTTTGGCCTGAATGTGCGGTGAGCGCGTGGTTCATGTGCAGTTCATTTCTATAACGTGTGCAATTGTGTTTAAGTTCCATACCGGCTAGGAAAGCCCGATGAAAATAGCGCTTTATCCGGGTTCTTTTGATCCAATGACCAATGGACACCTCGACATTTTGTCGGGCGCGCTGCGCATTGCAGATAAAGTGATTGTGGCGATTGGTGTTCATCCGGAAAAGAAATCGCTGTTCTCGTTTGATGAGCGTGTTGCGATGATTAATACGGTCGCGGCAGCGCAATTGGGCAATGATGCCAAGCGTATCGAGGTGCGCTCTTTTCAAGGCCTCGTCGTTGAAGCGGCGCGTGCGGCTCATGCTACCTTGATGGTGCGCGGTGTGCGTGATGGCACTGACCTTGATTATGAAATGCAAATGGCGGGCATGAATGGGGCGATGGCGCCAGATGTGCAGACATTATTTCTGCCCGCGCATCCCAATGCGCGTCCGATTACTGCCACATTAGTTCGCCAAATAGCGGCTATGGGCGGGGATATTTCCGCCTTTGTGCCCGCACATGTTGCAACGGCGTTGAAACTGAAATTCAAATCTCAATAAGGGTCTAACATGTTGAAAAATCTGCGTCTTCTTGCCGCCACGGCGATGATTGTATCTTTGTCTGCGTTCGCGCAGGCCGCTTCGCCGGAAGATACTCTGGTGATCTCGCTGAAGGACGGCGATGTATCGATCGCGCTGCGTCCTGATCTTGCACCAAAACATGTCGAGCAAATCAAAGCGTTGACACGCAAGGGTTTTTACGACGGCGTAGTCTTTCACCGCGTGATCAATGGATTCATGGCGCAGACTGGCGATGGGCAATTTGGCGATTCTGATGGCAATTATAATTTGGCAGCCGCTGGCACTGGCGGATCTGATTTGCCGAATATTCCAGCCGAATTTTCAGCCGAACCATTTGTGCGCGGGACGGTTGGCATGGCCCGCTCGCAGGATCCAAATTCTGCAAACTCGCAGTTTTTTATCATGTTCGCACCCGGTGATTTCTTGAACGGTCAATATACAGTAGTTGGCACCGTTGAGAGCGGTATGGAATTGGTTGACAAGATCAAACTTGGCGATGAAGCGCAAAATGGCGTGGTGAGCGACCCTGACAAAATGGTCAAAGTCAAAATCGCTTCGGACAAATAAAACTCGATATTTTTTAAAATAGGAAAAAAACATGACGATCAAAGATCCAGAAAACACACTCATTCTCGAAACAACCAAAGGCAAAGTTGTTATCGAACTGTTCCCTGATTTGGCTCCGGGCCATGTTGGGCGCATCAAAGAATTGGCGCGCGCGGGCGAATATGATGGCGTGGTGTTTCACCGCGTCATCGAAGGCTTTATGGCGCAAACTGGCGACGTAAAGTTTGGCAAAAAGGGTGGCAAGGATTTCAATCCATCGCGCGCCGGCATGGGCGGTTCGGACAAGCCAGACTTGAAGGCTGAGTTTTCGAACGTCAACCATGGTCGCGGCGCTTGTTCAATGGCTCGCTCGCAAAACCCAAATTCAGCCAACTCGCAGTTCTTCATTTGCTTTGATGATGCTGGTTTCCTGAACCGCCAATATACTGTGTGGGGTCAAGTGGTAGAAGGCATGGACAATGTCGACAAGATCAAGCGCGGCGAGCCAGTGGCTGATCCGGACAGCATTGTATCGGCTAAAGTCGCAAGCGACGCTTAAGCTATTAGATCATGCGGGTGGATGATTTCGACTTTGATCTGCCCAACGAGCGCATTGCGCTAAGACCTGCAGAGCCGCGCGAGAGTGCGCGGATTTTGTCTATAAATACCAATGGCTTGTTAGATTATCTTGTAAGAGATTTACCGTCGCTTTTGCGCAGTAATGATGTTTTGGTTTTCAATGACACCAAGGTCATACCGGCTCAACTTTTTGGGTTGCGCGAGCGCGATGGAAACTTCGCGCATGTTGAAGCCACGCTGCATATGCGCGAAGCGCCAGACATATGGCGTGCATTTTTGCGTCCTGGTAAGCGGGTGAAGGTTGGCGAGCGTGTGCGGTTTGGGCATGATAACAATGCTTGTATGGCGGGCGCACTGGACGCATTCGTGCTGGAAAAAGGCGAGGGCGGCGAAGCGGTGTTGCGCTTTGATTTGGCTGGGCCTGCGCTTGACGATGCGATCCGCGCGCATGGTCATGTGCCAATACCGCCGTACATCGCAGCCAAGCGCGGCGATGATGCGCAAGACCGCCACGATTATCAGACTATTTATGCGCGGGAAGAAGGTGCGGTGGCCGCGCCAACGGCGGGATTGCATTTTACGCCGGAGTTGTTTGCGGCCTTGGATGCGCGTGGCATTGAGCGGCATTTTGTGACGCTGCATGTTGGCGCGGGAACTTTCTTGCCGGTGAAGGCCGATGATACGTCTGATCATAAAATGCACCATGAAATTGGTGTGATTGATTCGGTAACTGCGGAAAGTCTTAATGTAGCAAAGCGCGAAGGGCGGCGCATTATTGCTGTTGGAACAACGTCTCTGCGATTGCTTGAAAGTGCAAGTGATGAATACGGGCATTTGAAAGCATACAGTGGGGCGACGGATATTTTTATCACGCCTGGCTATCAGTTCAAATTTGTCGATGGCTTAATGACGAACTTTCATTTGCCGCGCTCGACATTGTTTATGCTGGTGTGTGCGATGGCGGGATTGGACGTGATGCAAAACGCTTATCGTCATGCAATAGAAACCGGCTATCGGTTTTATTCTTATGGTGATGCGTGTTTGATTTTGCCGAAGGGGCAATAGTGTGACAACAGAGTTTCAGTTCAATTTGCTTGCCACAGATGGCAAAGCACGGCGCGGCGAAATCACCATGCCGCGCGGCACAATCCGCACGCCGGCCTTTATGCCGGTGGGTACGGCGGGCACGGTCAAAGCAATGTATTTGAGCCAAGTGCGCGAGTTGGGCGCTGATATTATCTTGGGTAACACCTATCATTTGATGCTGCGGCCCGGCGCTGAACGGGTGGCTCGCTTAGGTGGTTTGCACGAATTTACGCGCTGGCCGCATCCGATATTGACGGATTCTGGTGGCTTTCAGGTGATGTCGCTCGCGAAACTGCGCAAATTGGACGAAAATGGCGTGACATTTCGCTCGCATATTGATGGTCGCGCTTATGAAATGTCGCCGGAACGGTCGATTGAAATTCAAACGCTGCTGGGTTCTGATATTCAAATGCAGCTGGATGAATGCGTAGCGCTTCCGGCGACGCCGCAAGAAATAAAGCGAGCGATGGAGCTCTCCCTGCGCTGGGCGGAACGATCATACAAAGCGTTTGGATCACAGCCCGGCCGTGCGATGTTTGGCATTGTGCAGGGCGGTGATGTGCCGGAGTTGCGCCTTGCCTCTGCTGCGG
Source organism: Rhizobiaceae bacterium (assembly GCA_041751995.1). Taxonomy (GTDB): domain Bacteria; phylum Pseudomonadota; class Alphaproteobacteria; order Rhizobiales; family Rhizobiaceae; genus JANMEX01. The sequence goes on along the minus strand of JBGSHY010000001.1, from coordinate 78,376 downwards.
CGCTGAGCGCAATGGATTTGCCCGGTTATGCTGTCGGCGGGCTAGCGGTGGGTGAGCCGCAGGCGGTAATGCTGGCGATGCTCGACGTGACGTTGCCGGCGCTGCCGACGAACAAACCTCGCTATCTCATGGGCGTGGGGACGCCGGACGATATTTTACAATCGGTAGCACGCGGTATTGATATGTTTGACTGTGTAATGCCAACGCGGGCAGGGCGGCACGGTCTTGCCTATACGCGGCGCGGCAAAATCAATTTGCGCAACGCGCGCCATGCGGACGATCCACGTCCGTTGGATGAGGAAAGCGATTGCCCCGCTGCACGCGATTACAGCCGCGCCTATTTACACCATTTGATTAAATCAGGTGAAGCGCTGGGCGGGATGCTTTTGACGTGGAATAATTTGGCCTATTACCAAAAGCTCATGCAAGGCATACGCGGCGCGATTGAAGCCAAACGCTTTGATGATTTTACCGATGAGACCAAAACGGCGTGGACGCGCGGCGATATCGCTGTTCACTCAAGCTGACGAATCGTCGCCAGGGACAATTTGTACGGCTGTGATGAGCCAGTCGCCGTTGGGCATTTTCACCAATGTGTAAAGTGCGGTCCAAGGTTTGCCGTCTGGTCCAGTCACCAAAAGTTCTTGTGCGATTTGGTCGGCGCCGAGCTCGCGCGTGCGGCCAAAATTATAGTTGAGTGGCTTGTAGACAGGTTGATAGCCATTTTTGACCATTGCCATAAAGCTGGCGACATCTGGAAAAAACTGAGTGACGCGTGGAGCGGCGTAAGAATACGCTTTGATATCATCTCCAGCTTTGAATGCTTCAAGCTGATTCGTAATGGTTTGCTGGGCTTTGAGTTGTGAAGCTTCATCGGCGAACATTGCGGTCGATGCAAAGAAAGTAACAATTGAAAATACAAGAGCTGCGACTAATTTATGCATGACTTTGCTCCATTTGACCGGACAATTGGCTGTTTGCCTTGTGGAGATAGTTTAAGGCGCTCTCATCTAACGGCAAGTATCGATATTTAGTTTCACGCGATTGTGTTTTTGTCGCCAATTCGCGGTTTGAGGTGTTGACCTTGGCGCTGACTGCCCTTATGACGCGCTCACTTGTGTGGTTTTAATCACATGGGAGCGTGTAGCTCAGTTGGTAGAGCAATTGACTTTTAATCAATAGGTCCAGGGTTCGACCCCCTGCGCGCTCACCAAATTCAACTACTTTGCATATATGTTGCGGGCGGTGTTGGGCTGGCAGACAGCATTTGCGATGCGCGGAAACAGGCGAAAGTAGAGGATTTTTAGAGTTATAGCCCGCGCGCGCGCAGTATGTCTGCGGCGTCGGCCCCAATCAATTCCGGCCAAAAAGCGCAAAAAGACTCGCTTCCGGTGCTCAAGACGCGGAATTGCAGCGCAAACGTCATTGCTGGAAGGGAAAACGCAATTCTGGCGACTGCTTCGCCGTTTGCGTCGGTAACCAATGGCTTTGATTCGAGAACCTTTTCGCTTGCCATTATGTCGCAGTTACCGAGCAATGTGCGTGCCGACCCGTCGATACACCGAAACTTGACGGTATAGTCTCCCGCAGGCAAAGGCATGTAAGGGCCGAAGATCACCGCCCCGCTATCTCCCTTTCTGACCGTGACATGATCTTTGTTCCTGACTCCGACCATGCTTGCTCACCTCGAGCGCCGATCGGCCCACGCCCGCAAAAAGACATCAACTACGATCTCGCGCAGCTTTGGCATATCTGGCGCCCGGTCAGCGCGAATGGCTTCGACCCACCAGATAAAGGCGTTATCCGGATCCCGTCGTCCCTGCTGGATTCGCTCCGCCTGATCATCAGATGCAATATGTGGGAGAGGCAGTCCGGTAACTGGCTCAAGGCCCTGCCAGATACCTTCAACACTGGTGATGTTGAAGCCTGCCGCATTTATGGCGCGGCATACTTCCACAGAAGTGAACTCGACGGTGTGCTCTGGATGGCTCCACATCATCTTTTGAGTTGCAAGCCGGTTTGGACTGTCGACCACCAAATGTCCGCCCATGCGAACAACGCGCGCCGCTTCCATGAAAAAGTTGACCGCCTCGTCAGGCCAGACATGTTCAAGGTTCTGTCCGGAGAAAACGAGATCAACCGAAGACGACGGAATGTCGTGCATGTCGGCGACTGTGTTTGCTATCCATTCAACATTTGCCGGCAATACGGGTGGGCGCGGCGAATAAAATTCCAGTCCAATATGCTTTTCAACGAGGCCAAATTTTTGCTCGACCCAGTCAAAGTACCACGCGCCTGAGCAACCGGCGCTGAGCATCACTTTGGCCTTTGGCATGTGCGCAAGACGTTCGCCGCGTTCGGAATGCAAAAGCTCGTTGATGTCGTTGAACATGGCTTGGGAGCCTCCATTATGGACGCCCTAATATCAGCCTCCGCTTTATTCGCAATGCAGAATTGAGGCATAACCTTATTAAACCATCCCTCCCGAGTTTGGCTTGCCGACAGCTTAATAAGACTCCTTTGTCGGCAAAAAGCCGGACATTTGGATTTGGTATCAAATTGCCATTGGCGTTTTCGTGAGCGTCAGACTTAGATATTTCTGATACTAGAAATTTCTTTCCAGCTTTCAGCAACTCACTGTTGGATGCACTTCGAAAGACATTCGGTGACCCACTGCGCACTTTGCTGAAATAGGGCGCCGCCGCCTAGCCGTAGTGCCATTTCGGCTTGGGTTCTGTGCCATCAAACGAAAGCCCGGCCTTGTCGCCCTTGCGCCAGCGAAGCTTGCAGCGAAGGCTTGGAGCGCCTTCAAGATTGTTGGACATAGCAGGCGGACAATGAGCGTCACAATAGAAAGCTGGTGCGGTTCATTAGCTTCTTCTGGTTGTCATCCTGCTCACAGACTTCGGCCAGAGACCGCAGCGGAGATGAGGGAATTTGTGCTGGTGCAGGGGCAATGGTAGACCAGCTACATGGTTGTTCTGGTCAGTTACGGCACGTCAGATTACTCGCAGGCGAAAGCCATGTTGGACCGTAGCGCGCGCAAGTTCGGGGTTGAAGATATCCGGATTTATGGGCCGGACCATGCGGTGATCCGTAGGCTTCATGCGGACTACCCGGCGATCATGGGCCAGAAACGCGGCGGCGGCTATTGGCTGTGGAAACCGTTTGTGATTGCTGATGTGCTTGCCAGCGTGCCGGACGGAACGCCAGTCCTATACGTCGATGCAGCCATGACATTTTTGGCGGACCCGGCTCCGCTGGTAGAACTGGCGTCCGAATATGCCGTTTGCCTGTTCCGGCTCGTTCCAACCCATCCGATGTCGGCCTGGACCAAACGGGACTGCTTCATCGAGCTTGGTGCCGATACTGCGGAATATTGGGCGATGCCGCAGCTGTCGGCCGGGTATCAGCTTTACCGGGCAGGGCCTTCTTCACGCGCATTTGTTGAGGATTTAATATCGGCCATGGCGGGCGAAAATAGCCTGACCGATATGCCTAACATTCATGGCCTGCCCAATCTGCCTGATTTTTGCGGCCATCGCCATGACCAGTCGGTCACAACCATACTCGCGGCCAAGTCGGGTGCGGCGGTTTTTCCCGATCCGAGTCAGTATGGTCGCTGGGGTACGCCGGACGCGCTTCCTGCGCCCTATGGGCAAATCCTGTACATTCACCGCAGAAGGAACGCAGGTCTGTTGAAGCGCCTCAAATTGAGGGCAATGAAAGCCTATACCGGCGGCCGCTATTTCCTTTGAAGTTTTGCCCCGCAATTCCGGCTACGGTCGCGGCGCTCATGCGGCGCTGAATGTTGCAAAACACGCCATTCGGGCGCAGCGGATACCCGTCTGCGCCCGAAGATTTTTCAACGGGGTCAGGCGATGTCGAACCGGTCGAGGTTCATCACCTTGGTCCAGGCGGCCACAAAGTCATTGACGAACTTCTTCTGACTATCGTCCTGCGCATAGACTTCGGCCAGCGCCCGCAGCAGCGAATTTGAGCCGAAGACGAGGTCGGCGCGGGTGCCGGTCCATTTTACCGCACCGGTGGCGCGGTCGCGGCCTTCAAACACGGATTGCGCATCCGAGGTTGCTTTCCACACCGTGCCCATGTCGATCAGGTTGACGAAGAAGTCGTTGGTCAGCGCTTCAGGCCGTTTGGTGAAGACGCCGTGCTGCGCCTTTGCGGTGTTGGCGTTCAGGACACGCAAGCCGCCGACGAGGACCGTCATTTCCGGCGCGGTCAGCGTCAGAAGTTGCGCACGGTCGACCAGCATCGCTTCCGAAGACACGGAGTATGCCGTCTTTTGGTAGTTGCGGAAACCGTCTGCGCCCGGTTCGAGAACAGAGAAGCTCTCGACGTCCGTCTGTTCCTGGGTCGCATCGGTGCGTCCCGGCGTGAACGGAACCGTCACGTCATGTCCGGCAGCCTTCGCCGCCTTTTCGACTGCGGCGCAACCGCCAAGCACAATCAGGTCGGCCAGCGAGACAGCCTTGCCGGATTGGCCAGCATTGAACGCCGTCTGGATGGCTTCGAGCGCAGCCAGCACTTTAGCCAGCTGTTCCGGCTGGTTGACTTCCCAGTCCTTTTGCGGCGCGAGCCGAATGCGCGCGCCGTTTGCGCCACCGCGCTTGTCCGAACCGCGGAAGGTTGAGGCCGAAGCCCAAGCCGTTGCGACAAGTTCCGATATGGACAGGCCTGAGGCGAGAATATTGGCCTTGAGGGCTGCGATGTCGCTGGCGTCAACCAGTGCATGACTGACCGCCGGGACCGGGTCCTGCCAGATCAGGTCTTCGGCCGGGACTTCCGAGCCCAAATAGCGCGCCTTCGGTCCCATGTCGCGGTGGGTCAGCTTGAACCAGGCGCGGGCGAACGCATCGGCAAACTCGGCCGGGTTGGCCAGATAGCGACGCGAGATCGGGCCGTAAATCGGGTCCATCCGCATCGCCATGTCGGCAGTGGTCATCATTGGCGGGTGGCGCCTGGAGGGATCGTGGGCGTCTACCACCATGTCTTCAGGATCTACATTAACGGCTTGCCACTGCTGTGCGCCGGCCGGGCTTTTCACCAGGTTCCAGTCGTATTTGAACAGAACCTTGAGATAGCCCATGTCCCAAGTGGTCGGGTTGGGCTTCCATGCGCCTTCAATGCCCGAGCCGGTGGCATGAATGCCCACACCCGTGCCGAATGCGTTTTTCCAGCCCAGACCCTGTTCCTCAAGGCCTGCGCCTTCCGGCTCGCGTCCTACGAGGGCCGGATCACCTGCACCGTGCGACTTGCCGAACGTGTGGCCGCCTGCGGTCAGGGCAACGGTTTCCTCGTCGTTCATCGCCATGCGGGCAAATGTTTCGCGAATGTCGCGGCCTGAGGCGACTGCATCAGCCACGCCGTTCGGGCCTTCGGGGTTCACATAGATCAGGCCCATCTGCACGGCAGCCAACGGGTCTTCCAACAGGCGGTCGCCTTCATAGCGCTTGTCGCCCAACCAGGTGTCTTCGGCGCCCCAGTAAATGTCTTCTTCCGGCTCCCAGACGTCGGCGCGGCCGCCGCCGAAGCCGAATGTCTTGAAGCCCATCGATTCCAGCGCGCAGTTGCCTGCCAAGATCATCAGATCCGCCCAGGAGATCTTGTTGCCGTATTTCTGCTTGACCGGCCAGAGCAGGCGGCGGGCCTTGTCGAGATTCACATTGTCCGGCCATGAGTTGAGCGGCGCGAACCGCTGCGTGCCATTGCCTGCGCCGCCGCGGCCATCGCCGGTGCGATAGGTGCCTGCCGAATGCCAGGCCATGCGGATGAACAGCGGACCGTAGTGGCCCCAGTCTGCGGGCCACCATTCCTTTGAGTCGGTCATCAGCGCATAAAGGTCCTGCTTCAATGCAGCCAAGTCGAGCTTTTTGAACTCATCGGCATAGTTGAATGTCGGGCCCATCGGATTGGAGAGGGCAGAGTTCTGATGCAGTATTTTCAGGTTCAGCTGGTTCGGCCACCAGTCGCGGTTTGACCGCACGCCGGAGGTGACATGTTTGCCGCCGTGTGCAACCGGGCATTTGCCGGCGCCTGTGTTGTCGGTCCCGTCCATTTATCTCTCCAATTCTGTGTGCATCCACTACTGCGCCAACCTGCGGGCATGACTCAAGCCCGGAATTGTTGCGCGATCCAGTGGAGTCTAGCAAACCAGCTCCATTAGTTTAAGTAGGAATTACTGATTGAAGGCATAAGGTGTGGTTATGAAAAATCTGACGCTCAAGCAGCTTCGCTATTTTGAAGCGCTGGCGCGCCTCGGCCATTTCGGGCGCGCCGCTGAAGCCTGCTCGATATCGCAGCCAGCTTTGTCGATGCAAATCAAGGAGTTGGAGCAATCCGTTGGCACCGAGCTGTTTGACCGAGGCTCCCGTCAACTAAGGCTGACCAACTTCGGTGAGGAGTTTGCGCTTCGGGTCCGCGACATTATGCGCTCTGTCGGCGAGTTGGGTGATTTGGCGCGGGCTTCGCAGAACCAATTGATCGGTCGGCTGCGCATTGGGGTCATCCCGACGGTAGCGCCATACTTGCTGCCGACAATCATTGGCAATTTGACGCAGATTTATGACGATCTGGATGTCCACGTGCGGGAAACCGTGACACCGAAACTGCTGCTGGAGTTGGCCGAAGGCCGTCTGGACGCGGCAATCGTGGCGCTGCCCGTATCGGAGCCTTCGCTGACAGAAATTGCCTTGTTTTCCGAGGATTTTGTGCTGGTCCGCCCCAGTGAAGATGCGGGCAAGCCGACACCTGACCGGGATATGTTGCGCGAGATGCGCCTGCTTTTGCTGGAAGAGGGGCATTGTTTCCGGGAACAGGCTTTATCATTCTGCAAAATGCAATCAGCGCCGCCCCGGGAATTACTGGATGCCAGTTCCTTGTCGACGCTTGTTCAGATGGTGAGCGCGGGCATTGGCGTGACGCTCATCCCCGAAATGGCTGTCGCGATAGAGGCGCGGTCCTGCTCGGTGTCACTGGGGCGCTTCGAAAGTCCGCAACCTTCGCGGACCATCGGAATGATCTGGCGAAAATCCAGCCCGCTTGCCAAGCAGCTTTTGCAGATTTCCGATATCGTTCGTCAATCAGCCGCCACTTTGCGTGAGCGGCATGGCTCGGCAATGCCCGTTATTGAGCAAAGAATTTAGGGTTTTCACGGCCAGAAAGGGATAGCCAACTCCAGGTCGAGACCAAGGTAACCATGCTTTCATTGCTGTCGGCCAGTTTGTGGCCAGCCCGCGTTGAACGGTGCTAAGGAGGCTATTCATGATTCCGGCTCGCGCTGCTGACTAACCGGTCCGGCGGCAGGGCCACTTGGTTACGGATGGCAGGGCAATGAGCAGTTTGAAATTCGGCACCAGCGGGCTTCGCGGCCTTGTCACCGAATTGTCAGATGAAGTCTGTTTTACCTATGCGACTGCCTTCGTCAAACACATGCAGGTTGCGCACGGGCTCGCGTCTGACGCAATCATTCTGATCGGCTATGACCTTCGCAACAGCAGCCCGCAAATGGCAGCAGCCTGCATGGCGGCGGTAAAACAGGCGGGGATGAATGTCGAAAACTGCGGCGCGTTGCCGACACCGGCGTTGGCGTTGAGAGCCCAGGCCATCAAATCACCTGCAATCATGGTTACCGGCAGTCACATTCCGGCTGACCGCAACGGGTTGAAATTCTACCGGGCGGATGGCGAAATCGACAAGGCGGACGAGGCCGGGATTTCGGTGCTGGTTGATCTTGCAGGTGTAGGCGAGATAGATCGAAGTCATATATTCGCAATAAATTCAGATGCATACGGAGACTATTTGAAGCGATGTGTCTCCATGCTGAAGCCCGATGCGCTTGCAGGAATGAGGATTGGCATCTACCAGCACAGCTCCGTCTCCCGTGATCTGATGGTTGACCTTGTTGAAAGGCTCGGGGCAACAGCGGTGCCACTCGGCCGTTCCAATGTGTTCGTGCCGGTCGATACCGAAGCGCTGCGACCGGAGGATGTAGCGTTCGCAAAGCAAGCCTGCGCCGCCAATACACTCGACGCATTGATATCCACCGATGGCGATGCCGACCGCCCTTTGGTGGCAGATGAAACCGGAACGTTTTTCCGCGGAGATATGCTGGGCGTTTTGACTTCGAAATTTTTTCATGCGGATGGCGTTGTCACGCCCGTCACGTCAAGTTCAGCAGTTGAACTTTGCGGACTGTTCGAAGGCGTTGTCCGCACTCGCGTCGGCTCGCCCTATGTGATCGAGGGCATGGCAAAAGCCGTGGCGGGCGGGGCCAAAACAGTTGTCGGATTTGAAGCCAATGGCGGCGTGCTGCTCGGCTCGGTTGTTGCCGTTGCCGGCGGTATTCTCGATACTTTGCCGACTCGTGACGCCATGTTGCCGATCCTTGCTGTCCTCGGCCTGGCCGCAGAAGCCAAAGTTTCGGTTTCCAAACTGCTTGCCAATATGCCGGAGCGTTTCACCCAAAGCGGACGGATCGAGCATGTGGGCCCGGAACTTACCGGACCGTTTCTCATAGGGCTTCTGGATGGCGCGACGCGCGAAAAGCATTTCGCCACAGCAGGCGCCATTGCCGGTTTTGACGCCATAGACGGTGTGCGTGTTGTCCTGACCAGCGGCGACGTCATTCACTACCGCGCCTCCGGCAATGCGCCGGAGTTGCGCTGCTACACCGAGGCTTCAAATGTGGAACGGGCTTCGGAATTGCTGGGATGGGGCCTTTCACGTGCCCGGGCCTCGCTTGACGGCGCACTTTGCTGAGAAAATTGCGTTTTTGACGCTTACCCCGCAAATCCCTCGCTGATACGTTCATCCCAAATTTCAGGGGAAGAGCATGACAGGCAGCGAACGCGGCACACTCAAAATCGACAGCGCAGAATTGCGCCTCGTCAAACTGCCGCTCATCAACCCGTTCACCATTTCAACCGGCACCATGGTCGCCAAGACTTTCCCGTTGCTGATCCTGCGCAGCGGTGACCTTGAGGGGTATGCTGAAGGCGTCGTCGATCCGTTGCCGGACTATCTCGACGAAACCATCGCCAGTTCGATGATGCTGTTGCGTGACGGCATCCTGCCTTCCCTGGTTGGAAGCAGCTTTGAAAATCCGGCGGCCGTCGAACAAACCATGTCACACTGGCGCGGCCACCAGATGACAAAGGCGCTGGTCGAAATGGCGTTTTGGGATCTGTGGTCGAAATGCCTCGGCCTGCCGTTGAAGACTGCGCTTGGCGGTCTTGGTGACAAGGTGGATGTCGGCGTGTCGCTTGGGATCGGCGATATTCCGGGCACAATCGAACGGGCAAAAGCGCATCATGCGCTCGGCTACAAGCGGGTGAAACTGAAGATCATGCCCGGCCATGATGTCGAACTGGTCGCGGCCGTCCGCGCTGCAATGCCGGATGTGCGGCTGAGCGTAGACGCCAATGCGGCCTATTCGCTTTCCGACATGGCGGTGATGCGAAAGCTCGATATGTTCGAACTCGAATACATCGAACAGCCATTGGCCTGGAATGACATTCACGACCATGCGGTGCTGCAGGACCGGATCAACACCGCCATTTGCCTCGATGAAAGCATCCGCTCATCCATAGACGCGCGCAAGGCGCTGCAAAGCGATGCGACGCGCGTGATCAACATCAAGGTCGGCCGCGTCGGCGGCCATCAGGAGGCGCGGCGCATTCATGACCTCTGCGCGTCCTACGGCCTGCCGGTCTGGTGCGGCGGGATGCTGGAAGCCGGTATCGGGCGGGCGCACAACATCCATCTTTCAACGCTGCCCAATTTCCGCAAACCGGGCGACACATCGAGTTCCAGCCGCTATTTCGCCCGCGACATCATCAAGGAGCCACTGGAGGCCTTTGATGGCACGATGTCTGTGCCGCAAGGGCCGGGCATTGGCGTTCATCTTGACTGGGATTTTCTCGAGACCATGACTCTCTCCCGAGAGGAGTTCGGCCGTTGAGCGGTTTCACATTCCGCGATTTATCCGGCATTTCGGAAATGAACGCGGCAGAGGAATTGCAGTGGATCGTCTGGGGCAGGGACGACACGCCGGACCCTGCCGACCTGATGATGGTCATCCAGCACGAGGGCGGGCTGGTGGCCGGCGCGTTTAGCGAAGACAGGTTGATGGGCTATGTGTTCGGCTTCCCGACCAGAGAGCCATCGGTTCAGCACTCGCACCGCCTTGCCGTCCATCCGGATGCGCGGGGCTCGGGTCTTGGGCTCAAGCTCAAATGGCATCAGCGCGACTGGTGCCTGGCGCGCGGCATCACCCATGTCCGCTGGACCTACGATCCACTGCGAGTCGTTAACGCCAATCTCAACATCAATCGGTTGGGCGGCGTCTCCTCGACTTACCTCAAGGACTATTATGGCGCGATGGCCGGGATTAACGAGGGCGCTCCTTCCGATCGGTTGCTGGTTGATTGGGTGCTCGATTCTGAAATTGTATGCGAGCGGGCTTCGAAGGTGTTTCGAGCGGGTTTCACGCAGGATGAAATGCTGCGCATTTCCATCCCCGAAGACTTTGAATCGCTGTTGAAAACTGACCGCGAAGCGGCGCTTGGCGAGCGCCTCAGAGTGCGCGAGACGATGATTTCGGCATTCGACGCGGGTTATGAAATCTGTGACTTTGACAGTCAGACCCTGGAGTATGTTCTGGCTAAAAAATCCGTCTGACAGCACTTGTGCCAACTAGACTTTAATCAAACGATTGATTAAAGTTAGCTATGGATTCAAATCGCACCAAAAGCATCGAGCCAGCATCAGAAAATACCCGGCAAACGCTTGTTCGCGAGGCCATCAGGCTTTTTGGCAAGAAAGGCTTTGACGGCGCTTCCACCCGTGAAATCGCCGATGCCGCCGGAACAAACGTCGCGTCGATCGCGTATCATTTTGGCGGAAAGGCAGGATTGCACCGCGCCTGTGGCGAGACCATTGCGAACCTTTTGATCAGTGTTTCGGGCCAGACCACAAATCAATCCAATGATCTGCCGGAAACCCGCGATGAAGTGATTGCCCGGATTTCCGGTATCCTTGAGCGGATGTCCGGTTTCCTGTTCTCGGATCAGCAATCCGAGCTGGTCGTCCCGTTTGTGCTGCGTGAAATGTCACATCCTGGTGAGGCGTTTGAAACGATTTACTGCGGAATGATGGAACCGGTTCACACACGATTGTGCATGCTGTGGGGAGCTGTCACCGGGGCAGATCCTGAAAGCGATGATGTGAAGCTGACTGTGTTTTCAATGATCGGGCAATTGCTCTATTTCCGCATCGGCGCACGCGCTGTCGCACGGCGGCTTGGACGGGAATCCCTTTCTGAACAAGATGTTACTGCCATTCGCGAAGTTATCAAAACCAACATTGCCGCGCGCCTGAACCATGCTGTCAAAGGTCAATCATGAGTTTTATTTGTTCACTGCCCATAATTGCCAATCTCGTTGCAGGGTGCGGCCAAGTCATGCCGATGGCGGTCGGCTACGTGGAAGGAGAGCATGTTCTGCTCGCGCCGGTCGAGGTTTCGACCGTCAAGAGTATTGCGGTAAAGCGCGGCGATCATGTTGCGGTTGGCGATATTCTTGCAGTGCTTGAGGATTCAGACGCAAAAATCGCCGTGTCTTCAGCCAAGGCACAATTGGCGCAGGCCAAATCTCAACTGGCAGACCTGAAACAAGGCAAAAGACCGGAAGAGATCGCAGTGTTCGAAGCGTCGCGCAATTCCGCGTCGGTTCAGTTGAGCGAAGCGGAACGGGCGTCGACGCGTGTGTCGAGCCTTTCCAAACGCGGCATAGCGACAGATGCGGATTTTGATACCGCCACCACGCAACTTGACCTTGCCCGCTCGCAGCTTGCGCAGGCGGAAGCCAATCTCGCCGTGGCAAAATTGCCTGCCCGCGAAAACGCGATCATCGGAGCCGAGCATCAGGTCGAGGTGGCGAGCGCCGCGCTTGAACAAGCAGAATGGCGCTTGTCCAAACGGGTGATTACTGCTCCGGCGTCAGGCGAGGTCAGCGATCTCATATTGAATGCCGGTGATACCACCGGACCATCGGCGCCGGTGTTGGCGCTGCTGCCGGATGGCGCCGTCAAACTTAAACTCTATTTTCCGGAGCCATCGCGGGTGCGCCTGAATGTTGGCGCGGAATTGGCCATTCGGTGTGACAACTGCCCGGCTGATTTGAAGGCGGCAGTCAGTTTTGTCTCCAACGAACCGGAGTTTACACCGCCGGTCATCTACTCGCTCGAAAACAGACAGAAGCTTGTTTTCCTGGTGGAAGCGAAGGAATCCGGCGGAAAAAATGTGCTGAAACCGGGACAGATCGTTGATGCAGATCTGATCGACGGGCAGCCATGAACGCGATTGATGTCCACGGGCTGGTGAAAATTTACGGCGGTCGCCGCGTGGTGGACGATGTCTCCATGTCTGTTGCCAAAGGGGAGATTGCCGGATTTCTTGGTCCAAATGGCTCAGGCAAGACAACGACAATCCGCATCATGTGCGGCCTGTTGCGCGCAGATGCTGGCAGCGGAACGGTGCTTGGCTATGATTTGCTGACAGAACAGCTGAAGATCAAGCGTGAAGTTGGCTACATGACCCAGCGCTTCTCCTTCTATACGGATCTGTCGATCGAAGAGAATTTGACGTTTGTCGCGCGGCTCTATGAGCTTTCGCCCGTGGCGAAATATGTCAATGACACGCTGGAGACACTGGGGTTGACAAGCCGGCGCAAACAATTGGCGGGAAGCCTTTCGGGCGGGTGGAAACAAAGGCTGGCGTTGGCCGCTTCTATCATGCACCAGCCGAAATTACTGTTGCTTGATGAACCCACCGCCGGTGTCGATCCCAAGGCACGACGCGAATTCTGGGACGAAATTCATCAGCTTGCCGCTGGCGGACTGACGGTGCTTGTCTCAACCCATTACATGGATGAAGCTGAGCGCTGCCACAGGATCAACTACATTTCCTATGGCAAACTGCTTGCCCGAGGCACGGTACCGGATGTGGTCAAGGCGGCGGCTCTGACAACCTATTTTGTGACCGGGGCTGGTCTTATCGATGTTGCAGACAAATTGCATGGCATGCCGGGCGTTGAGCAGGTCGCACCCTTTGGCAACACGCTGCATGTGGTCGGCGTGGATGCTGCCGCGCTATCGGCGAGCGTCAAGGCGGTCGCGAAATCCGCCAATGTCAAAGCGGAGTTGGGAGAGACAAGCCTCGAAGACGTGTTCATCCAGCTGATGGGTGCATCGCAGGACAACATGGCATGAGCACTTTCTTTTCATTGCGACGTCTTTTTGCCATGCTCGCCAAGGAGTTCATTCAAATGCGGCGTGACCGCATTACCTTTGCGATGATGCTTGGTGTGCCGCTCATGCAGCTTGTGCTGTTTGGATATGCGATCAACAATGATCCGAAGGGCCTGCCTTCGGCACTGGTCACAGCCAGCCACGACCGTTTCAGCAGGGCGATCGTCTCAGCGCTCGAGCAAACCGGTTACTACAGGTTCGACCATGTCACCGGCAGCGCTGCGGAGGCGGAAGCCTTGATTGCAAAGGGCGAAGTGTCCTTTGTCGTGACAATACCATCGGATTTCTCACGCCGCATCTTGCGAAATGATCATCCGCAAATCCTGATCGAGGCCGATGCAACAGATCCTGCCGTCGCATCGGGTGCAATTTCGACGCTGGGGTCGGTCGCGGCCACTGCGCTCAATCGTGAGCGTGGGACACAGTATGCTGCGTTGGCAGTCGGGAAGGGCGCGCTCGATGTCGTGGTTCACCGGCGCTACAATCCTGAAGGCATTTCCCAATACAATATTGTGCCAGGGCTCCTCGGCGTGATTTTGCAGATGACCATGGTGATGATGACCGGCATGGCGCTGACGCGCGAGACGGAACGGGGGACTATGGAAAATCTCCTGGCCATGCCTGCCAATCCGCTTGAAATCATGCTCGGGAAGGTCTTGCCCTATCTTGTTGTCGGCGCGGTCCAGGTGGTCGTGGTGCTGGCTGCGGCGAAGCTTTTGTTCCATGTGCCGTTCGCCGGTTCGCTGCCGATGCTGCTTGGCGTCATCATCCTGTTTGTGCTTGCGCTTGTGCTGCTTGGCTACACGATTTCGACAGTGTCTGAGACGCAGATGCAGGCGATGGAGCTGACGTTCTTCTTCTTCCTGCCGTCGCTGATGTTGTCCGGTTTCATGTTTCCGTTCCGTGGCATGCCTGCGTGGGCGCAATCACTCGGCGAGATTTTTCCGCTGACGCATTTCCTGCGGATTGTTCGTGCGGTGATGCTCAAAGGGGCCGAATGGCCGGCGATCGCCGAGGAAACAGCCTATATGTTGGTGTTCGTATTCGTCTTTGGCGGATTTGCGCTCTTGCGTTTCAAGCGCACACTGGACTGACGGGGCAATCAGCCGCATATCGTAACATTGACCGTCACTTGCGGTTGACCTAATTAGAATCATTCCAAAGAAGGATTGATGATGGTTTCCCGTTTTTTTGGCCCGGCCAAGCGTTCGTTTGATGATTTGTCAGAACAGGAAGTTCTGGCGCTGGCGATATCCTCGGAAGAAGACGACGCGCGCATCTATCTTGCCTATGCCGATGGGTTGCGGGAGCAGTATCCGCAGTCTGCCAAAGTATTCGAAGAGATGGCTGAGGAAGAGCATGATCACCGCAACCGGTTGATTGCGCTTCATCAAAAGCGGTTTGGCGAGACAATTCCATTGATCCGGCGTGACCATGTGCGCGGCTATTTCGAGCGCAAGCCGGACTGGCTTGTGCGGCCGCTCGGCATCGAAAAGGTGCGCGATGCTGCCGAGCAGATGGAGCGCGGTGCGCAACGGTTTTATATCGAAGCGGCCCAGCGGACCAAGGATGCGGCAACACGCAAATTGCTGGGTGATCTTGCCATTGCCGAACAAAGCCATGTGTCCCTGGCGAAAAAGCTTGGGCTGAAACATGTCACAGGCGATGCGAAAACCGAAGAAGCCGAGACTGAGCGGCGCCAGTTCATTTTGACTTATGTGCAGCCGGGCCTTGCCGGCTTGATGGATGGTTCGGTTTCAACACTTGCGCCGATCTTCGCGACCGCGTTTGCGACGCAGAATACCTGGACGACGTTTCTGGTTGGCCTGTCGGCGTCAGTGGGCGCCGGCATTTCGATGGGCTTTACTGAAGCGGCGCATGATGATGGGAAAATTTCAGGCCGGGGTTCACCGCTGAAGCGCGGGTTGGCATCCGGCATAATGACGGCCGTTGGCGGTCTCGGCCATGCGCTGCCTTATCTCATTCCGCATTTCTGGACCGCGACGTCCCTGGCTGCGGCGATAGTCGTGGTCGAACTGTTCGCGATCACCTGGATCCAGAACCATTTCATGGAAACACCATGGCTGCGTGCTGCGACACAGGTGTTGCTCGGCGGCGCGCTGGTGTTTGCGGCCGGCGTGCTGATCGGGAATGCCTGAGCAAGGCAGTGACGGGTTGATCCGTGTTGCCGGGGTAATTGATCCCGGCTTTGCTCATGGATCATTCAACCGATCAGTTTTCAGGATGAGTTGGTAGCTATGAAAAAGGGGCGGATGAACCGCCCCTTGCTTTTATATGTTATCGTCAACAAATCAGGCGTCGAGGCCGTCGAACAAGGCCGTCGAAAGGTAACGTTCGGCAAAGGACGGGATGATCACCACGATGGTCTTGCCCTTGTTTTCCGGGCGGGAGCCGACGGTGATGGCCGCAGTCAGCGCCGCGCCGGATGAAATGCCAACTGGCACGCCTTCAAGCCGGGCAACCAGGCGGGCGTTGGCGAAGGCGTCGTCGTTGGAGACCTGCACAACTTCGTCATAGATCTTGGTGTCCAGAATGGCGGGGGCAAAACCCGCGCCGATGCCCTGGATTTTATGCGGGCCCGGCGCGCCACCGGAAAGAATTGGCGAGGCTTCCGGTTCTACGGCAATGACTTGCAGACCCGGCTTGCGGGCTTTGAGGACCTGACCGACACCGGTAATTGTGCCGCCCGTGCCAATGCCGGAGATGAATATGTCTACACCGCCATTGGTGTCGTTCCAGATTTCTTCGGCAGTTGTCTTGCGGTGAATTTCCGGATTGGCCGGATTTTCAAACTGCTGCGGGATAACGGCATCGGTTATTTCCGCTGCCAGCTCCTGCGCGCGGGCGATTGCGCCTTTCATTCCCTTCGGCCCTTCAGTCAAAACCAGTTCTGCACCGAGCAGCTTCAGCATCTTGCGGCGCTCAATCGACATGGTTTCCGGCATGGTAAGGATCAGGCGATAACCCTTGGCAGCGGCCGCGAATGCCAACGCAATGCCGGTGTTGCCGGAAGTTGGCTCGATCAGCGTCGTCTTGCCAGCCGTGATCTTGCCCTGCTTTTCCAGGCTTTCGATCATTGCAACGCCGATGCGGTCTTTCACTGAGGCAATCGGGTTGAAAAATTCGAGCTTTGCAACAAGGTGGGCGACAACGCCTTTTTCCTTGGCAAACTTATCGAGGCGCACAAGCGGTGTGTCACCGATCGTGTCGACGATGGAATCATAAATGCGGCCACGGCCCGGTTTTTTGGTCTCGGACATGAGTTGTCTCCCATTGGTTTGGGGGCAGATTAGCGTGAATTGCGCAAAAGACGAGGCGCAATTCGTGGTGCTTGTGCCCGTCTGTGGAAATTCATTCCTGAAATGCCTGTATATCGGCAGAGATTTTCTTATGCCCTTGCCGCGATTGCCACGGCGGCCGCGCCGATGAAACCCGCTGCAATCCGGCTTAGGCGTTTGAGTGCGGCAGGCGTTTGCAGCAATGCGCGCGTGCGGGTCGCCAAGGCCAGATAAGGCAAAAGGATCCCCATCAGGATGAAGATCGTCAGCACCATCAACAGCAGATAATCGCGAAATGTGATTGTCGACAGTTCCACGATGGCCGGAAGGATCGCCAGATAGAACACCATCACTTTCGGATTTCCCAAGGTCACCATCAGGCCGGAAAGGAATGAGGCAACCGGACCATCAGCGCGGCGGGCTTCGACTTTTTCAATGCCAACGCCGCTCGTCCAGAATTTGTAGGCCAGAAACATAAGATAGGCTGCACCGAAGTATTTGAAGGCCAGGAAAACCAAGCCAAATGACTTGGCGACAAAGGCAAGGCCCATGACGGCCGCGGTCAAATAGACCAGATCACCCAAGGCAATACCGATGGCCATCGGCAGCGTGGCCCGGAATCCGGAACCAAGTCCGCGCGCGACCATTGCAACGATGCCAGGGCCGGGGACCGCGACGGCGACGGCAAGCGCGGCGGAATAGGCGAGAAAACCGGTGAGTGTCATGTTGGGAAACCAAATTATCGCTGTTTGCCCGTTTTCTCACAGTCCTTGATCTGTGTGAAGGCGGATCACAGCGGAAACTGCGAATTGGGTTGCCGATACTGTGACACCAACGTGACTTGCATTTGCCAATTGGGCCGTTATTGCGGTCACAAACAAGTTCGGATCCGAAATGGGCATTGATGTTTCCTATTTGAGTGCGTTCGGAGCGGGGGCGCTTTCGTTCCTGTCGCCGTGCGTGCTGCCGCTGGTGCCGCCCTATCTTTGCTATATGGCCGGCGTGAGCATGGAACAGTTTACAGACGAGAAGCGCAATGTTGCAGGCGAACGCCGCGCTTTGGTTACTGCCGCCCTGTCATTCGTTCTCGGCTTTTCCACCGTGTTTATCTTGCTCGGCGCTGGCGCCACCGGTGTGGGGCAGTTTCTGCGGACCTGGCAGGATGTAATCGGCAAGATAGCGGGTCTGGTCATCATCGCGATGGGTCTGAATTTTCTTGGTATCTTGAAGCTTTCGTTTCTGAGCATGGAAGCACGGTTCTCGCCGGAAAAGGCCGCTGAAAATCCATTCTCGGCTTACATCATGGGGTTGGCTTTTGCTTTTGGCTGGACGCCCTGCATCGGTCCTGTATTGGGACCAATCCTGACACTGGCGGGCGGCCAGGATACCGTTGCCCAAGGGGCCGGTCTGCTTGCTGTCTATTCTGCGGGTCTGGGCATTCCGTTCCTGATTGCAGCCATGTTCTCTCAGCGATTTATGGTTTTTGCCCGCCGCTTCCGGACCAAGCTTGGGACCGTGGAAAAGGTAATCGGAGTTCTGCTCGTCCTTTCCGGCCTGCTTTTCCTGACAGGCGGCATGCAGATTTTTGCTTTCTGGCTGTTGGAAACCTTTCCTTTCCTGCAACAGATTGGTTGAACAATCCGAAGCAATTTTCCGCTAGATTGATGTCCGGATTACAGATTCGCGCGGATGTGCGCATGAACGGGATTTCGACATGAGTGAACGCAGCTGCCTTGCCATCGTCCTTGCTGCCGGCGAGGGCACACGGATGAAATCGGACATTTCAAAAGTTTTGCATCCGGTTGGCGGTCTGCCGATGGTGTCCCACGCTGTCCGGGCGGCGACTGCTGCCGGGGTAGGCACAGTGGCACTTGTGGTAGGGCGCGGTGCAGAGGATGTTGAGGCAGCAGTCCGGCTGTATGCCGGAGATGTTTCCGTGCATTTTCAAGCAGAGCGCCTCGGAACAGCACATGCCGTGCTGGCAGCGCGGGATGCCATCGCCAAAGGTTATGATGATGTCATCGTGATGTTTGGCGACACGCCGCTGATTGACGCCGGTGCGCTGGCCAAGGCCCGGGCGAAACTTGCTGGCGGCGCCGAAATTGTTGTTTTGGGTTTTCATCCTGCCGATCCAACCGGTTATGGACGTCTTGTCGAACACGACGGCAAATTGTTCGCGATCGTCGAGGACAAGGAATGCAATGCAGATCAAAAGAAGATCGGCTATTGCAACGGCGGGCTGATGGCCATTTCCGGCAAGCACGCGTTGTCCCTGCTGGAATCCGTCGGCAATAAAAATGCCAAGGGCGAATATTACCTGACTGATATCGTGGCCATTGCGCACCACCGCGGACTGCATGTGGTCAGCCTTGAAGTGGATGCCGCTAGCGTGCTTGGCGTGAACACCCGCGTGGAATTGTCGGAAGCTGAAGCCCTGTTCCAGAAGCGCATACGCAAGGACATGATGCTTGCAGGGGTGACCATGATCGCGCCGGAGACGGTATTCTTTTCATGGGACACAAAGGTTGGTGCGGAAACCACAATTGAACCGAATGTCTTTTTCGGACCCGGTGTCTCGATTGGCGAGAGTGTGAGCATCCATGCCTTTTGCCATATCGAAGGTGCAACAGTGGCGGCAGGGGCCGAAGTCGGCCCGTTCGCGCGGCTTCGCCCCGGTGCCGATTTGAGGGGTGGATCGAAGGCCGGCAATTTCGTCGAGATCAAGAAGGCCGTCATCGGCGAAGGCGCCAAGGTCAACCATTTGACCTACATCGGAGACGCGGAAGTCGGGGCGAAGGCCAATATCGGGGCAGGGACGATCACCTGCAATTATGATGGCTACAACAAGCATTTGACTCAGATCGGCGCCGGGGCGTTCATCGGGTCCAACACGGCGCTGGTTGCTCCCGTGTCAGTTGGCGCTAATGCCATAGTCGCGGCTGGAAGTGTCATAACCAGAAATGTCCCGGATGACGCGGTTGCCTATGGCAGGGCGCGGCAGGAGGTGCGCGAGGGGCGCGCTTCTGTCTTGCATGCGCGAAACAAGGCAATCAAGGACGCGAAAAAAGCGAAGTAAGCATATTCAAAGATGCAAACACTCTTGCTCCCTTTTCAGTGGTAACAGAGTGCAACGCAATTTGACTTTTTGATTTCAAGGCGGGCACCTAAGGGTGCCGCAGGGACTTGCAGGGGAACTTACATCCATGTGCGGAATTGTCGGCATCGTCGGACGCGAGCCAGTCGCGCCTTTGCTTGTGGAAGCGCTGAAGCGGCTAGAATATCGCGGTTATGATTCCGCAGGTGTTGCAACGCTTGAAGAAGGCAAACTCGACCGGCGGCGCGCTGAAGGCAAGTTGATCAATCTCGACCGCAAGCTGCGGCAGGAACCGCTGGACGGGTTCATCGGGATCGGTCACACGCGCTGGGCGACGCACGGCATCCCAAATGAGGCCAACGCGCATCCGCATTTCTCAAACGGCGTGGCGATTGTTCACAATGGCATCATCGAAAATTTTGCCGAGCTTCGCAAAGAATTGCAGGATGACGGCTATGTTTTCAGCTCACAAACAGACACCGAAGTTGTCGCGCATCTTGTCGCTCGCGAACTGAAGCGCAACAAGACGCCTGTCGAAGCCGCGCACAATTCACTGAAGCGCTTGCATGGTGCGTTCGCGCTGGCGATGCTTTTTGAGCAGGATTCTGATTTGATTGTCGGAGCGCGCAACGGTCCGCCGCTGGCTGTAGGTCACGGTGACGGCGAGATGTATCTTGGATCGGATGCCATCGCTCTGGCGCCGTTCACGAACACGATTACCTATCTCGAAGACGGTGATTGGGTGACACTGCGGCGCGGTGGGGCCGAGATTTTTGACCTTGCCGGCAATCGGGTTGAGCGAAAGACGGTCAAATCGACTGGTTCTGCCTTCCTCGTGGAAAAAGGCAATCACCGGCATTTCATGGAAAAGGAAATCCATGAACAGCCCGAAGTCATTTCCCATACGATGTCGCACTACATCGACTTTGCCGATGGTTCGACCAAGGACCTGAATTTGCCGTTCGATTTTGCCAAGATCAATCGTGTGGCGATTTCCGCTTGCGGAACAGCATCCTATGCCGGCCAGATCGCAAAATATTGGTTCGAGCGTTACGCGCGCCTGCCTGTCGACATCGATTTTGCCTCGGAGTTCCGCTACCGCGAAATGCCGCTATCATCTGACGACGCGGCGTTGTTCATTTCACAGTCTGGCGAGACCGCCGACACGCTTGCCTCGCTGCGCTACTGCAAGTCGCTTGGCATGCAAATCGGCGCGGTGGTCAATGTGCGTGAATCGACCATTGCCCGCGAAGCCAATGTGATTTTCCCGACATTGGCCGGTCCGGAAATCGGCGTTGCGTCCACCAAGGCATTCACCTGCCAACTTTCGGTTCTCGCTTGCCTTGCCCTGAATGCGGCAAGGGCGCGCCGCAAGATCACGGCCGAGGAAGAGCAGGAACAGGTCCGCCATCTTGCCGAGGCGCCGCGCTATGCGTCGCAGGTGCTGAAACTCAACAAGCAGATCGAGAAGGTCGCCCACAAGCTTTCGAAGGTGCAGCATGTTCTCTATCTGGGCCGAGACACCAGCTATCCGCTTGCCATGGAAGGCGCGCTGAAACTGAAGGAAATCTCCTACATTCACGCCGAAGGCTATGCCGCCGGCGAACTGAAGCACGGTCCCATCGCCTTGATTGATGAGAACATGCCGGTGATTGTGATTGCGCCACATGACCGCATCTTTGAAAAGACAGTTTCCAACATGCAGGAAGTGGCGGCGCGTGGCGGCAAGATCATTTTGATCACTGACGAAAAGGGCGCGGCGGCGGCAAACGTCGAGACGCTTGATACGATCGTGATGCCGGATGTTCCTGAAATCATTGCGCCAATCATTTATGCCCTGCCGATCCAGATGCTAGCCTATCACACCGCTGTTCTGATGGGCACGGACGTCGACCAGCCGCGCAATCTGGCAAAGTCTGTCACGGTCGAATGAGCTATCCTGCCTTCAAAAGCCGGACTGCCTGATCGCGTTCGAACAGATATAGCAACAGACGCAAAGCTTGGCCGCGCTCGGTCTCGAGATCCGGGTCGCGCTCCAGCACCAGACGTGAATCATTGCGGGCCGTTTCCAGAAGGTCAGCATGATCGAACAGGCTGGCAATGCGAAAGCCTGGCGTGCCGGATTGGCGTGTGCCAAGAATTTCGCCTTCACCGCGCAGTTTCAAATCCTCCTCGGCAATGCGGAAGCCATCTTCTGTTTCTCTCATGATCTCGATACGCTTCTTGGCGGTTTCGCCCAGCGGGCCTTTGTAAAGCAAAAGGCAAACCGAGGCCTCAGACCCGCGCCCGATGCGGCCGCGCAACTGGTGAAGCTGCGACAACCCAAAGCGCTCGGCATGTTCAATGACCATGATGGTGGCATCGGGAACATCAACACCAACTTCGACCACGGTTGTCGCGACAAGTATGCGGGCCGAGCCAGTTTTGAAGGCGGCCATGGCTGCGTCCTTTTCCGGACCGGCCATGCGGCCATGAACCAATTCGACCTGATTGCCAAACCGGTCTTGCAGGTCGCGATGCCGGTCAATGGCCGCCGTGGCATCGGTCTCTTCTGTCTCCTCGACGATCGGGCAAATCCAATAGGCCTTCTTGCCGTTGGCAAGTGCTGAGCCAATCCGTTCGATCACGTCATCCATCCGCTCGAAGGGAATCGAAACCGTCTTGATCGGCAGGCGGCCAACCGGCTTTTCCGTCAGGCGAGAGACGTCCATATCGCCGAACGTGGTCAAGACCAACGTGCGGGGAATTGGGGTCGCGGTCATAACCAAAAGGTCTGCGCCTTCTCCCTTGTTGGTCAGAGCAAGGCGTTGGTGAACGCCGAAGCGATGCTGTTCATCCACAATGGCGAGGCCAAGTTTGCGGTAGTTTACGGCCTCCTGAAACAGGGCGTGCGTGCCGACGACAGCATGGATCGAACCATCTGCAAGTCCCTGCAAAATGTCGCCCCTGACTACTCCTTTTTCCCGCCCTGTCAGGATGGCCAGTCGCAAGCCTGCAGCACGGGCGAGGGGCTCGATTGTCGTATAATGCTGACGGGCCAGAACTTCGGTGGGAGCCATCAGCGCAGATTGAAAACCACTTTCTGCGGCCTGCGCCATGGCCATGAGGGCAACGACTGTTTTCCCGGAACCAACGTCTCCTTGCAGCAAGCGGATCATCTTGGCTGGTGAAGCCAAATCGTGGCCAATCTCACGGACCGCAGTCTCTTGCGCAGTAGTCAATTGATACGGCAGCACCTTGCGGATTGCAGTTTGAATGGTTCCATTGCCCGGCATGGCAACGCCTTGCGTGCGGCGAATACGGCGGCGAACGAGCACGATGGCTAGCTGGCCCGCAAGGAATTCATCGTAGGCCAGTCTCCTCACCAATGGAGATTGATTATCTAAATCAATGGGTTCAGTGACACTGTGAATGTATTTCAGAGACTCGTTGAAGCTCGTGAAGCTGTTTTTCACCAGGAAAGCCGGGTCGTCCCATTCCGGAAGTTCCGGTAAATCTTTAAGTGCGGCATGGATTGCCTTGGAGACCAATTTCTGGCCGAGGCCGGAGGTCAGCGGATAAACCGGCTCGACCAGCGGGAACTTGTCGAGGTCAGCGAAGGACATGACCTGATCCGGATGAACCATGGTCGGACGACCGTTGAACCACTCCATTTTTCCCGACACAATTACCGTCTCGCCGACCGGGAAAAGCTTCTCCAGCCAAGCGGATTTCGCCCGGAAATAGACCAGGCCGATCTCGCCGGTTTCGTCGTGGCAGAACACCCGGTGCGGCATGTTTGCCCGTCCGCGCGGGGCAGGCTGGTGACGGTCGACGCGCACCTTCAAGGTGACGATGGCACCCTCGGCGGCGAAGGCGATTTCGGGCATGTTGCGCCGGTCAATGACGCCGGACGGGATGTGCGTGAGAAGCCGGATCAGCCGCGGTTCTTCGCCCTCCGCCATGCCGAACAGTGTCGAAAACAGTTTGGCGGTTTTGGCGCCGATGCCTTCGATGGATGAGATGGGCGTGAAGTAGCGGTTGAGGATATCGGGACGCATCGGCAAATTCCTGTCAGGTGCAGAATGCGACTTGTGGACGGCCGGTTCAAGGCTGACATTCATCTCATCCCGCGCTATATGCGCGCCACACATTCAATCAAGGCAGGCGTCATGTCAGGCAGCACGATCTCAAGCGAGAAACTCGATCCGCGCCGGCGCAAGCTTCTGTTCCGCGCCTGGCATCGCGGCATCAAGGAAATGGATCTGATACTTGGCGGTTATGCCGACGCCTATATCGGGAAGATGCCGGATACTGATCTTGATGAATTCGAGATGATGCTGGAAACCAATGACCGCGATTTGCTGAAGTGGTTCACCAATGAAGAGGCCGTGCCGGACGTTGCAGACACTCCGCTGTTCCAGCGCATTGCCGCGCATGCGCTGACGTTCAAGGCATAAGCGACATGTCAGCATTCGGAAAGCTTGGCCTCAAGGCCGGATCTGGCGATGTCGTCATTGACAGCGTGCCGGACGGCTATGAGGCTTTTGTCCTGGCGCGGATTTCGGAAGAACTGGCTCCCAAAGGTCCGGTCATTCACGTGATGCGAGACGGGCAGCGGTTGGCGGACCTTGAGCAGGCGCTGAAGTTTGTTGCGCCGGACCTGCCGGTGCTGAGCTTTCCCGGCTGGGATTGTCTTCCCTACGACCGGGTTTCGCCAAGCGCTGACATAGCAGCAAAGCGGCTTGCGGCGCTGACCTCGTTGATGGCTTTCCGGAGCAATCCGCATCGCGCGGTGATCCTGACGACGGTCAATGCGCTGCTGCAAAAACTGCCGCCGCAAAGCGTACTTGCCTCGCAGGCTTACTCAGCCAAGCCCGGCAATCGGGTGGACATGAACGAATTGGCGCGGCGATTGGAGAACCACGGGTTCGACCGGGTACCGACGGTTCGCGACCTCGGCGAGTTTGCCGTACGCGGCGGAATTCTGGATGTGTTTGTACCGGGATCGCCGGAACCGCTGCGGCTCGATTTCTTTGGCGACACGCTGGAATCCATCCGCGCTTTCGACGCTGCCACCCAAAGGACCACCGGCCAGCGCAAAAGCTTTGACCTTTCGCCGATGAGTGAAGTGGTGCTGAACGCGGAAACGGTCAGCCGGTTCCGCACCCGCTATGTGCAGAATTTCGGGGCTGCGCGGCGCGATGATGCACTCTACGCGGCGGTTTCAGAGAGCCGCCGGTTTGCCGGCATGGAGCATTGGCTGCCGCTGTTTTATGAGCGGCTGGATACGCTGTTTGACTATGTGCCGGGCGCGCCGCTGGTTTACGAGCATCTGGTGCGCGAGGCTATTGCCGAACGGCGCAAGCTGATCCTTGATCATTTTGATGCGCGGCGCCGCCAGGCAGATGGAACGCATTCGGGCGAATCGCTGCCTTACATGCCAGTTGCGCCGGACTTGCTTTACATGGATGGCGAGACCATCGACAGCGCTTCGCGCGGACGTTCGCGGGTGCAGCTTTCGGCGTTCAGGACGGTGGACACCGGACGCGCGGCAATCATTGACGCGGGCGCGCTGCGCGGGCGGAACTTTGCCGCCGAGCGGCAGGACACATCGTCCAGCGTGTTCGATGCCGCCGTGTCGCACATCGGCGATTTGCGCAAGGCGGGCCGCAAGGTTTTGCTCAGCGCCTGGACCGAAGGGTCGATGGACCGGCTTCTGCAAGTTCTGACCGAACATGGCCTCGGCAACATCGAGACGGTGTCGGAACTGCGCATGGTCAAGGCCTTGTCCCGCGACAAGGTGACAGCCTCGGTATTGCCGATTGAAGACGGATTTGAAACCTCCGATCTCGTGGTGGTTACCGAACAGGACATTTTGGGCGACCGGCTGATCCGCCGCTCAAAACGCTCCAAGCGCAATTCGGACGTCATCACGGAAGCAACCGGATTGGCGGCGGGCGATATTGTTGTGCACGTCGATCACGGTATCGGGCGCTTCATTGGCTTGCGGACGATTGAAGCTGCTGGCGCCCCGCATGACTGTCTTGAACTTCGCTACGCGGGCGACGACAAACTGTTCCTGCCGGTTGAGAACATTGAACTCTTATCGCGGTTTGGCTCAGAGGGATCCGAGGCCTCGCTGGACAGGCTGGGCGGCGGGGCCTGGCAGGCGCGCAAGGCGAAACTGAAGAAGAAACTGCTGGACATGGCGGGCCAGTTGATCCGCATTGCTGCAGAGCGCCAGATGCGCGGCGCGCCGATGCTGACGCCGCCGGACGGGCTCTACGGCGAGTTTGCGGCGCGCTTCCCGTATGAGGAGACGGACGATCAGCTGACGGCGATTGAATCGGTCATTGACGATCTCGGGCAGGGCAGGCCGATGGACCGTCTGATTTGCGGCGATGTCGGCTTTGGCAAGACGGAAGTGGCCATCCGCGCGGCGTTCATTGCGGCGCTGAATGGATTGCAGGTGGCTGTTGTTGTTCCGACCACCTTGCTGGCCCGGCAGCATTTCAAGACATTCTCGCAGCGGTTCCACGGATTGCCGATCCGGGTTGCGCAGGCGTCGCGGCTGGTGGGCGCCAAGGATCTGGCACTGACAAAGAAGGAAATAGGCGAAGGCACCGTCGATATCGTCGTCGGCACGCATGCGCTGCTGGGGACCGGTATTTCCTTCAAGAACCTTGGCATGCTGATCATCGATGAAGAGCAGCACTTCGGTGTCAAGCACAAGGAGCGGCTGAAGGAACTGAAGAGTGACATTCACGTGCTCACCCTTTCGGCGACGCCGATTCCGCGGACGCTGCAGCTTGCCCTGACGGGCGTGCGCGAACTGTCGCTGATCACCACGCCGCCGGTGGACCGCATGGCGGTGCGCACATTCATCTCGCCGTTTGACGGGCTTGTGATCCGCGAAAGCCTGCTGCGGGAAAGATATAGGGGCGGCCAAAGCTTTTATGTCGTTCCGCGCATCGCCGATCTTGCGGACATTCATGCGTTTCTGCAATCCGAAGTGCCCGAGCTGAAGGTTGCGGTGGCGCATGGACAAATGCCGCCGAGCGAACTGGATGACATCATGAATGCCTTTTACGAGGGCCAGTATGATGTGCTGCTTTCGACCACGATTGTGGAGTCCGGTCTTGATATCCCGACTGCCAATACGCTGATTGTCCACCGGGCCGACATGTTCGGACTGGCGCAGCTTTACCAATTGCGCGGACGCGTCGGGCGTTCGAAGCAGCGTGCGTTTGCCCTGTTCACGCTTCCGGTCAACCGGACGCTGACAACAACGGCCGAACGCAGGTTGAAGGTGCTGCAGTCATTGGACACGCTTGGAGCCGGGTTCCAGCTGGCGAGTCATGACCTTGACTTGCGCGGCGCGGGAAACATGCTGGGCGAGGAGCAATCCGGCCATATCAAGGAAGTCGGGTTCGAACTTTATCAGCAAATGCTGGAAGAGGCGGTTGCCGAAACCAAGGGCGAGGCGCATGCCGACGATGGCCAATGGTCGCCGCAGATCACCATCGGCACGGCAGTGATGATTCCGGAAAGCTTTGTACCTGATCTTCAGCTGCGTCTTGGGCTTTATCGCCGTCTGGCTGACATCAGCGACGCCACTGAAATAGACGGTTTTGGGGCGGAACTGATCGACCGGTTCGGACCGTTGCCGGAAGAAGTGAAGCATCTGCTGAAGGTCGTCTACATCAAGACACTGTGCCGGAAGGCGAATGTCGAGAAGCTGGATGCCGGGCCGAAGGGCGTCGTCATCAACTTCCGCCGCAAGGAGTTTCCGAACCCGACGGCGCTGGTCAAGTTCATTGGCGAGCAGGGCATTCTGGCGAAGATTCGCCCCGATCAGTCGATCTTCCTGACGCGAGACTGGCCTGATCCGGAAAAACGGCTGAACGGTTCTGCGGTTGTGATGACGCAATTGGCGCGGATGGTGGACGCCAAATAGGCGCGTTCAGGCCTCCGGTGCGTCGCGCATTGCGCCTTGCATGGCTTCAATCAGCACATCGGGCGTCTGCGCGCCGGAAACCGCGTATTTCTGATTGAAGATGAAGCAGGGTACGCCGGTGATGCCGAGCTGTTTGGAGGTGGCGATTTCGCCGATCACACCGGCTTCTTCGGCATCGGTCGGCAAGAGCGCCTCAATGATTGCCTTGTCCATGCCGCTGTCGGCGCCGGCTTTGATCAGCACCGCATGGTTGCCAATATCTCCGCCTTCGGTGAAATAGAGCTTGAACAGCCGGTCCACGACCTTGCCCTGAATGCCAGGTCCAGCTTGAGCCGCCCAACGGATCAGCCGGTGTGCATCCATCGTGTTTGGCGCAACCTTGATGGCGTCAAACTCGTAGCGGATCCCGACTTCCCGGCCGAAGTGCTCCAGTTGCTTGTGGACCTCACCAAGACGTGGACCCGTTCCAAACTTCGCCTCCATGTATTTTTTCCGGTCGACGCCGCCGCGCGGGATCGTCGGGTCGAGCTGATAGGGGCGCCAATTGATCTCAGCGGTTAAGCCCTTCATTTGGCCAAGTGCGGATTCCAGCCGCGCCTTGCCGAGATAGCACCACGGGCAGACAACATCGGAAACGATATCGATCTTGATGGTTTTCATCGTTTCCGATCCTTGAATTGCGGCAACTACTGTTTGGCCCACCAGGTTGGCAGTTGATAGCCGAACAGCGCGGTCTTTTCCGGGTGTTCGACGCGGTCCCAACGGGCGATCCACTGTTCCTTCAAATGGTGCAGCGGCACAACGTACTGGCCAGAGATCAGCAGCCGGTCGAGCGCACGAACGGCATCGACGAAATCGGCGCGGGTCTTGGATTTGCCCATGGCTTCAATCATTGCGTCAATGCCGGGTTCGGCAACGCCGGCATAATTGAATGTGCCTTCGCCTTCCTTGGAGGACGAACCCCAACGGCCGACCTGTTCAATGCCTGGTGACAGCGATGCAGAATAGGTGGCCATGACCATGTCAAAGTCCCAGACCTGGCGGCGCTGCTGGTATTGCGCGTCGTCAACCGTTCGGACCTGCGCATCGATGCCGACCTTGGCAAGCGTGCGCTGATAGACCAGCGCCAGTTTTTCCTCGGAACCGTTGGCGCAGAGTATTTCGAAGGTCAATGGCTTGCCGTCAGAGCCGGCCATCTTCTGATTGGCCATATTGAAGCCGGCTTCTTTGAGCAGCATGACTGCCTTCAGGATTGTTTCGCGGTCGCGGCCAGAGCCGTCCGTTTCGACCGGTTTCCAGGTGCCATCCATGACTTCAGGCAGCAAATTGTCGGCGTAGGGCTGCAGCAACACTTTTTCGCCACCAGAAGCCGGAACGCCGAGCGCGGACAGTTCCGAGTTTTGCCAGAACGAGCCAGTGCGCGAATAGGCACCTTCGAACAGGTTCTTGTTGGTCCACTCAAAGTCATAAAGCATGGCAAGCGCCGTACGCACCTTGCGGTCGGCGAACACGGGACGGCGCGTGTTGAAGACAAAGGAGAACATGTTGGAAGGGGTGCCGGCAACGAAGGCTTCCTTCTTCACCTTGCCGTCAGTCACGGCCTGAAAATCGTAATTCTTGGCCCACTTGGCCGGATCACCTTCAGGATAGACGTCGAACAGGCCTTTTTTGAAGGCTTCGAACTGCGCGGTCTCGTCCTTGAAATAATCGATGCTGACGGTATCGAAATTGTCCAAGCCCTTTTTCACGGTGAGGTTTTTGCCCCAATAATCCGGGTTCTTCTTGAAGGTGATGCGCGTTCCCGGCTCGACCTTGTCGACGACATAGGGACCTGAACCAGTGACGCTATTCAGCGAAGGTTCGTCAAATGTCGCGCTTGTCGCATGCTTCGGGATGATTGGCGTGAGCGCGATGATCAGTGGGAACTCGCGGTCTGATTTTTCATTGAAGGTGAATTTCACGCCGCGTTCGCCGGTTTTCTCGATCTTGGCGATCTTGTCCATCCGCTTGGAGTAGGGCGGGCGGCCTTTGGCGGTGTATGTCTCGTAGGTGAAAATGACGTCTTCCGGCGTGACTGGCGTTCCGTCCGACCATTTGGCATTGGGGTTCAACTGGAACTCGGCCCAGGTGCGGGCTTCATCCGTATCGATGGTTTCGGCCAGCAATCCGTAGAGTGTAAAAGGCTCATCGGCCGAGCGCTGCATCAGCGATTCAAACACGAGATTGCCGAAAGCCGTGTCAATCACGCCGCGCGCCGTGGTGCGCATGCTTTTGAGGATGAACGGGTTGAGATTGTCGAATGTGCCAACCACGCCGTAACCGATGTTGCCGCCTTTGGGCGCATCCGGATTGGCATATGGCAGGTTCGCAAAATCTGCGGGCAGTGCGGGTTCCCCGATGATGGCAATACCATGCCGGGGTTCGGCGACGACAGCACCAACCCACAAAGCGGTTGCGGCGAATGCAAGCACTGCGCCTTTCAGAAACCTGCTCATCTAGAATCTCCAATTTGATGTGTCAGATGTTCACGTCCGGACAAGCCGAATTCTGCATGATTCGGATTGCTTTTTTTCAGACTACCATTCCAAGCACCCCCGAAACAGACCGATATTGTCAGGTGTGGTTGCCGGAATAGTGCTTCGTTTTCAGATCGAAACGCAACATGCAGCGCACAAAAGACGCTGGATTCAATTTGCATTGGGGTGTAACAGGCCGTCAGAGTTTCAAAGGCCTTTCTGTTGCCTCAATTGGCCAACACAGAGCCCCGAGAGTATTGGAGCAGGCGGCCATGCGCTGCTGCTTTGCTGAAAAAGGAAACGGTATTGATGTCTAAAGCCACGATCGCAATGATCCCGACCCTCGCTGTTGCCCTCGCCGGGTTCAGCGCATTCTCGATTTCCTCAGCAAATGCCCAGGCTGCTGCTGCGCCGGCCGCGCCGCAAGGCTGGTTCAAGGTCTGCGCCAAGCAGGAAGACAATGATATCTGCAATGTCCAGAATATCGTGACCGCAGATTCCGGCCAGCTTCTGACTGCCGTCAGCCTGATTGAGGTGAAGGGCAAGATCACCAAGAAGATCATGCAGATTTCGGTTCCGACCGGCCGCCTGATACCTGCGGGCATCGGCATGCAAATCGGTCAGAACAAGGCGACAAAGATCGAGTACGCGATTTGTTTCCCGGATCGCTGCATTGCAGAAGCTGCGCTGAGCAACGAATTGATCGCTGCCCTCAAGAAGGGTGCGGACCTCACATTGACGTCGGTGAATTTCCAGAACAAGCCGAACCCGTTGAAAATCAGCCTCAATGGATTTGGCGCGGCTTATGATGGCCCGGGCATGAAGCAGTCCGAACTTGAAGAGCAGAACAAGAAGCTTCAGGATGAAATGACCAAGCGCAAGGCCGATTTCGAAAAGAAGCTGAAAGAAGAGCAGGACAAGGCCAAGGCTGCCGGCAACGGCGGCTGATCCAAGTCTCATGACATGCAAAAGGCGGGAATTTTTCCCGCTTTTTTTGTTACGAATTTCTAGTTCATTGAAATCGATTTGGGTTTGGGACTGTAAAACCCGGACTCTGCCTTTTCGAAAAGTTCGGGAATGCGGGGATGGCGCAGCGGCTCACCGCTATCATCCGGCAAGAGGTTTTGTTCCGATACATAGGCGACGTATTCAGTCGCCTCGTTTTCCGCAAACAGATGGTAAAACGGCTGGTCTTTTCGCGGGCGCACCTCCGCCGGAATTGACTGATACCACTCCTCGGTATTGGCAAATTCCGGATCGACATCGAAAATCAGGCCGCGAAACGGAAAAATCCGGTGGCGTACAACCTGTCCAATCCTGTAGTTGGCTGATCTAAGTTTGCTCATGTCCTCATATCTGGTGCATTTTCCGATGAAAAACAATGTGGCCCGCAGCCCTGAATCAGGGCTTTTTTCGGGTGTCGTCGATGTTTGATGTCATAGGCCTCGTCCTGCCGTTTTTTGGCCTGATCCTGATCGGGTTCATCATCGGCAAACGCGTCAAGCTCGACGTATCGGCTCTGGGCTGGATGAATATTTTCATCATTTACGTTGCTTTGCCGGCACTGTTTTTCAAGCTGATGTCCAAGACGCCGGTCGAACAGTTCCGCGAATGGCATTTTGTGCTGGGTGCGACGGGCTCAACGTTTCTGCTGTTCGCCTCCGTGTTGCTGACGGTCAGGTACATTGCCAAGCATACGATGCCAGAGGCGATGATACAGGGCTTTGCCAGCGCCTACGGCAACATCGGCTACATGGGACCCGGTCTCGCGCTGATGGCATTCGGCGAACAGGCAGCAGTTCCGGTAGCGCTTATCTTCTGCTTCGACAATGCACTCCACTTTACGATGGCGCCGTTTATCATGGGGCTGACCGAGCGTTCGTCAGTTTCTTTCCTGCGCCTCGGCGGGCAGGTTTTGCTGAAAATCGTGCTGCATCCTTTCATCCTGGCGACATTGGTCGGGGTGGCATTTGCCCTGTCCGGGCTGCAGTTGCCTGAGCCTTTGTCCCGGCTGGTCGACCTCTTGGCCAACGGCGCGGCGCCTTGCGCGCTGTTTGCGATGGGCGTGACGTTGGCGCTGCGGCGGATGGATGGCGTTCCGGTCGAGCTTTCGTATATCGTGCCGCTCAAGCTGATCGTCCATCCGCTGCTGGTCTATATACTGGTCAGCATTGCCGGGGATTTCCCGCCGGTCTGGGTGTATTCGGCAGTTCTGATGGCGGCACTGCCGTCTGCAACGAACGTATTCGTGCTTGCCCAGCAGTATGGCGTGTGGACGGAGAAGGCTTCGGCTGCAGTCCTTGTCACGACATTCCTGTCGGTCGCCTCGGTTTCTGCGTTGCTCTATCTAATTACCCAAGGGCAATTTCCGGCCGACCTTTTCCCGAATTGATCCCAGCAGTTTGCCAAATCCGGATCCGGGACGCATCCCTTCGCGCATGAACAGGCCGCGGAGCGGCGGCGCAATGTCGAGAATGGCAAGGCCGGTTGCGCGTGCCATCTGTGCCGGCAGAAACGAAGACAGAAGCGTGCGGTTCAAAGCGTCTACGGCGCCGGTGCGTGCGATGATGTCGGGACGTCGGGCGCTGTCATATTTTGCCAATACCTGGTCAGATCCGGCGTCTGCGGGATTTGAAAGAACTGCAGCCCTCAGGTCCTCGACATCACGCAGGCCAAGGTTCAACCCTTGTGCTCCTATCGGAGGGAAGACATGGGCAGCTTCGCCGACCAATGCGATGCGGTTCTGGCCAAAGCGCAATGGATATTGACCGGATAGCGGATATGATTGGCGTTCCGGCCCAACGGTCACTTTTCCAAGGAATGACTGAAGGCGCGCTTCAATTGCCTCTGACAGCGAGGCATTATCCATGGCCTTGAGCGCTTCTGCCCTTTCTGGCTTGACCGCCCACACAAGGCTGGAGCGGTTTCCGGGCAGCGGGACCTGGGTGCAAGGGCCCGTTTCCGTGTGGAACTCCGTCGACATGTCCTGGTGCGGCTGCTGGTGTGTGAAAACTGTCACAAAAGCCGCCTGCGGATAAGACCAGGAGCTGGTTTTGATGCCGGCGTGTTCCCGGGCCATTGAATTTCGGCCGTCTGCCGCGACGACGAGCTTGGCGGTAAACCGGTCGCCGTTATCCAGTATTGCCGTGATGGCATCCGTGCCTGTTTCATACGAGACAACGGAGGATCTGATCTGCCGAAGGTTCGGGTTTGCATCCAGCTGCGATGCAATTGCGGCGTTCAGCGTCATGTTCGGCATGTTGTAGCCAAACGCCTCTTCATCGATCTCGGTGGAGTGAAATGTAACTGGCCGTGCGCGGATCAGGCGGCTGGTTCCGTCGACAATCCGCATGGAGCGCAGCGGCGCGGCGTCTGGCTTCAATTTCTCCCAAACGCCAAGGCTGTCCAGCAAACGAATGGACGGCAACATCAATGCTGTCGTGCGTTGATCCGGCCTTGACTGTCCGGGGCCAGCAATCGTGACAGAAAAGCCAGCGTCGGCCAAGGCCAGCGCGGCGACCATCCCGGCCGGTCCATTTCCTGCAACAAATACATCGGCGAATTTTGATTCAGGCATTTCAGCTTCCAATTTTTGCCTTTTGAATTTGTGGCAAGGCAACCCGAATTGCAATCGCGCGAAAGGACGCGGTATTAGCCCCTTGCGATCATAAAGCTGTCTGCTTGCGGTTTGTTGTTCTTTTCGCAGGGCTCAGTTCGTGGCATAGCAGTGACGCAACAGCTTTATTGGAGGCAAGGCCATTGGCACCCAGGAAGAAGAAAAAGGTGACGTGGCCGCAGGCGAAGGCGTTTTCTGTTCACCTTTTGACAGCTTCCGGGTCTTTTCTGGCTTTTCTGTCGGTTGTAGCTGCCAGTGAAATGCGCTGGACGTCGATGTTTTTGTGGCTCGGTCTCGCCTTGTTCGTTGACGGCATAGATGGGCCGATTGCGCGCAAGCTGCAGGTCAAGGAAGTGTTGCCAAACTGGAGCGGCGACACGCTCGACAACATTATCGACTATGTCACCTATGTGCTGATCCCGGCATTCGCTTTGTATCAGCGCGGGTTCATGGGCGAAAACCTGTCGTTTCTGTCAGCAGCAATCATCGTGGTTTCAAGCGCGATTTACTATGCCGACATGGGCATGAAGACCAAGGAGAACTTCTTCAAGGGGTTCCCGGTGGTGTGGAACATGGTGGTGTTCACGCTGTTCATTGTCGAACCAGGCGAAATGGCGGCATTTGCAGTGGTGCTATTTGCCGCCATACTGACGTTTGTTCCGATCAGTTTCCTGCACCCGGTGCGCGTTGTCAGGATGCGGGCGGTCAACCTGCCGATCTTTCTGGTCTGGTGCGGATTTGGCGGGGCAGGGTTGTTCTATGCGATGGATGCGCCGGACTGGGTGAAAATCGGCACGGCAGTCACAGGCGCCTATCTCTTTGTGATCGGCGCCATAATGCAGAAGTTTCCG
This sequence comes from Rhizobiaceae bacterium, assembly GCA_041751995.1. Lineage (GTDB taxonomy): Bacteria > Pseudomonadota > Alphaproteobacteria > Rhizobiales > Rhizobiaceae > JANMEX01. The sequence goes on along the minus strand of JBGSHY010000001.1, from coordinate 43,732 downwards.
GACCTCGGAAACGGATTGTCCAAGGCCAAAATGCCATGAGAATTAAAGCAGTCCGCATTCACAGCCATGGTGGCCCGGAAGTCTTGACGCTTGACGACATTGACCTTGCGCCGCCGGCCGCTGGTGAAGCGCAAATCAGGCATACGGCAATCGGCCTGAATTTCATTGATGTCTATTACCGCACAGGCCTCTACACGCTGCCAAGCGGCTTGCCGCTGATTCCGGGCAATGAGGCGACAGGCGTTGTCACAGCGTTGGGCGACGGTGTGAGGGGTTTGCAAATTGGCGACCGCGTTGCCTACGCCGCGACAATTGGCGCCTATTGCGAAGCCAGAAACATAGTGGCGGACCGGTTGGTGAAGATACCAAACGGCATCAGCGATGACACCGCTGCGGCCATGATGCTGAAAGGCATGACTGCTGAAATGCTGCTGTGCCGGACTTTTCCGGTGCAGAAGGGGCAGACCATCTTGTTCCACGCCGCCGCCGGAGGCGTGGGCCTGATTGCGGGCCAATGGGCCGATTCCATCGGCGCAACGGTGATCGGCACTGCAGGCAGCCCAGAAAAGGCTGAACTGGCGCGCAAGAATGGGTATCATCACGTCATTGAATACAAGCATGAAAACATAGTTGCGCGGGTGAAGGAGATCACCGGCGGAAAAGGCGTGGATGTTGTCTATGATTCCGTGGGCAGGGACACATGGCTGGCATCACTCGATAGCTTGAAGTCGCGCGGGATGTTTGTGCCGTTTGGCCAATCGTCCGGGCCGATAGAAGGCTTCACGCTGACCCATCTGGTTGCCCGGGGTTCGCTTTATGCGACGCGGCCAACACTGTTTGCCTACACGGCAAGCCGCGCTGAACTGGAATTGTCCGCCAACCGGCTGTTTGAAAAGGTCACTTCCGGCACGGTCAACATAGCAGTCAACCAGAAATTCCGTTTGGCGGAAGCTGGCGATGCTCACCGCTTGCTCGAAAGCCGGGCAACGACCGGAGGCACTGTGCTCATTCCTTGAGCAAAGTCACTGTCTGCCGAGGATTTCAACAGATGCTTGGGAAATAGGCCTTTCCAAAGCGGAATCAATTCGGCTAGGCTTTCTTTGGACCATAAGAAAACCCAAAAAGGTAACATGGCCGGGGAACATTTGGCGTCAGGGGATCGCGCGCTTCTTCAGGTTGAAGGCGTGACCAAGATATTCGGCTCGCTTCGCGCTTGCGACGGCGTCACGCTTTCCATTTCCAAGGGTGAGATCCACGCGCTTCTCGGTGAGAATGGCGCTGGCAAATCCACATTGGTGAAAATGCTCTACGGAACGCTACAGCCGAACGCAGGCAGCATTTCGTGGAAGGGGCAGAACGTCACGATAGCCAATCCAAATTTCGCAAGAAGCCTTGGCATCGGCATGGTTTTCCAGCATTTTTCGCTGTTTGATGCTTTGAGCGCCGCGGAGAATATCGCGCTTGCCTTGAGCGGCGGCGCGTCGGTTTCTGAGGTTGCAGAAAAAGCGCGAACCATCAGCCAGGCTTACGGCTTGCCGTTGGATCCAAGTTCCCTGGTTGGTGACCTTTCGGTAGGCGAACGCCAACGCATCGAGATTGTGCGCTGCCTGTTGCAGGAACCAGAGTTGATCATTCTGGACGAGCCGACATCGGTGTTGACGCCGCAGGAGGCAGACAAGCTGTTCGTCACGCTTGAACGTCTGCGTGACGAGGGCAAGTCGATCCTCTACATCAGCCATCGGCTTGATGAGGTGCAGCGCATCTGTGACCGCGCCACTGTGCTTCGTCATGGCAAGGTGGTCGGCGAATGCGATCCGCGCGCGGAAACGGCGGCCTCGCTGGCGCGAATGATGGTTGGCAATGACATCGCCGCAGTCATACGCCCGGCGCCAGCCGATGATGCAGCCGCCATGCCGCTATTGTCGATCAAGGGCTTATCGCAAAAACCTTCAGGGCCGTTCTCGATGGCGCTGAAGGACATCACACTTGATGTTCTTCCGGGCGAAGTCGTCGGCATTGCCGGCGTTGCGGGCAACGGGCAGGGCGAATTTTTTGATGCGGTGTCGGGTGAGCGCAAACAGGCCAGCGCTGAAACGATTTCCATTCGCGGCAAGCCGGCGGGCAATCTCGGCATTTCCGAGCGGCGTTTGCTCGGCGCAGGCTTTGTGCCGGAAGAGCGGCTTGGGCATGGCGCCGTGCCGACGATGAGCCTTTCCGACAATCTTTTTCTGTCGCGCGCCATTTCGGATGCGAGAGCCTTTTCCAAGGGCCCTTTCCGCGTCATCAATCGGTCGTCGATCACAGCGGCGGCCAAGCGGATCGTTGAGGTCATGGATGTGCGGAAAAGCGCCGAGGATCCGGATGCGGGGGCCTTGTCGGGCGGCAATCTGCAGAAATTCCTGATTGGCCGCGAGCTGGATCGCAATCCATCCGTTCTGGTCATCAACCAGCCAACCTGGGGCGTTGATGCCGGTGCCTGCGCACGCATTCGTCAGTCGATTGTCGATCTTGCGCGCAGCGGCGCTGCGGTTTTGATCATAAGCCAGGACCTTGATGAATTGTTTGAAATTTCCGACCGCCTGGCCGTGATGAATCATGGCAAGCTGTCGTTGCCAATGCCGATTGCCGATGCGACGCTCGAACATGTCGGCATGCTGATGGGTGGGGCAATCTGACATGATCATGCTCATCAAGCGCCCGCAACATTCAGCGTTGTTTTCAGCGCTTTCGCCTTTCATCGCCTTCGGTCTGACGCTGATCGCCGGTGCGATTGTCTTTGCTGCGTCCGGGCAAAATCCGCTGACTGCGCTTTATACCTACTTTGTTGAGCCACTCAGCGAAGTCTGGTCGCTGCACGAGCTGGCGATCAAGGCCGCACCCCTGATTCTGATCGCGGTCGGTCTTTCGGTCGCCTATGCCTCGAACAACTGGAACATCGGCGCCGAAGGCCAGTTCATCGCCGGCGCGCTGATGGGCTCGATTCCGCCGGTGATGTTTCCCGAATGGCAGTCCGTGTTGACGCTTCCGGTCATGCTGATCCTCGGGTTGATCGGCGGCGCCTTGTTTGGCGCGATACCGGCGTTGCTAAAGGTGAAATTCAATACCAATGAAATCCTCACCAGCCTGATGCTGGTTTATGTCATGCAATTGTTCCTCGACTGGATGGTGCGCGGTCCGTGGCGCAATCCGGAGGGCAACAATTTCCCGGAATCGCGCCGGTTCAATCCATTTGCGGTTCTGCCTGAAATGATGCCTTCGTCCGGGCGGGCAAACTGGGGCATTGTCTTCGCCATCGTAGCGGCGGTGCTTGTCTGGTACATGCTCAAACGCACCAAGCGCGGGTTTGATATCCGTGTTCAAGGCGCATCACCGCGCGCGGCGAGGTTTGCGGGCATTGATGCACCGAAAATGGTGTTCTTTGCCTTCATGTTCTCCGGCGCGCTGGCGGGTCTCGCCGGCATATCCGAGGTTTCCGGCGCTATTGGCCAGCTTCGTCCGTCGATTTCGCCCGGCTATGGTTTCACTGCCATCATCGTGGCGTTCCTCGGGCGCCTGAACCCGCTCGGGATTGTCGCTGCCGGCCTCGTGCTGGCCTTGACCTATCTTGGCGGCGAGGCAGCGCAGATTTCGCTTGGGCTGTCAGACAAGCTGGCGCGCGTGTTCCAAGGCATGTTGCTGTTTTTCGTGCTCGCCTGTGACACGCTCATTCATTACCGGATCGTGTTCGCGGCCCGCTCAGCGGCAAAGGGGAACTGAGATGGATATTTTCCAGTCAATCCTCCTCACCATCGCGACCGCCGCAACGCCGCTTTTGATTGCAGCCATCGGGGAATTGGTCGTCGAGCGCTCCGGCGTTTTGAACCTTGGTGTTGAGGGCATGATGGTGATCGGCGCGGTTGTCGGTTTTGCCGTGTCATTGCAGACTGGTTCGCCGTGGCTCGGCGTTCTGGCGGCGATCATCGCAAGTGCGCTATTCTCGCTGCCGTTTGCTTTCCTGACGTTAACGCTCGTGACCAACCAGGTGGCGACCGGTCTTGCCTTGACGCTGGCCGGGCTTGGTCTGTCCGGCCTCATCGGCGAGTTGTACGTCGGGCAGGCTGGTGTGCGCCTCGCCAATATCCACATCCCGGTCCTGAGTGAACTGCCGATGGTTGGCAAACTGCTGTTCGGACAGGACCCGATCTTCTACATCTCGCTGATCCTCGTTGCCGCCGTATCCTGGTTTCTGTTCAAGACGCGGGCAGGGCTGACGCTACGCTCGGTCGGCGACAATCACACGTCAGCCCATGCGTTGGGCATTCCGGTCGTCAAAGTCCGCTATCTGGCGGTCATGTTCGGCGGGGCATGCGCCGGTCTTGCCGGTGCCCATCTGTCACTGGTCTATACACCGCAATGGGTGGAAAACATGACGGCCGGCCGCGGTTGGATCGCGCTGGCGCTTGTGGTGTTCGCCTCCTGGCGGCCGTGGCGCGTGGTTGGCGGCGCATATCTGTTTGGCGCTGTGACTATTGGACAATTGCACGCGCAGGCGCTGGGACTTGGAATCCCCTCACAGCTTTTATCTTCTCTTCCCTATCTGGCAACCATCATCGTTTTGGTTCTAATATCCGGCAATCGCCGCCTGACGATGATGAACACACCGGCCTCTTTGGGGCGGCCGTTTGTGGCAGACCGGTAGGAATCAAGACGGGAATGCCCCTTGTTTCGTTGAATGGAAAGGTACGACCAATGAAGAAAATTCTGACTGGGCTGGCTGCAGCCACATTCCTCGCCTCGATGGCGGCTCCGGCACTGGCCGCCGACAAGATCAAGGCCTGCTTCCTTTATGTCGGCTCGAAGTCCGATGGCGGCTGGACTCAGGCGCATGACGTTGGCCGTCAGCTGGTCGACAAGGAACTGGGCGAAAAGGTCGAGACCATTTTTGCCGAAAACGTTCCGGAAGGCCCGGATGCCGAGCGCGCAATCGAACGTTTCGCCCGTTCCGGCTGCGCCATCGTGTTCACCACCTCGTTCGGCTTCATGGACCAGACGCTGGCCGTTGCTGCGAAGTTCCCGGACGTGAAGTTCGAGCACGCCACCGGCTACAAGTCCGCTCCAAACGTGACGACCTACAATTCGCGCTTCTATGAAGGCCGCTACATCATCGGCCAGATCGCCGGCAAGATGTCGAAAACCGGCACCGCCGGCTACATCGCCTCATTCCCGATCCCGGAAGTGGTGCAGGGCATCAATTCGTTCCTGCTCGGCGCGCAGTCCGTCAATCCGGATTTCAAGCTGAAAGTGGTTTGGGTCAACACCTGGTTTGACGCCGGCAAGGAAGCCGATGCCGCCAAGGCGTTGATCGATCAGGGCGTGGACATCATCACCCAGCATACGGATTCGACCGGCCCGATGCAGGTTGCGGAAGAGCGCAAGATCAAGGCCTTCGGTCAGGCTTTCGACCAGATCACCGCAGGCCCGAACGCACAGCTGACCGCGATCGTCGACACTTGGGGTCCCTACTATGTCAAGCGCATCAATGCCGTGCTTGACGGCTCGTGGAAGGGTGGCGAATCCTCATGGGATGGCCTCAAGGACGGCATCCTGACGATGGCCCCGTACACCAACATGCCGGACGATGTGAAAGCCATGGCAATGGACACTGAAGCCAAGATCAAGTCGGGTGAGCTGAAGCCGTTCACCGGCCCGATCATGAAGCAGGATGGCACCGAATGGCTGAAGGCTGGCGAAAGCGCCGATGACGGCACGCTGCTTGGCCTCAAGATGTATGTCAAAGGCGTGGACGACAAGCTGCCAGAGTAATCCTGAACAGTTGGTCTGGATGGGCGGCCCTTGTGGCCGCCCTTTTTATTTGGCGTGGATGTTTCCGGTCCAGTGCAGCGCGTGTTTTACGCGCTCGACGAGCCGCAGCAATGTTCTGACAACAAGAGGGCGCAAGGGCTTCTCGATAAGCAGCGCGGTCGATATGGCGACAGCGAAAGTTGCGGCCAACGCAACGATTGCAGCTCCCAAACTTCCCAGAAGCGGCGAAAACCGGTCAATCAGCATGTAGCCTGCGTGTTGGTGGAACAGGTAAAGCGGATAGCTGACGGCGCCGGCTACTACAGACCATCGCGCGATTTTCGGGCTGACATTCCGTGCACTGATCGCGGCGGCGATCAGCAGGATGCCGAGGAGGTTGAGACTGAAAAGCAGCATCAGTTCGGGCGCCACGCCATAGTCTTCGGCAAAACCTGGCACCTGAATCGCAAGCGACAGGCAACTGGCGAAAAACGCGGTGACCAATATGACCATCACTTCTAGCTTCGCGCCACGCTTCCAGATATCCTGCATCATCATGCCGATGATGAACCATGGTGCAAAATCTGTGATCAGGACAAACCGGAGCACTTCCGATTTGATCCAAACCATATTGGCAACTGACGCCGCCAGCCAGATAAATGCGATCGGGATGCGCCGGTTCCACAGACCCGTAGCAAGCCCGATAAACACCCAGCCGTAAAAGACAATCTCGACAACGATTGACCAGTAGGCGCCGTCCATGAATTGCCGGCCGAGGACAGGCGCGAACATCGTGCTGTTGGCCAGCCAATCCGTCCAATCCGGTGAAAACTGCGGCCAATTGTAGGAGACTGTCATGAGGAATGTGATGGTCATGCAGGCAATGTCGCCCGGGTAGAGGCGGGCAAAGCGCAGGACAGCAAATGTAATGGCATTTCGACCTTCGGCGGTCCAGGCAATGACAAATCCGGATATGACAAAAAACCAGTCCACTCCGATGTAGCCATAAACAGCAAGCCTGGCAGCATCAGGGAAATCTGTGAACTGCTGACTGGCGGCATGGCCGCGGAACAGCCAGTGAAAGGCGACAACCATCAGCGCCGCAAACAGCCGCAGCAGGTCAAGCAGCGCGAAGCGGGTGCTGTCCGGCTTGTCCTGACTGGAAGTCATGCGATGCGCCTCCCTGCAACTGCGGAAAGCGTGACACTAGGGCAACCTGAGCTGTCAGTGTGAAAAACTGCAAAGTGTCGTTAAACACTTTGGTTACCATAATCATCAGCCGATCCTGCGGCTCGAAATTGCATGACCGGCAGATCGGGAGTAGTTTCTCACGGGGCGCTTCATTTTGATGGAGCCCGCTATGAATTATGCGACGATAGTCCCCTGGATGCTGACGCTTGTTTCACTAACGGTGAGCGCCTGGCAATATAATGCCACGTCAAAGCAGAAAAACCTGGAGCCCTTCCTGCAGAAACAACTGAGCATAACGCTTTCTGCCACAGAGGCCTTGTCGTCACTCGCGGTGGAGACGGAGCCCGCGAAATGGGAGGAATCCCGCAAGACGTTCTGGAAGCTTTATTGGGGATCACTGGCCATTGTTGAAGACAATGAGGTGGCGAAAGCCATGGTTCAGGCAGGAAGTTTGGTGCCAAAATCACCCGTTGCAGATCCAAAGCTGCCGATGTCAGTGCTGAATTCCCCGTCACTGAACCTGGCACACAAGGCGCGTGACCTCATCCTGAAAAGCTGGGACGCCGAGTTGCCGCCACTGGAGGCCAATAAATAGCAGCGGCAGCTCAGGCAACCGAGCCATGCAGGTCATAGGCATCGGATGCTTCGATCTTGACGGTTACAATGTCGCCAACCCGTATCGGACGGCGTGAGGTGACGCGGACATTGCCATCGATTTCCGGCGCATCATACTTGGTGCGTCCTGTGGCGGTCAGGCCGTCCGACTGGTCGATGATGACAGGCAGGCGTTTGCCGACCTTGCGCTTGAGGATGTCGGCCGAGATTTTCTGCTGGCGTGCCATAAAACGCTTGAACCGCGCTTCTTTGACGTCTTCCGGCACGAACGGCAGGCCAAGGTCGTTCGACTTTGCACCCTTGACCGGCTCATACTTGAAACATCCAGCGCGTTCGATCTTCGCCTCGTCGAGGAAATCGAGCAGCATGTCGAAATCTTCTTCTGTCTCGCCGGGAAAGCCGGCGATGAAGGTTGAGCGCAGCGCCAGATCCGGGCAGATTTCCCGCCAGCGCCGGATCCGCTCGACCACCTTGTCGGCGTGAGCAGGGCGTTTCATCGCCTTCAACACATTGGGGCTGGCGTGCTGGAACGGGATGTCGAGGTAGGGCAGGATCTTTCCGTCGGCCATCAGCGGAATGACATCATCGACGTGCGGGTAGGGGTAGACATAGTGCATGCGAACCCAGACGCCGAGTGAGCCAAGTTCGCGCGAAAGATCAACGAACTTTGCGCGGACTGTCTTGTCGCCCCACTGGCTTTCGGCATAGCGGATGTCCTGGCCGTAGGCGGAGGTATCCTGCGAAATGACGAGGATTTCCTTTACGCCTGCGGCGACAAGCTTCTCGGCTTCTTTCAATACGTCAGAAGCAGAACGCGAAACCAGATCGCCGCGCAGCGCCGGAATGATGCAGAAGGTGCAGCGGTTCGAGCAGCCTTCGGAGATTTTCAGATAGGCGTAGTGGCGCGGCGTCAGCTTGATGCCTTGTTCCGGCACCAAGTCCATGAACGGATCATGCTCCGGCGGCGCGGCTTCATGCACGGCGTTCATCACGCTCTCATAAGCCTGGGGGCCGGTAATGGCCAGGACGTTCGGGTGGCGTTGGCGAATGACATCCGGCTCCGCACCGAGGCAGCCGGTGACGATAACCTTGCCATTTTCATTGAGCGCCGAGCCGATTGCCTGCAGCGATTCATCGCGGGCGCTGTCGAGAAAGCCGCAGGTGTTGACGATCACCATGTCCGCGCCATCATGCTTGCGCGTGATTTCATAGCCTTCAGCGCGCAGGCGCGTGATGATCCGCTCGGAATCGACGAGAGCCTTCGGGCAGCCAAGTGAAACAAACGAGATGCGCGGCGCGGTCATGAACAGTCCTTTGGAAAATCGAACGGCCCGATAGCATGAATTGGCAAGAGGTGTAAGCTTGTTCTGCGCCAGTGAATGTTGGCGGAATTCTGCTTGGCGAAGTCGTATCCGGATCAACAATCATGACAATTTCCAACGAAGCTGCTGCCAAGCCGGCAGAAACAAAGACCGGGAGCAGGGCAATGAAGACGATTACCGAATTTCCGCGCAAAGTCGTCGAACAAGCCGATGTGGGCATTGTCATGCCGGACGGCGTGCGACTGTCCGCGCGCATCTGGATGCCTGAGGATGCGGCGGCCAATCCAGTCCCGGCGATCATTGAGCATCTGCCCTATCGCAAGCGTGACGGGACGATTGCCCGCGACAGCCTGACCCATCCGTATTTTGCCGGTCACGGCTACGCCTGCATCCGCGTCGACATGCGCGGCAATGGCGATTCCGAAGGGTTGATGGAGGACGAGTATACGCAACAGGAACTGGATGACGCCTGCGCGGTCCACGCCTGGGCGGCGCACCAAGAGTGGTGCAATGGCAACACGGGCATGATGGGTATATCGTGGGGCGGATTCAACGGGCTGCAAGTGGCGGCGATGAACCCGCCATCGCTGAAAGCGGTGATTTCGCTGTGCTCGACAGTGGACCGCTATGCCGATGATATTCACTACAAGGGCGGCTGTTTGCTCGGAGAAAATTTCGGCTGGTCGGCCAACATGTTGTCCTATTCGTCGCGCCCGCCTGACCCGGCGCTGGTTGGCGAGAAATGGCGTGACATGTGGCTCGAGCGACTGGACGCCATGCCGCTTTTGATCAGCACGTGGCTTCGCCACCCGCACCGCGATGCCTATTGGAAGCATGGGTCGATTTGCGAAGACTATACGGCGATCAAGGCGGCGGTGCTGTCTTTTGGCGGCTGGCATGACGGATACCGCAACACGCCTGCGCATCTAGCGACCAGCATTCAAAGTCCGGTCAAGGCGATTGTCGGGCCGTGGATCCACAAATATCCGCATTTCGCTGCGCCGGAGCCGCGCATCGGCTTCCTGCAGGAGGCGCTGCGCTGGTGGGACCATTGGCTGAAGGGGATTGATACCGGCGCTGAAAATGACCCGGCCTACCGCGCATGGCTGATGGACAGCATCGAGCCGAACCCATGGCTGCCGGAAAGGCCGGGGCGCTGGATTGCGGAAGACACATGGCCGTCGCCTTCAATCGCGCTGGAGGTGCTTCATTTGACAGACAGCGGCTTGGCTAGTTCGGCAGCCGGCATGAATAAATCCATCTCATCGCCGCAAGATTGCGGCCTGGCGGCTGGCGAGTATTTCCCTTTCACCTACGGACCGGAACTTCCGGACGAACAGAGTGCGGATGACGCGCTGTCCATTGTTTTTGATGGCGGGATTTTGGAGGCGTCGAAGGACATTGTCGGCGCGCCGACTTTCGCCTTCCGCTTCTCTTCGGATCAACCGGATGCTCTGGTGTCCGTCCGGCTTTGTGATGTGTTCCCGGATGGCCGCTCGGCGATGATCACCTACGGGTTTCTCAACCTCGCGCATCATTCTTCGCATAAACATCCGGAAGCGCTGATTCCGGGCAAGTCCTATGCGGCCTTGTTCGCGCTGGACCAGATTGCCTACCGCATCCCGGCCGGTCACCGGCTGCGTGTGGCTGTGTCGACCTCAAACTGGCCGTCTGTCTGGCCTTCGCCACGTCAGGCGACCGTGACGCTGACGGAGGCGTCCTTGGCTCTGCCGGTCAGACCGGCGGCGCAAGGCGATGAATGGCGGTTTGAAGCGCCAGAGGCTGCGATGCCTTGGCAAATCGAGAATGTGCGTAAAGCCAAATCCAGCCGGACAACTGAGCGCGGGGAAGATGGCACTGTGAAACTGACGGTGCTCAACGATTTTGGCTGTGACCGCGATCTGGAGCACGGTTTGGAGTCTGGTTCTTTGACAGAAGAGATCTGGTCAATCCATCCCCGCGATCCGCTGTCAGCGCGGGCGAACATCCGCTGGGAGCAGACGCTTAAGCGCGGTGATTGGTCCATCCGGACGGAAACCAGTTCGGAAATGCGGTCAGACGAGACGCATTTTCATGTGACCGGACATGTGAAGGCGTTTGAGGGTGGCAGAATGGTCTTCGAACGCAGCTATGGCGATACGATCGAGCGCGAGCTGATCTGAAGCCTATTTGAACGCGCCCGGAAAATTCTTCCGGGCCAGCGGCACGTTGAGTTTGAGCAGGGTGTCGTAATCAACCGGGCTGAAATTGTTGTCGGCGGCGACAATCTCGCGGCCGAGCAGCCAGTTTATCCGCCCGGCGTCAATATTGCCGCGCACGAAGGGTTCCTCGCCATAAAGCTTGTAGAGCGAACCGACAGTGAATTCATCGGCCTGCGACTGTTCGGCTGGACGCAGATAGTCGCGTTCGCGGCGGCGCAGCGGCGTCACATCCTTCTGGTCCCGCCGGATGGCGATGCGGATGTTGGAGCCGTACATGAATTCGGGAAGGCCGCGGTGCTTTTGCATAAATGCCTTAAAGCCCGAACTGAATGGAAATTCAATTCCCCGGTTGAAGTTCAGCTGATCACTTCGAGGCTGACTGCGATGCTGTCACCGGCCTTGACCTTGGCAAGTCGCCTGATGTCGGCTTTGACTGGCATGAAATAGCACCTCGACTTTGCATCGGGAAACAGGGATGTCTTCCATTTATGACCACCAACTGATGCTGCCACGCGGACGGAGCCGAATCCGTTTTTCTGCGGTATGCTCATGCGGATGATACCGGAGAGATCTTCCGGCACAGTGACAAAATGCCAGCTGCCCTTGCCGCCCCATTCCCAGAGCGGAGCTTCAAACTGGTAGTCAGGCATTCGGGAAACTCATGAAGGGTGAAGCGCTCATTTCGCAAGGTCATCGGGGAAAGCGGTGACATAGTCATGCAGTTCGCTGTTGCAGCGCTCGACTTTCGACGTGAACTCCTCCTCCATTTTTCCGGTGGCAGTGTAGATTGTGATGCCCTGCTTTTGCAGGCCGGCGGCGTCTCGCACGGTCGGCAGGGCCACCTGCTGCGCTTCTTCGGGCGATATTCCTCGTTCTGTAACCAGGCGTTTGATCGTCAGCGACCACAGCACATTGGACCCGTTGGCCAATGCCACAGCTTCTGCCTTACCTTGGCCTTTTGCCCATTCGGCGAGGACATTGGTCTGGCCGGTGCAGTAGGCGAGCGTTTCCCACCAGCTTTCCTCGAATGTGCCGCCGTCGACTTTGGTGACCGTGTGTCTGGAATCTGCTGCATAGGCCGGGGTTATGAGAAGAGCGGCAGAAATAATAGCTGAGGATGTGAAAGACGATTTCCGGTTCATGAAGGTGCTTTTCCAAGGAGCGTTGTCAGTTTTTACCGATACCATCGAACCCAATTTTGCATGAATTTTCAACCGTTTCCGGGAATTTTTAACGTTTGTTTTCCGCGTTTTTCAAGATTTGCGCGAGCAGTTTCATCTGCTCTTCCTGTTGCTTCATCAGCACCACCAGTTTCTCCTGCCGCACATCATCCAGCTTTTCATGCAGCGCCAGGATCTCCAGTTCGGCCTTGAGATTGATTTCATAATCATGTCCCGCGACCAACCGGTCTTTTTCGGCTTGCCGGTTTTGCGACATCAGGATGATCGGCGCCTGGGCTGCGGCGATCATCGACAGGACGAGATTGAGGAAAATGAACGGGTACGGATCAAAGGCCTTTGCATTGCCAAGCAAAACTGAGTTGATCGCAATCCAGCCAACCAACACCACAAAGAACAGAATGATGAAAGTCCACGAACCGCCGAACGCCGCGACATTGTCTGCCAAGCGGTCGCCGTAACTCATTTTTCCGGAATAGAGCGTGTTGATGTCTTCGCTGATGCGCTCGCGCGAGGCGAGTTTGTCCAGCACTTTTCGCTCGCGTACTGACAGGCCATCCGGATGCACTTTTAAAAGCCTTTCAGCCAGATCCAGCATCTTGTCGCTCATCGCAATCTTCCTTTGTGTTCAGTCCCGCCGCTTGCGCCCGAATGTCTCGCCGGTTTCGAGCGCATGTTTTCCGAATTTGTCCCGCAGCACATCCATCGCACTTTCCGCTTTGGCCCGCTTGGCGGCTTGCGGGTCAACGAGATCGACCGGGTCGGCCTGATCGGGTTCGCACAGTTCCGAAACGCCGATGCCGATCAGCCGGAATTTCGTGCCGTCGAGTTCCCGTTCCAGAAGAGCTAGGCCAGTGCGGAAAATGCGGTCTGCCAACTGCGTCGGGTCGGCCAGTGTCCTGTTGCGGATGCGTGACTTGAAATCCGTGGTCTTCAGTTTCAGCGCAACCGTCATGCCTGCCACGCCATAGCGCTTCATCCGCCGGGCGACTTTCTCCGACAGGGCCCGGAGCACGGGGCGCAAATCCTCAAGTGAAGAAAGGTCCACATTGAACGTGGTTTCCGCCGAAACGCTTTTCATGTCCGAGGTTGGATCGACTTTGCGGGTGTCAATTCCCCGCGACAGGCGGGCAAGCCGCTGGCCCATCACGCCATAGCGGCGCATCAGATTGGCTTCATCCATTGTCTGCAACTGGCCGATCATGGTGATGCCGTCACATGAGAGTGTTTCCTCGAACGCCTTGCCGACTCCCCAGATTTTGGAAACGGGCAGGGCGGCCAAATAGCTGACGGCCTCCTGTTGCCCGATAACCGAAAATCCGCGCGGCTTTTCCATGTCGGAGGCGATTTTTGCGAGAAATTTGCAGTAGGACAGCCCCGCCGAAACCGAAATGCCGATCTCGTTCTCGACCCGCTTGGCAAACTTCGCCAATGTGTATGCAGGCGTGGCGCGGTGCAGTTTTTCCGTGCCGGACAGATCGAGAAACGCCTCATCAATCGAAATCGGCTCAACCAGCGGCGTGATGTCCAGCATCAGCTTGCGCACTTCCTTGCCCACTCTCACGTATTTCTCCATGTCCGGCCTGACGACGATGGCCTGCGGACAGGCTTCCAGCGCCTTGAACATCGGCATGGCCGAACGGACACCGTGGACGCGCGCAATGTAGCATGCCGTCGACACGACGCCGCGCTTGCCGCCGCCGATAATCACCGGCTTGTCGCGCAGGTCCGGATTGTCGCGCTTTTCAACAGAAGCATAGAAGGCGTCGCAGTCGATGTGGGCGATGGAGAGGGTCGCCAACTCGCTATGACGCAGCAAGCGCGGTGATCCGCAAGCCGTGCAGCGGCGTTCTTCGCCGGTCACCTCAATCAGGCAATCGCGACAGAACCCCCGTCCAAGGATCTCACCCATGTTGACATCCAATGAAATTGCCGGAACAATACAAGAACATATACAAATCTCAAACCGGAATCGGACAAGATGTCTGACGTTGAACCGTTATCTTTGGATCAGATCACCGTGCTGCCTTTGACGCCAGAGCGGATTGGCGACTTTGAAACTTTGTTCGGCCCCAGCGGCGCCTGTTATGGCTGCTGGTGCACCGCGTTCCGGATGAAGCCGAAGGACCGTCAGGCGATGTCCGGAGACGAGAAGCGTGATTTCATGGTTGACCGCATCCGGACTGGCCCGCCTCCGGGGTTGCTGGCGTACCGGAACGGCGAGCCGGTCAGCTGGATGCAGATCGGTCCGCGCGCCGATGTTCCCGAGTGGAACAATCCGAACCGCACGACGACGCCATTGGACGACGCGTCAGCCAATGACCCGTCTGTGTGGGCGATTTCGTGTTTTTTCTCGAAATCAAAAGAGCGCGGCAAAGGCCTGTCGCACAAGATGGTCTCCGAAGGTGTTTTGTTCGCCAAGGCCAATGGCGCACGCCTGATCGAGGCCAGCCCGATGGACCGCGCCAAGCAATCCAAGTCGATCGGCCTGTTTGTCGGCTCCACGTCGGTGTTCGAGAAGGCCGGGTTCACCGAAGTTGCCCGCCGAAAGGAGGGCAGGCCGCTGATGCGGTTGGTCTTGTGACAGGATCAGACCGAGCCCTGATCATATCCCCGGTCGCCGCCGGGCAGGGATCTGAGCGCCTTGCCGACTGAGGATGGGTGCAGGTTTTCCGCTTCGGCAAATTTGTTGAGTGTCGGCTCATGCGCCAGAATGAAATTGAGCACACCAGCAAGAAACGCCGGTTCCTGCGCCGCCTGACGGATTTGGCTGGCGTCAATGCCGGAAAGATCGAGGAAGCGGTGCAGCATCTGTTCGTTTCCGGCAATCCAGACCAGCGCGCGGATGGCAATATCCTCGCCGTTTATGTTGTTTTTGTCCTGTTTCAACATCCAGATGCCCGCATATTTCGTTGAAAATTCAAGTATCTGCACTTCGTTTGCCTGTTCTTTGCGTTTCGTCAATCAAATCACGCTATGCAAGGCGCCAAGTCTGGTTGTCCTCAAGATAACTGACAACCCGCCGGAAAGGATGACATGGCCAAGCGCGTCATGATCGTTGAAGACAATGAGCTGAACATGAAGCTCTTCAAGGACCTGATCGAGGCGTCAGGTTACGAGACGATTCGGACCCGCAACGGGCTTGAAGCGCTGGATCTTGCAAGGCTTCACAAGCCGGATCTGATCCTCATGGATATCCAGTTGCCGGAGGTTTCGGGGCTGGAAGTCACCAAATGGCTCAAGGAAGACGACAAGCTGCACCGCATTCCGGTCATTGCCGTCACGGCCTTTGCCATGAAGGGCGATGAAGAACGCATCCGCCAGGGCGGCTGTGAGGCCTATATATCCAAACCGATTTCCGTCTCGAAATTTGTCGAGACGATCAAGTCCTACCTCGGCGACGCTTGAGATAGGTAACGGAGCAGCAGCGTGACCGCAAAAATACTGGTTGTTGACGACATCCCGGCCAATGTGAAGCTGCTGCAGGCGCGCCTTTCCGCTGAGTATTACGAAGTCATCACCGCGTCCAACGGCCCGGATGCGCTTGCCGCGTGCGAGCAGGGCGGAATTGATCTCATTCTTCTCGACATCATGATGCCCGGCATGGACGGGTTTGAAGTCTGCCAGCATCTGAAAGCGGATCCGGCGACACAACACATCCCTGTGGTGATGGTCACGGCGCTGGACCAGCCTGCAGACCGATTGCGCGGCCTGACCGCTGGCGCCGATGATTTCCTGACCAAGCCGGTCAATGATTTGCAGTTGATGTCACGGGTGAAAAGCCTTGTGCGGCTCAAAACGCTGACAGACGAGCTGCGCCTGCGCGCGGCAACAACCCGCGCGATCGGCATAGACGAATTGCTGCAAGGCAAGGTCGACAAGGCTCTGGGCCAGCCGCGGCTGCTGCTGATCGACGAACGCCCGCACTCGGCCGAACGCATCGGCCGCATGCTAAAGGGGGATTATCAGGTTGATATGACGCCGGATCCACAGGTCGGCTTTTTTCAGGCTGTTGAAAAAAACTATGATTGCGTGCTGATCACCACCGGCTTTGCCAATTTTGATCCGCTGCGCATCTGCTCGCAGCTTCGCTCGCTCGACCGCACGCGTTTCCTGCCGATTCTGTTGATCGCAGAACCGGGAGAGGATGAGCGCGTCATGCGCGCGCTGGAGCTTGGTGTGAATGATTTCATGGTTCGCCCGATTGACCCGCAGGAGCTGACCGCACGCCTTCGCACACAGGTGCGCCGCAAGCGCTATAATGAGGCGCTGCGCCAGAGCCTTGTGCAGACCATCGAGATGGCGGTCACCGATGGCCTTACGGGGCTTCACAACCGCCGTTACCTCGACAACCACATGACGACGCTGTTCGACCGCGCCAATCAGCGCAAGCGCCCTTTGTCCTACCTGATTGCCGACATCGACAAGTTCAAGGCGATCAATGACGCGCATGGTCATGATGGCGGCGATGATGTGCTGCGCGAGTTTGCTTTGCGCGTCCGGCGTCAGGTTCGCGGCGCTGATCTGGTTTGCCGTTTTGGCGGCGAAGAATTTGTGGTTGCCATGCCCGATACCGATGCAGCCATTGCTGGCCGGGTCGCAGAACGCGTACGCGCGGCCATTGAGACCGAGCCCTTTGTCTTGCCGGGTGGCAAAACGATCAAGGTCACAACTTCGGTTGGAGTATCCAGCCTGATCGCCGGTCACGACTCGATTGCCGATTTGATGAAGCGTGCCGACCGCGCCCTTTATGAAGCCAAGGGCGGTGGTCGGAACCGTGTTGTGCAACTCGCAGCCTGATTTAGCCGGCGAATCTGTGCCGGATCAGCTCACTGTCATTTGTCAAGCCGAATCCGGTTTATAACTGCAAAAGACTGTTGATTTTCTGAAAAGATCGGTCACAGTGCCCAAACTGTGCACCGGCGCGTTGAGTATGCTGCGAGCGCAGACCCCCATGGTGCTCAGGTCCGCCGCATCTCCTGGGTCGTGGGGATTCGCCGGTCGGTGTGACAGTCCTTTGGGACGCTTCTCGTATCGAGTACTCACGCCGGCCGGCCCCAATTTCCTGAACAGCTTTTTTATAATGGAATCAAAAGTATCTTTGCTTTTGCTCATGGGTTTTGGCAACAAAAAAGCCGCCCGGAGGCGGCTTGTTGTCAGTCAGGAACCGATCAATTACTTGATCTTGGCTTCCTTGAAATCAACGTGCTTGCGAGCCACCGGGTCATACTTGCGCTTGAGCATCTTCTCGGTGAAGGTGCGGCTGTTCTTGGTGGTCACGTAGAAGAAGCCGGTGTCGGCGGTCGAAATGAGCTTGATCTTGATGGTCGTTGCCTTGGCCATTTTCTTGTCCTGTTCTGTCCGGGTAAACCGCAAAGTCCCGGCGGTGACCGGCAGCGGAAATTTGGCCGGAAACTACGGATTGGCGGTCAAAAGTCAACCCCGCTTGTTGGAAAATGCAATACGGGAAACCGCCAGCAGCAAATAGCCTGCAAAAAAGCCTGCCAAGACGCCCGCAAAGCCGTGCGGGCCGGTCAAATCCATGCCGAGGCCAATGGCTTGCGGGCCAACCAGCATGCCGATCGCATAGCAGAAAATGAAAGCGGCGTTGGCCGAGGCGAGCTCACGCCCGGAGAGTTTGGAGCCAAGGTGGGCCAAGCCGACGGTATAGAGCCCGGCAATCATCCCGCCCCAGATAAACAGCAAGCCAGCCAACAGCCACCAGGACGAAGCCAGGTATGGCATCATGACCATTCCGGCCAGTCCGAATGCTGCTATGGCGAACAAGACCCACCGGCGGTCGCTGACGCGATCACTGAGCATGCCGATCGGAATCTGAAACACGACATTGCCGACCCCGATCATGGTCATGAGCAGAGCCGAGTCGCCCTCGCTGTAGCCAATGCGGCTGCCATAGAGCGGCAACAGCGCGAACCCGCCGGTTTCCACTGCCCCATAGACCAGAACCGCTGCTGTTGCCGTCGGAACCTTCAATACGTAGGGCAAGAAGGGAACGTGCTCTTCGTCTTCAAAGTCCGGGCTGTGATTCCGCGCAATGAACACGGGAATTGCGGCCAGCGCGATGATTGCGCAGGCGAGGCCGAAGGGCAGGAAGCCGCCAGAGCCTGTCAACGAGAAGATGAAGGGGCCTAGCGCAAAGCCGAGAGAGAGCATGGTGGCGTAAATGCCAAGCATCAGGCCGCGGCTGCGGGCCGGGGCGGAGTGGCTGATCCAGTATTCCGACAGGATGAACAGCACCGTCAGCGCAAAATGCAGGCTGCAGCGCAACAGAAGCCATGCCCAAAACGGGTCGAACAGATAAAAACCGGCAAATGAGAATCCGCCCAGAATGATCATCGCGATCATTGCCGGTACAACGCCCAGCCGTGAGGCAAGCGGCGCGGCGAACGGCGCGGCGCAAATGGAGGCAAGGCCGGCAAAGGCGGTGTTGAGGCCGATCATGGTGGCCGAATAGCCGCGCTGTTCGAGAATCACCGACAAAAGCGGCATGCCCAGGCCAATGCAGATGCCGACCACACTGATGGACGCAATTGCTGCGCCCGCAGACAGCCAGTCGATCTTGTCGTCTTCCTGGGCGATGCTCATGCGTCTGTTCGAGTCCCTAAGTGTTCAGGCGAACTCGCAAACATATTTGCCGCGCCGGGTCAGGTAAGTTGGCACTGGATGGCCGGGATTGAGTTCAGGGTCAACCGCGAGACGGTCAATTAAAGCTTGAAGCACCATACGCGTGATGCCCGGCAGATTCATGACAGAAGTCTCTGCATGGGTGGCAAAGGTGAAATCCAGCATTTCATTGTCGTCGTGCTGGCGCATGTCCGTTTCGATCGCCAAATTGCGGAACGTGGCAAAGAAGCGGGTATCATAGCGGCGTGGAAACTGCGGCGGGGTGATTGCCCTGGCGACATAGCGCAATGGCTTCAGGTCCGGAGCTAGCCGATGCTCTGCGAATGGAAGCCATTCGGCGTGCACGGTTTCGAAATCCGAAGCCTGGCCAATGAGTACGCCGGCTTCTTCGTACGCTTCGCGGACAGCCGACAATGCCAAGGCGCGCGCTTTGACTTCATTTCCGCGCCTGTCCAACCCTGCTTGGAGACGGCGCAGGCACTCCGGATCGATATCGCGGGCCGGAACAATTTTGCGGTCGCAGGCATCTGTCTTGCCGCCCGGGAACACATATTTGCCCGGCATGAATTTGTGCTTCTCATGGCGCTTGCCAAGCAGGAAGCGCGGTTCGCTGCCGCTGCGGTCTATGATGATGAGAGATGCAGCATCGCGCGGGCGGACTGGCCGAATGCCGGGCGTTTGTCCGCCTGCCTCCGTCATGTCAGGCTTCAGGCCTGTGGCTTTGGCAGCGGCTTGCCGTGGTCGTCGCCGATGAAATCATCCTCGCCGCCGAAACCATGCATGTAGTTTGCCCATTGCAGGCCAATCACTGCACCCTTGATCGGCTGCAGCAACAGCAGCGACAGCAGAATTGTCACCGGCACCCAGATGGCCAGATGCAGCCAGCCCGGCCAATCTGTCATCATTTCGCCCATCATGAATCCGCCAACCGAAATGTGGCCGACAATCAGAACGACCAGATATGCGGGAAGATCATCCGCGCGCTGCGGCGTGTAGTCTTCGCCGCAGGCAGCGCAGTTGTCGACGGGCTTTACGTAGGCCCTAAACAGCTTGCCAGAGCCGCAGCAGGGGCATTTGCCGGCAAAGCCGCGTTTCATGGCCGGAACCAACGGGCGTACCTGCTTGGCGTCCGGGCCGCCGGTCACATAGTCAATGGTCATCTGCGTTTTGGTCCTTTGCGCCCGCCGGAAAACGAGCCGCGCTTCAGTCCCCGCTTTGCCTTGTGGAAACTTTGCGGCAGGCCGGAAAGCGGGGCAGGCGGCGACACCATTTCATAGCGTATCGATCCGGCATAGACTTGCACATCAGTCAGCCGGACTTCAACCTTATCACCCAGACGATAGCCGTGACCGGACTTTTCCGCCACGAGCGCGCGGCTGTTTTCGACAAAGTGGTAATAATCGTCAGACAGCGTAGATACAGGCACGAACCCGTCCGCGCCATAGGCGGGCAGGGTGACAAAAAGTCCCGCCCCGACAACGCCGGAAATCCGGCCGTCGAACGTGTCGCCGATCCGGTCCTTCAAATGGTTGGCAATCAGCCGGTCAATCGTGTCCCGCTCGGCAGCCATCGATTTGCGTTCGGACGTCGAGATCAGGCCCGCAGTCACTTCCAGCGCTTCGACCTCTGCCTGGGTTATCCCGTCAGGGCCCAGACCCAGCGCCTTGATCAGCGCACGATGGGCGATCAGGTCGGAATAGCGGCGGATCGGCGAGGTGAAGTGGGCGTAGCGGCGCAGATGCAGACCGAAATGGCCGAGATTTTCCGGGCTGTAGATCGCCTGCGACTGCGAGCGCAGCACAACTTCGTTGACCAGCGTTTCATTGACCGAGCCGCGCACCTGGCTGAGGATGTTGTTGAAATCCTTCGATTTCAGCGCGACGCCCTTGGCCAGCGGAATGTTGAGCGTACGCAAGAATTCGCGCAGCGATTCCTGCTTGGCCAGCGACGGCTGGTCATGAACGCGGTAGACCAGCGGCTGGTTTTTCGCTTCCAATGTCTCGGCTGTCGCCACGTTGGCGAGGATCATCATCTCTTCGATCAGCCGGTGGGCGTCGAGCCTCTCCGGGATGATGATCTTGTCGACGGTGCCATCCGGATTGAGCAGGATCTTGCGTTCCGGCAGATCGAGATCCAGCGGTTCGCGCCGCGTCCGTTCGCGCTTGAGGACGCCATAGGCCGCCCACAGCGGTTTTAGAACTCTGTCGAGGATCGGCGCGGTCTTTGCATCGGTTGCCCCGTCAATGGCTGCCTGAGCCTGCGGATAGGACAGTTTGGCGTGGGAGCGCATCATGACGCGATGGAAGGTGTGGCGCAGTTTCTTGCCTTCCTTGCTGACCACCATGCGCACGGCAAGGGCAGGGCGGTCTTCGCCTTCACGCAATGAACAGAGATCATTGGAGATGCGCTCCGGCAGCATCGGCACAACACGGTCCGGAAAGTAAGTCGAGTTGCCCCGTTTCAGTGCTTCGCGGTCGAGCGCCGTGGCGTGGTGGATATAGGCGGCGACATCCGCAATGGCGACGGTGATGATGAAGCCGCCCGGATTGTCTGCATCCGTATCTGGTTCAGCATAGACGGCATCATCATGATCCTTGGCATCGGCCGGGTCGATGGTCACCAGGGGAACCGAACGCCAATCCTCGCGGCCGTGCATGGTCGCCGGTTTTGCCGCCGCGGCCGCATCCAGCACGGACTGCGGGAAGATATGCGGAATGCCGTGCATGTGGATGGCAATCAGCGACACGGCCTTTTCGCTTTTCAGAGAACCGGCGACGGACAGCACCTTGGCGCGGGCAATGCCATAGCGTCCGACACGCACCGCTTCAATCTCCACCAGATCGCCATCCTTGGCGCCATTGCGGAAATCGGGATCCACAGTCAGCTCGACCTGTTTGCGTTCCACTGGCTCGACGCGCAATTCACCCGTCGGCAATTCGCGGAACACGCCGAGAATCGCACCTGCACGCTTGTCCAGCTTCTTGATGATCCGCGCCACATAGCCTTCGCCGTGATCGTTGCGGAAGAGTTTGGCAAGAACGCGCTCACCGATGCCCGGGACAGCGGTCTTGTCGCGTTTGGAAATCGCGATGGTGATCAGCGGCGGCGCGCCGTTGGTTTCGTCCCATTCGACCGGCCGGGCAATCAGCGAACCGTCCTTGTCGCGCGAATAGATGTCGACGGCGGCCACTGGCGGCAGGCCGCCGGGCGCAATCAGCTTCGAACCTTCCTTTCGCAGCACGCCTTCAGCGGCGAGTTCGCGGATCATGGCTTTGAGTATGACACGGTCGTCGCCCTTGATGCCGAAGGCCTTGGCGATGTCGCGCTTGGACGATTCGCCGGGATTGTCGCGCAGCCAACCGATCAGTGCTTCCCGGTCTGGAAGGTCGCCACGACGCGGGCGGGCAGGTCCGCCGGTTGGAACCGGGATGCCCTTGCCACCTGAAATGCGTCGCGCCATACGTCAGTCTTTCTTCGGCTTTGCCACAGCTTTGGCCTTGGCTGCCGGTTTGGCTTTTGCTTTCGCCGCCGGTTTTGCCTTTGCTGCCGCCTTTCGCGCCGGCTTTGCCGCTGGCGCCTTGCCGGCCTTGGCCGCAATCAGTTCAATGGCTTCTTCCAGCGTTACCGATTGCGGATCCTTGCCCTTGGGCAGCGTCGCATTGGTTTTGCCGTGGTTGACATAAGCGCCATACTTGCCGTCGCGCACCGTGATCGGCTGGTCGTCGGCCGGATGATTGCCAAGTGATTTCAGCGCTGCCGGTGTGCCGGTGCGTCCGCGACCCGGGCCTTTGGCGAGTTTGTCCGCAAGCACCGCCACCGCCCGGTTCAATCCGATCGAGAACACTTCCTCGACATTCTCGACATTGGCATATGTGCCATCGTGCAAAACATAAGGGCCATAGCGCCCGACGCCTGCCGAGATCATCTTGGCTGTTTCCGGATGCGCGCCGATGTCCCTCGGCAGGGAGAGCAGCGCCAGCGCCTTTTCGTGGTCTGTGTTGTCGACAGTCCAGCCCTTTGGCAGTGAAGCGCGCTTGGCTTCCTTGCCGTCGCCGCGCTGGATGTAGGGCCCGAAACGTCCGCTGCGGATCGTAATTTCCTCGCCGGTGAACGGATCGGTTCCGAGCAGTTTCGGCTCGTCGCCGGCCGACCGGATTTCACCATTTTCGTCCAGTGTGTCCGCACCCAACTGTTTGGTGTAACTGCATTCCGGATGATTGGAGCAGCCGACGAATGCGCCGAACTTGCCGAGTTTGAGCGACAGGTTACCTGTACCGCACTTCGGGCAGATGCGCGGATTGGAGCCATCGGCCCGGGCCGGGAAGGCCAGCGGCGCCAAGTCTTCGTTCAGGACATTCAACACATCGGTGATGCGCAGTTCCTTGATGTCGTCTATCGCGGCGGAAAAATCCTTCCAGAAGTCGCGCAGCACGACCTTGTAGTTGATCTTGCCGTCCGACACTTCGTCGAGCTTTTCTTCGAGGCCTGCAGTGTAGTCATATTCGACATAACGCTTGAAGAAGCCCTCGAGGAAGGCGGTGACAATTCGGCCTTTGGAATCGGGATAGAGCTTGCGCTTTTCCAGCTTCACATATTCGCGGTCTGACAATGTCTTCAGCGTCGAGGCGTAGGTGGATGGGCGGCCGATGCCGAGCTCTTCCATCCGTTTGATCAGCGAGGCTTCCGAATAGCGCGGCGGCGGCTCAGTGGAGTGCTGGGTTGCGGCGATGGCGCGCTTTGTCTGCTGTTCATCGGCATTGATTTGCGGAAGACGGGCGGTATCTTCGTCTTCTTCTTCGTCCTCGCGATGGTCGGTGTAGGCGGCGAGAAAGCCGTCGAAACGCACAACCGTGCCGACAGCGCGCAGCATCGCGGTCTTGCCGCTGCCGGTTGCTTCGATCTCGGCAGTGGTGCGCTCCATCTCGGCGGCCTGCATCTGCGATGCGACGGCGCGCTTCCAGATCAGGTCGTAGATCTTGGCGGCATCATCATCAAGAAACTTGCGCATCTCTTTGGGATGCCTGAAAAAATCCGTCGGGCGGATGGCTTCGTGCGCTTCCTGTGCGTTCTTGGCCTTGTTGGTGAAATAGCGCGGCTTTTCGGGAACGTAGCGTTCGCCAAACTCAGCGCCGATCATCTTGCGCGCGCCCTCAATGGCCTCCGGCGCCATCTGTACGCCGTCGGTTCGCATATAGGTAATGAGACCCACGGTCTCACCGCCGATGTCGATGCCTTCGTAAAGCTTCTGCGCAATCTGCATGGTGCGGTTCGGCGAATAGCCGAGCTTGCCGGAAGCGGCCTGCTGCAAGGTAGACGTGGTGAAAGGCGGGCCGGAGGTGCGCTTGATCGGCTTGGCTTCGACAGAAAGCGCCTTGTAAGCCGCACCTTCGAGCATGGTCTTGATGGCACCAGCCTGATCGCCATTGGCGATATCGAGCTTGCCGAGTTTCTTGCCGTCAAAGGCTGTCAGCCTTGCAACATAGTCCTCGCTGCGCGGCGTCGTCAGTGTCGCGGCGATCTGCCAATATTCCTCGCGGATAAAGCGCTCGATTTCCGCTTCCCGGTCACAGACCAGACGCAGTGCCACAGACTGGACGCGGCCGGCTGAACGCGCGCCCGGCAGCTTGCGCCACAGGACCGGCGAGAGGGTGAATCCGACAAGATAGTCGAGCGCGCGGCGGGCAAGGTAGGCTTCGACGAGCGGCTGGTCGATTTCGCGCGGCGCGGCCATCGCATCGAGCACGGCCTTTTTGGTGATGGCGTTGAACACAACACGCTTGACCGGCTTGGTCCCGACGGCTTTTTTCTGGCGCAGAACCTCAAGCACATGCCAGGAAATGGCTTCGCCTTCACGATCCGGATCGGTTGCGAGAATCAGGCCGTCGGCTTCCTTGACGGCCTTGGCAATGTCGCTCAGCCGCTTGCCTGCTGGCGCGTCAACTTCCCAGGCCATGGCGAAATCCTGGTCCGGAAGCACTGAACCATCCTTGGCGGGAAGATCGCGAACGTGCCCGAACGAGGCGAACACCTTGTATCCGGGGCCGAGATATTTGTTGATTGTCTTCGCCTTGGCTGGCGATTCGACGATGACGACATCCATAAAATTTCGCACGCGCCGTTCAGGCGCACGTCCATATCATTTCGTGAGGCGTTGAAATGAACAGTCAATCGCCTTCGGTCAAGGGGTAAGCCTTGCAATAGGCTGAACTGGCAGAAAAACATGCTCTAGGTTGTAATGCGCATCTATTGCAATTTTAAATATATTGTCTATGTTTGGCACACCGGAAACGCGCAGGGGCGGAACGGTGGGGCATCGTGCAATTACCGGCGATTTTTCGCCTATTAACAAAGGCAACAAACATGAACCAGGCCCATGAGCGCCGGCTGGAAACCCTGAACTTTATCCAATCCATGCTGCTGCAACTCAATCAAATGGCGTCTTCCGAGCGCTGTGACATGCTCGCCTACCTGATCGAGATGGCTTACATCGAATCAGGCGACGCCATCCGCGAAGCGCGGCCGCACCGACTAGAGGTATACAAGCGACACAGCGCCGCCTGAGTGGCGCTGCAGGCGACCGGCCAGATCCAGCTCAAGCAGAACAAGGTAAACTTGCGGAGGCGTCGCACCGGTGAATGCGATCAACTCGTCGATCGCGACCGGCGTCGGGCCGAGCGCGTCAACGATCCGGCGCCGGTCGCTTTCGCTTGCTTCGGGCTGATCCAACTCGTTGCGGATTGGTTCTTCCATCGACGGCAGTGACGTCATTGGTTTGCGGGTCAACGGTGCAAGCGCATCAAGCACGTCGCGGGCGTTGGTCACCAGCGTTGCGCCGTTCTTGATCAGGTTGTTGATGCCCTCGCAGCGCGGGTCCAGCGGTGATCCAGGCACCGCGAATACGATCCGGCCAAGTTCATTGGCCAATCTCGCCGATATAAGCGAGCCGGATCGCTGGGCTGCTTCAACAACCAAAAGGCCGAAGCCCAACGCGGCAATGATTCTGTTGCGCCTTGGAAAATCGCGGGCGCGCGGCTCCCAGCCGAGCGGCATTTCGGTAATTACCGCGCCACCCCGGTCCGGTATGGCCTTGAACAGGTCTAGGTTTTCCGGCGGGTAGGGGTGGTCGAGGCCGCCTGCCAAAGCAGCAATTGTTCCGGTTCCAAGCGACGCTTCATGTGCAGCGGTATCAATCCCGCGGGCCAATCCGGAAACGATGGAATAGCCTTCCGCGCCGATTTCGCCGCTGAGTTTTCGGGTGAACCGCACGCCTACGAGCGAGGCATTGCGCGAACCGACAACCGCAACGCCCGGAAGGCGGAATACGGCCGGATCGCCGATGAAGCTGACGATTGGCGGCGAGTCTTCCGTTCTGCGCAACATGATCGGAAAGTCCGGCTCGCCCATTGCCACCAGCCGTGCGCCCATTTTGTCCAACCGGGCAAGCTCTGTCTCAATCTCGGTACGGGTGGGGATGTTCTGCTTGCGTGAAAGGCCGCCCCGCGCGGCCATATCTGGCAAGGCATCCAAAGCCGCTTCCGCCGAACCGAAATGATTGATCAATTGGCGGAATGTCACAGGGCCGACATGGTCCGTGCGCCAAAGGCGCAGCCATGCCACACGCTGGCGGTCTGTCAGGGCGATGCCGGTCCTGCCGCTTCTGCCATCCGAGCCTGACAAAGGAAGCGGCGCTTGTTCCAATTTTACTTCTTTCCGATTTTGGTTTCGGCACCGGCAAGAAGCCGTTCGATGTTGGCCCTATGCTTGATGATGACGATGATCGACAGCACCGAAAACAACAGCGCCAACTCGACAAAGCCGAACAGATAAAGCGCGCCCGGCACAACTGCCGCCGCAACCAATGCAGCAAGCGAGGAGTAGCGGAAAAGGTATGCGACCAAAAGCCAGACGGCAGCAAACACCAGAGCGCCCTGCCAGGCCAGTCCGGCAAGCACGCCCAAATAGGTCGCCACGCCCTTGCCGCCCTTGAAATTGAGCCACAGCGGATAAAGATGGCCGATAAATGCGCCAAATCCGGCGGCCATCGCATAAAAGGGGCCAAACAGCCCGGCGATCAGAACGGCAACTGTGCCTTTGAGCATATCCAGGAAAAGGGTTGCCGCAGCCAGTTTCTTGTTGCCGGTGCGCAGCACATTGGTTGCGCCGATATTGCCAGAGCCGATGTCACGAATATCGCCAAGTCCGGCGGATTTGGTCAAAAGCAGGCCGAATGGCACCGAGCCCAGCGCATAGGCGGCTAAGAACGCGATTGCATATGTCGAAATGCCGGAAAATGTGGCGTCGGGCATGACTTCCCCCAGATGGTAGCCCCGTACGATATCAACCGGGGAATATTGTGCGTCCTGCAACCATGGTTTGCAAGACCTGTCCTTGAAAACGTGTGCCTTCAAAGCAGGAATTCTTCGAGCGTGAGCGGATTTCCGTCTCGTTGACCTGCCACGGGGCGTCCAGATCGACCAACACCAGGTCCGCGCGCGCACCGGGTTTCAATGTGCCGGCATCCAGACCGTATATTGCCGCCGGCTTGGTTGACAGGGCATCAATCAGCCGGAGCAGTGGCACCGAGCCGTCATGATGCAACCGCAACGCTGCGGCCAACAGTGTTTCCAGCCCGATGGCGCCACTGGCGGCATCTGCAAAAGGCAGGCGTTTGGTATCCACATCCTGAGGGTCGTGAGAGGAGACGATCACATCAATCGTGCCGTCCCGCAGCGCTTCGATCATCGCCTGGCGGTCATCCTCCGTGCGCAGCGGCGGCGACAGGCGGAAGAAGGTGCGGTACTCGCCAATGTCGTTTTCATTGAGCGACAGATTGTTGATCGACACCGCCGCCGTCACCTTGATGTTGCCGCCTTTGGCGCGAGAGATGGCATCGGCTGACATGGCCGTCGAGATTTTGGCCGCGTGGTAGCGGCTGTTGGTCAGTGCCGTGAGGCGCAGGTCGCGGTCGAGCGGAATGACTTCCGCTTCACGCGGCGTTCCGGACAGGCCGAGCCATGAGGCGAACAGGCCTTCGTTCATCACGCCGTTTGCACCCAGATGCGGGTCGTTGGTTTCGCAGGCAATCAACGCGTCAAAGTCACGGGCATAAGTCATGGCGCGGCGCAGGGTTTGCGCGCTGGCGATGGTGTTGTGACCGTCCGTGAACGCGACCGCGCCCGATTCGCGGAGCAAGCCCATTTCCGTGAGATCCGTGCCGTTCAGACCCTTGGTGATCGCGGCAGCCGGATACACATTGATCTGTGCGGTATCGCGGGCCGTGCGGCGGATGAACTCCACCAGGGCGACATCGTCAATGACCGGATCGGTGTCCGGCATCATGACAATGGACGTTACGCCGCCGGCGGCAGCGGCGACGCTCGCAGATGCAATCGTCTCGCGGTACTCGGAGCCGGGTTCACCGATAAACACCCGTGTATCGACCAATCCGGGAATGAGTGCATTGCCCTTGCAGTCAACGACTGTCGCGCCGCCGGGTGCGCCCTGGTTCATTGCCGAAGCACCTGACGCAATGATGCGGCCTTCAGCGACCAGTACGGCACCGCGCTCATCGATGTTGCGTGAGGGGTCAACCACGCGGGCATTGGTGAACAGGGTCACACTCATGGCCGCGCCTCCGCATTGTTGCGGCGCGGATCGAGCAGCGCTTCCATGACTGCCATGCGAACTGCAACGCCCATCTCGACCTGTTCCTGAATGACGCTCTGAGAGCCGTCCGCGACACTGGATGCGATCTCCACACCGCGGTTCATCGGTCCGGGGTGCATGACCAGCGCATTTGGCTTGGCCAGTTTCAGCTTGGCCTCGTCCAGGCCGTGATATTTGAAATATTCGCGCACCGAAGGCACAAACGCGCCTGACATGCGCTCGCGCTGCAGCCGCAGCATCATCACCACGTCCGCGCCGCGCACGCCATCAGCCATGTTGCGATGAACCTCGACCGACATGTGTTCAATGCCCGAAGGCAGCAGCGTTGACGGCGCGACCACCCGGACACGCGCGCCGAGTGCATTCAGCAGTATGATGTTCGACCGCGCCACACGTGAATGCAGCACGTCACCGCAAATCGCCACAGTCAGCCCGGAGATGTCGCCCTTGGCGCGGCGTATGGTCAGCGCGTCGAGCAAAGCTTGCGTCGGATGTTCATGCGCGCCGTCGCCGGCGTTGACGACGGAGCACGACACTTTTTGCGCCAACAATGCGGCAGCGCCTGCGGAGGCGTGGCGGATGATCAGGATGTCGGGATGCATGGCGTTCAAGGTCATCGCCGTATCGATCAGGGTTTCGCCCTTTTTGACCGATGAATTGCCGACAGACATGTTCATCACGTCGGCGCCGAGGCGCTTTCCGGCCAATTCGAAAGACGCTTGCGTGCGAGTAGAGGCTTCGAAGAACAGATTGATCTGCGTGCGTCCGCGCAATGACGGCTTTTTCTTGTCGGACTGGCGCGACAGCGGCACGGCCGCATCGGCGCGGTCCAGCAATTGCTCGATGTCCAGTCTTGTCAGGCCTTTGATGCCCAGCAAGTGCCTGTGGGGGAATAGCGGAAACGCGTCTAAATCTGTCATGGCAAGAGGGTGCTATATGCGTCTTGGCGGGGCAGGGCAAGGTGAGGCACCCGACGGCGGATCATTCCCCCGGACAATGCACCGCTTTTCATGCGCCTTCTTTGCCGCCCTGTGGATAAACCTTGACGGAAATTAACCTTAACGAATGGTTTACGTTGCCGCTTTCCGGCTTAACCGGCAAGGTGATTTCAACAAAAGGGCGACGCAATGAAGCGCATCTTCTCCATTCTGATATTGGGCCATTGGGTGCTGTTTTTCGCACTCCATGCGTTTGGAGCGCTTGCCGGCACATTGACGTTTGCGCGCCTTGCTTCCTTGCCTCTGTCACTATCCGGATTTGAAGGCGCCGGGCCAATGCGCGCCATGCCGCTGATTTCGGCGGGAATGGGGCTTGCAGCGTTGCTGGCGGCCACCTTGTTCCTGTGGGCCTTGCTTGCCGCAATCATCGGCACGGCTGACGCAGACACGTCCCAGGATGTTGAGAAATTCGCCTTCGGCGGGGCAGCCACCGTGTTTTCCATGCTTTCGGCGGTTTCCATCGTTCAGGCCGATCCGTCGGCATTGCTCGCGTCAACCGTTTATTTCGCGGCCCTGATCCTTTCGTGGTCGGCAACGCGCATCGAAGCGCCCGCTGCGGCGCCTGTGGAACGGGAAGCTGAAGAACACCCGTCCGTGACCATCGCCCGTTCCATGGCAGGCGACGCAGCTTATCAAAATCAGTTGGCCCGGTTCTCCGGCCGGGAACAGGCATGACATGCGCTACATCCTCATATTCTGGGCTGCACCGCTTGGCTTCTTCTGGGGCTGGTATTTCCTGTCGCTGAACGACATCAATTTCGGCACGTCATTCTTTTCAGAACGGCTGCACCGCCTGGTGTTTGATATCTACGGGCATTTGCTCGGCATCGACCCGCAAGCCATTCCAGCCATGGTCGCCAAGGCCTGCATCCTGGATACGGCCCTGATTTTCAGCATTTTCGCTTTCCGCAAACGCGCCGCCATAAAGGCGTGGTGGGTGGCCCGTACGGCTCAGCCGGAAGCAGCGTCCGCAGACAATCTGGCCAATCTGTCCAACGCGCCCTGAAGAATGAATGCCGCCGCGGCGGAGTCAATCCGCTCGTCGCGTTTGGCGCGGCTGACATCCATTGAAATCAGAACCCGCTCGGCGGCAACGGTGGACAGACGCTCATCCTGAAACACGAAGGGCAGGGCGCTCAGGCGCTCCATGTTTCGCACAAATGCACGCGTCGCCTGCGCTCTCGGTCCTTCTGATCCATCCATGTTGACCGGCAGGCCGATGACGAAAGCGCCAACCTCGAATTTCGTTGCCGCTTTGAGCAGCTCTTCCGCATCCTTGGTGAATTTTGCCCGTGTGATCACCAGCTTCGGGTTGGCCAGTCGCCAGCCAAGGTCGGAGACGGCAAAGCCGATGGTTTTGGTGCCAAGGTCCAGTCCGGCGATCGTGCGTCCGGGCTTGATTTCTGTGGCAAGTGTTTCAAGTGTCAGTATGGTCATGGCTGAGGCGCATAGCATTGCGCCAGCGGCGTTGCGAGGACAATGAGACGATGAAGATCACCTGGCTGGGGCATTCCGCCTTCCGTGTCGAAACAGCGAAGGCGCATGTGCTCATTGACCCGTTCCTGAACGGCAATCCGGGTGCGCGCGATGTTGATTTCAAGGATGCGATAAGGGGAGTGACCCACATCGCCCTGACCCACGGCCATGGCGACCATGTCGGCGACACGCTTCAACTGGCCAAGGAAACCGGCGCCACCGTCGTTGCCAATTTTGACCTGTTGATGTGGCTGGCCAACAAGGGCGTCAAGAAATTTGACCCGATGAACACCGGCGGCACTGTGTTCCACGAGGGTTTTTCCGTGACACTCGTGAATGCGCTTCACTCCTCCGCCCAGATCACCGAAGACGGCGTTTCTCATGCGCTTGGCAGCGCAGGCGGACTGATGTTTCATTTTGATGATGCCCCTTCGCTGCTGCACATGGGCGACACCGATATATACTCGGACATGGCGCTGATCCAGGAGTTGCATCAGCCGCAAATCGGCATCGTGCCGATCGGCGACCGTTTCACCATGGGCGGCGCGGTTGCGGCACTTGCCTGCCGGCGCTATTTCAAGTTCGAGCACATCATGCCCGCCCACTACGCCTCGTTTCCGATGGTTGACCAGACAGCCGATGTCTTTCTCGAGGCACTCGAAGGCCAGCGGGACCGTGCCAGGGTCAGCAAAGCCGGGGTGGCGCAGACGTTCTGACCGTTGAATAAGACAAAGCAATTGCGAAAGCGGGTCTGCCTCTTTATACCCGCCAAATCTGCATTTCTTGCCCGAAGGCCAATCCATGTCTGTTGATCTTGCCACCGTCAAACGTGTTGCGCGGCTCGCCCGCATTGCCGTCTCGGAAGAAGACGCCGAACGGATGACGGGAGAGCTCAACGGCATCCTTGGCTTTGTTGCGCAATTGGATGAAGTCAACGTCGACGGTGTCGAGCCTTTGACCTCGATTATCCCGATGGCCCTGCGCCGCCGTGAAGACGTTGTGACTGACGGCGCCAAGGCCGAAGACATCATCGCCAATGCGCCAGCCAGCGAAGAGAATTTCTTCGCCGTCCCGAAGGTGGTCGAGTAACCGCCACTTGCCGCCGCGCCTGTCTGAATTCAAGCGAAAGCCTTTTGCCATGTCCGACCTGACCCGCCTCACCATTGCCGAAGCCCGTGACGCGCTTGCCACCCGCAAAACTACGGCGGTTGAGCTCACAGAAGCCTACTTGTCGGCGATTGATGCAGCCAATGCCGAGTTGAATGCCTATGTGTCCGTCACCGCCGACAAGGCGCGCAAGATGGCCAAGGCGTCGGATCAGCGGCTGGCGGCTGGCAAGGGCGGTGCGCTCGAAGGCATTCCGCTTGGCATCAAGGACCTTTACGCCACCGAAGGCGACCATACGCAGGCCTGCTCGCACATTCTCGATGGTTTCAAGCCGCGCTACGAATCGACCGTTACCACCAATCTCTGGAATGATGGCGCGGTGCAACTTGGCAAACTCAACATGGACGAGTTTGCGATGGGTTCGTCCAATGAGTCGTCCTACTACGGCCCGGTGAAAAACCCGTGGCGAGAGACCGGTTCGAACGCTCACTACGTGCCGGGCGGTTCGTCCGGCGGTTCTGCGTCTGCCGTGGCAGGCTGGCTTTGCGCCGCCGCGACGGCAACGGACACGGGGGGCTCTATCCGCCAGCCCGCTGCTTTCACCGGCACAGTTGGCATCAAGCCGACCTATGGCCGCTGCTCGCGCTGGGGCATTGTCGCCTTTGCTTCCTCGCTGGATCAGGCCGGGCCCATCGCCCGCGACGTGCGCGACGCGGCGATCATGCTGAAGTCGATGGCCTCGTTCGACCCGAAGGATTCAACATCGGTGGATCTTCCGGTGCCGGACTATGAGGCCTCCATCGGCAAGTCACTGAAAGGCGTCAAGATCGGCATTCCGCGAGAGTACGAAGTCGAAGGGATGCCACTCGAAATAATGCAATTGTGGGCCGATGGACGGAAATGGCTTCATGAAGCTGGAGCGACAATAGTCGACATTTCGCTGCCGCATACCAAGTATGCCTTGCCTGCCTACTACATCGTCGCGCCGGCGGAAGCTTCTTCGAACCTCGCCCGTTATGATGGCGTGCGCTACGGCTTGCGGGTGCCGGGCAAGGACATCATCGACATGTATGAAAAGACCCGCGCCGAAGGCTTCGGCCGTGAGGTTAAGCGGCGCATCATGATTGGCACCTATGTGCTGTCGGCTGGCTATTACGACGCCTATTATCTGAAGGCGCAGAAAGTGCGCTCGCTGATCAAGCGTGACTTTGACATCGCCTATGCCGCTGGCGTCGATGCTATCCTGACACCGGCGACGCCTTCTGCAGCGTTCAAGATTGGCGATGAAGACCTCAACTCTGATCCCGTGCACATGTATCTGAACGATATTTTCACGGTCACGGTGAACATGGCCGGTCTTCCAGGTCTGTCAGTGCCTGCCGGTCTGTCGTCCACCGGCTTGCCGCTCGGGCTGCAGCTGATCGGGCGGCCGTTCGACGAGGAGACGCTGTTCAAAACAGCAGCAGTCATCGAGAAAGCTGCCGGAAAATTCTCACCGTCCAAATGGTGGTGAGGGCGTCATTCGCCCCCAACAATAACTGGTCTATTCGCGGCCCATGAAGTTGGCCTTGCCGAGCGGCACGCCGTTCTTGCGGGCAATCGCATAGGCCATGGATGTGTGGAAATAGAAGTTCGGCAGCGCATAATTGGCCAGATAAGTCTGCGCCGACATGGTCATTTCCGTGTTTGGCAGTTTGATATTGACCGGACGCTCTTCCTGGCCATCAAGGTCTGACGGTTTGAACGACTTGACGAATTCGACAGTCTTGGCAATGCGCGCCTGAAGCTCGGCGACCGTTTTCTCGGTGTCTTCGAATTTCGGGTTTTCCTTGCCTGAAATACGCGCCATGGTGCCCTTAGCATGATCGCAGGCGATCTGGACCTGTCTCGCCATCGGCAGCATGTCTTCAATCAGGCGGTCGCCAAGGATGCTTTCCGCGTCATTACCCTTGGATTTGGCGAATTCTTCGGTCTTCGCGAGCGTGATCGACAAAGATGTGAGCATCTGGAGAAGCGCGGGAACGGTTGCCGAGTAAAGCGAAATTGTCATGATGAACCCTTGTGAAATGGCCGTCTTCCGGCCTGCGCTTCACATCGGCCATGCAAGACCAATTTACAAGACCGGAACGAAGTTCTCGATCAAATCGCGCAGTTCCGGCTCGTGCACGCTTCCGGCGGCGTCATCCAGCGTCATCCAGTGCCGTTTGCGTTCGCCTTTCTCAGGCCATTTGGGAAGAATTCTGACGACCTGCATCGAATAAACCATGACGCGGCAGGGCAGCGCGAAACCCGGGCCAAATATTTTGCTGTACTCGAAAGCGCCGATCGGCTCGGCCGACATGTTTCCGGTGACACCTGCCTCTTCGAAAGCTTCCCGTGCGGCCGCCTTCGCGTCGCTCAGCCGCTTCATCGGCCAGCCTTTGGGGATGACAAACCTGCCGGTGTCACGGCTGGTCACCAGAAGGACCTTGAGGACGCCGTCGTCGAACCGCCACGCCAAAGCGCCAACCTGCTTGCGCGGCTGGTTTCCGGCGTCGCTTTCCGCGTTTGGCAGTGGCTCCATCAGCATGGCTTTGTCGCTTGAATCAGTTACGGATTATCCGCACATATTCATTATCCGGCAAACTAGTTTATTACCCGTTTACCTTGAAGCCTGCACTGATTTGATTGCAGATTTGTGACCTTCAGCCAAATATTCGCCGTCAGCCCTTGTGACCGTCGGCAATCGGCGCCTGATAGGTGAAACCGAGATCCCACGGAAAATAGATCCATGTGTCCTGGCTGACTTCGGTGACAAATGTGTCGACCAGCGGCCGGCCTTTTGGCTTGGCGTAAACCGTGGCGAAATGCGCTTTCGGCATCATGGCCCGGACAATGGCGGCTGTCTTGCCGGTGTCGGTCAGGTCATCGATGATCAGCACGCCTTCGCCGTCGCCTTCGAGCAATTCCGGGGTGATGTCTTTCAGGACTTTCAGTTCGCCCTGTTCGGAGTATTCATGGTAGGAGGCGATGCAGACCGTTTCGATCATGCGGATGCCAAGCTCGCGGCAGATGATCGCTGCGGGAACCAGCCCGCCGCGGGTGATCACCACCATCGCCTTCCACTTCTTGTCCTGCGCCGCCAAGCGCCACGCAAGTGCGCGTGCGTCGCGGTGAAACTGGTCCCAGGATACGGGAAAGGCTTTTTCGGGAAGGGACATGGCAGCACTCCGGGCCGGGCGTTGGAATGCGTTTCGCCTTAGCGCCAAACTGGCACCATTGGCAAGCGAGGCTCTAGCCCGCAGGCGCCTGCACCTTGTTCGCCGCGTTTTCCAATCGTGCCAGAAGCGCCCGCACTTCATCTGCCGCCGCTTCCAGCGCTTTGACATCGCGTGCCCGGACAATCAGTTCGACGGCGTAACCGCCATCCACCATCTTGGGGTAGGAGCCGATCACCGTCTCCGGATGCGCTTTCTGGATTTCGCGCAGCGGTGTGCCGATGACGCCTTCGCCGAACGGGCATTCAATGGAAACGGATTTCAGCACAATTCCGGTCTTCAGCGTCGGCATGACGGCATCAACCATGGCTTCGAAAACAGATGGAACACCGGCCATCACGTGAACATTGCCGATGACAAAACCGGGGGCAATAGAGACCTTGTTTTCGATAAGCGTCGCGCCTTTCGGCATCCGCGCCATGCGCTGGCGGGCTTCGTTGAACTCCACGCCGCGTGCAGCATAGGAATCACCCAGCAGTTTCATCGCCTTGGCATCATGCTCACACGGCACGCCAAACGCCTTGGATACAGCATCAGCGGTAATGTCGTCATGCGTCGGGCCGATACCGCCGGAGGTGAACACATAGGTGTAGCGGCTGCGCAAGGCGTTGAGCGCCGCGACAATGTCGTCTTCCTCGTCGGCGACAATGCGGACCTCCTTCAAATCAATGCCGACCGCCGTCAGCATTGTCGCCAAATGGCCAATGTTCTTGTCTCTGGTGCGGCCGGACAGCAACTCATCGCCGATGGCAAGGATTCCGGCTGTAATCGTGGTGCTCATGGATGATTTCCCGTGTTCCTGTCCGACATAGGGGCAAGCACGCCAAGCGGCAAGGCTTGCAACAGGCTGTTTCCTACATTAGGCAGAACCGGCAAGCGGACGTGGCGGAATTGGTAGACGCAAGGGACTTAAAATCCCGACGTGTCCGCAGAAAAGCGCAACCGGATCATGCGCTTAGGTCCGAAAGCGTTATAAAAGGCCTGATATAGGCCCGATGCGCGTGGCTGACATGAGTCGCGGGCATGGGTTATGAGGGTAAAAGTTCATCGCCGGGGCTTGGCGAAATTGGTAGACGCAAGGCACTTAAAATGCCTCGGGCTTAGCCCATACCGGTTCGATTCCGGTAGCCCCGACCACTCGATTTGACGGGCCCAAGAGGCGCACACGCGCAATTGGAGGATAACAACGATAGAAGAAGGAAGGAAGCATGAACGCCGTCGAGATCGAAGAAGCCGCATCGGAGCTCGCAGCTGCTCCCTTCGATCCAGCAGAATTTCCGTTCGCTTTCCTCACAGCCTTCGACAACAAGGCCACCACGGTCAACCGCCTCAGGACGCAATCCCTTAACAAGTCGGATGTGGCAGGCGGTGTGCTCCAGGCCCGCAACATCCATCTTGCGGTTTGTGCCGAGGGGCTGGTTCGAGAGACGATGGCCGCTCTGCGGGCCAGTCCGAAGACGGCCGCCAACAAGGTCAAAATTCTTCTAGCCACA
Source organism: Rhizobiaceae bacterium (assembly GCA_041751995.1). Classification (GTDB taxonomy): domain Bacteria; phylum Pseudomonadota; class Alphaproteobacteria; order Rhizobiales; family Rhizobiaceae; genus JANMEX01. The sequence continues at coordinate 6,802 of JBGSHY010000001.1, read as the reverse complement.
GACGGCGTGACGCTGGAAGCGGAGGACCTCGTTTCCGACGAGCCGCCGATCGTTTGTAACTACCCGGACTTCGCCGAGCATTTCGGCTTCTTCCTGCCGCTCGCGGGCATTTCGACCGTGCGGGCTATCAAGAATAATCCGATCGACATCAAGGCAACGGGCCGCCTCAACAAGCTCTATGTCGAGCTGCTGAAGGACAACCCAGAATGGGCCACTAAGGCCCGCCGACATGAGATGAACCAGTTCATGGCCCGGCTGATCTTCTGCTTCTTCGCGGAGGATACGGGCATCTTCCTGAACCACTTGTTCACGAAGACCATCGAGCAGATGAGCGACAGCCAGTCAGGCAATACCCATGAGGTGCTGCACGAGCTGTTTCGCGCGATGGACACAAAGATCGAGGACCGCAAGGCTGCGAATTTCCGGCCTTGGGCCGATGCTTTCCCCTATGTAAACGGCGGCCTGTTCACCGGAAGCACCGACTGCCCGCACTTTTCCCGCATCGCACGCTCTTATCTGCTGCGGGCGGCAGAACTGAACTGGCAGGAGATCAATCCCGACATTTTCGGTTCGATGATCCAGGCCGTCGCCGACGACGAGGAGCGCGGCGAGCTCGGCATGCACTACACCAGCGTGCCGAACATCCTGAAGGTGCTCAATCCTCTTTTCCTCAACGATCTGCGCGAGCAGTTGGAGGCGGCGGGCGATAACCTGCGCAAACTACGGAATCTGCGCAAGCGTCTCTCAGCGATCCGTGTGTTCGACCCAGCCTGCGGCTCGGGCAACTTCTTGGTGATTGCCTATCGCGAGATGCGCCAGATCGAGCATGAGATCGTCAGGCGCAGCGGCGACGCACCGAAGAGTGTGATCCCGCTGGCCAATTTCTACGGCATAGAGATCAAGGGCTTCGCTGCCGAGATCGCCCGTCTAGCGCTTCTAATCGCCGAGTTCCAGTGCGACGTGCGACTGATTAGTCAAAAGGAAGCGCGGCTGAATGTGCTGCCGCTGCACAAAACAGGGCAGATTCATATCGGCAACGCGTTGCGGCTGGATTGGCTGAAGGTTTGTCCACCTGTCAAAAAAGCGGCGGTGGAGCATGACCTCGGTGGCCCCAATGGGCGGCTGTTACTCGAGGACAACGGTCTTAGTGCTGATAGCGAGGCGGAAACATATATCTGCGGAAATCCCCCATACAAAGGTAGTCAAGATCAAACGCCAGATCAAAAAGACGACCTAGAGATCGCCTACAAAGGACGCATCAATTCCACAAAGTCCGCTGACTATGTAGCTGGATGGTTTATCTGCGGACGCGATTACGTCTTAAGGACTCAAGCGAAATTTGCGTTTGTTACCACCAATAGCATCAATCAAGGTCGGCAGGTTTCGCTGATATGGCCTTCAATACTTGGAACTGAACTAGAAATTATCTTCGGAGTCCCGTCATTCCTGTGGCGGAATTTGGCGGCTAAGAAAGCCGCAGTCACCGTGTCGATAGTTGCGGTCGGCAAGCGGTCAACTGGGCCAAAGCACCTTTTCGTGGGTGACTTGGTACAACGAGCAGACTACATTGGACCTTACTTGGTTCCAAATAGTGACGCGGTTGTTGAACCGCGCCGCGAGCTATTGTCTCCCATTGGCCGTATGGAATTTGGGTCAATGCCCAACGATGGAGGCGGTTTGTTGCTGTCAACTTTCGAGGCCGCACAACTGCAAAAGTCAGATCTGAATGCTCAACAATATTTGAGAAAATTTATTGGCTCCAACGACTCCATAAGCGGCGAGTTCCGTTACTGCCTTTGGATCAAAGATGGTCAGGTAGCCGAGGCTCGCAAAAATGCGACAATCGCAAGCCGTATACAGCTAGTGCGACAACACCGGGAAAAGAGCGATCGTCCCACTACAAAAGCTCTCGCATCAGTTCCCTACGCATTCGGTGAAATTAGGCATCGTGAGACACGGTCTATGCTCATACCGAGACATAGCTCTGAGGATCGCCCGTATCTACCATTTGAAATTGTTGGGCCGGATGTAGTGATCGCCGACAGCGCGATTAGCCTCTCTGGTTTTGATTGGGTAGACGTGGCAATTTTTGCATCACGGATGCACCTAATATGGATAGCTACTGTGTGTGGAAAAATTAAAACTGATTTTCGGTATTCAAACACGCTCGGCTGGAACACTTTTCCTGTTCCAAAACTGATAAGTAACGATAAGATCGACCTCTCGCGCTGCGCGAAAGACATCCTTCTCGCTCGCGAGGCACATTTTCCGGCAACGATCGCCGAGCTCTACGATCCAGAGGAAATGCCGGAGGACTTGATTGCCGCGCACCAACGTAACGACGAGGCGCTGGAACGCATCTATATTGGCCGGCGATTCCGCAACGACACCGAGCGGCTTGAAAAGCTGTTCGATCTCTACACCAAGATGACTACCGACAAGGCCCCGAAGAAGCCGGCCAAGAAAGGGGCAACCTGACCATGACCACCAAGAGCCCCATTCCTTCAGTCTCGCTCCGCACAGCGGGAACCGGCGCCTCGACCAAGGCCAACGAGTTCGGCATGCGCACCATGCAGGAACGCGCCTATGCGCATCGTGGCGAGCAATATCTTCTTATCAAGTCGCCGCCAGCGTCTGGTAAGTCCAGGGCGCTGATGTTCATCGCGCTCGACAAGCTGAACAGCCAAGGGGTCAAGAAGGCGATCATCGTCGTGCCGGAACGCTCAATCGGCGGCAGCTTCGCCGACGAGCCTCTGTCCAAATACGGCTTTCATTGGGACTGGACCGTCAAGCCGCAATGGAACCTCTGCAACGCGCCCGGCATCGATCAGCCGAGCGTGGCAAAATCCAAGGTCAAGGCTGTTGGCCAGTTTCTCGCGAGCGACGACAATGTGCTTGTCTGTACCCATGCGACGTTTCGATTCGCGGCCGATGAACTCGGCATCGAAGTCTTCGACGATTGCCTGATCGCGGTGGACGAATTCCATCATGTGTCAGCCAACCCCGACAACCGGCTCGGCGCGCAGCTTGGCCAGTTTCTGGCACGGGACAAGGTGCATCTTGTTGCCATGACCGGATCGTACTTCCGTGGCGACGCGGAGGCAGTGCTTTCGCCATCCGACGAAGCTAAATTTGTAACCGTGACCTACACCTATTTCGAACAGCTCAACGGTTACGAGCATCTCAAAGCGCTCGATATCGGCTATTTTTTCTATTCGGGTCGCTACCTCGACGCGATCATGAACAAGAATGTGCTCGATCCGACCAGGAAGACCATCGTCCATATCCCGAACGTCAACTCCCGTGAAAGCACTAAGGACAAGGTGAAGGAGGTGAACGAGATCATGGATTCGCTGGGGACCTGGGAGGGTGAGGACCCCATCACCGGTTTCCATCGCGTTCGGCTGCCGGACGGCAGGCTGATCAAGGTCGCCGACCTAGTCGATGACGATCCCGGCAAGCGCGACAAGGTCGTCGGCGCGCTCAAGGACCCCAAGCACAAGAATGACCGGGATCACGTTGATATCATCATCGCGCTCGGCATGGCCAAGGAAGGCTTCGACTGGATTTGGTGCGAACACGCCCTTACGGTCGGTTATCGGTCCAGCCTTACCGAAATCATCCAGATCATCGGCCGCGCGACGCGCGACGCCCCAGGCAAGGCCGCTGCCTCCTTCACCAATCTCATCGCCGAGCCGGATGCGAGCGAGGAGATGGTCGTCGATGCTGTCAACGACACGCTGAAGGCCATCGCCGCGAGCCTGCTGATGGAGCAAGTGCTTGCCCCGCGCTTTGATTTTTCGCCAAAGAACAGTGGCGAACGCGAGGGATTCAACTACGGCGACGACGGATATAATCCTACCGGCACCAATGTCGGCTTCAATGAAGCGACTGGCCAATTCCACCTGGAAATCAATGGACTTGTCACACCACAGAGCAACGAGGCCAAGCGCATCTGCCAGGAAGACCTGAACGAGGTGATCACGGCCTTCGTGCAGGACAAGTCCGCCCTGGAGCGTGGCCTGTTCGACGAGGAGACCGTGCCCGAGGAACTGACTCAGGTTCGTATGGGCAAGATCGTCAAGGATCGGTATCCCGAACTCAGCGAGACCGATCAGGAGGCGGTTCGCCAACACGCGATCGCCGCGCTCAACCTGACACAACAGGCCAAGGCCATCGCGACAGAGATGGAAGAGAAAGGCGAGACGAAGGGCGGCTCGGCCTTCGTCGATAGCGTCCGCAAATACGTGATGAGCGTGCGCGATCTCGACATCGACCTCATCGACAAGATCAACCCGTTTGGAGCCGCTTATTCCATTCTGGCGAAGTCGATGGACCCGGCTGTTTTCAAACAAGTGGCTGCTGTCATCGCCGCCAAGCGCATCAACCTGACACTCGACGAAGCGCGTGATTTGGCGAAACGCGCGCTGAAATTCAAGCAGGAGCGCGGTAGGCTGCCTGACATCACGTCTCCCGATGCCTGGGAAAAGCGAATGGCGGAAGGCGTGGCCTTCCTGCAAAGACATGCAACGGCGGCCGCCAATGGATGAACTGAGCGACAAAGATCTTCTCGAAGCCCTTGGTGTTTCCGTCGAGACCAAGAAGGCGGCGGCGCGCACCCCGAAGGAAGAACGCATCATTGCCGGCTTCGAGGACATCCTGAAGTTTGTCGAGGAGCACGGGCACCCACCGCAACATGGCGAAGGCCGGGATATCTTTGAAAGGCTCTACGCCGTCCGTCTCGACCGGCTTCGCGAATTGCCGGATTGCCGGGCAATCTTGGCGGAGTTTGATCGCTTCGGCCTGTTGGAGTCGGCTGTTCCGGCCTATGCCGGTTTTGCCGAGGAGGCTGACGATTACGCCTTGCTGGCTGAACTCGGCGTGGACAAGATCGAGCAGACCGATATTACCAAGCTCACACATGTGAAGCCGCGCGAGGAAATCCGCGCAGCCGAAGAGGTCGCCAACCGCACCGTCTGCCACGACTTCGATACGTTCAAGCCGCTGTTCCAAAAGGTGCAAAACGATCTTGATCAGGGGATGCGCACAACCAGGCGGTTCGTCAAAGATGCCGGTTTTCTGAAGGCAGACATCCAGTCCGGTCAGTTATTCATTCTTGGTGGCCAGATTGCCTATGTCGCTGAGGTCGGTGAGCCTATCAAAGCACCCAATGGCGAGACGGATGCGCGGCTCAGGGTCATCTATTCGAACGGAACCGAAAGCGACCTGCTGCTTCGATCGCTTCAGCGTGCGCTTTATAAGGACGATGCCGGTCGCCGTATCACCGACCCGAATGCCGGGCCGCTTTTCGGCGGCGACGCAGCCGATGACGACCTGGAAAGCGGCACGATCTACGTCTTGCGCAGCAAATCTGACCATCCTGACATCGCCGCCCACCGCGAGCTCATCCACAAGATCGGCGTCACCGGCGGCAAGATCGAAACCCGCATCGCCAATGCCGCCCTCGATGCCACCTACCTGCTGGCCGATGTCGAGATCGTCGCCAGCTACAAGCTTTTCAACATCAATCGCACACGGTTGGAGAACATTCTCCACCGTGTTTTCGCGGCGGCACAACTCGATTTGACGATTGAGGACCGCTTTGGCAATCCCGTGAGGCCGCGAGAATGGTTCCTCGTGCCGCTGACGGTGATCGATCAGGTGGTTGATAAGATACGGGACGGATCGATCGTCGAGTTCGAATACGACCCGACGACGGCCCGCCTCGCGAAAAGAGATGCCGCGTAGGCTCAGCCGTCCAAGATCTTAACGCCGCGCACCGTGGCGAGGCCTTCGAGAACGGCGATCCGCACGAAGTCGGCAGGCGCCTGCTGCGAGTGGCCGTCGTTGAGCGACTGGATGTGTCCGACGTTATTGGTGATGTGGATTTCCCGGTTCGTGTGGATGTCGAATGTCTCGATAACCGGGGCTCCGGCCTCGATTGTAGCGACAGAGTTCGCGTCACCGGTCGAGCCCTTTATGCCGGGCACCCGGGCTGGAAACAGCCCTTCAAAGGCGCGGTCCAACTCCGGTGTCCAGTTCGAGCGGGCCTTGCCGGTGTCCACCGGCGTGGCCTCAACAACGGAGCGGAGCACGACCTGGGCGCAGTCCTTCATTGCCCGCTCAACGTTTCCCTCGACCCGCACGGCGATACGGTCGAGCCTCTTTGCCATGTCATCAAGTCCGGCCATGGCCGATCTCCTCTCAGTTGCAGACGGAGCCGCGGTTCGGCGGCAGATCGGTGTGGTCTTCCATCAGTAAAGCTCCCTCGGCATGCTGTCGCGCTGTGCCCGGTAGACCAAGAGCGCCATGAGCGGGTCCCCGTCTTCGAGGTAGGGCCGCAGGCGCGGGTGGACCTCGCCGGCATGCGCGTCCAGCGGCCACGGCTCCCGGACGAATATCAGGACGTTTGCCGCCCCCGATATCGCGGGGACGACCACAGGCAGGTAGCCAAGGTCGAGTAGCTTCTCGGCGTGGTGGGCCTGCATGTAGACGTTGTCGCCGTAGTGGTCGTCACCGAGCCCGGCCTCTATCGCAAAATCTTTGAGCTGGACCACGGGCCTCCCGGCAAGGTAGCCCCTTAGCCGTGCCCAGTATGCCTTGCTGCGGCGGGCGAGTTCCGCCGTCGCCGGATCACCATGCTCGGCCATGGTCAGGTCCCCTTCATATAGGAGCCGCCACGGTCGAGGTTCGGCCAGACGGCCTGCGCCCGTGCGCCGACAGGCAGGCCGCCGACGAAAGCGGCGGGCGAACTGGTCAGGTCCACGCTCGTCCAGCCGACGAGCGCGTTCGGTTCGCCCAG